>NZ_PSZL01000005.1:0-120249 GCF_002964915.1 Apibacter sp. wkB309
ATCTGACCGAACCTGAAATAAGTAACTATACCAATAGAGAACTATATAAAGAAGGATTATACCTAGTAGATGAAATCTATGTAAGAGTAAAAGACGAAGAAGGCAACTATTGTGATGAAGTATCGAAAGTAAAACTCTACGTATATCCATATTTAAAAGTAGCAAAAGACGAACCGATCATCTGTGAATACGAACCGCAAGGCAGTAAAACCCGAGTAGATTTATGGAGTTCGATTTATCCAATGTTATCATCCAATGGAGAAGAAGCAAGAATAAAAAGCTTCTTACAAGATATGCGAGTAATTTTCCAAGACAGCAAAGGAGTAGAGATTGGCAGAGTAGAAGACACATCGGGGCCAATACCTAATACTTTAACCGATTACGACCCCCCTGTAGGAGAAAACAAAGTAGAAGTAAAAGTTAAATTCGAAAACAAAGAGAACGGCTGTGGAAATGAAGGAACAATAACAATTACCCAAAAAGAAACGCCACGTCCACAACTGATACCTCAATTTGTGTGTGATGGAGACAATAATGGAAAATATGATGACCTGTTACTCAAAGACCTCGATCCTAAAATTAAAGATAAATCAGGACATAATTATTTAGATCAACGCGTATATGAAATTACCTATCATGAAGGATATAAAAAAGCATTGAACGGAACAGGGGTATTAGATAAAAACAAATATTTTGCTTTATCCGATTCAATTTATTGTAGAATTAAAAATATTCAAACCGAATGTATCGGCATTACAAAAATAGAATTTGAAACCAATGATCCTGTAGAACTTAATGATGCTACCCTATACGCTTGTGATGGAGATCAAGACGGATACGCGTATTTTCAACTTCCGTTAGTTGAACATTTATTTAAAAATCAACCCAATTCAACAATTCGTTTTTATAGAACCGAAAAGGATGCAAATAATGCCTTGAAAGATGAAGCAATGGGTAAACCTTCAAAACAAATACAAGAACCCGAATTATCTAACTATAAAAGTAAAAACGGATATGTATATGTTCGTGTGGATAATATAGATGATGATTTTTGTCCATCCGTAGCAAAAGTAGAGTTGATTCCTTATGTTTCTCCAACGCCTCCTAATGAAATAGTTTATATCTGTCCAAGATATGCTACAACACTAGACGCAGGAGATGATGGATACGATCAAATCCGATGGTATTTTAAAGGAAAATTAGTTGGGACCGGTCAATATCTTGAAAATGTTAGAGACATAGGTATTTATACGGTTGAACATACTAAAATTTTAAATTATAATATCAGCTGTACTACTACGCATCAAATAGAAGTTAAATTATTGGAAGAACCGATTATTGTTGAATTACAGCAAGGAAAAGATTATATAACCGTAATAGCAAATGGACCGGCTCCGTTGGAATATTCCATCGATAAGATAAATTGGCAAAGAAGTAACACATTTACTAATTTAAAACAAGGAATTTATACATTCTATGTACGTTCCGTTGCCAATTCATGTGATGCTATAACTTCCAAAGGAATAATTTTCGGAATTAATAATGTGATAACTCCCAACGGTGATAATTATAACGATGCATGGAGAGTATGCGGATTAGATTTGTTTAAAGGCGAAAATTCTCAAGTTAAAATCTTTGACCGATACGGTAAACAAGTTTATGAAGAAACCTCTAATACATGTTTTGTATGGGACGGAAAACACTTAGGAAGAAATTTGCCGACCTCTTCCTATTGGTACATAATTACTATTGCCGACGGAAGAGAATTTACCGGTTGGATTATGTTAAGGAATTACAATGAAGCAGATCGATAAACAGTTTGCTTTATAAACAATATAAAATAGAAAAGACATTCATTTACGAATGTCTTTTTTTTAATTAAAAAAAGCCGATTGATCATCGGCTTACATACAAAAGATAAATTAGGACAACAACTTCCTAACAGTTTCTGATATTGTTTTTCCTTCGGATTTTCCTTGTAATTTTTTTGAAGCAACACCCATAACCTTTCCCAGATCTTTTATGTCTTGAGCACCGGTTTCAGCTATAATTTCTCGAAGTTCTTTTTCTAATTCTTCAGGGGTAAGTTGTGCCGGAAGGAATTGCTCAATGACTTTTGCTTGTGCTAATTCATTTTCAGCCAATTCATTCCTGTTGTTAGCTAAAAATTGTTCATAAGCCTCTTTCCTTTGCTTAACCAATCTTTGTAATAAAGCAATTTCCTGGTCCGGAGAAATATCTTCCGTTTTACCATCCGTTTTAAGTAATAATAATTGAGATTTAATAGCTCGTAATGATTCCAATGCTACTTTATCTTTATCTTTCATGGCGATTTTCATCGCATCCATTATTTTAGTTTCTAAGCTCATAATTATTTGTTTTAGTTAGGGACTAATCAACATTATCATGGAAAAAATTATTTGGTCGGATTTGAACTTCATTAGAATTTTTGTTAAAGTACATATCCGAACTTTTATTAGAATCTATATTTTCATCTAAATTAATGCCTTGTCTTTTATAAGCCGGAACTTTTTCTACTTCATCAACATTTTGTTTAGATAATCCTTGAAATTTGCTGTTCAGTTTTTTCAACCGTTCTCTTCTTTCTTGGATTTTTTTCTCCATAAGCTCATTCAAAGATTCTGAAGAATAATTTTTATCTTCAGAAACGGTTTGATCTTCTGTGAAAATTTCCTTTTTTTCCTCAGGAAGCTGAAACTTGTTATTATAAGAACTCAATTCTTCGGTTTCTGTTTGAAAATTTACTTTTTGAGTAAAATCCTCAGCTTCATCTAAAGTGAATATAGTCGATTGGTTTACAGGAGGCTCGGGAAGTTTATCTTCTTTGGTTTCCTGAAATGTATTTTCTTTATTAGAAAATAAAGTTGTTTCATTATTTTGGGGAGGATATACATCCTTTTTAATAATATTTATTTCCTCATCAATAGGAAAAGAGGGAACAATCGGATCTTTTCTGTTAGAGATTCCAAAAGTGGTTACCTCTTCTTCATCTTCTAGAGTTATTATTTTTTGAATCGTTTTTTCTTCGTTTTTTTCCTGAACATAATTTCCTTTATTAACTGAAGAAATTATTTGTGGTTCATCAGATCTATTATCTTTTTGACTATTGAAATTTGCAGCTTTTGTATTTCCCAAATTCAAGGGATTGGAAGTTGGAAAATCATCTGTTAACGTGTGTACGATCTTCTCTTTTTCTTTACCGCTGTTTCTTTCATCGTCCACAGGAAAACCGGTTGCAATGACAGTTACTCTGATACTATCTCCTAAACTTTCATCTTCACCGATACCCATAATAATATTTGTACTGTTACCTGCCTCGGATTGAATATAATCGTTAATGATACCTATTTCGTCTACTGTTATCTCATCATCGCCGGATACGATTAACAATAATACATTCTTAGCTCCGGTAATTTTATTATCATTAAGCAAAGGAGAATCCAAGGCAGCCATGATAGCATCCTGGGCTTTGTTAGGTCCGGAAGAAACAGCAGATCCCATGATGGCAGTTCCGCTATCTGCCAGAACGGTTTTAGCATCACGTAAATCTATATTGATGGAGTAATTTTTGGTAATAACTTCAGCAATTCCTTTAGCAGCTGTGCTAAGCACCTCATTGGATTTTGAAAATCCGGATTTATAACCCAAGTTTCCATACAATTCTCTCAACTTATCGTTTTTTACGACAATTAAAGAGTCAACGTTTTTCCTGATTTTTTCAAGACCTTTTTCTGCTTGTTCCAATCGCGATTTACCTTCAAAAGAAAAAGGAATAGTGACAATACCAACAGTTAGAATACCCATTTCTTTTGCAATACCCGAAATAATAGGCGCTGCTCCTGTACCGGTTCCTCCTCCCATTCCTGCGGTAATGAAAACCATTTTAGTTTGATCACCTAAAGCATTTTTAATATCATCTATACTCTCTAGAGCAGCCTGTTCTCCGATTTCAGGATTGGCTCCGGCTCCTAAACCTTCCGTAATGGTATTTCCCAACTGAATTTTATTTGGGATAGGATTATTGATTAATGCCTGTGCATCCGTATTGCAAATTATAAAATCTACACCGGTAATGCCTTGATCATACATATAACCAACAGCATTATTTCCTCCACCTCCGACACCAATTACCTTGATGGCTGAAGTTTTATTTTTGGGCAGCTCAAAAAATAGCTTATTGTTCTCTGTATTATCCATTGTATTCTATCTGTTTATTCTGTATCGTTAATATATTTAATAAATTTTTCTTGAAAAGAAGCGAATATAGATTTTTTCTTTTCTTTATTTTTCTTCTTTTCTTCTTTCAAAGTTTTTTGCTCAATATTTAGGGTTGTTGTACTAGAATTTTCAGTCGGAATATCTGAAGAAACTTCAGGTTTCTTTATATTTTTAGTTTCCTGTTGAATTTTATTTTTCTTTAGTTCAAGATTATTGAGCCCTGTCATTAATAATCCTATGGCAGTAGCATATTCAGGACTGGCTAATTCTTCAGGCTGTCCTCCGGCTAAATGTTCATTACAATAACCAATGCGAACATCCATACCTGTGGTATATTCTGTTAATTGCCTTAAATGCTTTAACTTAGAGCCTCCTCCCGTCATTACGATTCCTGCAATCAACTTTTTCTTTTGCTCCTCACATCCGTAATTTTTTAATTCTAAATAAGCTAAGGAAATAATTTCTTCAACCCTTGCATGTATAATTTGAGATAATTTCTTAACGGTAATTTCTTTAGGTTCTCTTCCGTGCAATCCGGGTATACTGATGACTTCAATCTCTTTATTTTCAGATGGCCAGGCAGAACCATATTTAACTTTTAAAATCTCTGCTTGCCTTTCAATAATTGAACAACCTGATTTGATATCATCAGTAATCACATTTCCACCGAAAGGTATTACCGCAGTATGACGGATAATATTATCTTTAAAAACGGCAATATCCGTTGTACCTCCACCTACATCGATCAAAGCAACTCCGGCTTCTTTTTCTTCCTGACTCAAAACCGCATCCGAAGAGGCAAGGGGTTCCAATGTTATACCTACTAAATTTAACCCTGCTTCTTTAACACATCTGGCAATATTTCTAATTAAAGAAATTTGACCAACTACTACATGAAAATTAGCTTCCAATCTGCTACCGTGGAAACCTCTCGGTTCAATAATTTCAGATTGAGAATCAACCTTGTATTCTTGAGGAAGAACATGTATAATTTCTTCTCCCGGAAGCATGACTAGTTTATGTACTTGTTCTTTTAACTTTTCAATATCCGTATCGTCAATAACATCTTCAAAGTTAGGTCTGGAAATATAATCGCTGTGTTGAAGACTTCTAATATGTTGTCCTGCAATTCCAACAGTAACATCGGTAATTTTGTAATTTGCTGCTTTTTCAGCCTCAGAAATTGCTTTTTTTATTGAATCAATAGTCTGAGTAATATTATTTACTACACCCCGATGAACGCCTAAACTTTTAGCTCTTCCCATTCCCAGAATAACCAATTTTCCATGTTCATTCCTTTGCCCAACTATAGCAACAATCTTTGTTGTGCCTATATCCAAACCTACTGCAATATTGTTGTTGTTGTTGTCCATATTTATCTCTTTGTTGCAACTATTTGATTGTCATATTTTAAACTTATTTTCTTATAAACGCCAAAACCTACATAATCTAGATATTGTTTGTAAAATTCTTTTAGATTTGTAAGTTTCTGATGATTGTTTTTAAGATCACCATATTCTATATATACTCCGGCTACATTTAAAAGCAAATTATAACTATTTTTTTTGTCTTTATCAATGCTTATAATGTGATTTTTTAATATCTTATCTTCACTTATTAATTGAGATAATTTTACTAATTTTTTATATTCCTCTGCTTTAATATCACCACTTACAAGTAAACAAGGCAATGAAAAGTTTTGGGACAAAGGAAATTTCGTACCGTTTTGATCCAAATAAAATTCATCATTAGGAGTCTTAATTCGAACAATTGGAATTTTTTGACTCACATGTATATTTAGGGAACCATTTAAGTCTATATAAACATTACTGTTTGAAATAAACGGTATGGTATCCAAATTTTCTTCGGTTTTTGAAATATCAATATCTTTTATTTTACTTGCTTTCTTTTCATTTTTTGATGATCGATTGACAATGTCATAAACCATGGCATTGGTAATAAAATGTATATAATCAGCATTATCAATTAGAATACTGACGTTATCTATACTTTTATCGTTATGTCTTCGGACTGCAAAGTTCATCAAAAATCCTAGTACTATTAGTAATAAAAAAATTTTAATAAATCTATATTTTAATTTCATTAAGCCAATTTATAATGGGATCATATAAGGTATCAATATTACCGGCTCCTATGGTTAAGAGCACATCAAAATCTTTTGTCTTAATACTTTTTAAAACATTATCAATCGAGCATATTTCCTTGTCATCAAGTTGTATTTTATCCGCCAACCATTCCGAAGTTATTCCTTCGATGGGAGTTTCTCTGGCCGGGTAGATGTCCAATAAAATAAGCGTATCTGTTTTGCTGAGACTTTTAGCAAAATCCTCTGCAAAGTCAGCGGTTCTGGAATATAAGTGAGGCTGAAATACTGTCAGCAATTTTTTGGTAGGATATAAATTTCTAATTGTATCGATTACAGCATTGATTTCAGTTGGATGATGGGCATAATCATCGATATAAATTTTATTATTTTCAAATACATGTTTATTAAATCTTCGTAAAACCCCTTTAAAATCAACTAAAGCCTTACGTAGTATATCGGCTTCAATACCCAGTTGTAAGCTGATTGCTAAAGCGGCTATTGCATTTTCAACATTGTGTTTTCCGGGTATGGGTACAATAAAATCTTTTATAATTTGATGAGGCGTTACTAAATCAAAATGGAATTGCCCATTGATTATCTGTATATTTTCAGCATAATAATCTGCCTTTTCATTAGCTGAATAAGTAAGGTGCTTTGCATTGATGGGTAAACCTTTTTTTACTATTAAAAATCCGTTTTCGGGAATTAAGTCCGCAAATTGATTAAAAGATTCAATTATATTTTCATGATTTCCATAAATATCCAAGTGATCAGAATCTGTAGATGTTATAGCTGCCATGTTTGGAGAAAGGGACAAGAAGGACCGATCAAATTCATCAGCTTCAACAATAGAAATCTTGGACCCATTGTAAATGAAGTTAGAATTATAATTGGCAGAAATACCTCCTAAAAAAGCAGTAGCAGGTAAATTTGCATACTTACAAATATGTCCTAATAAAGTTGAAGTTGTCGTCTTTCCATGAGTTCCTGCAATAGCTAAACACAGAGTACTTTTGGTGATTTCACCTAAAACTTGGGATCGTTTGAAAAGTGTAAATCCATTTTCAATAAAATAGTGTTTAATTTTTAAATTTTCAGGTATAGCAGGTGTATAGATCACTACCGTATCCTCTTTGGAAATATTTTTCGGAAGTAATGAAATCGTATCCTCATAAATAATGGATATATTTTCCTTTTCCAGGTTATGAGTCAGTTTAGTAGGAGTCTTATCATATCCATACACGGTTGCATTGGAAAATTTGAAATAACGAGCCAAAGCACTCATTCCTATTCCTCCAATTCCTATAAAGTAATAATTTTTATATGTATGAATATCTTTCATAGACTAGTAAATTTTCAATTCATTTAATATATGAGTTACAATTTCTTCAGTTGCATTTGGTTTAGCCAACTTAACAATATTTTCAGATAAAAGTTCTCTTTCTTTTTTATCGTTACAAAGATTTTGTATCTCGCTTAATAATTTTTGAGAAACCTTCGAATCCTTTACCATTTTTGCAGCGTTTGCGTTAACTAATTGCAGGGCATTTTTAGTTTGGTGATCTTCTGCGGCAAAGGGGAAAGGTATAAGTATTGTTGGCTTTCCGGCTAAGGTTAATTCCGAAATGGCTATTGCTCCGGCTCTAGATATAATGATATCAGCAGCAGCGTAAGCAACGGACATATCTTTTATAAACTCAAAAATAAATATATTGTTGTGTTTTAAGTTGTTATTAACTTTAATATCAGAATAATCCAATTTTCCGGTTTGCCATATAATTTGAATATTGGTATCAGCAATTACCTTGGAATTTTCTTTCCAAAAATTATTGATAGTTCTCGAACCCAAAGACCCTCCTATAGATAAAATTGCCAATTTTGATGGATCGAGTCCTAATTCTTTTTTGGCTTGTTCTTGAGTTATAGTTCCAAATAAAGATTTTCTAACAGGATTTCCCGTGACATATAAGTTATCTTTTGGGAAATATTTTTCCATGCCTTCATAAGCAACAAAAATTCCTTTGGCTTTATTTCCAAGTTTTCTATTGGTAATACCGGGAAACGAATTTTGTTCCTGTATAAAAGTGGGAATGTTTGCTTGAGCAGCAACATATAAAGCAGGCCCGGATGCATATCCGCCGGTACCTATTGCCGCATTCGGTTGAAATGATTTAATAATTTTTCGTGATTTTATTAGGCTCGAAATAACCTTAAAAGGAAATTTAAAGTTAGACAGCATGGACGATCGTGAAATTCCTGAGATCCATAATCCTTCAATAGCATAACCGGCTTGAGGTACTTTTTCCATTTCCATTTTATTTTCTGAACCTATAAACAGAAATTCTGCATTAGGAATACGATGTTTTATTTCATCTGCAATGGCAATTGCAGGAAAAATATGTCCACCGGTTCCCCCACCGCTTATTATAAATCTAGGCGATCTCATAATTTATATCTCCTTTATTATTTTCTTTAACTGTGTTTTCATTTGAAACAATATCACGACTTACACTAATAATAATCCCTAAAGCCATATAAGTTACCCACATGGAAGTTCCTCCGTAACTTAATATGGGTAGAGGCTGTCCGGTAACCGGAATTAAATTAACGGCTACAGCCATATTGGAAAATGCCTGAAATATAACCGGTAAACCTATACCCACCACTAATAAAGTACCGAATATATTTTCCACCTTAGTGGCTATAACAATGATTCTCCAGAGTATAAGTAAATAAAGGAAAAAACATAAAAACACACCTGCATAACCGTATTCCTCTACTATAATAGCAAATATAAAATCCGAAGAAGATTGAGGTAAAGATTGCTTAAAAGCGCTTTTTCCCGGTCCTCTGGGTATAATACCGCCCTGAACTATAGCTGCTTTAGCTTGCTGTACCTGGTAACTTTCTTCTCCATCTTCTCCTGCAAAGTTTTCAATTCTGCTCTTCCAAGTATGAACCCTGTGGCCGGGAAACATATCCGGATATTCCAAAACGATTGTTATAAAAAGAATAGCCACAATTATACCAACCCCTATAATTGAAAGTAATATTTTGATAGGATATCCACCGATAAACAATAAAGCTAAAACCATCAAAAAAATTAAAATTCCCGTTGATCCGTTTGCAGGAAAAATGAGTCCGACTACCATAAAAATAGGTAGTAAAACAGGCACAAAACTATTATTGAATGTTATTTCTTTATCTTTATTTCTATCAAGATATCTGGCAACATATATATTTAATACTAATGCAGCAAAAACAGAGGTTTGAAAGGCAAACGGAACCCCCGGAAGTTTCAGCCAACGAGAAGCATTTGCTCCATCAATACTTTTTCCTTGCATTAAAGTAAGTATCAATAAAAAAATAACTACCGGTAATAATAATTTGGAAAATCCGCCAAAATATTTATAATCAATTTTTTGAAAAATAAAAACAATACCTATTCCGACTATAATAAACCCGGCATGTTTGGCAAAATGTCCCAAAACGGATCCTTGTCCGACTACATATTGCAAATTCGAACTGGCAGAATATACGGGTAAGAAGGAAGCTAACGAAATCAGTAATATCGCTGCCCAAAGAGTTATGTCTCCCTTAAAGTATTGTTTTAATTTTCTCATTTATTAAAGTTTTCTAACTTCCTCCTTAAACTGATTTCCTCGATCTTCATAATTTTTAAATAAATCGAAACTTGCACATGCAGGTGAAAGAAGTACAGAATCTCCTTTTGAGCCTAAACTATAGGCTGCATTTACGGCATCTTTCATACATTTAGTTTCAACAATGTTAGAAACTATGTTCTGAAAAGTATCAATTATCTTTTTATTATCAACACCTAAGCAAACTATGGCTTTGACTTTTCTTTGAACAAATGGGATCAGTTCACTGTAGTCATTTCCTTTGTCAGTTCCTCCCACAATCCAGATCACCGGAGTTTTCATACTTTCTAAAGCATAATAAACAGAATTTACATTGGTCGCCTTACTGTCGTTAATAAAATTAATTCCATTAATTTTTAAAACAAATTCCAAACGGTGTTCTACCGCTTCAAAATCCATTAAACTTTGTTTTATGAAATCATTTTTAATTTTAGATAGTTTTCCGGCAATTCCTGCTGCCATGGAATTGGCAATATTGTGTTTTCCTGTAAGTGCTAATTCGTTGATTTTCATTTTAAAAGTGTCTGAGTTAATGTGGAAGTTTATATTTTCATGATCGCTGAAAGCTCCGTTTTCTATTTTCTTATGTAAAGAAAAAGGAAGCTTTTGCGCTTTAGTATTGTGATTTTGAAACCAATTAGTAGTCATTGGATCATCCTCATTATATATAAAATAATCCTTAATATCTTGATTTTTAGTTATTGTAAATTTTGCATCGATATACTTTTGATAGGTGTATTCATATCGATCGAGATGGTCAGGACTTAAATTCAAGACCATAGCTATATGAGGTTTGAAGTTTTGAATGTCATCTAACTGAAAACTACTAATTTCAAGTATATAATAATCAAAATTTTCTTCAGCTACCTGCCAAGCAAAACTTTTACCGATATTTCCTGCCAATCCAACCGAATAACCTGCTTTTTTAAACATATGGTAGGTTAATGAGGTAGTGGTTGTTTTACCATTTGAACCGGTAATTGCAATAAGTGTAGCATCGGTATGTTGCGAGGCAAATTCAATTTCTGATGAAATAAGAATTTGTCTTTCACTAATTTGTTGAATTATGGGTGATTTTTTAGGGATCCCCGGGCTTTTTATGATCCAATCAGCATTGAGTATTAATGCCTCTGTATGTTGTTTTTCTTCAAATGGAATTTCCTTTTCAGATAAAATCGCTTTATACTCATCCTTTATAGAACCCATATCGGAAAGAAAAACGTCAAATCCAACTTTTTTTCCTAATATGGCTGCACCTACGCCACTTTCTCCACCTCCTAATATAACTAGCCTTTTCATTTCTTTTTATCTTACTTTTAGGGTTATGATACAGAATATGGCCAGCATAATTCCAATAATCCAAAAACGGGTTACTATTTTACTTTCGTGATATCCTAATTTTTGAAAATGGTGATGAAGGGGGGACATTAAAAATATTCTTTTTCCTTCTCCGTATTTTTTCTTAGTATATTTAAAATAAATTACCTGAAGTATTACAGAAAGATTTTCAATTAAAAATATTCCGCACAATACAGGAATTAATAGTTCTTTTCTTAAAACTATAGCTAAAACCGCGATAACGCCTCCGATCGTAAGACTTCCCGTATCTCCCATAAATATTTGAGCCGGATACGTGTTATACCATAAAAAGCCGATCAAAGCACCGGCAAAGGCTGCCGAAAATATTACTATTTCGCCCGAATTAGGGATATACATCAAATTTAAGTAATCAGCCATCATTATATTTCCGGATACATAAGCAAATAAAGCTAGAGTGGTAACAATAATTGCTGAGCTTCCTGCTGCTAGTCCGTCAATCCCGTCGGTGAGGTTGGCTCCGTTAGAAACTGCAGTAACAATAGTTATAACCACCGGAATTAAAATGATCCATACCAAATCTTCTGATTCTTTTTCATCCATCCCTATCCATTTTAGAACTTTTCCGTAATCAAATTGATTGTTTTTAAAAAATGGAATGGTTGTTTTAAATGTTTTTTCTCTGGGATAGAAATCTTTTGCGAATTCTATATTATGTGAGCCTTCAATTTTTTCTTTGATTACTATATCTTTATTAGTATACAAAACTACTCCTACAAAAATACCGAGACTTATCTGACCTAAAACTTTGAATTTACCTTTTAATCCGACTTTATTTTTTTTATGAATTTTTAAAAAGTCGTCTAAAAAGCCAATAATTCCCATCCAAATGGTTGATATGACCAATATAATAATATAGATGTTGTTTAATTTACAAAATAAAAGTACCGGAATCAACGTTGCCAAGATGATAATAATTCCCCCCATAGTCGGAGTACCTTCTTTTTCTTTTTGTCCGCTAAGTCCCAGTTCTCTTACTGTTTCACCTAATTGTTTTCTACGAAGGAAATTGATAATTTTTTTACCAATAATTAAAGAGATAAATAGAGATGTAAATACCGCTGCTAAGGCTCGGAATGTAATATATCTATATAAACCGCTTCCGGGTATATAATAATTTACATTTAAATAATCAAATAAGTGGTAAAGCATCCTTTTATGTGTTTTTTAATAATTCTTTAGCTATTTTCATATCATCAAATGGAAAATGCTTTCCATTAATTTCTTGATAATTTTCATGTCCTTTTCCTGCAATCAGGATTATATCTTTAGGTGCTGCCATTTTAATGGCTGTTCGTATGGCTTGTTTTCTATCAGTTATGGATAAATATTTATTGGTATTTTGAGGTTCAATTCCTGTTTCAATTTCTTGTATTATTTCATCCGGATTTTCATCTCTGGGATTATCGGATGTTATAATTGCTAAATCGGATAATCGAGTGGCAATATTCCCCATTTTGGGTCTTTTCTCTTTATCTCTATGTCCTCCACAACCAAAAACAGTAATTAATTTTTCATTTCTGGTACGGGATTGATTGATGGCTTCCAAAATGTTTTGTAATGCATCGGGAGTATGGGCATAATCCACAATGATGTATTTTTTGTCATCACTCACATAGGTTTCAAATCGTCCTTTCACTCGTTGTAATTTACTTAATGCTGTTACTATATCTAAAGAATCAAATCCTAATTCAGAAGCAATAGTATAAGCTAAAAGTTCATTATATGCATTGAATTTCCCTGCTAAAACTGTCCAAAATTCTTGATTATTAAATTGTAATAACATTCCGTCTAATCTATTCTCAATAATTTTTCCCTTATATTCTGAATTTGATTTTAAAGAGTAGGTGACTTTTTTAGCGTTCGTATTTTGAAGCATTATAAGGCCATTTTTATCATCCATATTGGTGATCGCAATGGCGGTCTTTGGTAATTCATCAAAAAATTTCTTTTTAGCAGCAATATAATTGGAAAACGTTTGGTGATAATCTAAATGGTCATGCGTTATATTTGTAAAAGCTCCAATTTTAAAAGTTAATCCTGCTAACCTATTTTGATGAATTCCGTGGGAACTGACTTCCATGAATGCATATTGACAACCTTCATCTACTGCTTGAGCTAGTAATTGGTTTATGGTAATAGGATCAGGAGTCGTATGATTTGAATTTAAAACTTTATCTGAAATTCTGTTTTCTATTGTTGAAAGTAAAGCACAACGAAAACCTAATTGTGTAAATAAATTATAAAGTAAAGTTGTCGTAGTGGTCTTACCATTAGTTCCTGTAATCCCTGCAAGTGTCAATTTCTCGGAAGGATTGTCATAAAAGTTTGAAGCGACTATACCTAAAGCTATGCTTGAATTTTTAACCTGAACATAAGTTACGTAATCTGATAACTCTTCAGGAAGTTCCTCGCATACGACAACAGTTGCCCCTTGGGTTATAGCTTGGGGTATATATTTATGACCGTCTAAATCGTATCCTTTTATGGCAAAGAAAATATATCCCGATTCAATTTTCCTTGAATCAAAAGAAATATTTTTAATTGAAGAACCAACATTACCAATTAGTTTTTCAATGGATACTTTATATAATAGGTCTGAAAGCTTTTTCATGCGCTTAATTTTAAATATACAGTCATACCTTTTTTTATAGGATAGCCAATTATGGATTGCTCAATGACTTTTCCATTTCCTGAATAAACTACTTTTAATCCCAGGTTTTCCAAAGCGGGGATAGCATCTTTTCCATAGTAGCCAATTACGTTTGGTACCAAGGCAGTAGAAGGGTTAATAGTTAGCTTTTGGTTTTTAGTTAATAATACATTTATATTTTGTGACTCTTTAGATTTATCTTCTTTGGGAAGATTTAAAGGTTTTTTAAGATATACTTTACCTGCTATTTCTTTAAATACAGGAGCCGCAACCTGAGATCCATAAAATCCTTTTTTTGGTTTGTTAATGACTACTATACATGAATATTCAGGATGATCTGCGGGAAAAAATCCGCAGAAAGAAGCTTGATATAATCTGCCTTTTCCTTTATTCCAGTATTCCACCTGAGCAGTTCCTGTTTTACCGGCCATTGATAAATTCGGTGTATAAATACTTTTTGACGTTCCTGTTTCCACGGCATAGGTTAACATTTTCTTTAAATCGTTAATCGCTTTTTGGGAAGCCATTTTTTGATTTATAACTATAGGCGTAAATTTTTCGGTAACGATGCCTTTAGATTCAATTTTATACAGAAGTTGAGGTTTCATTAATTTGCCGTTATTAGCTACTCCATTGTAAAAAGTAAGAATTTGCAGCGGAGTAAGTTTTACGCCATAACCGAATGACATCCAAGCAAGGGTAACCGGACTCCATTTTTTACCGTATTTAGGTATGTAAGGAGCGCTTTCTCCGGGTATATCAATGTCTGTTTTTTTGTTAATTCCCCATGAATTTATTTTATTTAAAAAATCTTGCGGATTTTTAGAAAAATATTTATCTACCGTTTTAGATATTCCCACATTGCTCGATTGAGAAAGAACCTGTGATAGAGTGATAATACCGCTTCCGTGATCATCTCGTATGGTATGTTTGTAATATTTCCAATATCCGGGGCCAATATCAACCGTGGTATTCGGTTCTACATATCCGTCATCCAGAAGGGCCAACATAGATATTGATTTAAATGTTGATCCCGGTTCTGCAGCCTCCCATACAGCAAAATTTCGTAAATCGTCATATCCTCCGTCTTTTGTTCGTTGAAGATTGGTAAGGGCAACGATCTTACCGGTGGCAACTTCCATAACTATAGCACAACCATGATCTGCTTCAGATTTTTCAAGTTGTTCTTGCAAAGCAGAATAAGCAATGTCTTGAATCCTCATGTCTATAGTTGTATACACATCATTTCCATCTTGAGGTTCTAACTCTATATTAATGGGTTTCCACTGTTTTTGATTAATTCTTTGTTGGATTTCTCTCCCGTTTTTACCTTTTAAATAACAAGAAAATGCACCTTCTAACCCTGATTTTCCTCTTTCATCATCAAATCCTAAGGTTCTGATTCCAAATCCTGAAATGGTTTTTATTCTCTCGGTTCTTCTTTCAACTATAAAGCCTCCTTTGTTTTTTCCTTTGTTTAAGATTGGAAAATTTTTAAGTCTGGCAAATTGTTCGTAATCAAGACCTTTGGCTAGTTTTAAGTATTGATTTTCTTTTTTTCTTGCTTCGTTTAATTTAGAATAAAAATAAAAGCTTGGCTTTTTAAACATTTTTTGCAGAGAATCGCATAATGCTCCAATATTATTTTGATACAATTCATTACGGATAGTTTTCATATCCATATATATATCATACTTAGTAATCGTGGTGGCAAGTAAGATACCGTCCGACGCATATAAATTACCTCTTGCGGCTACAACTTCTACATTTCGGAAATTGGTGGTTTGAGCAAGATTTTTATATTTTTCGGTATCATGAGTTTGAATATAAATAAGGCGAGCAAACACGGATACCGCAAATAATAAAATAAGTGCGGCAACCAAGTAGGTACGTGCTAATATTTTTTTTCGCTCATTATTCATCTTTAACTTTAGGTACCAAAATTTTATAAGGTTGTTTATCTAATGCATGAAGTGAATCAGAGATGACCATGTCCTCCAATTCTGACTCTACTTTCAATTTCATTAGTTTATTATGTATTAAAGCATATCGGGCTTTATATTCTTCTGATTTTTCTTTTAACTCTGAAATTTCAACTACTTTTTCGTCAACTATATGAGAAGAAGAAATTGAAATTAAAGACAAAATCATCATAAATAAAATAAACTTCCAGACGGAAAAAGCATCTCCCTCTACTAAAAATTTTCCTTTTAGTATATCTAAAATAGTTCTAGCTTTTTTATTTTTAGCTCTTCTTTTAGCCATTGTACCGTTTTGTTGCTATTCGCATTTTTGCACTACGTGCTCTTGTGTTATCTAAAATTTCTTCTTGATTCGGGATTATAGCTTTTGAATAAGGAATATCAAAAGGTTTTTCCCAATTCCCGTAAATATCTCTTTCCGGCTCTCCTTTAAATAATCCTGTTTTTAAAAATTTTTTAACCAATCGATCTTCAAGCGAATGGTAGGAGATAAACACCAATGTTCCTCCCGGCTTAAGCATTTCATAGCTTTGAGTTAATAGTTCTTTCAAAGCATTTAATTCGTCATTTACTTCAATTCTAAGTGCTTGAAATAATTGAGCGAAAAATTTATTTTGTTTAAAAGAGGGAATGCTCTTTTCAAATATTACTTTAAGATCTGAGGTTGTTTCTATATGTTTTTCATTTCTTGCTTCTATAATTTCTCTTGAAATTTTTCTGGATTGTTTTAATTCTCCATATAAATAAAAAATTTCAGCTAATTGATCTTCTGTATAGTTGTTAATAATATCTTTTGCACTTAGGGGTTGTTTATTATTCATCCTCATGTCTAATGGGCCGTCAAATCGGGTGGAAAAACCTCTTAAAGGCATATCAAATTGATGGGATGAAACCCCTAAATCGGCAAGTATACCATCAACAGCGTCTACTTTATAAAATCGCAACGAATTTTTTAAATAACGAAAATTCTGTTGAATGAAGGTAAAGCGACTATCTTGAATAAGGTTAGCAATTGCATCATAATCTTGATCAAAAGCAAACAGTTTTCCTTCAGAAGATAATTTTTCCAAAATTAAACGGGAGTGTCCTCCGCCGCCAAAAGTGCAGTCTACGTAAATACCTTTGGGGTTTGTAATTAAAGCATCTACGCTTGGATGTAATAATACAGGCTTATGATAATTCATCTTCAGATATATTACCCATTACTTCCTCTGCTAAATTGGCAAAGTCTAAATCATTTACATTAACAGAATCTTCATAAAGGTTCTTGTCCCATATTTCAATAACATTAATAGCTGCTGCTACTACAATATTTTTTTCAAGCTTAGCAAATTGTATCAAATCTTTACTTATCTGTAAACGTCCGCTGGTGTCTATTTCCACATTTTTTAAACCGGCTGTAAATTGGCGAATAAAATCATTATTTTTTTTTACAAAACGGTTTAATTTATTTATTTTGCCCATTACCTGATTCCATTCAGACATGGGGTGAAGCTCTAAACAGGGTTGAAATACGGATCTTTTTAGGACAAAACCTTCTTGCAAAAGGGTATCCATTTGCTTCTTCAAACCTGAAGGGAGCAACATTCTTCCTTTTGAATCAAGGGTACATTCATATGTTCCAATAAGATTTACCATATTAGTCTTCAAAATTAGAAATTATTTTCCACTTTGCTCCACTTTTACCCACTTTTGTTAATAACTTTTGTGGGCTAAATAATTCGGTAAAAAAAGGATATTTAAATACATAAAGAAGGAAAGTTATTAGTAAATAATGTTTTTATTTAGTAATAAATGATGTATTTTTGCATCTGCACAGCAATAAGATTGACTAATGATTTTTAATCTTCGTAAAGAAAAAAAATTTGCATATACGGTAGAGGGAGAAGGCAAACCAATAGTATTATTGCATGGTTTAATGGGTAGTTTAAGCAATTTTTCGGATCAGGTTAATTTTTTTTCCAAAAATGGCTACAAGGTGTATTCTATTGAACTTCCTTTATATTCTCTTCCTACTTTGAGGACTAACGTAATGGGATTAACTAATTATGTGATTAGCTTTCTACAAAAGGTTGTTGATGAGCCATCCATTATTTTGGGGAATTCTTTAGGCGGACATTTAGGATTAATGATTTCTTTGAAAAAACCTCAATATGTTGATTCTTTGGTTTTAACCGGTAGTTCTGGATTGTATGAGAGAAGTTTTGGAGAGTCCTATCCTAAAAGAGGCAGCTATGATTATATAAAAAAGAAATCGGAAGAGGTTTTTTATGATCCTAAGATAGCCACAAAAGAATTAGTTGAAGAAGTATACGAAACATTGTCCGACAGGAGCAAAGTTTTAAAAACAATTCACATTGCAAGAAGTGCCATCAAGCATAATTTATCTAAAGAGTTAAAAAATATTCATCAACCGACTTGTCTGATTTGGGGAAAACAAGACAATGTAACTCCACCGGAAGTAGCAGAAGAATTTCATGAAGGAATTCCAAATTCTCAATTATTTTGGGTAGATCAATGTGGCCACTCGCCGATGATGGAAAAACCGATTGAATTTAATGAAATTCTTTTTAATTGGCTGAAAGAGATGAAATTGTAGAAAAACAAACCATGAATATATATTCAGCAGAATTTATAAAAAGCAGTAAATTAATTGAAGATTGTCCGGAAGGCAATAAGCCTGAATATGCTTTTATAGGCAGATCTAACGTAGGTAAATCATCTTTAATTAATATGCTTACCAATAAAAAAGGGTTAGCCAAAACTTCATCCACTCCAGGAAAGACTCAATTGATTAATCATTTTTTAATTAATGACAACTGGTATTTAACAGATTTGCCGGGATATGGTTACGCGAAAGCTTCTAAAACGAATAGGGCTGCATTTTCTAAGATGATTGAAAAATATGTGTTGTCTAGAAAAAATTTAGTAAACCTTTTTGTATTAATAGACGCCCGTCATTTACCTCTTAAAATTGATATAGATTTTATCAACTGGTTGGGAGAATCAGGTATCCCTTTTTCATTAATTTTTACCAAGTTGGATAAAGTCACTCAAAAAGAGTTTTCTTTTAATTTTAAAAAGTATTCTCAAGAATTACGTAAAACTTGGGATGATCTTCCTGAAATGTTTAAATCTTCATCAGAAAAGAAGATTGGAAAAGAAGAAATACTTTCTTTTATTGAAGATACCAATAAATATTTGGCAAGAAATAAAATTTATTTTGGAGATTAATAATCTACCAAATAATTAGTAGAAGCTTGACTAAATATTTATAAATCACCCTCATTTAAATATATGGAAAAAGATTTTATATTCGGAATACGGCCTGTTATGGAGGCTTTAGAGGCAGGAAAAACTTTTGATAAGGTATTTATTCAAAATGGTTTATTAGGAGATAATATTAAAGTCTTGAAGATGAAATTTTCACAAGCGGGAATTCGTGTTAAGTATGTTCCGATTGAAAAATTGAATCGATTGACCCGTAAAAATCATCAAGGTGTATGTGCTTTTCTTTCACCGGTACAATTTTTTGCAATTGAGGATATCATACCTCAATTGTTTGAAGACGGGAAAATGCCATTGGTCCTTATTTTAGATCATTTAACTGACGTTAGAAATTTTGGAGCAATTTGCAGAACTGCAGAAATTGTTGGTGTTGATGTCATAGTTATTCCTGATGAAGGTTCTGCTCCAATCAATTCGGATTCTATTAAAACATCTGCGGGAGCTATTTACAATTTAAAAATTTGCAAGGAGAAGAATTTATTAAAAGTATTGGAGTTTTTAAAGCTAAGTGGTATAAAAGTTGTTAGTGCTACTGAGAAAACAGATACATATATATATGATGAAGTGTTGGAACTTCCGTTAGCTGTTATTGTAGGAAATGAAGAAAAAGGAATTTCAAGGGATCTGCTTAAAAATTCTGATGCAAAATTAAAGCTGCCTATTTACGGTAAAACGGATTCTTTAAATGTATCTGTAGCTTGTGGCGCCTTTTTATACGAAGTGGTAAGGCAGAATTTAAACTCAAATAAATAAATTTTCATAAATTTATTATCTAAAATATATTATAATAATGAAAAGTTCAATAATTATTGGTATTCTATTTTTAATCCTGGGAATAGCCTTAGGGTACATCCAATGTAATGGATCAAAAGAACCCTTTTTAACAATTACATTAGTTATTGGTTTATTGGCGGGTTCCGGAATAGGTCTCATATTAGGTGCTATTGGCGGTTATAGCAGTAAAACGCAAAGCATAAAGAGAAAAGCTAGAGAAGCCGAAAGAGAAGTTATGAGAAATAAGCTACAAAATCAAGAAACCTCAACCAATAACGATACTCCTAACGGGAATTAGTGGGTAAATTCTTATAATAATATATTGCGGGTATAAGCAACAGTAAAAATATAGGCTGAATTAAAACTCTTCTTATATAAAATGTTGGCATGTAACCCAAACTAAAATTGGTTAGTAAGGAAAATAAATAAAGGGATATAAAAATAAGGAATCCAATACTTAAAATATAGAAACATACTTTCGTTATTTTTTTATCATTATACCATAAATATATAATCACAAGTGTTATAATAGAATTTAATCCGTATCGAAAGATAAGAGACGTCATAAGTTTTATGAGATTAAATTCAGGAGGAATTTGTTGATTAAAATCTTTTTGTTTAAAAAATAAAAGTAGAGGATCATAAAACAAAGAGGTTTCAAATTTTCGTACCAAAATTAACGCAAGTATGCTTAGTAGAATTCCAATTATTTTACCTGTTTTTTTCATATTTTTATTTCTTTTTAAATATGAAATATTTAATCCATACAACCCATAAAATAATTATTAATCCGTATATAATTGATGGAAATAAATAGTCATGGCTGAACTTTCCATATTGCGGATAATAATAAAATATATAATTAATAAAGCTTATCCTTACAATGTTTACTAAGTATATAAATAAGATAGTGATAAACAGATAAATACAGGTTTTTTTGAAAGAATTAGCAAAAGCTATTATAAACGATACGTAAAGAATAATTACCGACAAAGCATTGCAACCTTCATTAACAATGCTAACAAATTTATTATTGATATAAAAACGCATGAAATTTTCATGATCTACATGGATCGCCTGACTGGTAATGCCAATCCATTGGAGTAAACAAGACGATTGTTTAGCAACGTTAAAAGTATAAATATCACAGGTCGCCAGGTCATTTTGAAAATAAGTAAGATACCAATAATAGAGTGCTGTTAAAATTAAATAAACAGAGAAAAATTTAAGTAAACTTATAAATATGGGCCTATATTCTTTCATGTAGAAGAAACTAAAATATAAAAATATAAATTATTATAATTATAAGTATTGAAAATTCTAAATAACTTATACTTTAATTATAAGTTTTAAGATATATAGTTAAGATGAGAACTGGTCGGATTATTTCAATTTTTTGGTAATACTATATTAAATATTTTATTGAAATAATAAGTAATTTAAAATAAGCGCTTTACTAATATGCGTAAAAAGTAGGTAAAATCTGATTTTTATAAAATATATTTCATTCAATGAACTAACTAAATAAAAAAAGGTTGAAATTAATTTCAACCTTTTTTTATTATAAAGTATTATTTTTTACTTTCAGAATCCTTTTTTTCAGGTTTAGGTAATAAGACTTTTCTTGAAAGTTTAATCTTTTTCTTATCGTCTACACCTAAATATTTCACTTCGATGATATCTCCAAGCTTAACGGAATCTTCAACTTTTTCCAAACGTCTCCATTCTAACTCGGAAATATGTACCAATCCTTCAACACCTTTAGAAATTTCAACAAATGCTCCAAAAGGTTTTATTGAAACCACTTTAGCTTTATAAGTAGCTCCAACTTCAGGAACGAAAGCTATTTGTTTAATTTTTTCAATTGCTTCATCAATTTTGGCTTGATCAACTCCTGATATTTCAACTTTTCCTACATCATTACTTTCTTCAATCGTAATTACAGTGTCTGTATCTTTTTGAAGTTGTTGAATGATTTTTCCTCCGGGTCCGATAACAGCGCCAATAAAGTCTTTAGGAATTTCCAAAGATACCAATTTAGGTGCATTGGGTTTCAAATGATCATTAGGAGCAGAGATGGTTTCCAATATTTTACCTAAGATATGTAAACGTCCTTCCTTCGCTTGATTCAAAGCTTTTTCCATAATTTCAAAAGATAACCCTTGAATTTTAATATCCATTTGGCAAGCGGTAATACCGTCGGCAGTACCGGTTACTTTAAAGTCCATATCTCCTAAATGGTCTTCATCTCCAAGTATATCAGAGAGAACGCTCCATTTGCCTGATTCCTTATCAGTGATTAATCCCATGGCTATACCGGATACAGGTTTCTTTATTTTAATACCCGCATCCATTAATGCTAATGTTCCTGCGCAAACAGTTGCCATTGAAGAAGAACCGTTAGATTCTAAAATGTCGGAAACAACACGTATAGTATACGGAGAATCTTTTGGAATAACATATTTTAAAGCTCTTTGAGCTAAATTACCATGACCTATTTCTCTACGAGAAACTCCTCTTACCGGTCTAACTTCACCGGTTGAAAATGGCGGGAAATTATAATGTAAATAGAATTTTTCTTCGTGTTGAGATATTACATTGTCCACTCGATTAGCATCCAATGAAGAACCTAGGGTAACAGTAGTCAATGATTGAGTTTCACCGCGTGTAAAAATGGCTGATCCGTGAGACCCCGGAAGGTAATTAACTTCACACCAAATAGGTCGGATAGTTTTTGTGTCTCTACCGTCTAAACGAATGCCTTCATTTAATATAAGTTGTCTAACCGCATCTTTTTGTACATCATGAAAATAAGTAGCGGCTAAAGATTTTTTTTCTTCTAACTCTTCTTCAGTATATCTTGATAAAAATTCTTCTAAGACTGCATCAAATTTTTCGCTTCTTTCATGTTTTTCAGAAGGTGTTTTGGCTATATCATAAATTTTTTGATAGGAAAATTCTGTAATAGCACTTCTTAATTCTTCATCATGAGTCTCATGGCAATATTCCCTTTTAGGTTGAGATTTTCCAACCTTAGCGGCTAATCTTTCTTCAGCATCAATTTGTTTTTTAATGGCTTCATGAGCTACTGAAATTGCATCGATCATATCTTTTTCAGAAATTTCGCTCATTTCTCCTTCAATCATAACGATTGAATCTTTGGAAGCACCCACCATTATATCAAGATCAAATCCTTCATCCATTTGAGCAAGGCTCGGATTAATGATGTATTTACCGTTATGGCGAATAATTCGAACTTCAGAAATTGGTCCGTTAAACGGAATATCAGTGATGCTTATAGCTGCTGAAGCCGCTAGTCCTGCTAATGAATCGGGAAGTATGGAGCCATCGTACGAAATAAGTTGAATCATTACCTGTATTTCGGCATGAAAGTCGTCGGGAAATAAAGGGCGTAAAACACGGTCTACCAATCGCATGGTTAGTATTTCTTCATCCGTTGGTCTTCCCTCTCTTTTCATAAATCCACCCGGAATACGTCCTCCGGCTGAGAATTTATCTCTGTAATCCACTGTAAGAGGTAGAAAATCTACTCCGGGATTAGCCTCTTTTGCAGCTACTACTGTTGCTAATAACATGGTTCCACCACAGGTAACTACCACAGAGCCATCTGCTTGTTTAGCAAGTTTTCCGGTTTCTAAGATGATTTCTCTTCCATCATCCAAGACAATTTTTTCTGTAATTGCTTTTGGAATCTCCATAAAAAATAAAAAATTTGTTAATAAATATATAATAAAGCAAAAAGAAAAGGTAATATTGATAAAATATTTAGTTACTTATCTTAAATAGGAAAACACCAGAGAACACTCAAGTCCATTAAAATAACAAAGATTAATGGAATTCAGTGCTCAGTGTGTTAAAATATATAAAATGAATAACTTATAAAATTAAACTTTTTTCTTTTTGTGCTTTTTTCTAAAGATAATAAAAGAGGCAATTGATCAATTGCCTCTCCATAATTTCTTTTACTTACGAATACCTAATTCTGCAATAATTGCTCTATATCTGTTGATATCTTTTTTCTTTAGATAATCAAGTAATTTTTTTCTTTTTCCCACTAATGCCACTAAAGCTCTTTCAGTGTTGAAATCTTTATGATTTCTTTTAAGATGCTGTGTTAAATGGTTAATTCTAAAGGTAAACAAAGCTACCTGTCCTTCGGCGCTACCGGTATTTTTTTCATCTTTACCGTGTTTAGCGAAAATTTCTTTTTTTACATCTGATGTTAGATACATGCCAATATTATTTTAATGATTATTATGTATTGAGCAGCAAATATATAACTTTTTTTTAGATGTAAAGAAAATAAGAGTGCTTTTGTGAAAAATACACTCTTATTTATATAGTTTGCTGTATCTTACTATTATTTACTTATTTTGTTAACGGAGCAAATTCAAGTACTACTTTACCATCTTGAACAAATTGTAAAGTGTAGTTGGTAAATACTAAGGTACTTCTTTTACCCATTAATTCTAAAAATCTAGGCTCTTGGTTGTATTCAGGACAAGCCATAAGAGTTGAAACCATTGGACTAGGATTATATACATTACCAATTAGAGCAAATGAACCGTTATATTGATTGCATCCTGCATTACCATTGGTTCTGTTTTTATCAAAGTCAAAATTTAAAGTAGGAATTTCTCCTTTAAATGAATTTGTTGCTAACGTACCGTCTATAGAAGTTAGATACCATGTACCTCTTAGTTTAATTTGTAATTCTTTATCATCCACTTTTTGTGCAACATTTTTGGTAGAATTACAACTTTGAAATGTAGTACCTAAAAATAATAAGAATAAACTGGTAATACTAATTTTAATTAAATTTTTCATATATTATATTAAATTTTTAAGCTTTTATAAGCCTTTTTTAACTTTTAAAGCGTTATCTCAAATATTTTGCCAAAGTATAAATTCAGGATAAATTAGGAATTTAACAATTGATTAATTTCTTTAAATCCACCCCCATTATATATGTCATTAAATCCTTCTTTTTTGAGGTAGTTAACTATTTTTTCGGATCGTATTCCTGATCTGCAAAAAACTATAAGTGGGGTAGAAAAGTTGCGAATTTCTTCAATTTTTGATGGTATCTCATTCATGGGAATTAAAATAGCTCCTTCTACTTCTCCTTCTTTAATTAGTTCTTCTTTTTCTCTTACATCCAGAAGGGTTGCCGTGCTTTTTTTCAAAAGTTCTTTTAAATCCATAATTACCAAATAATAATTCTTTCTTTTTTAGGTTTAAACATTTTATCTCCTTTTTGTACATTAAATGCTTTATAAAAGCCTTCAACATTTTCCAGAGGGGCAATAGCTCTATAATAACCCGGAGCATGTGGATCAGTTTTAATTTGGTTAACTAGAGCTTCTTCCTTGGATTTTGTTCTCCATATGGTTGCCCAAGATATAAAATATCTTTGTTGCGGTGTAAAATTATCAATTTTACCGGGATTACCTTTTTCTTTTAAATAAATTTCTAAGGCATCATAAGCAATGGCAACTCCGCCTAAATCTGCTATATTTTCACCTAATGTCAATTTTCCGTTTATATGTAAACCCGGAATGGGTTCATAGGAATTATATTGTTTTTCAAGTGCTTGAGTAGCTTTCTCAAATTTTTCTTTATCTTCGGGTGTCCACCAATCTTTTAAATTTCCATCTCCATCAAATTGAGAACCGCTATCATCAAATCCGTGAGATATTTCATGGCCGATTACGGCTCCGATTCCACCAAAATTTATTGCGGCATCTGCTTTATAATCATAAAATGGAGGCTGTAAAATGGCTGCAGGAAATACAATTTCATTATATGAAGGATTATAATAGGCATTTACTGTTTGAGGAGACATCAGCCATTCGGTTTTATCTACCGGTTTACCTATTTTGTCTTTATCTCTCTCATAATTAAATACAATAGCATTTAATTTATTTTGAAAATAAGATCCACCTTCTTTTACGGATTTTATTTCTAACTTAGAATAGTCTTTCCATTTATCCGGATATCCGATCTTAACCGTAAACTTGTTTAGCTTATCTAATGCTTTTTGTTTGGTAGGGTGAGACATCCAAGTTAAATTATTAATATGGATGGCAAACGATTTTTTTAAATACTCAATCAATTCATTAGCGTTTCTCTTAGCTTCTTCCGGAAATACTTCAGCTACGTAAAGTTTACCAAATGCTTCTCCTACTAAAGAATTGATACTTGTAAGAGCGCGTTTTTCCATTGATCTTTGCTCTGATTGCCCTCCCAATGTTTTATTGTAAAAATCAAAGTTTATATCATCCAATTCTTTGGTTAGGCTATTGGCAGCAGATCTAACAATATTTATTTTTATATAATCTTTTACTAATGAAAGGTTTTGTGGAGTAATATTATTATCTAGGTTTTCAAAATATTTTTTTTCGGGAATAATAACTGTATCTACACGTACTCCCAGTTTTGTCAAATAATCCGTTAAATTTATATTTTTGGACAATTCGGATAAACTTGTAAATGAATAAGGATTATTTTGAAGTTGTGCGTTTCTAATTTGCTCTACTGTTAAGAGATTAGAAGCTAATTGTTTTTCGAAAGCAACAATAGCGGAAGCGGTTTTATCCGGTTGTTTATGTCCGATTACCTTTAATAATTTTGATAAATAGATTGTATAATCCTGTAATGTTTTTAAGGATTTTTCATCATTTTTTTGATAATAATCTCTTCCCAAACCTAAACTTACATCTCCTAAATATACCGCATTTTTATTGCTGTTATTTAAATCGGATTGAACGCCGTATTCATAAAAAGGATTCATTTCTAACGGAGTGAATTCGATAAGTAAATTTTGTAAGTCCGTGAGGTTTTTCACTCGGTCCACTTTTTTTAAATAAGGTTGAATAGGAGCTATGCCTTGTTTGTTTCTAGCATCCATATCCATGAATGAACTAAACAAATCTTTAATTTTTTGTCCTTCAGAACCTTTAGGATAATTTTTATTATTTGATTTTTTTAGAATCGTAAGTGATACAGAATCTGTAAATTCACGTAATTGGTCAAAGCTTCCCCATCTGGAACGGTCAGGAGGAATTTGAGTAGTTTTCATCCAATTTCCGTTAACATAGTTATAAAAATCGTCTTGCGGTCTTACTTTCTTATCCATGTATTCTTCATTAATTGCATGTTTTTGTGCAAATACTCCGGTAAAAGGCAGCAGCGCAGTTGCAATAAATAATATTAAATTTTTCATTATTAAAAATTAATTCTCAATCAAAAATAGTTAAAAATAGTCATATAAGCTATTTTTAACAAAACTTTAAAATGAAGTAAAATAAGCAATATATTTTAAATTGTTATTTTTGTGAAAATTAATTCTCTTTTATAAATACTTATACAACTTTTACTAATGAGTGAGCCTATTTTGTACTTAAGAAATGCTAATATTTATCAAAAAAACTTTTTAGTTCTAAGTCATGTTAACATGAGCTTAGAAAAGGGTGAATTTTATTATCTTATTGGTAAAACAGGTAGTGGAAAAAGCTCATTGTTAAAAATTTTATATGGAGACATTCCTTTGCTTGAGGGACAGGGGAAAGTAGTTGATATTGATTTGGTTTCCTTGAAAGATAGTGAAATTCCTACATTAAGAAGGAAGTTAGGTATTGTATTTCAAGATTTTCAATTATTAACGGATAGGAGTGTAGAAAAGAATTTATTGTTTGTTTTAAAAGCGACCGGATGGAAAGACGCGTATGCCATCAATGAAAGGATTGAGGAGGTTTTACAAAGTGTTGGAATGGCAACAAAAAAACATAAAATGCCGCATGAACTTTCCGGAGGTGAACAGCAACGGGTAGCTATCGCAAGAGCTTTATTAAATCATCCGTCCTTAATTTTGGCAGATGAGCCGACCGGAAACTTGGACCCTGAAACATCTAATGAGATTATGCTGTTACTTAAAGGCATTGCCCAACAAAATAATTGCACCATATTAATGGCTACACATGATTATTCGATGATTAAGAACTTTCCTGCAAAAACTATTAAATGTGAAAATGGAAAGATTTATCATGGTGATTCCAATGATCTTTTTATTTAAATTATATTAATTGAAATTATAATATTTAAACTTCTATGATTTCAATTCTTGTTCCGCTTTATAATTATTCCATTATAAATTTAGGTAAAGAATTGGTAAAACAAGGAGCAGAATTAAATGTACCCTATGAGGTACTTTTTCTTGATGATGCCTCTATCAATCATGAAATCACTAAAAATAATCAATTATTTTGTGCAAAAAACAATCTTACTTATATCATTTCCGAAGAAAATTTAGGAAGAGCTAAAGCCCGTAATTTTTTAGCACAAAAAGCTAACTATGAATGGTTAGTATTCATGGATTCCGATGTTATACCGGCTACTTCATCGTATCTTAAAACTTTTGTTTCATCCATTCATTGTGAAAGTCAGGTTTTAAGCGGGACTATATTATATAGGAGGAATTTGGAACAAACTATTCAGAGGTCTTTACGTTGGAAATACGGAGTTACTTATGAAGAAACTTCTCTAAAAAAAAATTCTGGTAACTCAAATTATCTTTATCTAAAAACAGCTAATGTAATGATTAGAAAAAGAATTTTTCATTCCATTCCTTTTCCTGTTTTAGAATGCAATTATGGATATGAAGATACAATGTTTGGGTTAACTTTAGAAGCAAATACTATTAAACTTGAATTAATAGAAAATCCTGTTTATCATGAGGGAATTGAATCGAACCATATATTTTTAAACAAAACGGAAGAAGCTATTAAAAATTTATCAAGTTTAATACAACATGATGAAATACTATGTAAAAAAATCAGACTTGCAAAAGTATATTTTCAAATAAAAAAAGTGAACGGCGTTAAATTCGTAACCTACTTATTTAAAAAAAATCGTGGTTTAATGAAAAAGAATTTATTGTCCGAAAATGCAGATTTAAAAATTTTTCAATTATACAAAATTGGGTATTTGTGTTATTTACTCGCCTGATTGAAAATATTTAACAAGGTTGATTCCTGTGCTTCCCAATTGTATTTTATTGAAGTTTTTTCCAAGTTATTTTCATAATGTTTTTTTCCTCTAGAAAGTAATAATTTTATTTTTTCTGAAATTTCATTCGCTGAATGATTAGTAATTACTTCGCCAATTTGATTTTCATTTATCATGTTTTTTATTTCCGGAAGATAGGTTCCTAGAACAGGTATTTTAGCATGAACATAATCAAATATTTTATTAGGAAGAGCATAACGATAACTTAGACCCCCGTCTTCTTCCAGACTTATACCTAACTCAGCTTTAGGAGTTATTAATTTTAGTTGTTCAGGAGAAATTTCTCCTAAGAAATAAATTTTATGATCTAAACATAATTCTTTACTTAAATTTTCGAATGTGTTTTTTAATGGGCCATTACCAATAATCCATAATTGTGCATTTTCAATATATTTCATGGCTTCTATCATTTTATCAATCCCTCTGCAGTAATTAATGGCTCCTTGGTATACTATAATTTTCTTATTACATGGAGTTTCAGGTAATTTAGTATGAATATTTTTATTCTTATCGGATATAGTAGGGATGATTGGAACATTTTTAATTATAATAGGGCGGTTGCTGTATCTTTCTTCAAAAAAATCTGCATATCCTTCACTAACGGTATAAAAATATTCAATTTTGGGTATAAGATATTTTTCCAGTTTTCTCCAAAATTTTTGTGCATATCTTCCCTGTATGGACGGCAATTCAGAGTATATTTCATGACTATCAAAGACTAAAGGAATTTTTTTAAATTTTGAAACTAAATAATTAGGCAAAAGAGAATCCAGATCGTTAGCTAATAATATGGTGTGTTTATCGGATTGAAATAATAGTTTCCAGAATAATTTAAAATTAAATTCCGCAAATAATAAAAATTTTCTTTGAAAGGAAAGATGGAATCGGTGAAAAGAATAGGGTCTATTTAATGGGGGCTTTCCATATAAATTAGTACCGATAATTGAAATTTCGTAACCATTTTTATATAAGGAATTGCAAACCTTTTCTACTCTTTGATCCGTAGCTATATTATTGATTACAGAAACTAATACTTTTTTTCGTTGAGTCATTTTAACTAACAAAAATAATAAATTAATTATCTGGATAAAAATAATATATTTGTAGTTTGTTCTCTTTTACTGATGCGACAAAAATTACATATTCTTTTTTTACCTTATTGGTTTCCTTCCAAAAAAAATCCTAAAAATGGTAATTTCATCTTACGACATGCTCAAGCGGTTGCAACAATACATAAGGTAAGTATTCTTTATGTTGAAAGAGATGAACGGTTAAAAAATGAATTTGAAATTAATACGGATAAAGAACAAAATTTATTTATTTTAAAAATTTATTATAAAGGAAGTTCTTATAAAATTATTAACTACGTAAAAAAATGTCAAGCCTATATAAAAGGTTTACGGATAATAGAAAAAGTAGATTTACTTCATATTCATGTCTTACATTATTATGCTATTCTTGCTTATTATTTTAAGATGAAGAAGAACATAAATTATGTCGTTACAGAACACTGGTCGCGTTGGCTCACAAACAATTCTTGTCTGTCTCTCAAACTTTATTATCTACTAATGAAACTAATTTGTTCTAAAGCAAGTTGTCTGATACCTGTAACTAAAGATTTGGAGTTAAACATGAAAAATAAAGGAATTAAAGGGAAATTTAGTATTGTTCCAAATGTGGTAAATACGGAAATTTTTAAACCAATAGAGAAAAAAACGAAAAAAAATGAATTTCTTCATATTTCGAATTTAAACAATGAATACAAGAATATTACAGGTATTTTAAATGTAACTAAAAGATTAGCTGATTCAGGATATAGATTTACACTTCAAATAGGGGGGGATGGAGATAATACTCATATAAAAGAATTTATAAAAAATAATAATCTGGAAGAATACATTTTTACTTTTGGTTCTTTATCTGAATTTGAGGTTTCGGATAAAATGAAGAATGCGGATCTATTAGTCATGTTCAGTAATACTGAAAGCCAACCGTGTGTAATTAATGAAGCGTTTTCGTGTGGTTTACCTGTAATTTCGACTAATGTAGGAGGAATTTCTGAGTTGTTTCCTGAAAATTTTGGGATTCTTATAGAAAAAGGTAATGAAGATCAATTGTATGAAGCAATGGAAAAATGTATTACGGGTAAAGTAGAATTTGCTGAAGCTGACATTATGCATCAATTTTCTGAAAAGTATTTTAGTATAAAAAGTATAGCCAAAAAAATAGATCAAATATATATGAATGTTATCTTTAAATACACTAAATAGATACTACTAATGATAAAAAGTCTATCATCTTTTTTACTTGAATTCAAAAAAAATAAAGGAGGGTATATTGCTATATCTCAAATAGTAAGTAAATTGGCTATGGTAAGTAATTCGTTTTTTATAGTTAGAATTCTTACCAAAGAGGAATTTGGATCGGTTACATTAGCCTTGTCCATTTTATCATTTCTTATGCCTTTTATAAATATGGGAAGTCAAAATGCATTACTTCGCTATGGCTCATTAGTCTCCGACAATAAGGAAAAGGATATATTAAGTATTTATAATTTTAAAGTAGGTAATAAGCTCAATATTGTCACCATATTTTTATTTCTTATTATTTGCTTGTTGTATGCTACAAAATATAAATATTTAACAATAATTTCTTTACTATTAAGCTTACGTTTTGTCAGTCTTTCCTTTTTTTATCAAATACGCATAGATTTTCAAATACGTGATAATAATTATGGTTATGCTATGACGGATATGGTCTTTAATGTTAGCACATTAGTAATTTCTTTATTGTTCAGTTTTATATTTGGAGTTTATGGATATGTAATTTCATTATCCATTTCATTTATTTTTTTTTATTTCTTCCTTAAGAAATATAGTAAGTCTAAAGAAAATGCGAAACTTCCCGTATCTAAAAAAGAATTTTGGAAGTATTCAATAGGTAGTTCATTAGCTAATTTTTTACATACATCTATTTCATCGATAGATACTTTTATGGTAGGATATTTTCTTTCGGCAGTTAATATTGCAGAATATAGAATTTCATCTATCATTCCTTTTAATTTATTCTTTATTGCTCAAATGTTTATAGTAACAGATTATCCTAAATTTGTAAAGAATTTTAACAACAAAAAGTATTTTCAAACTTATATGAAAAATTATTTTATAATTTTTTTTGGTTTGGGAAGTGTGTTTATATCGATATTTTTTTTATTTGGAGATTTTATAATTAATTTATTATTTGGAAGTAATTATCAGGCAAATACGGCCTTTTATATTCTTATGATTGCTTCGGTTTTTTCTTTACTCGTATTGATTCCTTTTGGAAATATTTCAGCAGCATTAGGGTTACTAAGAAAGAATATTTATGCTTCCGTAGGAGCTATTATTATTCAGCTAATTGTAGGATTATTATTGATTCCTCACTATGGAATAACAGGAGCAGCAATAGCAACCGGTTTAGCGTATATATTTTCCGGATTTTACAATATGAGTACTGTATATTTATATTTCAAAAAACTTTAATTTTCAAAGCTTTTCCATAAATTATCATTTTCCGGAACCGGAGCTTCCAGTACAATTTTTTCCTTCTTAATGGGATGAATAAATTCGATTTTTCTGGCTAATAGATGAATGCTGCCATCAGAGTTGGAACGATCAGCACCGTATTTTAGATCTCCTTTGATTGGACATTTAATTGCACTGAGTTGCGCTCGTATTTGATGATGTCTTCCTGTTTCCAAATCGATTTCCAATAATAGGTAATGGTCAGATTTTTTTATTATTTTATAAGTTAAAATGGCCTCTTTGGAACCGCTTTGAGCACTCGATGAATTAAAAATAATTGCCTTATTATTTTTTTCATTCTTCTTTAAATAGTGAACTAACCTTTGTGTTTCAGGAATTTCATTTTTTTTTACTACCGCCCAGTATGTTTTTTTAATTTCTCTTTTCTTGATCATTTCCGTCAATCGAGTAAGGGCTTTACTGGTTTTAGCAAATATAACAATGCCGGAAGTAGGACGATCAATGCGATGAACAAGTCCGGCAAAAACATTTCCGGGTTTGGAATACTTTTGCTTAATATAAGATTTTACCTCATCTAATAATGAAATATCACCGGTCTTGTCTCCTTGAACGAGCTGACCGGCTTTTTTGTTTATAATGATGATATGATTATCTTCAAAAAGTATTTGATTTTCAGTAAGCATATTTTTTAAAAAATAAATCCAATAATTTAAGAAACTAAAATTTTATATCCATAAATAGGTGAAAAATTTAAAAGCTTTCTTCTTTACTTGGAAATTCTTGGCTTTTTACATCTTGAACATAATTTGAAACGGCTTCAACAATTTGTTCATGAAGATGTAAATATTTTCTGGCAAATTTCGGTTTGAAATTTTTATTTAAGCCTAGTAAATCATGAATAACTAAAACTTGGCCATCTGTAACATTTCCTGCACCGATACCAATGGTAATAATATCTAATTCATTGGTTACCTTTTCTGCTAATTGAGCCGGTATTTTTTCTAATACCAGTGAAAAACACCCTATTTCCTCTAATAATTTAGCATCGGAAATTAGTTTATCCGCTTCGGCATCTTCTTTCGCTCTTAACTTGAAAGACCCAAATTGATGAATGGATTGAGGAGTTAAACCTAAATGTCCCATAACGGGAATTCCGGCTTTAACAATGGCTTCTATAGAATCTTTTATTTCAATTCCACCCTCCATTTTTATTGCGGAAGCACCGGTTTCTTTCATAATTCGAACGGCAGAATGATAAGCTTGTAAAGGATCGGATTGGTAGGTACCGAAAGGTAAATCTACAACTAATAAAGCTCTTTTAATTCCTCTTGATACACATTGGGCATGATAAATCATTTGATCCAACGTTATAGGTAACGTAGTTTCATATCCTGCCACTACATTAGCTGCAGAATCTCCAACTAAAATAGCATCTATTCCGGCTTCCTCAGCAAGACTTGCCATAGTGTAATCATAAGCAGTTAACATAGATATTTTTTCTCCCGACACTTTCATTTTTTTGAAAGTTTCAGTAGTTATCTTTTTAAATTCCGAGTGTATTGACATTATTATTAGTTTTTGGTAAATTTATGATAATATTAATTAAAAAGTATTTTTTGAGCTTTATCTTGTTTATTATATTAGATAATTATAAACTCTAAAAATATCTAAGCTATTAAATTTATGAATGCAAATTACATTCCTTAACTGAAAAATAAATAATAATAAAGTGTTATTATTGAGAATATCGAACGTCTGGTAATTTTTGAAGATTATATATACTATGATTATTAATAAGGTATAATTTTAAACTAAAATAAGCAATTGTATTTATCCCACACAAGATATTTAATTTACTATTAAAATATAGAAAAATAAAAACAGTTAAATATTAATGCGTTATAGTAGAACTCTATAGTATTAAAGTAAACATAAAATCTTAAATTCAACTTTTTAAATTGTAAGTAAATATTCAATAAATAAAACTCAAAATTTTAAGCTTTTTGGAAGTAAATAAAATATATCAATAATAAAGAACCTATAATAATTCTGTACCAGCCCCAAATTTTAAATCCGTATTTTTTAATTACACCAACAAAAAATTTAATAGCAAAAATTGCTACTACAAAGGCAACAAGGTTTCCTAAAATAAAAATCCACATTTGATTACTATTTGAAGCCAATAGTTCATACCCTTTCATGCTGATTCCATTTTCTTCCCATGTTTTCAATGTAAGAGAATATACAGTGACCGCCAGCATTGTAGGAACTGCCAGAAAAAAAGAAAATTCAGCGGCAACCTCCCTGCTTAATTTTTGTTGCATTCCGCCAATAATTGAGGCTGCAGATCGGCTGGTACCCGGCATCATTGCTAAACATTGCCAAAAACCTATAATTACAGCTTGTTTAATTGAAATATCCTCCTCTTTAAGTATAGTAGGATTTTTGAAAAAACGATCTACAAACAGAAGTATAAATCCCCCAACAACTAAAACGATGGCAATAGGAATAGGTTTTTCTAAAATAGCATCAATTTTTTCATTAAATAATTTACCTAAAATTAAGGCAGGAATTACAGCAAATATTAATTTCAAATAAAAATTTAATCTTTTAAAATCGAAAAATTTTTTCCAGTATAAAACAACAACTGCTAAGATTGCGCCCAGTTGAATACAATATTCAAACATTTTTACAAAGTTATTTTCTTGTATTCCTAAAATGGAACTGGTAAAAATCATATGGGCAGTGGAGGAAACAGGTAAATATTCTGTAAGACCCTCAACAATAGCAATAATGATCGCTTCTAACGTATTCATTTAGAGTTCTTTTTTGGATTAGAATAAGTCATGATGGAATAAATTTCGACTAAAAATCCAAGAACAATAAGAATTGGTGCAAGTCGAATTCTTCTGAAACTAAAAATATCTTCGTTCCAGTTATTTTTATCATAAACTCCATTTACAGTATTTGCATCCGGTCCTGTCATCAAAATAAGACCTAGAGCAATTAAACCCAAACCGATAAACATAAATGTATAATTTCTTTTTCCAAATAAAAAAGGTTTATCAGATTCAGAATATATATTTTTTGATGGTTGATCTTTCATAAAATTAAATTTTCAGCCAATTTAAGAATTATGAATAATATAGATCGTCTATTTTAAGTTTTAAATATCTCCAGGTAGCAAACCAAGTACTAACCGTTGTTATCAAAATTCCAATAAGCAAAATAAACAAAGACAAGATAATGTGGTTAGAATAATCTACAATTGGCGGAAGAATATTATAACGGATAAGCATATAATTTACGGCAAATAAAAGAACTAAGGCTATTGCAGATCCTATGGCTCCTAAAATTACCGATTGAATTAAAAAAGGTTTCATAATGAATAAACGCTTTGCACCCACTAATTGCATGGTTTTGATTATAAATCTTTTAGCGTAAATTTTCAATCGAATGGAATTATTAATTAATGAAATGGCAATTAATAAGATAATACCGGCAAGTATGGAAATACCTAACGTAATTTTTCGAACTCCTTTATTCATCTGAGTTAATAAATTACTGTCGGATTTTACCTCATCTACTAAAACATTTTTTTGAATTTGCTTTTTTATAGTTTCAATATGTACGGAATCAGTATATTCCGGTTTTAAAGCGATAGTAATGGAAGCCGGAAATATATCTTCTTCGAAAAGAGATTGAGAATCAACTCCTAAATCTTTTTTTGCGGTGTAAGTTGCTTGTTCTTTAGATATATACTTAGCCTTTTTTACGTAGGGATTTACTTGAATACTGTCAAGATAATTTAGTTGGGCTTTTTCGTTTTTTATTAGATTATTTTTGTTTCTGTCGTTTTTAAAGAAAACTTCAATCACCATTTGTTCTTTCAAATAATCAATATAAGAATTGGCATTAATTACAATCATGCCAATGATTCCAATTAAAAATAAGACTAAAGAAATACTGATGACTACAGTAATGTTAGAAGAACGCAATCTTCCCTTATTTAGCTTGTCTGTTTTATTGGCCATATTTTTATTAAATATTCGCTAAAATATAAAAACTTCATTTATTTTAGTGTAATTTTGGATATAAATTATTGTTAAAATAAAGATACAATTGAAAGTTAAACCTAAAAAGCATTTAGGGCAACATTTTCTAAATGATCAGAATATCGCCTCAAAAATAGTAGATTCATTAAGCTATCATCCGTATGACTTAGTTTTGGAAGTTGGTCCGGGTATGGGAGTTCTGACTCAGTTTTTACTTCAAAAGCAGGTAAAAGTATATGTTGCTGAAATAGATAAGGAATCTGTAGATTATTTAAAAATAAATTATCCTCAACTGGAAAACAACATTGTAGGTGATTTTCTTAAGTTAGAATTTGAGGAATTATTTTCAGATAATTTTGCTGTAATCGGTAATTTTCCCTACAACATTTCTTCACAAATTGTTTTTAAGATTTTAGAAAATAAACATACAATACCTGAAATGGTTGGAATGTTTCAAAAAGAAGTAGCAGAAAGAATTGCCGCTCAAAAAGGAAATAAAATTTATGGTATACTATCCGTTCTAACCCAAGCATATTATAACGTAGACTACCTATTTACTGTTCATGAAAACGTGTTTACACCACCTCCCAAAGTTAAATCGGCAGTTATACGCTTAAAACGATATAGAGATAAAATAGAGGGTATAGATGATGAATTCTTTTTTAAATTAGTAAAGGCAGGATTTAATCAAAGACGAAAAACACTGAGAAATGCATTAAAAGTTTTAAACATTCCTCAACATCTTGAATCCCATGAATTTTTAAATCTACGCGCCGAACAATTATCTGTAGAAGATTTCATACATTTAGCTCGATTATGGAGTTCAAATTAAAACTTCATATTTTAAAATTAAAATTCATAACTAATGAAAAAAAATATAAAATTTATCGCACTCAATATAATTGTAATGATGTGGATGACTTCTTGTGAGCTTAAGAATAATAAGGATACTAGCAAAGAAGAAATACTCACCAATGTAAAAGTTGTGAATGAAGTAGATCCAGTATGTAGGATGGCTACCCATGAAAATTTAAAAGATACCTTAAATTATCAAGGTAAATTATATGGTTTTTGCAGTTCACATTGTAAGGAAGAATTCAAAAAAAATCCGGGAAACTATTTGTCTAAAAATGAGTAAATTATTTTTTCTAAATTTTTATTAATACAATTGATATTAAATTTTTAAAAGGTTAATTTATATAGGTAGCGAAATAAATATAATAAGGTAAATTATTTTAAAAATCTAATTTGTAAATTTAAATTAAATAATAGATCTTTATCATGTTTATAAATAAATCCAAAGCCATGTCTTGAACTACTTGCTGTTTCTAATTTAGTATTATTTAATAAATAATCTTCGAATTCATTTCTATTATATATATGATAACATAAAATGTCTCCATTATCTTTTACAATTAAGTAGCCTCCGGTAGCATCAAAAGTTCCTGTCCAAACTTTAGAAGGCACCATACCTAATGCAATATCATTAAGAAAACGTTTAATTTTATAAGAGTAATAAGGATGTTTTGATAAAATATCAAATTTTAATGGATTAAGTTTTGAAATTTTATCAACTAATTCTTTTACATTGTTAATTTTTGTAGTATAATATAAAAGTAACATATCACTTAACAAAGTAGGTAAAGAAGTATCAATTAATTTTAAATTGTTGTCAAATGTGCGATTTTCAGGATGTTGAAATTCTAAAATTCCATTTTTCTTTATAATAGCGTTTATTCTATCCATAATTTTACTTCTGGAAGAAATTGAATTGATAACTTTTATATCATTATCAGAAAGAGAGGTATTTGTTATTTTATAAATAAAATTTGTCGTTTTTCCTGCATTTAACAAAGTAGACGCACCACCAAGTTGAGACTTAATGCTAAATCCTAATACAGGCTGAGTTCCGGTATTCATATCATGAATAATGATTTGTATGTCACTTTTAACGGAAGAGCTGGCTTTAATTGAACGACATTTAAAATTATTAATAAATTCCTCTGTTTCTTCATGAGAAAATGAAGAACCGGCAGCATTTTTTAAATATGATAATAAACTAGATGCTTTTTTATGAAATTCAATAATTGGAATTTTAAATTCTTCCAATCCGTATTTTATTAAAACTAGTGTGTCTTTATATGAAAATTCATAAGTTCCATTAGTTTCAGTACGTAAGACTTTAACTATTGGAAATATAAGTCGCTCAATTCTATTTAAATTTTTATCTCCTGCATAAAGTTTTCCATCACCAATAATTTTGAGAAGTGTATATATTTCACTCCATTCTCCTTTATTACCTGTTAGCATTTTATCTTCAATTTTAATAAAATTTCACGTGCAGTTGCTTGAATTGCAGGTATAGCAACAGAATTACCGAATTGTTTATAAGCGGAAGCATCTGCCACCGGAATAAGATAGTTGTCAGGAAACCCCTGTAGTCTTGCCCACTCTCTGGGGGTCATTTTTCGGATGCCTTCGCGATTAACTTCTCCCTTTATCTTAGTAGTCGGAGTAAAATCGGTTATTCTATCATCAATAACTAAATTACGTTCTCTGCCCATCCCCCCCACGACAATTGCATTTGCAATACCATCATCCGGAATAATTTCATAACCAAAACCGTTACCTTTGCCTTTATGTCTTGCTTTATGGTCTTTCAATGTTTGCAAGTATTGAGTAGACAAATAAAATTTTGTGGGAACGACGTTCTCTTCTTTTACATCTGCAAATGTTTTAGTTTCATCAGTTGTAGCAGGGTACGTAAAATTATTTATTTTTAAGTCCGGATGGAAACCAACAATATAAATACGTTCTCTATTTTGAGGAACTCCAAAATTTTTAGCATTTACAATTTGTGGTTCAGGTACATAATAACCTAAATCCTCACGTAAAACGTTAAGTATTGTCTTTAAAGTCTTTCCCTTATCGTGGTTGCGAAGCCCTTTAACATTTTCAAGAAAGAAAGCTTTTGGTTGTTTTGTTTTGATTATTTCAGCAACATCAAAGAAAAGTGTACCTCTTGTATCTTCAAACCCACCTCTTTTTCCTGCTATTGAAAAAGCTTGACATGGAAAACCGGCACACAGAATGTCAAATTTATCCGGAATATATGCTTTAATTTCTGCTTTTGTTATATCTCCAAATGGAACTTCTCCAAAGTTAGCTTTGTATGTTCGTTGAGCGGATTTATCCCATTCGCTTGTAAATACACATTTTCCTCCCAAATTTTGGAGTGCTAGTCTAAAACCACCGATTCCGGCAAATAAATCTATAAATTTGAATTTTGGCTTGTTGATCGGTAAAAATGGTACATTTAAAGTATTAAATATACCATACTGTAATGCTTTTTCAGCTACTTTGTTTGTGATCGTTTCTTCAGGATATTTTACTTGCAGAATATTTTTAGTAGTCTCAATAGCTTCTTTCTTGTATAATTTAGAGATATTATTAGTACTATTATGAATATAATGTGTTAATATCGCCTCTCGATTAGATTCCGGTTCAAATAAGCAAATTTTTACATTTTTTCCGTTAATTTCTTCCAACGATATTTTTTTTTGAAAATTCATTTTTGAATAATTTACGACGTTCTCTATTTCAGAGACACAAAATAACAAATTTTTATTAATTTGATCTCCCCAAAAACGAAGAACTTTCCAGCCTTGTTTTTTTAATTCTTTATTAACTTCTTTATCCCTCTCTATGTTTCTTTCAATTTTTTTATGCCAAAACTCTTGATTAGATTTGTGATCATGTTTGTGTTTATCCCAATCCTTTCCGTGCCAAAATTCACTATCTACAAATATGGCTATTTTATATTTTTTAAATGTTAGATCCGGTTTTCCAAACACGGATTTATCATTTTTACGATAACGATAACCACGAGCAAATAAAGCTTTTGCCAGGCTATTCTCAATTTTTGAGCCTGTTGATTTTACAGCTTGCATATTTCTTCGTCTTTGCTCTTTAGTTAATTTGTCCATAGTTACAAAATTACTAATTTAATTTTCTATGTTTAATTAATGGTATAATAATGTACTGTCTTGCTTAAATACGACTTAAATTTTAATTATAACAAGGGGTCTTTCATATAATTATATTATGGTTGATTGAGAAAATTTTTAAAATTAATTTTCGGCATAATTTTTTAATAAAAAATAATGATTTGTTTAACAATAATAAATATGTGTTGTTTTTTATAATAAGTGAAAGCAACTATAATAATTATGCTAAAAAAATATAATTATATAAATATCTTAATTAAATTATTGTTATATAATGATAAAATAAATCATGACTTATAGTAAAACTTTTTATTAAATGATTTTAAAAGTTAAGAATTATTATAAATTTGCACCCTTTAATTTGTTTTTTCGATGAATGATTTTATTGCTGCTCGATCGCAGATGGCAGTTTCATTAGGATTCCATATCATATTTTCATGTATAGGTATGGTTATGCCTTTCTTTATGGCAATTTCACATTATAAATATTTAAAGACCGGAGATGAAGTATACAAAGGCCTAACAAAGGCTTGGAGTAAAGGAATCGCAATATTATTTGCAACCGGTGCGGTTTCAGGTACCATGCTTTCATTTGAATTAGGATTGCTATGGCCTGAATTCATGAAGCATGCAGGGCCAATTTTTGGAATGCCTTTTTCTTTAGAAGGTACTGCCTTTTTCGTAGAAGCTATAGCTATAGGATTCTTTCTTTACGGTTGGAATAAATTCAATCCTTGGTTTCACTGGTTAACAGGATTATTAGTTGGAATTAGCGGATTGTCATCAGGTATACTGGTTTTAGCAGCTAATGCATGGATGAATAGTCCTGCAGGGTTCGACTATGTCAACGGAAACTATATAAACATAGACCCTGTAAAGGCAATGTTTAATGACGCTTGGTTTTCACAGGCATTACATATGATAATAGCCGCATTTGTGGCTACAGGATTTGCTGTAGCCGGTATGCATGCTTTCATGATCTTAAAGAAAAAGAATATCGAATTTCATAGTAAAGCATTTAAAATTGCTGCCGCTTGTGCATGTATTGCAGCTTTGATTCAACCTTTAAGTGGAGATATCTCTGCGAAAGATGTAAGCAGAAGACAACCGGAAAAGTTGGCGGCCATGGAAGCACACTTCCATACAGAAGCCCCGGCCTCATTTATTTTAGGAGGTATTGTAAATGAAAAGGAAGAAAGAGTTGATTATGCTATAAAAATACCCGGTTTATTAAGTTTTTTAGCTTATGGAAATGTAAAAGATCCGGTTAAAGGAATCACTGATTTTCCCAAAAACGATAGACCGCCCGTTGCAATAACGCATTATTCCTTTCAAATCATGATTATATTAGGTGTGGCATTAATGATATTGGCGGTTATATATTTATTGGCAAGATTCAAAACTAAAAATTGGCTTACAAAAAAATGGCTTTATAAATTATTTGTAATAGCTACCCCCTTGGGATATATAGCGCTGGAGGCAGGATGGACCGTAACGGAAGTTGGACGTCAACCGTGGATAATTTATAAAGTAATGAGGACGGCTGATGCCGTAACACCTATGCCCGGAATAGCATATTCATTCTATTTATTCACAGCTATTTTTATTTCATTATCAGCCATTGTAATTTTCCTTTTATATAGGCAAATGAAAATGGTTCCTATATTATATGACGCAACGGATAAGAATTATAAACCTAATAAGAAGTAGAGTATGTTTTATTTATATGTAGTAATTTTTTTCCTCTGGACAGCGATCGCTTTGTATTTATTATTAGGAGGTGCAGATTTTGGAGTTGGAATTTTAGAATTATTCAGCAAACAAAAAAATGAAAAAAGAATTGAAAAAATTATGTATGAAGAAATGGGACCCGTATGGGAAGCTAATCATATGTGGTTGATCATTGTAATTGTAATTCTTTTTGTAGGGTTTCCTGATATTTATTCGGTGCTATCAACCTATTTACATATACCTTTACTATTAATGCTTATAGGTATAATTGCTAGAGGAACTGCCTTTTCTTTTCGAAATTACGATGCGGTTAAAGATCATTGGCAATTTGTTTATAATAAAATATTTAGATATTCCAGTGTAATCACACCTTTTTTCTTAGGTATAATAGCAGCAGCTACGGTTTCCGGAACTATTGATGTAGAACCTACCGATTTTATGAATGCTTATATTTGGAGTTGGCTTACTCCGTTTGGATGTGCGCTGGGTGTTTTCACTTGCAGTATTTGCGGATATTTGGCTGTTTCCTATTCATTGTCTCAAGTTAAAAATTTTGATGATCGTGAATATTTATCTAAAAAACTTACTATATTTTTATTTGTAGTGGTGGTTACCGGAGGTTTAGTATTTGTATGTGCTTATTTTTCACATGTTCCTTTAATTCAATGGATATTTGGAGAAATAGCCGGATGGATTGCGGTAATTTTAGCAACCGTTTCTGTTTTTGGAACTCTATATGCATTGAAAGAAAAAAAATATTCTTGGATAAGAGTATTAGCAGGGTTTCAGGTATTGACTATATTGTTTGCGGTAACCTACCGGCATTATCCTAATTTAGTTATATTAAAACATGGTAGTCTATCTTTAATTGAAGACCAATATATACATAAAACTATTGCAATGCTAGCATGGGCACTAATGTTAGGAAGTATTTTTATACTTCCGGGAGTATTCCATTTAATTTATTCTTTTCAAAAAAGAAGATAGAGAAAAGCTTTATTAAGTTATAAAATTCCATACTATTAAGGATTTAACTAATTTTGTTAAATCCTTTTTTAATTTTCATCTGAATGAGTTCAAGCTATACGATATACAATGCATCTGCAGGTGCCGGGAAAACATTTACTTTGGTGAAAAATTTCCTTTGTATCTTGTTGCAAAATGATTCCGTAGAGTCTGTGCGTTCCATAGTAGCAGTAACTTTTACCAATAAAGCAGCTAATGAAATGAAAACGCGCATACTTACATGGTTAAAGGATTTTTCAGATGAAAAAAATTATCAATCGAATTTAGTTTTACAGCAAATATCTCAAGAACTGAATATAGATATATCTCTTTTACATCAGCGATCGTATAGGGCCTTATCCTACATATTACATCATTATTCATTATTTTCCATCAGCACCATTGATAAATTTAATTTACGATTGATGAAGGCATTTACCAAAGAATTGGGGTTGTCATATTCGTTTGCGGTGGAACTGGATTCTTCGGAATATCTCAGGCAGTCAATTGATGAATTAGTAGATGAATTAGGAACTGATAATCCTTTTGCTGAGGTAATTTTAAATTATATATTTTGGAAATTCGAGAACGAATCATCTACAGATATAAGAAAGGAATTATTGACTTCCTCACAAAATTTTTTAAAAGAAAAGAATCTGGAACAGATTAATTCTTTGACTTCTAAAGAGATCGAAGATTTTAAAAAATTGAATCAGTTAATAGGCAGGCGAGTACAAGAAAATTATACCTTAATACAAAAAACAGCCGATGAAATTATAGCGTTATTTGAATCTAGCGGTTTAGAAGTAGGAGATTTTTATCAAGGAGCGAGAGGTATGGCCGGATTTTTTTATAAAATGCAGGACTCGAGCAAAATACTTAATATAAACTTATCTTCTTCTTATTATAAAGCTTTTTGTGAAGAAGAAAAATATGCAAAATCAAAATCGAGTCATGAAGAAGATATAAAAGGTATTGCACCGCAAATTATTGAGGCATTTTATAAAATAAAACAAGCAATCATTAGAATTAAAGTAGATGAATCTGTTCGTAAAAATCTAATTACGATTGAATTACAATCTGAAATTAATCGATTTTTACACAGACGAAAAACAGAAAATGATGTAGTATTTCTATCAGATGTAAATCCTATTATAGGAACTCATTTAAAAGAAGAACCGGTAGCCTTTATATATGAAAAATTAGGAGGGAGATACAATCACTACTTTATAGATGAATTTCAAGATACCTCACAACTTCAATGGAATAATATAATTCCTTTGTTAGATAATGCAAAAGTCTCAGATGGAAATACAATTACTTTGGTTGGTGATCCCAAGCAAGCCATTTACAGATTTCGTTCGGGAAATCCTGAAATATTAATCGATCTTATAGCAAATGCAAAAGACAAAGGCATTCATGTAAAAACTTTGCAGAATAATTTCAGAAGTTTGCCCAATATTGTTGATTTTAATAATACCTATTATCAATTTTTATCTACTTATTTAGTAAATAATCCCGAATATTCTTCATTGTTTGGAGTCCATGCACAGCAAATCTCCCACTTACCCAAAGGGGGAAGGGTACAGGTATCATTTATATTTCCAAAAGAAGAAAATCTTTTAGAAGAAAGAATTGTTGAAATAATTGAAGAGTCTTTACAGAATGGTTTTGATTTTAAAGATATAACTATTTTAGTCAGAAATAAAAAGCATAGTGTTTCCATTGTAGATAAAATTGCAGAAAAAGGATATCCTATTCTGACAGAAGAAGCATTATTAGTTGTATCGTCTCCTGAAATCCAAGCTCTTATTTATGCTTTACAATGGATTTCCAATCCTGAAGACAAAGAAAACTTGGTGAGAATGCTCCATCTTCTTTTTACCATAGGTAGAGCGGAATTTGAAGATTTTACAGAAGAAATTTGTAAAATAAAAGATTTGGATTTTGACGATATTATTAATTGGTTTAAAGAAAAAATGAATATTTCTTTGCCTTATCAACAAATATATAATTTGAGCTTTTATGATTATGTAGAAGAATTTATTAATTCTTTAGGATTTGGAGAGAAAGAAGATTTATATATTTCTGCCTTATTGGATATGATAGTTCAGTTGGAAAAGAACGGAGTTATAAGTTTACAAGAATTTTTAGAATATTGGGAATTAAAAAGCCCGGGATTATCCATACGATTTCCCGATAATCGAAATGCCATCCAGATCATGACTATACATAAATCTAAAGGATTGGAATTTCCAATTGTAATTTATCCTATGATCGATAGCAATTCTAGAAAAGAGGAATATTGGTTTCCACTTGATAAAGACTTATATAATGGGTTTGATAAATTTTACACATCTTCAAAATCAGGCTTAGATGATACCGGTGATAGTATAAAAGAGGTGGTAACTACCCGAGAATTTGAAAATAAGATAGATGAATTATGTATACAATATGTTGCAACCACACGGGCGTCACAACAATTATTTTTATTGGAAGAAAGAAAAGATAAATTAAGTTCGTTGGGTGAATTTTTAATTCAGCAAGGGAAATCTGCAGAAGGAATAGTTGAGCTTTATCCTGCTCCCGATTTTAATAAAAATAATGAAAAAGGCGCAAAAAATATTGTTCAAGAAGAAAAAATACAATGGACTTCTGAAAGATGGAATTCTAAAATAAAAGTAAGTTCCGAGGCTCATAAATTTTATAGTGAGGAGAACGAAGACATTCAATACGGTAATAGTATACATGCTATTTTAGCAGAAATTAATACGCCGGAAGATCTGCCGCTGGTAATTAAAAAATTAACTTTGACGGGATTGATTCCAATCGGTCAGGAAGAAGAAATTGAAAAGATAATACATAAAGTTATATCCAATCCTCAAATAAAAGATTATTTTTCAAAAGGGATAACTGTACATCAAGAACGTGAAATTATATATGAAGGAAAAATTTACCGTCCCGATCGAATCATAGAACAGCAAGATTCATTAACACTTATTGATTTCAAAACGGGTGAAAAATTAACCGGTCATAAAAAACAAATTTCGCTATATGAAAAAGCCTTAGTTGGAATGAATAAAAAAGTTGTGAGTAAATTATTGGTTTATATTTCTTCAGATGATGTGGAAGTGATGTATGTTTGATCTTAAAAAATAGTTTATTTCATATTACATTAATTGAAATAATTTTTTAAAAAAACTAATACAACTTTTTTATGAATTCTACTATGAAAAACTTATTATAATTATATTTTAGTAGCTATCCCATATTTCATCGAATTCCGTAGTAAGATGATATATCTTTTAGCCATTAATGTTTTTAGATTGTAATAAAAAAAACATTGAGGCTTATTTTGAATATTTTTAAAAATAATAATTTTATATATTATGTTTTCGAGTAATTTACTAGTTTACATAGTGAAATCTTAGTTTCTGAATTTCAAGGAAATTTTACGATCTCATCTTTTAATAAGTCTATATTTATTTAATACAATTTATTATTAGTTTATAAAAATTTTATCCTATTATAATTAATTTAGAATATATACTATTTAATACTTTTAAAGTTCATAGTTAACATCTTTTTTTTACAGTTTATTATGATAAGAAATTTATTAAATAAAAACCGCTTATATTTAATAAGCTTTAAGATATTTTATAGTAAAGAATTGGTATGCAAATCCTGTTTTATACTTCATCTTAATTAGTGATACTTTAAATTTTAAAAGCTTACGAGCTCTATTAAGAATTTTTAACTTTAAGTATATAGTATGAATTATAAAACAAAATGGAATTTGTATCTATTTAAATTTAGATTTTAGGTATCCGTCTAATAATGTACTTCATTCCTAAAATATATCCGAGTCGTAATTTTTTGGATTTATATGAGTAATATAGTTTTGTTCAGCATCTAGTTTCATTCCTTTAATGTAATTATCGCTCACCTTGTAATAATGTTTCCATAAATAAGTTATTTCGTCTAATTTTTTTTTATCATTTAAAAGATAATATAGTTTAAATAAAATTTTATCGTCCTTACGAAAAAAATCTTCTTTTATTTCAACAGACATAAAATTAATGGTTTGTTTTTTATGATTTATTACTTTAATGGCTTGTTTATATTGGTGAGAATAAATATAGGATTTGTACAAAGGATTCCATAGTGCATACAACCACATAAAAGATGTGCGGCACTTTTTTTTTTTTGTATATTCAAATTTTTTATAGGAGAATACGAACTCACATTGTTTAATTGTTTCTTGATAATCTTTATATTTATAAAAATATAGGCTTATTAATTGAATTCTAGAGTCGAAATGATCGTAATCAATATCTAACGCTTTTAAATACATTTGTTCGGCTTCATTAAGCTTACCTTGATCTTCATAAAAGACACCTTTTATTAAGAACCATGATTTTTTATGTTTAGGTTGTGTATGTAATGCCTCATTTATAAATTTTAATGTTAAATCCGGGTTTTTATTTTTGTAATACACTTGGGCTAAATAATAAAAATAACTAACCTTAGGGTATTGATTAGTTAAATGATGTAAAATTGTCAAACAATCTGTAAATTTTCCATATTCCTCATAGTGTTTGCATTGTTCTATTATTTTTTTTAAATTTTTTTTGTTCATAATATTTTTGTAGTTTTTTTATTTTACAATAACTTATAATTAGACAAAATATTTGTTATTTTGAAAATACTTTAAAAAAAAATAAAATTATTGGCATTTTTAATATATATTATATTTAAATAAACTTCCCTTTTATAAATACAATATAAAATAGATGTTTTGAAATCAATCTTTAAAGATTAGATTTACAGTTATATAATTGCAAAAAAATAAAGTTTAAGATAAAATATTTTTTTTGGAATAAATTGGTATGTGTAAGGTCTATTCTTTAATAAGGTATGAATAGTAAATCCAAATTATTTCTTTTTATTTCATTTCCAAATATTGAAATATTATTATTTAAGTTTTTAGAGAATAAATCTACTAATTTAAATAACGGAATGATGCTCAATATTTTGTGGTTAAAAAAAGCAAAATAATCATACAATTGAATTATATTCATACTTAAAATAGCATATATAAATTGATTTCTATTAATTTGCGAAACGCATAATTTATAAAATTTAATAATCAATGGATAGGTTTGTTTTTTGAATTTGGAAAGTTGTGAAAAAAACAAGTATTTATAGAAGTTTAATAAATTATATTTGAGAGTATAATAACATTTAGATAATAATCTGCTAATATTAGTTTTTAATTTTTTTACATTCTGAAAAATTCTATAATTAATAAAAAAAGAAGGAGCTTTAAACATAGCGAAATCATTATAAATTGGTATCAACATTTTTTTTTTATCGAATAAATTCATAAGATTATATTTTTCAATAATAAGTTAATTTAATAATAAATAATCGTATATTTTATCTAATTTAAGTGGCAAATATAATTAATTTATTCTTTATTGGGTAAGAAAAATAAATAGTGATAAAAATATGATTCAATATTTAAGCTATTATATGTTTTAATAATCTAATAATTGAAGCAATGTATTCGGATATTTATATGTTTTACTGTAATTGAGATTAGTTAATAAGGTAGATATAAAATGCAAAAAGCTACATTATAAATGTAGCTCATAGGTAATTATATAATCATTTTTAGTGTTAGTTAATGCAAAAAATTTGAGAATAATAATTTATTGTTTATTACTTTCAATAATAAATTTTAATTATATTAAGATTTAAAAGTTTGTGTATTTTTTAAAGGGTAAAATTTGATTTATTTAGCAACTATATAATTGATAATTATTTCTTCTGTGTTGTTAAGAATAATTTTTGTAGGATAATCAGGATGTAAGTCTTTATTATATTCATAATTATAAACAGTTCCCTTATTATCACCGGTAATATTATTAACCAGATTATAAGTGAAAGGAAAATTTCCTTCGAATGCTGCGAATAACCAATGAGGGGTTTTTACGTTGTTCATCAAGCCTTTTAAGATATCATAGGTATAAATAGTAGTATCAAATTGAATTAAATTTCCGTATTTGTCGTATTTGAAAAGATGGGTTTGTGCGTCTTTTGGGTCTTCTATTTTTAGTAATTTATCGCCCGAAACAGCTAAGGTTCTTGTATAAGGTTCAATTTCAGGATATCCGGGAGGAGGATTTGTTTTAAAACTTCTATGCTCAAGTATAATTCCGGGTTCAGTATATTCATAAGAATACAAATAGGTCCCTTGGGCATTTTCAGTAGTAACGGTATAAACTTTACCATTACTTTCATTATAAGTGATCATATGAACATTAGTTATCGAATCAGAAATAGACGATTTAATATTTATTAATCTATTCAAATTATCGTATTGCATAGAAGTAGTTACTGTTACTTTGTTCCCCGTATTTTTATCTATTTCAGTTTTTATATATTCTGAAGGTAATAAGCCTTTATGGTTATCAAATTCATGGTTAGGATAGGGTTCAAAATTTTCATCTCCACAGGAGAAAAAAATGAAGAAACTAAAAAAACTAAAAAATAATAGGGTCGTATTCCTCATACAGGATTTTTTTTCAAATATAGTATATTTGTATTTCATATAAATATAATTTTAATTAATAAACTAAAAAATATAGTGTGGCTTATCATAATGAATTTGGAAAAGAAGCAGAAATGAAAGCATTTTATTATCTTTTAGATATAGGATATGAAATATTAGATAGAAATTGGAAATATGATAAGGCAGAAATTGATATTATTGCTAAAAATGGTTCAGAGTTGGTAATAGTTGAAGTTAAGGCTAGAAACTATACAACTATAATTGATCCCATAGAGGCGGTAACCAGATTAAAAAGAAATTTATTGATTAAAGCAGCAAATGAATATGTGCTTTGTAAAGAAATGGATGTCAATGTAAGGTTTGATATTATTTCCATCATAAAAAAAGATTACATATGGCAAATTGAACATATAAAAGACGCCTTTTCTATGATATTATAAATAGAACTCTGATGTTAATTTTTTATATTCTTCCGACCAAATACGGCTTTTTTCTTCTATAACAAAGTTTTCAATTATAGGATTTTTATCTTCTCTGCTAAGTTCAAGAAAAATTCTTTTAATTTTTCCGTTTCTTATTCCTGAAATATATATAATGCGATTGGGAAATAAATTATATCTATTTGATAGTTCAAGAATTTCTTGCTCATTTTCAATAGGAAAAATGTATCCAATTTTTCCATTTTGAGATAGTAATGATGCCGATTTTTTAATAAGAAGATGATAATTAAGTTTTATTTGCTGCCTGGCGACAGGATGTTTACGATGTAATACTTCGGAAATTTTAAAATAAGGAGGGTTACAAATAATATAATCAAATAATATATCACTAAAGAAACGGTCTAAATCGCAATGGATACCTCTGATCCTTTGAGAAAAAGAAGAATTTTTAAAATTTTCCAAGGCCAAAGAATACGCATTGTATTCAGAATCCATGGCTGTAATATGAGAAATGGGATTTCTTTGCGCGCACATTAACGAAAGTATCCCTGTACCGGTACCAATATCAAGAATGTGGGAGGCATTATGTATATCAGCAAAACAACCCAATAATACACTATCTGTACCTATTTTAAATACGGAATTATTTTGAAGTATATTAAATTTTTTAAACTTAAAAATTTTATTCACCTTTAGGAATTTCAAATTTGAAAATAGTTCCTTTCCCTTCTTCAGACACAAAGGTTATAGACCCATTATATTCTTCAATTAGCTTTTTTATGATAGCTAAACCTAAACCACTTCCACTGGTTTTAGTTGAAAATTGAGGAGTAAAAATTTTGCCTTTTATTTCTTCCGGAATTCCATTTCCGTTATCAATAACAGAAAAATAAACCATTCGTATGTCTTGTCTGATTTTTACAATAATATGGGGAGTTCTTCCTTCCGGTATTGATTGAAAAGCGTTTTTAATTAAATTGGTTAATATGCGGTTCAATAAATTAGGATCAATATTTAAAATGACCAATTCATCAAGTGTATCAAGTGAAATTTGTTGAGATGGAAATATTTCTAAGGAAATTTTAGCAACTTCAATTACGTTTAACTTTTCATCCTTTTTTACAGGCATTTTTGCAAAATCTGAAAATGCGCCGGCAATCGAGGCAATAGTATCTATTTGTTGTATTAATGAACGGGTTAATGAATCTAACTTTTCATGAATTTGTGGATCTTCAGGATTAAATCTTAATTGAAAACTTTGAATTTCGAGCCGCATAGGGGTAAGCGGATTTTTGATTTCGTGAGCCACCTGTCTCGCCATTTCCTGCCAAGCATTATCTTTTTCTTTTTTAACCAGTGCATCAGTTTGCTCTCTAAATTTATTCAGCATAATATTGTAAGCTTTAACCAATGGACTCACTTCGTCAATATAATTATATAAAAGGGGTCTATTATGAGTAAGTGCGCCGGTATCCCTAAGCCGATAAGCAATATCTTTAATTTTTCTGGTTAAAGTAAGTGAAAAGAACCATGAAAAAATACCACTTACAATTAATACGATAAGCATGATAACTAAATATCTGTATAATAAGGAATAAAAATCTTTTTTTAGAAATGCTTCATCATGTAAAAAAGGGAAATTTATGATTGTAATAGGTTGATAATCATTGTTGTAAATATATCTGTATACGGACGTAAAACTTTCTTCAGAATTGGGAAGCTTGTTTATAACCTCTATACGATCGTTATTTACATTCAAATTTTTTAAGATTTCTTTAGGGACAAATTCAGTCTTAGGATTGGGTAATTTATTTCCTAAAATATATTTTCCATCCAAAGAATAAAAATTTATATCGATATTATTAATATCTGAAATTTCATATATTTTATTACCAATTTTATTTTTAACCTCTTCCGGTTTTGTATTCCGATTGGAAATGAGATAATCGAAAGTCTCTATAATTAATTGTTCCTTTCTTTCTAGCCTTTTATTGTTATATTCCTCTGCAATTCTTATATATTGATAAAAAGTTATCAATCCCATAGCAAATATAGTGCTGACCTCAACAAGGATCATCACTAAAAAAATTCGCAAGGATAATGGGAATCTTTTGTACATTTAAAATAAAAAATAGGGTTAATTTTATCTATTCTTCAGGCAAAGCTTTCCAGCTTTTTATTATTTTAGCTATAATGAATAAAATGATAACTACAAATATAAGATTAATCCAAAAAAAGGCGATAGAATGATTAAAAAAGTAAAGGTATATAGTACTAATATAATGATTCAGATATTCACTACAAGAGGTTTCATTCATTATTATCATAAACGTTGTAAAATAAAGTATGGGCATATAGGGTAATATCCATAAAATTAAATTTATCAGTACAGTTGATTTATTCTTTGCGCTTTTTTTATAGAGTTTAAGTACAATGTAAATGCTCATAAATAAGAGTATCAATGTCCAATAAATAGTTATTAAATAAGTGATATTATACTCATTAATTTCAAAAGAAAATAGACGGAATAAAACAGAAATAATTCCGTTAATAAAAATAAGTAATCCAAATGTTATAAATGCGATTAACCAGGCTTTTCCACTTGTTGTACGAAAGGATAATATTGCAATAGATAAACTTAAAGCAATATATAAAATGATTAAAATAAACTCATTGGAAAAATTCCCATTATTATATGCGTCAAACATTTTTTGATAAGCAAAATCGAGTTTTTTAAATTCCACATAATTTTTTATGTTATCATCATTTTGATTTTTTGCATTGCTAATATAATTTGATTCAGTAACAATATAATTGGGTGGATTATAAACTATTTTCATCCAGCTGTTTACAGTAAGATTGGTAGAAAGATTATGTTTTTTTTGAAGATCTAAATATTCCCGAATTAAATTTCTTATGCTATCTTTTTGTTCGTTAATTAACCAATTTTTAACCTGTTCAATCTCCTTATTATATGGATAAAAATTAAGAAGAGATAAGTGCATGGGAGTTGAATCAGGATCTTTTTCTAAAGAATCAATAGTTTTCTCGATAGGATTGAATTGATAATAATTATACGAATCAGGTATTACTACTTGAATTTGATTCAATATTTTTTTAGCTTCATAGATTTGTTGTTTTGAAGCAAAGGCTCTTTCTTTATATGTAATACCCTGATAATAACTGTAAGGATATAATTGATTGCCGATGAGTAAGATAAAAGTCAACACCCATTCCACATATAGAGCATTGGATTGTTTGGGGTAAAAGGACTTAAAGCCATTATTCTTTAAATAAAATACTAACCATATAATGAGAATTAATAAACTAGCTAAAACTGAAATAAGATAGATGACAGTGGTGCTATTTAAATCATAATCCGTTTCATAAAAATTAATAGCTCCGGAAAAATAACCCGTAATAAAGAAAAAAATATTAATAAATAGAACTGTTATACCCATCGGAACAAATTTTGTGTTCCATAAAATAGGGTAATTTTCTAGCAAACGTTTTTGTGTTTTTGTAAACATGATCACGGATTTTTAAAAGAATTAAATAAAAAATCTACGAGTTGAATCAGATATATTTCTAAAATACTTAATGGGTATCTGATCCTCAATACAAAGAGTTAAAAAATTATTCACCGACGTAGTATCAGGAAAATGCGCAATATAAGAACCTCCATTATATTGTAATTTTAGTAAAGAGATTTTAGATAAAGAAGCATAAAGTTTTTCCTGAGGCCATTCCGATTCAAACTCAATAATCAATTCAGGCAATTCTTTTTTATCAGAACTCTCATTTTTTATATTTTTTTGTTCCCCATGTTTTAAGAATAGCACTTGATCGGAATTTTTTTCCACTTCATACAATTGCTGAGAGCTTACAACGATACCCAAAGGTCTGAATGGAGATTTTGCTATTGCTTTAAAATCTTCCAATACCGTTTGTTGAGAAAGAATATCTAAATTAGCTAAAGGCTCATCAATCAGTAAAAGTTTAGGTTTTCTAAGTAACATTCGGGCTAATTCAAATCTCATTTTATATCCTGAAGAAAGATTAGCCCAATTCATTTTCCGATAGTTTCGCAATCCCATTCTGGAGGTAATCAAATCAACCATTAATTCGTTTTCTTCTCCCTTAATATTATAAGAAGATGCAGTAAATTGAAGATTATCTAATATAGAACCGTACCATATATTCGGCCTTTGAGGAATATAAATCAACTTAGTTCTTAACTCATATCGATCTTTAAAATCCAGCGTATAAGATATTTTCCCTTCAGTCACTTCCAATTCTCCACATAAAAGTCTAAGCAAAGAAGTTTTACCATTTCCATTTTCTCCCACTAAACCAATAATTTCTCCTTCGGAAATTTTTAAGCTTATAGGGCCTAAAGAAAAAGCAGATTTACTGTATGATTTTTTAACTTTTTCGGCTTCAAGAAGTTTTTTCGGTTCATGAATTTCTTTTTTAGAAAGAAATTGATAAAGTTCATTTAAGATGACAGAATATTTTTCCTTTTTTCCTTTTTCATTGGATTCATTATAATCAACCCATTGAAGTAAATCACTTGTTTTCTTATAAAAAGATACCTCTTCCGTATCTAACGTTAAGTCAATAATTCTCTTTAAAACTAAAGAATAATCATCAAACTGCAAATAATGTATAATATCTTGAAATTGCTTTTCGAATAAATTCATTTAATATATCGGTATTAAAATAATACTAGTTCTCCGTTGATCAAAATTCAAAGGCAATAGTAAATAAAAAATAAAATTATACACAAAAAAATAAAAACAGTTTAAATAAAAATATTAGATAAGATACTAGCAAAAATCAATCCTAAGAATCTATAATTCTATCTAAATTTTTGTAGATGCAACAATAAACAAAAAATTTAAATGTTTTTTAAAAAGTCATAGTATAAACAGGTAAAGCAATCTTAAAAAAAATATCAATGTGATTCCGGTATATTTAATTAGATAAAAAAAGGGCAAGAAAATTAATTCAAGCCCCTCAAAAAATATTTAAGTATAATAATTTTATATAGCTGTTAAATATTCAGTATTACAATATCCTTCGGTTCCATCTTCAGATCGTATTAAATACCAATCGTCATTATATTTGCTCAGAAAAGTTACCGTAGATTGATGTGCAGCTTTTCCTAAAATAGGTTGATCCGTACCCGGTCCTTTTCTAATGTTTAAATTAGAACTTTGAGTGGTTACTTTATATTTAGAAGAAGGAGCATTAGGTGATACATTAATATTTAAAATTAAATCAGCGGATCTGAAATCAGGATCAATTTTATTATAAGCAGCCCACAATTGATCTTTAGACTCTCCATTCGGAACCTCTCCATCAATATAAAGAACATTATTTTGTTCTTTAACAGAAAGATTGGTTGTTCCCAGACTTTTCGCCTTATTTATTAAATCTGCGTATTTATCTTGTAAAGCCATACTTCTATTTTAGTAATAATTTTTGTTCAATTTTTTTAGGTTGCAGCGTATTAATTGCTTGCATAAGTCGAGGCAATTCGCTTCTATTTAATTCACCATTAAGAGTTACCACACCATCATTTATATCTGCTGTAACTCCGGTATACCCTTTTAAAATATCATTTACTTTAGATTTTAATACGGAATCCACAGAAACCACTACATCACCTGATTCTGATTTAACCGTTGCATTATCTTCAACAGATTTGATACCCGGTATTGCTTTAACAGCATTTTCAGTTGATTGTTTAGCGTCATTATCGTTATACTCTCCGGTAAGTGTAGCCACCCCTTTTTTAACATCAATAGTAACTCCTTCAGGAATAACGGATTTTGCCTTGGTAACTAAATCTGAATCTTTAGGCTCATTTTTGCATGATGTCAAAGAAAAGCTCAGCGTACCCATTAATGCAAAAGCCCATAAAATTTTTTTTAATTGTTTCATAATTTGGTTTTTTAGGTCTATTTAAAATTAACATTGTTTAATACCCATCCAAAACAAAAATTATTCCATATATATACATTTACATTTGTGTTGAAAAACAGGATCGAAGGATAAAAGTTAATTTGAATAGGTTCATATTTTTTTCAATAAATCAATAATTGTATGATTTAATAAAATATTTATAGTAATTTACTTAGCAAGAAATAATAAAAATTATAATGTCTGATTTTCGATTGAAAATATTTTATGTTGTAGCTAAAAATTTAAGTTTTACCAAAGCTGCCGAGGAATTATATATTTCACAACCTGCAGTGACTAAAAATATAAAGGAGTTGGAAACCGAATATGATTTAACCCTATTTCTTCGAAAAGGAAATAAAATAGAGCTTACCGATGCCGGTAAAATATTATTGATCCATTCAGAAAAAATCATGAATATCTATAAACAAATACGATATGATTTTGATTTACTAAAAGATAATTTTTCAGGAACTTTTCAACTAGGAGCAAGTACTACTTTAGGCCAATATTTACTTCCGGCCTTGATGTCTCAATTTCATTCCAAACATCCGAAAATTAAAATGTCTCTTATAACCGCAAATACAGAAGAAATTGAAAAATATCTGATTGAGAAAAAAATTGAGTTAGGAATGGTTGAAGGCAAACCCAAAAACATGCAACTTAAATACCTTCCTTTTTTAAAAGATGAAATTGTTGCCATTGCACACACCTCACAGGAAATTTCAAAAAAAGAAATTTTGACTTTAGATGAATTGAAAAAAGTACCCCTAGTTTTGAGAGAATTAGGCTCAGGAAGTTTGGATATTATACGAGATGCTTTTCAAGCCGTCAATATACAGCTTAAAGATCTGAACATTGCTATGCATTTAGGAAGTACAGAAGGCATCAAATCCTACCTTACCCATACCAACAGTATAGGTTTTATATCCATAGCAGCAGTAGCTAAAGATATAAAAAAAGGAGAATTTCAAATAATTGATATAGAAGGAATAAATATAAAACGCTGGTTTTATTTTGTTTATAAGCAAGGAGTTCCCGAAGGAAATTCAGATGTTTTTATAAAATTTGCTACTTCACATTATAACCCTTCGTTATAAGGAATAACATTTTTTCATTGGCAGATTTGTATTCATTAAAGGATATTTGTACAATGAATCAAGCAACAACCAAGAAAAAATTAGTCGCCAATGATCGGGTAAAAAAAATAATTTTTATTCTTTTAGGGTTACTTTGCCTGGTTGTATCTATAGACACCCCTCTAGCGTTATTGATGGGAATGTTATTTTCCTTTAGTTTTGGTAATCCTTATCCCGCCTATACTAAAAAAATAACGCGCTATCTTCTTCAACTTTCTGTTATAGGATTGGGATTTGGGATGAATTTAAATACAGCAATACAAGTTGGTAAAGAAGGATTATTATTAACGGTTGGATCAATTTTTCTTACCTTATTCATGGGAATATTGATAGGAAAATTTTTTAAAATTGACAGGAAAATAACCTTATTGATATCATCAGGAACCGCCATATGTGGAGGAAGTGCTATTGCTGCCATTGCTCCGCTTATCCATGCAGATGAAGAAGAAACAAGCCTGTCTTTAGCGACTATTTTTATTTTAAATTCCATTGCTTTATTTGTATTTCCGGCAATAGGACATCTAATACACCTTTCACAAGAACAATTCGGATATTGGTCTGCGTTGGCTATACATGATACAAGTTCTGTTGTTGGCGCTGCACAGCACTATGGTTCAAGAGCCTTAGAAATTGCGACGATGGTTAAGCTGGAAAGAGCCTTATGGATCATTCCCTTATCTTTTCTGATTATATTGACTTTTAAAGAAAATAAGGAAAATATACATAAAAAAATAAAACTACCTTACTTTATATTTTTATTTATTGCAGCCATGATAAGTAATACCTATTTACCCCAATACTTTCCTGTATTTAGTATTATCGACCATGAGTTGGTTCTGGCTGCTAAACGAGGACTAACCGTAACCTTATTTTTAATAGGAGCAGGATTAAGTTTACAAACCTTAAAAAAAATCGGTATAAAGCCTTTACTTTTGGGTGTTATCTTATGGACAAGTGTATCTTTTTTAACTTTGATTTTACTCGTATATAGGATGTATTAATCCATCCAATAATCATCCATTTTCTTTTTAATTTCCTCTAAACACAAATTGTTTATGCTTCCTTCATGCGTATGAGTAGTTTTTTTAGGAGATTGAAACGTTCCCAGTTCCACCTGTTGACCGATCATTTTATAAGCATCACGAAACGGAATTCCCTCTGCTACCAATTCATTGAGAGCATCTACGGTAAATAAATAATCGTATTTAGGATCATCGAGGATATTTTTATTAACTTGTATATCTTGAAGGGAATAATGAGCCATTTCTAAACATGCCTTACAATTTTGTATTCCCGGAATAATTCCTTCTTTTAATAACTGTAAATCTCTATGATATCCACTAGGAAGATTATTGGTTATCAAAGTCAACTCATAAGGTAAAGCTTGTATTTTATTGCATTTTCCTCGTATCAATTCAAAAACATCGGGATTTTTTTTATGAGGCATAATGCTGGAACCCGTTGTCAAATGGGTGGGAAGTGAAAGAAAGTTAAAATTTTGACTTAAATATAAAGTTACATCCATTGCTAACTTGGATAAAGTGCCGGCCAAGCTGCTAAGAGCATATGCCGTGCTTTTTTCCGATTTGCCTCGACTCATTTGTGCGGCAACGGAATTAAATTTTAATGTTTTAAAATCCAATTCCCGAGTAGTAAACGTTCGATCTATAGGAAAAGAACTACCATATCCCGCTGCTGATCCTAAAGGGTTTTGATCGACTATTTTTAAAGCTGCATTAAGTAAAATTACATCATCAATCAAACTTTCAGCATATGCAGAAAACCACATTCCGAAGGAAGAGGGCATAGCTATTTGAAAATGCGTATATCCGGGCAATAAAATGTTTTTATTTTTTTCTGCAAGAACCAGTAGAAGATCAAAAAGTTTACGAGTTTGATTTTTAATCATTTTTAATTCATCTTTCAGATATAAGTTCATATCAACTAAAACCTGATCATTGCGGGAACGAGCCGTATGAATCTTTTTACCGGCATCGCCCACTTTTTCAGTAAGTAAAAATTCTATTTTAGAATGAACATCTTCAAAATTCTCTTCAATTTTAAAAGTATTATTTTCTATATCTGTGAGAATTTCATTTAATGCTTGTAATAACTCTTTTTTTTCATTTTCCGTAATAAGCCCTACTTGATACAACATTTTAGTTTGAGCTAAAGAACCTAATACGTCATATTTAGCTAAAACAATATCTAATTCTCGATCATTACCTACGGTAAATAAATCAATTCTCTGATCAGTCGGTATACCTTTTTCCCAAAGTTTCATTTTTTAAAATTTAAAAGTTTCAATTATCTTTTATAAGATCGTTTGATTTAATAATTCTATATACAGAGGAATTGCTTCTACAATTTCCTCCCTAAAAATATACTCATCGGAAGTGTGAGATCGTAAAGAATTTCCCGGCCCCATTTTTAAAGAAGGGCATTGTAAGACGGCTTGATCTGAAAGGGTAGGAGACCCATAAGTTTCTCTCCCCAAAGCTATACCGGATATAACCAACGGATGAGTTTTGGGAATGGAAGAAGATTTAAGTTTCAATGATCGGGGAGTAATTATCACCCTTTCAGATGATAAATTTTTCTTTACTATTGATAGTATCTCTTCGTTTGTATAACAATCATTCACACGGATATCTACCACCAAGCGACACTCTTCAGGTACAAGATTGTGTTGTTTACCTGCTTCAATTTGAGAAACTGTCATTTTCATAGGTCCTAAAACTTCTGATATTTTTTCAAATGAGAAATTTTTAAACCATTCAATTACCTCAAAAGCATTATAAATGGAATTATCGGGATTATTATGAGCTGCGTGACTGGCAGTTCCTTTTATGAGAACGTCTAAAACAAGCAAGCCTTTTTCAGCAATGGCAAGTTGCATTTGAGTAGGTTCACCTATAATAGCACATTCCAATGGTGGCAAGTGAGCCAACACACTGTTTAGACCTTTTTTTCCACTATTTTCTTCTTCAGCGGAAGCCACCATAATTAAATTATATTTCATATTCTTATGTAAATAAAAATAAGTAAATGTGGCTAAAAGAGATACTAAACAACCTCCGGCATCATTCGAACCTAAACCGAATATTTTACCCTCTTTTTCAATGGCATCAAAAGGATTATGAGTATAGTCTTTGTTAGGAAAAACAGTATCTTGATGAGAATTCAGCAGTAAATAAGGTATGCTTTCATCCACATATTTATTATATGCCCATATATTATTATTCTCTCTTTCATAAGGAATTGAATGATGTCTGAACCAAGCTTCGATCAATAAAGCGGTATGATGTTCTTCTCCGGAAAATGAGGGCGTTGCAATTAATTTTTTTAACAGATCAATTGCCTCATATGTTAGTTGTTCAATGGTTTTCATAAGACTTAATTATAAGGTAATACAAGTATGAGAATGATTAAAGTTGTTAATTATTTCAGGGTTAGAAATAATAATATTTGTAACTCCCTGTTTCAATGCTTCAAAACAATTATCAAGTTTTGGGATCATACCCGAGTGAATAATATTATCCTTTTTTAATTGTTGATAGGAACTGTAATTTATTGTTTCAATAATACTATTTTCGTCTTCAATATCTTGTAAAACACCCTTTTTTTCAAAACAATACAATAAAGTGGTTTCATAAAAAGCGGATAGACCCACAGCCAGAGATTGTGCAATGGAATCAGCATTCGTGTTAAGCAGCTGACCTTTTTTATCGTGGGTAATTGCACAGAATACAGGAATCGTATCGGTATCGAGTAAAAATTTAATCCATTCGGAGTTAATTTCAATGATATCCCCTACATATCCATAATCATAGGTGCTATTTTCTCTCCTTTTCGAAACAATAGAATTTCCATCGGCACCGGTTAGCCCGATAGCAGAAGTTTGTGAACTTTGAAGTTGAGCAACAATTTTTTTATTGCAAAGCCCTGCATACGTCATTATTGCCACATCTAGCATTTCTTCGTTGGTTACTCTTCGTCCTTCAATCATGATCGATTCAACTCCCAATTTACCCGCTAATCTTGTAGCTGCTTTTCCCCCTCCGTGGACTAAAATTTTCGGTGTTTCCAATTTAGAAAAATCTTGTAAAAATTGAGTAAGGACTTTTTGATTATCAATTACATTTCCTCCTATTTTTATAACGGTTAATTTTTTCTTTTCCATATTCAACTTATTGGGTTGTTTGTTAGTAATTAGTTAAATACCTGTTTTTTACCAAAAATCAAATAATTAATATTTATGTGAGCCCTTCCAGAATTCGAGTAAGAATGGTTTGAGCAGAATACGTTCGATTATTTGCTTCAGGTATAACTATCGAGGCATCGCTGTCCAATATATCATCAGTTACAATCATATTTCTTCGTACCGGCAAACAATGCATGAATTTAGCGTGATTTGTCAATTCCATTTGTCTTTTTCCGATGGTCCAATGAGGGTCTTCATTTAGTATTTTACCATAATCGTTGTAATTACTCCAATTTTTAGCATATATAAAATCAGCATTTATAAATGCTTTTTCTTGATTATATTCAATGGGAACACCTTTGGTAATTTCAGGGTTCAATTCGTATCCTTCTGGATGAGTGATAACAAAATCCACCTCCATTTTTTTCATCATTTTCACGAATGAATTGGAAACAGATTGAGGAAGGGCTTTTGGGTGGGGAGCCCAACTCAACACTACTTTAGGACGTTCCGTTTTTTTGTATTCTTCAATAGTCAACGCATCAGCCAAAGCTTGTAGAGGATGTTCTGTAGCCCCTTCTAAACTGATGATCGGAACGGTGGCGTATTTAACGAAAGAAGAAATGACTGTTTCCGCTTCGTCTTTTTCCTTATCTTTTAAAGTGGGAAAGCTTCGAATGGCTATTATATCACAATAAACTGATATAACTTTAGCGGCTTCTTTTATATGTTCGGAAGCAGAACCATCCATTACCGTTCCATCTTTAAATTCTAATGTCCAGCCTTCTGTGTTTAAATTCATAACCATACAATCCATACCCAGATTGCGAGCTGCTTTTTGCGTGCTTAATCGCGTTCTTAAGCTCGGATTAAAAAATAAAAGCCCTAAAATTTTATTTTTTCCCAAAACTTGGTTGGCTAAAGGAGCAGCTTTAATCTTCTTAGCCAAGTTTAACATCTCGTTTAGGTCTGTAATATCATCGACAGAAGTATACTTTTTCATTATTTCTTATTTTATAAGGTTGTTAAAGACAAGACTGTAAACTGTCATAAAGCATATCAATTTCATTTTTGGAAATAGTTAACGGCGGAAGCACACGCAGTAGATTTTTATTATTGGAATTACCCGTAAAAATCTTTTTTTCATAGATTAATTTTTTACGGAGATCTGCGACTTCGAAATCAAATTCTAATCCCAGCATTAATCCTTTACCCTTAATTTTCTTAATTTGCGATAGAGAAGAAAATTTTTTAATTAAATATTCATATTGTTTTTGAACATTGTTTAAAATTTCTTCATCCTCCATTACTTCTAAAACCGCTAATGCTGCGGCACAAGCGAGATGGTTTCCGCCAAAAGTAGTTCCTAATAATCCAAAAGAAGAAGTAAATTCAGGAGAAATTAAGATCCCCCCGATAGGAAATCCGTTTCCCATCCCTTTCGCTACCGATATAATATCTGCTTTGATTCCATGATATTGATGGGCAAAAAATTTACCGGATCGTCCATATCCACATTGAATTTCATCCAAAATTAGAACTACCTTATTATTTTTACAAACTTTTTCCAATTCCCGAAAAAAATCAGTGCTTCCTTCATCCAATCCACCCACTCCTTGAATAGCTTCGATAATTACGGAAGATACATCCCCTTTAGCAATCTCTTTTTTAACACTTTCAATGTCGTTTAATTCGCAAAATACCACTTCCTGTTGAGCGTTGATAGGAGCAATAATTTTTGGATTATCGGTTACGGCAACCGCTGCGGAAGTACGTCCGTGGAAACTATTTTTAAAGGCTAAAACTTTTGATTTTCCGGTATGAAAGGAGGCTAATTTTAAAGCATTTTCATTAGCTTCAGCTCCTGAATTGCAGAGGAATAACGAATAGTCGGGATATCCGCAAATTTGAGGTAATAAATTACCCAGTTTTACCTGAACAGGATTGATAATTGAATTGGAATAAAAACCGATGGAATTGATTTGTTCAGTTACATGTTTTATATACGTTGGATGTGAATGACCGATGGAAATAACCCCATGCCCACCATAAAAGTCAAGGTAAGCATCTCCTTTATCATCCCATACGGTACAACCTGAGGCTTTAACAGGGGTTACAGAGTAGATAGGATATACATTGAATAGACTCATATTAGTATCCTTTATAAATTTTTATTATTGTTTTTTTGTGGTATTCATGTAATACTTTACTATTTATTTCTTAGTCAGCTGATTGATTTTAGTATAGGAAGCTAATAGCCCTTTAATAATGGCAGAGTTAACTCCTTGATGATCCATTTCATTAATTCCGGCTATGGTGCATCCGCCTGGAGTTGTGACCTTATCAATTTCTTGCTCGGGATGACTTTTTTTAGAATCAATTAATTGTGCCGCTCCCATACAAGTTTGAGTAATCATGGATAGAGCTTCTTGCGGTTCCAGTCCCATTTCTATAGCTCCCAACATATGTGCACGAATGATCCTCAGCCAAAAAGCTATACCGCTGGAACAAATAATTGTTGCCGCTTGCATTTGCTCTTCAGGAATTTCTACAGCATGTCCCAGTTGATTAAAGATTTCCAACGCGATATTGATTCGATCCTTTCCTTTTTTATTGGAACAAAGACAGGTCATGGATTTATTTACCGATATAGCAGTATTAGGCATGGCCTTAATAATTGGAAAATGACTGCCTATGATTTCTTCTAGTTTACTTAAATCAAATCCGGCAACTACTGATAGTAAAGTATGATGTTCCATAAATAAATGCCGGCATTCTTGTAAAACATTGGTTAAGACATTAGGCTGAACCGCAAATAGTATAATCTCTGAATTTTTAATTGCCTCTTTATTGTCTGAGGTAAGAACTATATTTTGTTTATTTTCCAGTTCATGTAAGGTTTTAATATTTCGCTTAGTAATGTATAATGATTCAGCAAAATTGCTGTTAATAATTCCTTTTGCGATTGCCAGTCCTAAATTTCCGGCTCCAATAATTGCTATTTTCATATTATAATTTTGTACTAATTATATAAATTTCTTTATTCATTAAAATCAGTAATTTATCCTTTTTTTAGTTAACATCTCTAAAAGAACCATAAGAACTTTCTAAATAAACTAAGGAAACTGATATTGTATTTTTAGTTTTTCTAGTTAATCATTTAAAGAGGAAATAGTGAATACATAACTCTAATTTTATCAAAATGCTACCGGTTTTAAATGTAAACCTTCCGATTCCTCAAATCCGAAAATAAGGTTCATGTTTTGTACGGCTTGACCCGAAGCACCTTTACTTAAATTATCAATCACCGAAGTGATTAATAGGGTATCTTTATGTTTTTGTATTTCTAACATACATTTATTTGTGTTGACTACTTGCTTTACAGATAGAGGAGTGTTAGAAACAAAGGTAAATGGATGATCCTGATAGTATTCACGATATAAAGAAAAAGCTTCCTCCTTTGTAATTTCACATTTTAAATATATGCCGGCAAGAATCCCTCGAGTAAAATTGCCACGCATAGGTAAAAAATATAGTTGATGTCGGTTGGTTCCTAACTGATGAATACTTTGTGAAATTTCTGCCTCATGCTGATGACTAAATTCTTTGTAAAAGGAAACATTATTATTTCTCCAACTGAAATGTGCAGTTGCTGAAAGTGATTGCCCCGCACCGGTTGAGCCGGTTACTGCGTTAATATGAATATTTTGGGACAATAAACTTTTCTTTGCTAAGGGAAGTAAAGCCAATTGTATGGCGGTGGCAAAACATCCGGGATTGGCAATATTTTTTGCCTTTTTTATTTCTTCTTTTTGTAATTCGGGAAGACCGTAAATATATGTCCTGTCTTGAAACACATGATGAGGTTTAACCCTGAAATCATTACTTAAATCTATGATTTTTGTGTTTTTAGAATATATATTTTTTGTCAAAAAATCCCTGGATTTACCATGTCCCAAACATAAAAAAACAACATCTGCCTCTTGATCAATGCGATCAGAAAAAATTAAATCGGTTTCCCCTATAAGGTCTTCATGGACCGTTGTGACAGGGTTTCCTGCATTGGAAGTGCTGTAAACGGATGTGAGTTCTATTTTTGGATGATTAATGAGGATTCGCAGTAATTCGCCTGCGGTATATCCTGCCCCTCCCACAATACTGGCTTTTATTTTGTTCATTGGTTTTTTAAACTAAACTATACTTTCAATTTTTATTTACTTTAATTCAAGATAAAGTTCGTAAATTATTCTAAATCATTGAAACTATGATGAATTTTTAATTGATTTCCAAAAATTTTAATGAATCCTCGGGCATCTCTACTGTCCCAAGCTTCATTTTCTTCACCGTAAGTAGCAACTTTTGATTGCATCATATCATAAGGAGATTTTATACCGATCATACGGAAATAATAGGGATACAACTGAATTTTTACGGTTCCGCTAACCCGTTTTTGAGAGGACGTAAGAAATGCTTCAATGTCGCGCATTACAGGGTCTAAATACTGAGCTTCATGCAATAAAGTACCATACCAATTGGCCAATGAATCTTTATGTAAAAGTTGCCAACGGGATAAGGTATGTTTTTCCAGCAGATGATGTGCTTTAATTAGTAACATAGGAGCAGGAGCTTCAAAACCTACTCTTCCTTTAATTCCTAAAATGGTATCTCCCACATGTATATCTCTTCCAATAGCGTATTTTCCTCCTATTTCATTCAGTTTTTGAATTAATGCCACCGGTTTCATTTTTTCTCCATTTAATCCGATAGGTTCTCCTTTAGAAAATTCAAGTTCAATTATGGAAGGAGTGGTTTCAGAGAGGGGAGTAGGGTAGGCCTCGTCCGGTAATGAAAGATCAGAGGAAAGTGTTTCAACACCCCCCACAGAAGTTCCCCATATTCCTTTATTGATGGAATATTTTGCTTTTTCCCAATTCATGTTTATTCCGTTTTTTTGTAAGTAGTCAACTTCTTCTTGACGAGAAATATTTTCATCACGAATCGGTGTTATTATTTTTGATTTAGGGGAAATGACTTCAAAGGCTACATCAAATCGGATTTGATCATTACCGGCTCCCGTGCTTCCATGAACTATATATTCCGCATTTATTTTTTTTGCGTATTCCGCTATAGCCAGTGACTGAAATATTCTTTCTGCACTCACTGATAAGGGATAGGTATTGTTTTTTAAAATGTTTCCATAAATGAGATAGCGTAAACAATTTTTATAAAATTTTTCAGTAATATCAATGGTTATATGATGATTGGAACCCAGCTCATATGCTCGTTTTTCAATTTGTTTTAATTCTTCTTCAGAAAATCCTCCGCTATTAACTATAACTGTATGAACTTCCATATCATGTTCTTTAGTAAGTTTAACCAAAGAATAGGAAGTATCTAGTCCTCCACTATATGCTAAAACTGCTTTTTTCATAATCAAGATTTTTTAGATGGTTTTAATTTGGGAATTATTACAATCCTTTTTAGATTTTAAGTGAAATACTTCTTTTATTTTATTGAGTTGAGTAATGACCTTTTTATCGAAACTATTTTTATGGGAGATATTCTTATCTTTTTTTTGATCTTTAGGATCGAATAACATTCCGGTACATAAGCACATTTTATTTTGTTTACTTTGTAGAATATTAAAATTCGTACACGTTTTACAGCCATTCCAAAAGTCAGGATCTTCAGTTAGTTCAGAAAAGGGTACCGGCTTATATCCTAATTCCGAATTAATTTTCATTACAGCCAAACCGGTAGTTATACCAAAAATTTTAGCTTCCGGAAATTTTTTGCGGGTATAATCAAAAATAAAATGTTTAATTTTTTTGGCTAAACCTATTCCTCTGTAGTCAGGATGAACAATTAATCCTGAATGGACGACGAATTCTCCGTTCTGCCATTTTTCGATATAACAAAAACCTGCAAATTTTGTGTTATCAAGAGCTAAAATCGCTTGTCTTTGATCCATTTTTTTTTGGATGTATTCAGGTGTTCTTTTAGCAATACCTGTACCCCTTACAATAGCCGATTGGTAAATAGTTTCGCATATTTCTTCAGCGTACTGATAATGTTCTTCTGTTGCAACAACAATATTAATATTCATCTTATGTATAAATAATATAGTAAATGGATAAATTGAAAAAACAGTAGTAGATAAATTACTGTATAAAAAACGGAAGTGTCGGCTTTGGAAAAATCGAAAATCAAAGCCTAACCTGCCTACTGAAGTAGATAGGGTAAGATAAAAGGGTAATTTTATTAACCGGCAATGTTAAATTGCGTAATAACATAACTAAGATTTTTAACTTTTAAAATCTAAATTAACATAACAAAAATAATAATTATTTTTTTATACGAATAAAATTTTTTAAAAATTATACGGTTAAAAATAATTATTTTATAGATATATTTTGTTTTTTAATTTTAAGTTTAATTAAATCAACAACATGAAATACTGGTTAACTATGATGATTATTCTGTACTTATAACAAACAAAATTTTCTAATTTTGTATTTAAAATGCTAATATTTTTTATATGGGATCTAAGATTACATTTTACATAGTACGTCATGGTAAGACAATTTTAAATACGTTAAACAAAGTTCAAGGTTGGAGTGATACACCGTTAACAAAAGAAGGGATTGAGGTAGCAGAAAATTTGGGTAAAGGATTGAAAGATGTTAAATTTTCTTCTGCTTTTTGCAGTGATTTACGGAGAACCAGAGAGACCATTAATATTATTTTAAAGAATTCAGATCAAAAAGAACTTCCGGTAACAGAAAAACCTGAATTAAGAGAAATCTGTTTTGGAGCGTATGAAACTGCCTTAGCTACGGAAATGTTTAAGGATGTTGCCTTATATCTACATTACACAAATGCTCAGGATTTATTTAATGATATCTTTGACAAGAATAAAGAAATTACTTATAAAGAAGCGGTCAATACCATAAGTATTTTAGATCCTATGAAAATGGCAGAAGATTTTAATACAGTTGAAAAAAGAACGCATAAAGCTTTATCGGATATTGTACAGCTCGAAAGTAAGAATAAGAAAAATAAAAACGTTCTGATTGTGTCTCACGGATTAAGTATAACTCTAATGCTTCATAATCTGGGAGGTAAAAGGTTATTTGTTAAGGATTTGGAAAACGCTTCAGTATGTAAAGTTATATTTGAAGATGGAAAATATATCATCGAATCGGTTAATGATATGAGCTATGCAGAAAAAGGAAAAAATAGCTAAATATTTAGACTTAAATTTTTCATATAATAGTTTTGTAAAGTATCCATTGAGTTCGCAATTTTAAAGAGATTGTTAACTTACTAAGAACTATTTTGAATTTTAGGTTATTATTTTACAGCGGTTTAAAAGAAGTAGTATTTCATTTTTTTAATATAAAAATATAATTTTTTTACGTTACCATAATAAATGGTAACATTTTAAAAATTAAGCTCTTGTAATTATATATTTATATTAACTTTTATGAATTTACGCCTTAAAATGATAAAAGAGCAACGAATAGGTGTTCTTTTGTTGCTCATAATTATATGTATTTTAGAATTATTAATTCATAGGAATGCTTTAATTTCCTCGATCTTTGAGACTAATAATGCTAACCCTTTTCATTTTGTTGAAGAAATTAATGATCAGAATTCTAAAGAAAAGGATAATAATGATAAACTTATAGAACCTTTTTATCCAACTGATTATAATACAGAAGACTGGCAGAGTTTAGGTTTCTCTAAAAAACAAGCAGAGGTAATTATTAACTATAAGGCTATGCTTGGAGGTAAATTTACTTCTAAAGAACAGCTTAAATCTTGCTATGTAATCTCCGAGGAAATGTATGCTAAAATATCTCCATTTCTGTTATTACCGGAGAACGGCTTTAATGAAACAACTACTAATTCTAGTAAAGTAAAGAAGTATCGGTTATTAACATTTGACCCGAATACATATAAAGTAAACGATTGGGTACAAATAGGTTTTTCAGAAAAACAAGCGGAAAGCATTATAAGATATAAAAATGCTATCGGTGGAAAGTTCGAATCCAAAGAGGATTTAAAAAAATGTTATGTGATATCAACTGTAAAATATCATGAATTGGAATCGTACATTAAGCTTCCTTCTCAAAATATTGAAAATACATCAAATATAAAAATACTACAAATCTCCAATGAAAAAAAGGATATTAATACTGCATCTTTTAACGATATAAATTCCGTAATTGAAAATGAAATCATAACTAAAAGAATATTGAGTTTTAGAAAAGGATTAGGTGGTTTTGTGTCGATGGAACAAATTAAAGATGTATATGATATAACTTCTGAAATGGTTTCAAAAATTTTTGATTCTTTCGTTTTAGATCCAACTCAAGTTCTTAAAATAAATTTACAAACAGCCTTAGAAGAAGATTTACACAAACATATTTATTTAAGGAAATATAAAAATAAAATTATAGAAGCAAGAAATAAGAAGCAAGATCCTTTACGTGTAATTACCGAATCAGATCCAAAATATCATTTTATAATTCAATACTTGGTTAAATAAAGAAGCTACTATATAGCTTCTTTATTTATAATTTATGAGAATGAAATTTAAATTTTAATTTCATTTACAATCTTAATTCCATATCCACTACTTAGAGGGAAATTTTTATTAGGATTGGTTGTTAAAACATTGATATTTTTAATTCCTAAATTTTTAATTATTTGTGCACCGATTCCTAAATCCCTTTCGTCGGATTGTATTCCAAAATCAGCTATTTCTCCCGATATGTATTTTTTGAGTTCGCTCAGATGATTTTCAATTACCTCTGTATTGGAAGGATTGTTTATAAAAATAATTACTCCTTTGCCATTTTCATTAATAAAATTAATAGATCTATTTACAATGGTTTCTTCTCCTTGAGCAAGAGTTTTGAAAAGATCCAAATATACATTATTAGCACAAACTTTTACGGGTACGATTTCATCTTCATTAATTTCACCTTTCACTAAGGCAAAATGAATTTGATCATTGGTTTTATCTTTATACGTTACAAATCGTAATTCACCATAATAGGTTTTGATTATTTCATCGTCGATTTTTTCAATCAAAGAATCATTTTTAAGACGATATGAAATTAAGTCTTTAATAGTTATAATTTTTAAATCAAATTTCTTAGCAACTTCCATTAATTGAGGCAAACGAGCCATTGTTCCATCCTCATTCATAATTTCAACTAAAACTCCGGTAGAAGGAAGTCCCGCTAATTGTAATAAATCGACGGTAGCTTCAGTATGTCCGTCTCTTTTAAGTACTCCTCCTTTTTTTGCAACTAAAGGAAAAATATGACCCGGACGGGCAAAATCACTTGGCTTGATATTTTCATCGACAAGGGCTTTAACGGTTTTGGATCGATCAGAAGCGGAAATACCTGTGGTAATCCCATGTCCTAGTAAATCTACTGAAACAGTGAAAGCCGTTTGCTTAGGATCAGTATTTTTTCCGACCATGTATTCCAAGTCCAGCTCTTCAGCTCTTTTTTGAGTTAAAGGCGTGCAAATCAAACCCCTTCCGTACTTAGTCATAAAATTTATAGTTTCTGGAGTCATAGTTGAAGCTGCAGCAACAAAATCACCCTCGTTTTCACGATCTTCATCATCAACAACTATAATTACCTTTCCCTGTCTTAATTCTTCAAGAGCTTCTGATATGGTATTCATTTTTAAGTCTGTAATAATCATTGGTATCTACTGTGTTCTAATTTTTTTTGTTTGATAAATTTACTAATAAATCTTTTAAAAGGTTTTAAATAATTATCCACGTCAAATAGTTCAGAATCTCTCATGGATTTTATGGTTAGAAAAATTCCAACAGGTAGAAATATAGCGTTAGGAATCCAAGAAGCCCAATAGGCGTTGATTACCTGATTTTTTGCCAAATTTTCCATATAAAGCCCTAAAATATAAAAAATGATAAATATTATTATGGCTACAACAACAGGCAAACCGACTCCCCCTTTTCTAATGATTGATCCTAGCGGAGCTCCTATCAAGAAAAATACAATACAGGTAACGGAATATGAAATGATATTTTTTTGCTGCCATAAAATCATTTTAGCTATAAATTTTTCTACCGCTTTCATTTCGGTAGCTTTTGAACCTAATTCATACTTAGACATAGTAACCTGATTTATGGCGGCTTTAACTAAATTATATTTAGTGTTTTCATCTAAGTTAGACAATTCAAACGGAAAATCTTCATTATAATGACTATAATCTAGGGAATCCAATGAATTTGTTTCTCCTAATAAAAGTTTCATGCCATTTTCTCCAAGCCCTTTAAAGTACACAGTATTGGAAGTCTTGATGGAATCTATATAAGTGCTTAATTCCGATACTGATTTATATCTGAAATTATCCCCTTCGGATTGTTTGTCTAGTGATTTTTTAATTATATCCGAAATATCGTAATATTGAGTTAAGGTGTCAAACTTAATGGAATTACCCGGTTGCTTTTTTAGTTCATTTAGATTTTTACCTTTAATGTTATCTTGATATATATATCCGTTATATAGTTCAATTTTTAAGTAATGGTTATCTTTGGAAATTATATTTCCTTTATCTGCTATAATGGTTTGTTGATCTTCAAAAGGGGAAGCATTTTTATGAATAAATACTTGATCCCATTCACTATCATTTTCACCACTTTTCCTGCCAATTTTAATGCTTAAAGGATTCATTTCCTTAATAAACCGTCCTTCTTCAAAGTTCAGAGCAGGTCTTGTTTGTGCAATATTGATGAGCATGTTACGCGCTCTTCGTTGGTTTTCGGGAAGTGTGGTGTTACAGAAATAAAATAACCAGATGGCCAGTAAGACTACAAGACTAAAAAGAGGATACATTATTCGGGCTAATGAAATTCCAGCTGATTTCATTGCAGCTAGTTCATATCGCTCTCCGAAACCACCAAATGTCATAATTGATGACAACAAGATAGTTAAAGGTAAAACGAGACGAATCACATCCAAGCCCAGATAATACAATAATTTAGATATGTCCCATAAGTTCAGTCCTTTACCTAAAAATTTATCCATTTGGTTAAAGGCAAACTGAACTACAAAGATGAACATTAAAACGCTAAATATAAATAAAAAAGGACCAAAAAAAGTGCGGATAATATACCAGTCTAACTTTTTAATCATCTTTTATAACTCTGTTAGTGTGTAATCTTTATAGTTATTTTTATCAAATGTAAGTAAAGATTTATTTACAATTAAATTTTCTTTAAAATCAATGATCATTAAAATTAAAGAACTTCCGTCGTTATAATTTTCAGATACTCTTATGATCTTATTATTAGAAAGAGCAAGAAGTATAGATTTTGATTTTTTGGTATCAATAGGAACCAATTTAATAACGGAACATTTAACATTATTAATAGTTGTATTTCCTTCAAAAGTAATATTAAAACCGCTTTTATAAAGACTTAAAATATTGGTAGGAGATAGGCTTTCACCGTCTTCTTTGTCAGAAGAAGTAATTTCTTTATCTTCCTTGGAAATAGTGTAAATCTTATTTCCGTCATAAATTTGGGTAATACTGGGTAGAATTAAATGATACTTTTCTTTAGCGGCATAAACCTGTCCAATTTCAGATATACTTTTTTGGCCGGGTATAGAATATAAATAATTGAATTTTATGTAAAATGTTGAATTTTGGCTGAGTTTAGCACTAGCTGTATCTAAAAGTCTTTTTGCTTCCGGATCAATTTTTTGAGCCCATATTAAAAATGAAGAACAAATAAATAAGAATGCAAATATCTTTTTCATATTATTAGGTAATGTTTTTTAGGGGTTTAAATTTTCCAATAATTGTTCCAAACTAACCAGGTCAGTAACCAGAACTTTACGTGCCTTACTTCCTTCGAAAGCCCCGACAATGCCGAACGCTTCAAGTTGATCCATTATTCTTCCGGCTCTATTATAACCCAATGATAATTTACGTTGAATCAAAGAGGTGGATCCTTGTTGAGCGGTTACAATTACTCGAGCAGCATCATTAAAAAGCTCATCTCTTTTTGCTTCAACCGCATCGTTTGAGCTTACACTTGAATTTTCTTCATAAAATTCCGGCAATAAATAAGCATCCGGATATCCTTGTTGAGAACCAATATATTCTGTTATTTTATCAACTTCGGGTGTATCAACAAAGGCACATTGCATACGTATCAGTTCATTACCGGTGGTAAACAACATATCTCCTTTCCCGATTAATTGATCGGCACCATTTCCGTCCAGAATAGTTCTTGAATCTATTTTTGAAGTTACGCGGAATGCAACACGAGCGGGGAAGTTGGCTTTAATCATTCCGGTAATAACATTTACGGAAGGCCTTTGTGTAGCTATAATAAGATGAATTCCTATGGCTCTGGCCAACTGAGCTAATCTGGCGATAGGAAGCTCTACTTCTTTTCCGGCGGTCATAATTAAATCAGCAAATTCATCAATAACCAAAACAATATACGGCAAGAATCGATGACCTTTTTCAGGATTTAATTTACGTTCCTTAAATTTTTGATTATATTCTTTGATGGTTCTTACATAAGCTGATTGGAGAAGTTTGTAACGATTATCCATTTCCACACAAAGTGAATTCAAAGTATTAATCACTTTAGTCGTATCGGTAATAATGGCTTCATCCGTATCCGGTAATTTTGCAAGAAAATGACGTTCAATTTTGTTGTATAAGGTAAGTTCCACCTTTTTAGGATCTACAAACACGAATTTTAATTCACTAGGATGTTTTTTGTATAACAGAGAAGTTATAATGGCGTTTAATCCCACCGATTTACCCTGTCCCGTAGCCCCGGCCATGAGCATGTGAGGCATTTTAGCTAAATCTGTAACGAAAGTTTCATTAGATATGGTTTTTCCGAAAACAATAGGTAATTCCATATCGATTTTTTGAAATTTTTGAGAAGCGATAACCGAACGCATGGAAACCATCGTTGCGGTACTATTGGGTACTTCAATACCAATAGTTCCTTTTCCGGGTATCGGAGCAATAATACGAATACCTAAAGCTGCGAGACTAAGGGCTATATCATCTTCCAAATTTTTAATTTTGGAAATACGGATACCTGCTTCAGGAATAATTTCATATAAAGTTACTGTTGGGCCGACCGTTGCTTTGATACTTGAAATTCCAATGCCATAATTTGCAAGTGTTGTTACAATTTTATTTTTATTTTCCTCTAACTCTTCACTGTTTATCGTAATATTATTATTCGTATTATAATTAGTTAAAAGATCAAGAGTAGGGTATTTATATTTAGGTAAATCTAATTTAGGATCATATGGTCCGAATTGGTCATATATATTTTTATTAGGCTCATTTTCAGATAAAATTTCTTCTTTTTTAGTTTCTTCTATAGTCAATGAAATATCATCTTCAACCGTTTCTTCTGTAGTAGGAATATCAATTTCTAATTCTGTAGAATGAGTGGTTGTGTCAGGATGGGAAGATTCTTCTATCAGAATATTGGTATTGGATAAATTTATAGGATTACTTTCCTCTTCTATTAGTGACTCGACTTGTTGTATACCTGTTAAATTTTCTTCTTGAATTTCATTTTTTGTTTGAACTTTTGCGATAACAGTCTCAGATTGAACGGTTTTAGGGTCTTTTATTTTCTCATAAATTTGGTCTTCTTCAAAAGGTTCTTTTAAAACATCCTTTTCTTTTTCTTTTTTAGACGGTTTGAAAGAAGGTGTTGAATGCAATTTAGATTTTACATGATCCACGCTCAAATTAAATTCAAGGATAAAATATATTGACAGGGTCAGCAACAATATAATACCTGTACCCACACTGCCCAATAATGATTTTAAATAATCATATACTTCATAGCCTATCAATCCGGAAAGCAACCATTTAGATCCGAAGACCATGGCTAGAAATATAGGAGTCCAAATAATAAAGAAAATCCCATGAGAGAGAAGTTTCCATATTTTTAGAATTTCTTTATTAAATAATACTTTAAAAGATAAAATAAATAAGAAGAACGGAATAAAAAATGCAATAACTCCTACACCATCAAAAATAAATATTTCCCCTAAGTAAGCGCCCGTTTTACCGATTATATTTTGCGCTGTAACATTTTTATTTAGATAAGAAGTTAATTGGCTTTGATCTTCTTTCCAATTAAAGTAAAATGAGAGGAATGAAATAAATAAGATGATGGAAAAGCTAAATAAAACTAAACCAAGGATTGTTTTTAATAAGGGCTTTTTTTTATTATTTTTATTATCTTGTGGATTGTTCTCCATATTTATTTATAAATAAATTTAAAATTACAAATTTTATAGTTTCTATTAGATTTATATTTTGTTTTAATAATGGTATTTTATTATATATAAATAGGTGAATAAAAGCTTTATTCACCTATAAACTATTTTAACGTTTTCAAAAAGTAAATTTATCTTCTTGAACCAAGAAATCTAAGTAAAAATAAGAAAAGGTTAATAAAATCTAAATAGAGAGACAAGGCACCTTGAATCGCTATTTTAGAATAACTTTCTCCATCTTCAGAGTTTATTTGTGATCCTATATTTTTCAGAGTTTGAGTATCATAAGCAATTAATCCCACAAATATTAAAACTCCAACCACTGAAATAATTAAATCCAACATGGAGTTATTTAAGAAAATATTGACAACTATGGCTAATAGTACACCTAGTAAAGCCATGGATAGAATTCTTCCAAATTTTGTAAGATCTGTTTTGGTAAAATAACCATATAAACTCATTATAGCAAATGTACCGGCAGTAATAAAAAATGTGGTAGCTATAGATGAAAAGGTATAAGCCAAAAAAATCATAGCCAAAGTCATTCCGTTTAAAAAAGAATAAAACAAAAAGACTGCCGATGCTAATCCTAAAGTCATTTTATGGATTGCTCCGCTTAAAGCAAATACTAATCCTAATTCGCCTAAAATTAAAGCATAATATAAGAAAGTAGGGCCGGTAGTACCAAACATTAAGCTTAATAATCCCGGAGAATTAGCTGTAAAATAAGCAGTAAAACCACTTATAAATAAAGCCAAGCTCATCCACATATATACTTTAGATATAAATGTAGCTTGCTGTTTAGCTATGGCATTTTTTTGAAACGATGGTTCAAGAGTGTTTCCGTAATCTTTATAATCCATTTGCTTAGTTATTTATTATTTCAAATATACAATATTTTGTATTACATAAAAAGTCAATATCTATTCCAAAAATTATTTATGAAATTTTGTCATATTTATAAAATTCGCTTTACCATTTGGATATCTTATCTACACGCATTTGATGTCTTCCCCCTTCAAATTGAGTGGATAAAAAAGTATCAATTATATCCTGAGCTAATTCTTTGGCAATGAAACGCGCAGGAATGGAAAGCACATTCGCATTGTTATGTTGTCTGGCTAAACGGGCAATATCTGTTTGCCAACAAAGGGCACAACGTATTCCGGAATGTTTATTTGCGGTTATGGATACCCCTTCGCCGCTGCCGCAGAAAAGTATGCCGAAATCAAATTCATTTTTCTCAACAGCAATAGCTAAAGGATGTACAAAATCCGGATAGTCTACACTTTCTCCCGAATAGGTTCCAAAGTCATGTACCTGATTTCCTTTTTCAGTGAGATATTTAAATATATAATTTTTATATTCAAATCCTGCATGATCTGAAGCTAATGCGATTTTCATGACCTATTATTTTTAAATTTTTGATTCTAAATTTTTTAAACGTTGTAAGCTTTCTTTTTTTCCTATTATTTCCATAATAACCGGAATATCCGGTCCTTTAAGATCACCAACTAGAGCTAAACGTAAGGGTTGCATTACTTTTCCAAATCCCAATCCTGAGTTTTCCACAAATTCATGAATCTTGTCATGTAATTCTTTTTCGATGAATGAAACAGACTCCAGATTAGAAATTAGTTGAGTAAGAATTGCTTTTGTATCGTCTTTAACAACCTTTTTATAGCTTTTTTCTTGATAAGTTGAAGGCGTAATCCAGAAAAAAGAACCTACTTCCCATATTTCTTTTACAAAATTAACTCTTTCTTTTAATAGTTCGATGATTCGAATATCTTTAGTGTCTTCTGTCTTAATACCTTTTTCTTTCAAAATTTTTTGAAATTCAGGGAGTAAGTCAGAGGCTTTGGATTTAATAATATATTCATGATTAAACCATTTTGCTTTATCAGGATTGAAACGAGCTCCTGCTTTATGGACTTTCTCCAATTCAAACTCTTGGATCATTTCGTTCAGAGATAGTATTTCCTTATCATTGGAAGGTGACCATCCTAGTAATGCCAACATATTTATAAAAGCTTCAGGCAGGTAACCTTCTTCTCTGTATCCTATGGAAGAAGTACCTTCTTTTTCGTTTTTCCAAGCAAGAGGAAATACAGGAAATCCGTATTTATCCCCATCTCGTTTGCTCAATTTACCCTTACCTTCCGGTTTTAAAATCAAAGGCAAATGGGCAAATTCCGGTGATTCCCATCCAAATGCTTCATAGAGCAAAACATGTAAGGCCAGGGACGGAAGCCATTCTTCTCCTCTTATCACATGGGTAATTTCCATGGTATGGTCATCTACTATATTGGCAAAATGATAGGTAGGCATTCCGTCAGTCTTTACTAAAACTTTATCATCTAAAATAGATGTATCGATGGAAAAGTTGCCTCGAATAATATCTTTTAAAACCAAAGTTCTGTGTGGTGGTATTTTAAATCGGATCACATAAGGAACACCCTCGTTTAATTTTTTTTGAACTTCATCGGGCGATAGAGAGAGACTATTATTGAGTTGATTTCTAATTTCATGGTTGTAAGAAAATACTTTGCCTTGTTCCTCATACTCTTTTCGTAACTTTTCTAATTCTTCCGGCGTGTCAAAAGCCAGGTATGCGAAATCTGTTTTAAGTATTTCTTCGATATATTTTTTATAGATGTCTTTTCTTTCAGATTGTTTATATGGAGCATAGGGTCCTCCTTTTTCAGGACTTTCATCCAATTCTAAGCCACACCATTTTAACGATTCGCTTATGTATTTTTCGGCATCTTCAACATAGCGGTTTTGATCGGTATCTTCAATGCGCAAGATAAATTTTCCCTTATTTTTTTTTGCGAAGAGATAATTATATAAAGCGGTTCTTACTCCTCCAATATGTAAATATCCGGTAGGACTGGGTGCAAATCGAACTCTGATTTCTGACATTTTCTATATTTTTCTACGCAAAAGTAACAAAGAAAAAATATATATTATAGAGAATTGAAACTTAAATTTCACTTAATCTTTTTATAAGATTGATAGTAATTGAAAATCTTATTATGTTGATTATCTAAATATCGTAATAAAATACTTTTATCTTTTTCATTAAATTCAGCTATAAATCGGGTCGTATTTTTTCCTTTAACACCAAAGAATTGTAGATTTTTATCATCTTCTGAATAAGGAATCTCTGTCACTTTATAAGTAATGTCATTTTCTTCCAATCTAGTTACGTTTGATTTAAAAAAATAATCGATAAGAATAGGGGATTTATACCTAAGCTTTTTCAATTGAGAAATTTGATAATGGGTATTTAAACTAAGATAAAAATTTAAAGTAAGTGAAATTATGATAAACATTAATGTATTAATGCTAATAAATAATAGAGTTATAAAAGTTCCGAATTTTAGATATTTAGAATTTATTGATTTATATTCCATTAGTAAAAGAATTAAAATAGGGCATAAGTAAAGTTGCGGAACCATTCTAGCGAACCAAAAATCTGGAAATGATAAAATACTCGCAATAACACCTAAAATTAAATAGTACAATCCGGAAGGAGCTTTAGAAGAAATAAAAAATGAAATAATGAAAAGAAGAGTCGATAGAATAACAATTCCTCCAAAGAAAGGTCCAAATCCCCCATATGTTATAGATACTTCATTAAGTACTTTGATCTCTGATAATTTTAATGAAAAAGGTATTTTTAAGTTAGTTGTTTTTTTACTGTCACCGGTATAAGAAAAATATGATATTAAGGCTTTTTCAATTCTATTTTTTTTGTAAAAATCATAACTTACATGAGAAGATAGTAAGTTTTCTATTTTTTCTTTTCCAAATGCAGGGTGAAAAATATGATAATCATTTTTTAAATTGGTGAAATAAGGATTTATATTAGTTAATGGAAAGATAATTATTCCGGATATTAAAAATGGAAATAGGTACTTAAATTTAAATTTATGCTCTTTCCATAAGTATATAAAAGAAAATAATACAAATATAAAAACTAATAAAATTGATGTAAATTTCAGCGATGAGAAAATTGATAATGTAAATATAAAAGTCACTAAATCAATTTTGTTATATCTTTTCAATAGGCAACTAAAAGAACAAAATAGTATGATTAAGCAAGAATACATGAAACCGTCTAAATAATAAGTAAATAGTTCAGTAACTACTATTGGATTTATACAGATAAGAAACGTATATAGATATCTCTTTAACTTGCTTAACTGAGTTTGTTTAAGCAATTTAAAAACATATATAAGAGAAGCTATCAGAACAATTATATTGATAAGCTTTCCTGATTCTACTTTTTGAGTAAAAGCATAAATAGAAGCGGCTATAATTTCATATCCTTTTGGATAGGATTGAACATATATTTGTGCAACATTAGTTTTTGATATTTCATAGATTGGATTCCATCCATTCTTTAGATTTATAATACTTTCTAAATGATACCATTGTCCATCAGCAGATAGATCATAGAAAAATATACTAAGTGAGTATGATATAAGGTAAAATAAAAGAGTTAAAAACCATTCATAACAATGAGGTTTTCTTGTTAAGAAAAAAAGGATGAAATAAGATAATATAAACGAAAAAAGTATTGTAAATACATAGAGGCTGATTTTACATATAAATAATAGATTTGATAAAAATAATGTTATGAAAAGGGGAGATAGTAAAAGAAAAATTAAAGCGGATAAATTTAGACGAGTAAATTTTTTAGTAGTTATAAACATTTAAATGGAATTTTAATTTGTAAATATAAAAAAGGAATATGTATTTTGCATATTCCTTTTTTATATAATACTAATTAATTATTTTCCGGTCGTAATTCTCTAACAACAGCTCCGGCCTTCCACATTTCGCTTTCACGAAGAGCCTTAAGTTCTTCTTCCAATTTTTCGCGATAATCAGGCTTAGAGTTGGTGTCGATTGATCTTTGTGCTTCATTTCCTGAAGCTACTTCTGCATATAATTTAGCAAATACAGGTTTAGTGGCATCATGAAAAGGAGTCATCCAATCTAATGCACCTCTTTGTGCAGTAGTAGAACAGTTTGCATACATCCAGTCCATACCTTTTTCAGCAAAAAGAGGCATTAAAGATTGTGTAAGTTCTTCTACTGTTTCATTGAAAGCTTCAGATGGAGTATGTCCGTTTTCACGTAACACTTCATATTGAGCTAATAAAATTCCTTGAATAGCACCCATTAAAGTACCTCTTTCTCCTGTTAGATCAGAATAAACTTCACGTTTAAAGTCAGTTTCAAATAAATACCCTGAGCCAACACCAATACCTAAAGCGATAGTTCTGTCTTTAGCTTTACCGGTAGCATCCTGGAAAATTGCATAACTGGAGTTTAACCCTCTTCCTTCCAAGAACATACGTCTAAGGCTGGTTCCTGATCCTTTAGGTGCAACTAAAATTACATCAATATCTTTAGGAGGTATAATTCCGGTGCGGTCGTTAAAAGTAATACCGAAACCATGAGAAAAATATAAAGCTTTACCGGCTGTTAAATGAGGTTTTAATTTAGGCCAAACTTCAATTTGAGCGGCATCTGACAATAAATATTGAATAATAGTTCCTTTTGATGCTGCTTCTTCTATATCAAATAAAGTTTCACCCGGAACCCAACCGTCTGCAATAGCCTTATCCCAAGTTTTACCTCCTTTACGTTGTCCAACGATTACATTGAAGCCGTTATCTCTTAAATTTAATGCTTGTCCGGGACCTTGTACTCCATATCCAATAACAGCAATGGTTTCATCTTTTAATGTTTCCCTAGCTTTTTCTAAAGGAAACTCATCACGAGTAATTACATTTTCAATTACTCCACCAAAATTCATTTGTGCCATCTTGTTAGTATTTTTAATTTTTTATTAAAGATTCTTTTATTTTTAATTCACTTAACATATCACTTAAGCGTTCTATTTTTGAAGTATTTACAGCTATTCTTCCGGAACGAATAAATTGCAATACTTTAATATTTTCACTCAATTCTTGAAACAAAGCTTGCGTATCGGTGTAATGCCCTGTTTTTTGAATGACAACACAAATCTCGTTAATTTCAAGTATCTGAGCATTATATTTTCTAATTAAATTTTCCACCGAACCTATTTTTAAAAATTCAGGAGTGGGTAATTTATACAAAGCAATTTCCTGATGAATTAATTCATCATCGGTATTATAGTAAGATTTCAACACATCTACGCATTTGTCGATTTGTTTTACTACTTTTTCAATCATTTCTTTATCACAAAGTACCGTAATTGTAAATTTATGTATACCTTCAATAGCTGACGGCGATACCGATAAAGTTTCAATATTTAAAAATCTTCTGGTAAAAACACTGGTTACTTGACCTAAAAGTCCTACAGTGTTTTCAGAAAATATAGTTACAGTATATAACGTTTTATTTTTCATGGTTATTTCTACTTTTTAGCATATAAAACAGCAAAGTCATAATATTTATAAAGACAATCAACATGTTTAAAGCCTGCATCTTTCAGCCATTTTAATTGGGAAAGTATGGGACTTCTTTTGTCTAATTTAATTCTTTCATACGAAGCATTAATTTCATCAGCGGTAAGTCCGCTGTTTTCAATTTGATATCTCCAACGGGTATCATAAAATTTTGAAAAATAATCATCTTCACCGCAAACTTGCTCTGCATTTATAAATGTTCCCTCTTCTTTAAGATAAGAAAAAATGGAATTATATAGTTTAATTTTATCCGAGTCTTCCAAGTGATGAATAGCCAATGAGGACACGACGGCATCAAATGGTTGTGTCGATGTATATTTGGTAAAATCTTGTCGAATTATATGGATACAGGTATTAGTTTCAAACCTATTTTTAGCGACCTCTAACATTTTTTCTGACAGATCAACCAAAGTAATTTGAGCATTTGGATATTTTTGAAGAACAAATTCGGATAATAATCCGGTACCGGCCCCTAAATCTAGAATTTTAGGAGAAGATGATGAAAGGTTTATATTTTCAACCGCTATTTTATAAAAATCTTGAAAACAGGGAATTAATTTTCTTCGTTGTTTATCGTATTGTTGAGCGACAGAATTAAATTGAGTTTCAATAGTTTCCATAACATAGATTTATATTTGGTTAGTTTCTCCTAATAAAATGTTAGTTACACACGAACCTGCCGGAATCATCGGATATACCATACCCTGTATTTCAACCTGAACATCTAACAAGTAAGATCCCTTATGATTAATCATTTCTTCAATTGCCTGATCCAGCTCTTCTCTTTTGCTTATGGTTTTAGATTTAATATTATAGGCTTTAGCAATAGCTTCAAAATTCGGGTTTTTCATAAGAGTTTCAGAATATCTTTTGTCAAAAAACAATTCTTGCCATTGACGCACCATACCTAGAAAATGGTTGTTTAATATGATAATTTTTACATCAATGTCATATTGCATGATCGTTCCCAATTCTTGAATGGTCATTTGAATTCCGCCATCGCCCACAAATAAACAAACGGTTCGATCAGGAGCACCAATTTTTGCACCAATGGCAGCCGGCAAACCAAATCCCATTGTACCAAGTCCTCCGGAAGTAATAACACTTCGGCTTTGTTTATATTTAAAATACCGAACGCCCATCATTTGGTTTTGTCCAACATCGGTAACTAAAATACCTTCATGATGGGTAGCTTCAGATACTTTTCTTACTACTTCTCCCATCTTTAAGCTTCCGGATTCAGGATACAATTCTTTTTCAATTACAGCATCGTATTCTTTTTCGTAATATTCTTTAAAACTGTCTAACCATTCGGTGTGTTTATTTTCGTTTACTAATTTGGTTACCTCAGCTAAAGTTGCTTTAGCATCACCTAAAACTTTTACATGAGTTTTAACATTTTTATCAATTTCGGAAGGATCAATATCAAAATGAATAATTTTTGCCTGTTTAGCATACGTTTTTAAATCACCGGTTACCCGATCATCAAATCGCATACCTATAGCTATTAAAACATCGCATTCATTAGTTTTCACATTTGGGGCAACATTACCATGCATACCTAAAAGTCCCACATTTAAAGGGTGGTCAGTAGGAATGGCCGATAAACCTAACATCGTGGATGCGGCGGGAATATCAGCTTTTTCCAAAAACTTTTTAAGTTCTTCTTCCGCTCCGCTTAAGATAACTCCTTGACCGATTAATGCCAACGGTTTTTTAGCTTCATTAATAAGTTTGGCTGCTTCACGGATTTCTTCCGGTTTTAAATCCGGAATGGGTTGATAACTTCTTATAAAATTGATTTTTGCGGGGGCATATTCGATTTGTCCTTGCAAAGCATCTTTGGTTATGTCTAAAACTACCGGACCTTTACGACCATTACTGGCTATATAAAAAGCTCTGGCTACAGCCCAGGGAATATCTTCTGCATTTCGTATCTGATACGTCCATTTGCTGATCGGCTTAGTTATCCCTACTACATCAGCTTCTTGAAAAGCATCACTTCCCAGTAAACCGGAAAATACTTGTCCCGAAATTACTACCAGGGGAGTACTGTCAATCATGGCATCTGCTATCCCGGTTACAGTGTTAGTGGCACCCGGACCGGAAGTTACCAAAACGATTCCGGGTTTGCCTTTTGCACGGGCATAGCCTTGTGCAGCATGAGCCGCAGCCTGTTCATGACGTACAAGAATATGATTGATTTTATCTTTATAATCGTATAAAGCATCGAATACCGGCATAATAGCGCCTCCCGGATATCCGAATATGGTATCTACCCCTTCTTTAAGCAAGGATTGTATTAAAGCCTCACTTCCTGAAATATTAGTATTCATAGTCTTTATTCTTATTGTTTAGTCATTTATTTTATTATTCTTACTGCACCTAAATCAGCAGAGCTAACCATACTAGCATAAGCCTTTAAAGCTTTCGAAATTTTTCGATCTCTTTGCGGTTTAAATGCATTTGATCCTTTGGAAATTTCTTGTTCTCTTCGGAATTTCAATTCTTCATCGGATATTTTAACATTAATGGTTCGATTAGGAATATCGATTTCTATGATATCTCCGTCTTCAACCAAACCAATGGCTCCTCCAGCTGCAGCTTCGGGCGAAACGTGCCCTATAGATAAACCGGAAGTTCCTCCAGAAAATCTACCATCTGTAATTAAGGCGCATTCTTTTCCTAAGTGCTTAGATTTTATGTATGAAGTAGGATAGAGCATTTCTTGCATGCCGGGTCCCCCTTTAGGTCCTTCATAAGTAATAATTACTACATCACCTGATTGAACTTTTCCCGATAAAATCCCTTCACAAGCGGCATCTTGAGATTGAAATACTTTGGCAGTTCCTGTAAACTTAAATATACTTTCGTCCACACCTGCTGTTTTAACTACACAACCGTTTAGAGCTATGTTTCCTTTTAATATAGCTAAACCACCATCTTTAGTATAGGCATGATTCCAATCTCGAATACATCCTTCGGAACGATCGGTATCCAGAGTAGAATAGGTTGAATTTTGCGATCCCATTACTAAATTAAATTTATTCCCCGGTGCCGATTGGTATAAATCTAATGCTTCTTTAGTAGGGTTTGATTTAGTAATATCGTATACATCTATTGCTTCTTTTAAAGTATAACCATCGATACGGTGGGTAGATGTATCTATTAAATCAGCTTTAGCCAATTCTCCTAAAATACCCATAATTCCTCCCGCTCTATTTACATCTTGTATATGATATTTAGTTGTATTAGGAGCAACTTTACAAAGACATGGTGTTTTTCTTGATAATGCATCAATATCATCCATAGTGAAATCTACTTCAGCTTCATTGGCGATAGCTAATAAATGAAGAATAGTGTTTGTTGAACCACCCATTGCTATATCTAGCGCCATTGAATTTAAAAAAGCTTGTTTAGTTGCAATATTTCTAGGTAAAACCGATTCGTCTCCCTCTTGATAATATCTATAAGCGTTTTTAACAATTAGGGCGGCTGCATCCTTAAATAATTTTTTTCTGTTTGCGTGAGTGGCTACTATAGTTCCATTTCCGGGAAGTGCTAATCCTATTGCTTCGTTTAAACAATTCATAGAATTTGCCGTAAACATGCCGGAACATGATCCGCAAGTTGGACAGGCAGATCGTTCAATGGCATTCACCTCTTTATCTGAAACCGTTGAGTCTGCAGATTTAATCATAGCATCGATTAAATCTAAATGTTGATTATTTAATTCTCCGGCTTCCATAGGACCTCCGGAAACAAATATAGTCGGTATGTTAAGGCGCATGGAGGCCATTAGCATACCCGGAGTAATTTTATCACAGTTACTTATGCAAATCATGGCATCTGCTTTATGCGCATTTACCATATATTCAACACTATCGGCAATTAAGTCTCTGGAAGGAAGAGAATATAACATTCCATCGTGTCCCATGGCTATTCCGTCGTCTATGGCAATGGTATTGAATTCGGCAGCAAAACAGCCTAAAGCTTCTATTTCTGATTTTACAAATTGACCTATTTGATGCAAGTGCACGTGTCCGGGTACAAATTGGGTAAAAGAATTTACAATTGCGATTAAAGGCTTCCCCATTTGTTCCTCGCGCATACCGTTAGCTCTCCATAGAGCTCTGGCTCCAGCCATTCTTCGACCATGTGTACTGGTGTGACTTCTTAACTGGTATTTCATTATTTTAGTTTATTTTATTTTTTATAAAATTTAAGCCCTTTCCTTAATAAGAGAAAGGGCTTATGAATATTTTTAATAACTACAATTGATTTTACGTATATCCCTTTCTCTGATTAATATATATTGACCAGAACGAGAAGAAGTAATAGTATGTAGTTATGTTGATACATTGGTTTTAAGTATAAATTTTATAATAATGGGACAAAATTAAGATTGTTTTTTGTTATGTCCAAATATTATTTGTAAATAAAATAATATTTGATGAAATTAAATTATAATTTAATGTTAAAAACATAAATTAAAGTTTGCTATTTATATTGTATTGATTTATTCAATGATGATTTTTTTTGTATTTTGGATATACTCTGAAATTTATGAATCTTTTTATAATAATTAATTAAAAAACAAGTAACCTAAATAATTTTATTTATCTAATTAGTAATGTAAAAAGGTAATTTATTAATTGAAAAAGAAAGTTATTCTTTTAAGTAGAATTTCTTTTGCTTATAATTAGATTTTAAAGTTTTATAAATCAAATAAGAAATAAAAGGACCTCATTATATGAAAGCCCTTTTATTAACTAAACTATGAATTTTTAATATATTCTACAATCCAATTACCAACTTCAGAAGTTGAATAAGCTTTACCATCGAATGCGATATCCTCAGTAACTATTTTTTGTTCCATTGAAGCATCCACCGCTTTTCTGATTAGTGCTCCTTCTTCTTTTAAATCAAAAGCATATTCAAACATTAATGCCGCAGAAAGTATGGTAGCTAGTGGATTTGCTATATTTTTTCCGGCAGCTTGCGGGTAGGAACCATGTATAGGTTCAAAAACGGAAGTATGAATACCGATTGAGGCAGAAGGTAACATTCCTAAAGATCCGGTTATAACGGAAGCTTCATCAGTAAGGATATCTCCGAAAAGATTTTCTGTAACTAAAACATCAAAACGCTTAGGCCATTGAATAATCTGCATCGCAGCATTATCTACAAACATATATTCAGTTTCGATATCGGGAAATTCTTTTTCAATTTCTTGAGATACCTGTCTCCATAAACGAGAAGAGCAAAGTACATTTGCTTTATCAACTATAGTCAGTTTTTTATTTCTTTGTCCTGCTAGTTTATAAGCTAGCCTAACAATTCTTTCAATTTCTTCTCTGGTATATACACAAGTGTCGTAAGCGGTATTACCATCTTCACTTCTTCCTTGAGGACGACCAAAATATAAACCTCCGGTTAATTCTCTTACGCACATAAAATCTGCACCATCCACAAGATCAGGACGAAGCGGAGATTTATGTAATAAGGATGGAAAGGTATTTATCGGACGAAGGTTTGCGTATAACCCAAGCTCTTTTCTCATTTTTAATAGACCTTGTTCCGGACGAACTTTAGCAGATGGATTGTTGTCATATTTAGGATCTCCGATAGCTCCAAATAAGACGGCATCAGAATCCATACATAAATCATGGGTTTCCTGAGGGTATGGATTTCCGGTTTTGTCTATAGCTATTGCTCCTACTAAAGCTTCTTTATAAGTAAGCTCATGATTAAATTTTGCGCATATAGCTTTAGTTACTTCTAAGGCTTGAGTTATGATTTCAGGGCCTATCCCGTCTCCGGGTAATACGGCTATATTTAATTTCATTTTATATATTCTTTATATTTATATTCTTTATTTGTTATGCATTTTTAAACCTTATACCGGTTTAGGTTTAAAAAATTTTCATCTTACCTGAATTTTAAGCGTTAGTACATTTTAGTTTGGAAATAATTTCCGCATCAAAATTATATAAACGATTAAAATTTTTTAAATTAAATAAGTTGAAAACCTGATTTACTTAAATAATTACCAATTTTAATGAAGGTTTTCAATTATATTCAGCATTTTTTCAGTCGCTTTTATTGCAGCTTCTGTTTGGTCAGCATCCAGTCCTCTGGTTTTAAATTCGTAATCATTTAACTTCCAAGATATGACCGTTTGTACAAGCGCGTCCGTTTGTCCCCCGGGTGGAATAATTACTTTATAGTTAGTAAGGATAGGTTTAGCCTTGTTCAATTTTTCATAAATGAGACTGATAGCTTCAGAGAATGCATCATATTGTCCATCACCTGAAGCTGTTTGTTCATACATTTTTCCGTCAATTTCCATACGGATGGATGCTGTTGGATGCAAACCTTTACTTAAAACTAAAGCATAAGAAAGTATTTTTACTTTCTTTTCATTTTCATTAGTATTTAAAACATCCGAAATGATGAATGGGAGGTCTTCTTGTGTAATAATTTCTTTTCTGTCTCCTAATTCAATAACTCGGTTGGTTACTTTAACCATATCTTTTTCATCCAATTCGATTCCTAAAGCTTCAATATTTTTTTTAATATTAGCTTTTCCGGATAATTTACCCAGGGCATATTCTCGAACTCTACCGAATCGATCCGGGTGTAAATCATTGTAATACAAATTGTTTTTGTTGTCCCCGTCGGCATGTATTCCGGCTGTTTGGGTAAAAACATTTTCTCCGATTACCGGTTGATTGGATGAAATATTTAGTCCTGAGTAGGTTTCTACCACACGACTTACTTTATTTAACATATATTCTTTTACGGAAGTCTTTATCTTCATCTGATCATGGAGAACAGCAATTACACTGGGTAATGGAGCGTTTCCTGCTCTTTCTCCTAATCCGTTCATGGTAACATGAATTCCTTGAATTCCGGAATCTACTGCGGCCATTACATTGGCAACAGCCAAATCATAATCATTATGTGCATGAAAATCAAAGTGAATATTCGGGTAACGATGAACTATTTCCGTACAAAAAAGTTTTGTGTTAAGGGGGTTAAGAATTCCTAAAGTATCAGGAAGCATAAAACGTTGGATAGGAAGGTCTTTCAATTGATCTATCATAAAAAAAACATAGTCTTTTGAATGAATCATACCATTAGACCAATCTTCCAAATATATGTTCACCGAAATCCCCATGGATTCAGCAAGTGAAATATCATGCTTGATATCTTTTACATGTTGTTCGGGTGTTTTACGTAATTGTTCTGTTACGTGTTTAAGAGACCCTTTGGTTAATAAATTGATTGTTTTGCAACCGGTTCTTTTTATCCAATCTAAAGACACCCCTTTGTCAACAAATCCTAATATTTCTAACTTATCTAAGTGTCCGGCGTTCTCTGCCCAAGAGGCTATTTTCTGAACAGTTAAAAATTCTCCTTCAGAAACTTTAGCAGAAGCAATTTCCAATCTATTTAATCCCATATCTATGAGTAGACGGGCAACGCTTAGCTTTTCCTGCATGGAAAATGAAACCCCGGAAGTTTGCTCTCCATCGCGGAGAGTGGTATCCATAATTTCTATCATACTATTGTTTTTATTAATGATACGTGATAGACCCAATGGGACCTTTACTTAGAAAAATGAGATGATAATTTTTTATCTAATTTAGTATTGAAAAACACGGTTTTTTTCATATTCTTCAATTTTATCTTTTTTAGATAATAAGTAATCTATATCATCAAGCCCTTGAAGAAGGCACTCTTTTTTATAAGAGTTAATGTCAAAAATTTCCGTTTTTCCCGTCTTATTATTGGTGATTGTTTGCTTTTCCAGATCAATTGTAATAGTATTGTTAGGATCAGAATGTACATTTTCGAAAAGATCCGATAAAAATTCGGGACTTACTACTACCGGAAGTAATCCGTTATTAAGGGAATTATTTTTAAAAATATCAGCAAAATAGCTGGAAACTACTGCACGGAAGCCATATCCGGATACTGCCCAAGCAGCATGTTCTCTACTGGAACCGCTACCGAAATTCTTTCCTGCAACTAATATGTTACCGCTGTATGTTGAATTATTCAATACAAAATCCGGTTTTGGATTTCCATTTTTATCATATCTCCAATCAGCGAATAAATTATCTCCAAAACCTTCTTTATTAGTAGCTTTTAAGAAACGTGCGGGTATGATTTGGTCTGTATCCACATTTTCAATTGGTAGTGGAACATAGGTTGATGTTATCGTTTTAAATTTTTCCATTTTGTTTTTTTAGAGGATTAGTTTAGTTTTCTAGGATCGGTTATTTTTCCGGTTACAGCAGCAGCAGCAGCTACCAAAGGGCTAGCCAAAATTGTTCTGGCTCCGGGACCTTGTCTTCCTTCAAAGTTTCGGTTAGTGGTGGAAACGGCATATTTTCCGGCCGGAACTTTATCATCGTTCATAGCAAGACAAGCAGAACAACCGGGTTGACGAATTTCGAATCCTGCTTCTTCTAATATTTTATATAATCCTTCGTCGATAAGTTGTTGAGCTACACGATGACTTCCGGGAACTAACCAAGCGGTTACATTTTCTGCTTTTTTCTTGCCTTTTACAAAATTTGCAAAGGTTCTAAAATCTTCAATTCTTCCGTTGGTACAACTTCCAATAAATACATAGTCAATAGGTTTTCCTTCCATTTTTTCTCCCGGATTAAAGCCCATGTAATCCAATGATTTTTTGAAAGATATTTTACCGGTTTCATCCAATCCGTCTAAAGTAGGTATGGATCCGGTTATAGATACTCCCATACCCGGGTTAGTACCGTAGGTAACCATAGGTTCAATCTTAGTAGCGTCAAAAGTATATTCTTTATCGAATTGGGCTCCTTCGTCGGTTTTCAACGTTTTCCAGTATTCTACTGCTTCCTTCCATTTATCTCCTTTAGGAGCAAAGTCTTTACCTTTAAGATATTCAAATGTAGTTTCATCCGGTGCAATTAATCCGCCTCGTGCACCCATTTCAATACTTAAATTACAAAGAGTCATACGTTGTTCCATATTTAGATTTCGAATAGCTTCTCCTGCATATTCAACAAAATAACCGGTAGCTCCTCCAGTGGTAAGGGTTGATATCATATATAATGCTAAATCCTTAGCCGTTACTCCTTCACTTAGGGCTCCGTTAAAATTAATTCTCATTGTTTTGGGTCTGCTTTGAAGAATACATTGAGTGGCCAAAACCATTTCAACCTCACTGGTTCCGATTCCAAATGCAATAGCTCCGAAGGCACCGTGTGTAGAAGTGTGACTATCTCCACAAACGATGGTCATTCCCGGTTGGGTATAGCCGTTTTCAGGACCAATAATGTGAACCACTCCGTTTCTCTCATTTCCAAGAGCATAAAGGGTAAGACCAAATTCTTCCGCATTTTTAGAAAGAGTATCTAATTGTTTTTTGGATACAGGATCTTTTACCGGTTGATCTTGATTACAAGTGGGTGTATTGTGGTCGGCAGTTAACGTTGTTTGAGAGGGCCTAAAAACTTTTAATCCTCTTTCTCTTAGTCCGTTAAAGGCTTGGGGGCTGGTTACTTCATGGCAAAAATGCCTATCTATATATAATTGGGTGGGCCCATCTTGTATAGACGTAACCGTATGAGCATCCCAAATTTTGTCAAAAAGTGTTTTCATGGTATATTCTCTTTTTTAATTGGTTTTGTATATAGTGTTAAACGGTGAATTTATTTATTGCATCAAGATAAGCCTCAACGGAAGCAGTTACAATGTCGGTATTTGCTGAAAATCCGTAATAATTTTTACCCTTATATTCAACTTGCATGTGAACTTTTCCTAAGTCGTCACTTCCTTTGTTTATAGCCTGAATTAAAAACTCATGAATAGTCATTTGTTTTTTAAGGATGTCTCTTACGGTGTTAATTGCTGCATCTACAGGTCCGTTTCCGAAAGAAGTGGAAGTGAATTTTTCACCGGCTATATTTAGGGTAACAATTGCAGCATTTTTAATTCCTTTTCCGGAAGTAACTTGTAAGTAATCGAGTTTTATACGGTTGCTTTCATTAGGTTCTTTTCCTACTAATATTAAAAGATCATCGTCATTAATATCTTTCTTTTTATCAGCAAGTTCTAAAAATCGTTCGTAAATATTGGCTAATTCATTCGCTTCTACTTTAATTCCTAGTAAGTTCAGTCTGCTTTTAAGGGCATGACGACCACTACGGGCGGTAAGCACTATAGCATTGTCATCTATCCCAACTTCTTTAGGATCAATGATTTCGTAAGTTGAGAGATTTTTTAATACTCCGTCTTGATGAATTCCGGAAGAATGGGCAAAAGCATTTCTACCTACTATTGCTTTATTAGGTTGAACAGGCATATTCATTAAGCTGGAAACCATTTTGCTTACCGGGTATATTTTCTTTGTATTAATATTTGTGTCAATAGATAATTCTTTATGACTTTTTATAGCCATAACAACTTCTTCAAGTGATGTATTTCCTGCTCTCTCACCAATTCCGTTAATGGTTACCTCCACTTGTCTGGCGCCATTGATAACTCCCATAAGTGAGTTGGCTGTTGCCATTCCTAAATCTTGATGGCAATGAGTAGATAAGATGGCATTTTTCATATCTACATGGTCAATTAAGTATTTTATTTTTTCGCCATATTCTGTAGGTAGACAATATCCTGTAGTATCAGGGATATTGATAACTGTTGCTCCTGCATTTACAACTGCCTGGACCACTTGGGCTAAGTATTCATTGTCAGTTCTTCCCGCATCTTCAGCATAGAACTCAACATCTTCAACGAATTTTTTTGCATATGCAGTTGCGGCAACGGCTCTTTTTATGATTTCTTCTCTGGTAGAGTTAAATTTATATTTTATGTGGAAATCAGAAGTTCCGATTCCTGTATGTATTCTTTTTTTCTTGGCATATTTGAGAGCATCGGCAGCTACTTCTATATCTTTTTCTACAGCACGGGTTAGAGCGCAGATGGTAGGGTTTGTTACAGCTTTGGAAATAGCTTCTACAGAAGTGAAATCTCCCGGACTTGAAATGGGAAAACCGGCTTCTATAACATCCACCCCTAATTCTTCTAGTGCTTTAGCAATTTCAATTTTTTCAATTGTATTTAATTGACACCCCGGGACCTGTTCTCCATCCCTTAAAGTAGTGTCGAAAATGAATAATTTATCCATCCTTGGTATCGTTTTCTTTTTGTGATTAAAAAACATTAAAAAGCCTTTCTCCTTAGAGTGAGAAAGGCTTTTTATATTTTGTATAATTTACAACACAAGCATTACTCACCCTGAGCTTGACCCAGAATCAGAATAATGCTAATTATGTTAGTAAACAATGACATTCTTTGTATTAATTATAATTGGACGCTAAATTATGATAATTTTTTTAATTGCCAAAATAAATTTAATAAAAAATATTTTTACTTTATATTGATTTGTGTATTTTTTTAAGACATTACTTTTTGGGTTTGTGAAATTATAAATCTGAAATTTATCAAAATGTAATAAAAAATGAGTTCATATCTTATTGTTTTATCCATTATTCAAAATACTATTAAACTAATAATCGTATAATATTTTTTAATTAATTATTGAAATTTAGTGAACAATAAATATATATATATTGTATTTTTACTTTAAATAAATTATATTTATAGTTGTTTTTGTTCATTTATGTAATTAATTTAAAAATATGAATATGATAAAGAAAATTCTTTTATTAGTATATTTTATCATTTTAATTGAAGTTATACTAAAGTTTATAGGTTATTATTCCAATGAATGGTTAATTATTAAAGGGTTTTATATAAATTATGAAGCAGGTTTTATTAGAAGGGGATTATTCGGGAGTATTTTATTTTTTTTAGCTAATAATACACCTATTGAACCTTTTAAATTTCAACTTATTTTTGAAATTATACTTATAATTCTTTTGGTGTTTTTTATAATAAAAGAATTTTACTTAAATAAGTTAGAGCCTTATATTTTATTTGGAAGCTTTATGCTTATTAATGTAATTGCATATAAAATGTTTTTTACATTAGATGTTTTGTTGATTGTTTATTTTCTTTTCCAATTATATGTTATTAACAAAATAAAATCTTTTAATTTAAAAATTGTAATATGTAATTTGATGAGCATATTTATGATTCTTATACATGAAGCTTATTTTGTTTTTACTTTTTTTCCAATCCTTTATTGTCTCAATATTACTAATTTAAATAGTGTATCTATTAAGAAAATTTCATTATTAATCCCCTCTTTTTTTGTTTTTTTATTGGTAGGAATTTGTTTTAATGGCAGCAATAGGGATATAAATATAATTATAAACAGTTGGAATAAATTTGGAACAGATCATTTGAATAGCATTAAAGAGCTTTATTGGGTCTTTAATTCAACAGATGAGGTAATTATGTGGAAAATCCCTATTTTTAAAAAACATCCAATTTATCTCTTAGGCTTTTTTTTAAATACTTGTTTAATTTTTTTAAGCATGTATATTTATTTGAAAAAAAATTTTCGTTTAAAATCAAATAATATATTTTTATTTTTAACATGTCAATATATAGCTATTCTTTTGATATGCTTGATTGCTGTTGATTATGTTAGATGGTTTTGGCTTTCTAATATAATAACTTTGTTTACCTTAGTACAGGTAAATTCATCTAACAGTTTTTTTAAATCTATAAATATATCAATACCTGCTAAGGTTTGCGCATTAAATAAATATATTATCTTATTTATTGGGTTGCCCTTAGGCGGGAGCTGGTCCCCAACACAATTTATACATACCATGCCTATAAAACACCTTTTTGATTTTGGAAATAGAATTTTATTGTATTTTAGTTAGGGACAGTTCGTGATTTATTAAAGAAGGTAATTCTTCTTTATAATGGGTCACGTAGATCAAAGCTTTGCTTGAATCGCAAAATTTTTCGATAATTTGCAAAACACGAAATTTATTATTCATATCCAGTCCATGAAGGGGTTCATCAAGAATAACGAGCGAAGGATTTTTTACAAATACACGAGCTAATAAAACTAAACGTTGTTCTCCTGTCGATATAGAGAGAAAAGAAGAATTTTTAAGTTTTTCAATTCCCAAAATTTCCATCCATTGCAAGGATACTTTTATTTGATCTTGATCACATTTTCTGTATAAACCAATAGTATCAAAAAATCCTGATTCAACTACTTCCAAGCATGTTACATTTTTTTGATAATATAAATGCATTTCGGGTGATATATATCCCATATGCTTTTTGATATCCCAAATACTTTCTCCTGTTCCTCTTTTTTTATCAAAAAGGAGAATGTCATTGGCATACGCTTGAGGATTATCGGCAGCAATTACACTCAATAAAGTTGATTTTCCGGAGCCATTAGGACCGGATAATGCCCATTTTTCACCTTTTTTAACTTTCCAAGATATGTTTTTCAAAATGGTTCGGTTGCCATATCGGATATTTATATTATTTAATTGTAAAGCATAGTTATAACTAATTTCCTTTGGTTGATTAGAGGGGTATGGAAGTTTTTTTAATTCATAATTAAAATGAGGAAACAATTCATTTTGCAGTTTTTTATCTTCAAAAAATTCTTGAGAGGTTTTACTTGGGAATAATGTTTTGTTTTTAATGGGTAAAACGTGAGTAATAATTGGAGAAATATCAGCAATGTTTGAGATGAGTACTATTACCTGTAAATTTTGTAGATTTTTAAGATCGAGTAAAACCTGATCTAAAACTTGTCTGGCTTTAGTATCTAAGCCAATATACGGATTGTCTAATATTAGAACCTCGGGTTTAGTGGATAAAGATTGAATAATTAAAAATTTTCTGAGTTCTCCGCTCGAAAGGAGATCAATATTTTTCTCCATGAAGTCTTCAATTCCTACTAAGGAAATGAGATATTCCATCCATTGTAAATCAGTATTCTTGAATAATAGATCCTTAACTTGGGGTGTTTCATCTTCCAACCCTTTGTTCCACCTTTGTTGGTAATAGCTGTTTTGAGTCTTGGATAGAGCATGAATATTCTTAAAAGCGACTATTTTTATAAAATCAGAGAGGTGATTAAATTTTTTATTATAACTAATTTTACCTTCTTGTAAAGCATATTTGCCTAATAAAATATCAATTAATAAAGACTTTCCTGCTCCATTTGGTCCAATGACAGCCCAATGTTGGGCTGGTGTTATTGTCCAGTTTATAGGAGTAGAAAATTTAGCAAATTCTTTCTTTGGGATTATGTTATCCAATTCTACCATAGTGTTCATTTTAAAAATACCTTTTTATTTATATTTATAATCTATAAAAAAATAGTTATTCCTATCAAATGTAAAATATTGATAGTAAATTTATTCACAAGGGTAGGAAGAATATTTTACAAAACCTTATCTTTGTAACAATATATATAGGAAAATACGAAAAAATGCCTTTTTTAGATAAATATAGATCAATCATTAGAGATGCTATAAATAAACATAAATTAACAAATCCTCCCCATCAACTTTATGAACCCATCAATTATATTTTATCAATAGGAGGAAAACAACTACGTCCTATATTTTTATTAATGTCATGTGATCTGTTTAAAGGAAATATTGAAAGAGCCGTAAAACCCGCTTTAGGAATAGAGTATTTTCACAATTTCTCTTTGATGCATGACGATATTATGGATAAAGCCACTTTACGCAGAGGCAAAGAAACTGTTCATGTTAAATATGATGAAAATGTTGCAATTCTGTCCGGGGATGCGTTGATGGTTAAGTCTTTTCAAATGTTAGAGGACTTAGAACCTCAATTATTTAAAAAATGTTTTCATTTGTTTTCCCAAACTGCTTTAGAAGTTTGTGAAGGACAACAGTATGATATGAATTTTGAAAAACAATCGAATGTGTCATATAAAGAATACATACACATGATTACCGGGAAAACGGCTGTATTGTGTGCTTGTGCTTTTCAAATGGGCGCATTATTAGCAGAAGCAGATGAAGAGGACTCAAAAAATATGTATGAATTTGGCAAATCATTGGGAATTGCTTTTCAATTGATGGATGATTATTTGGATGTATTTGGAAATCAAGAATCCGTAGGAAAAAAACATGCAGGAGATATTGTTGAAAATAAGAAAACGATTTTATACATCTTAGCTCGACAAAAAGCAAATGATGAACAGAGACAAAAATTAAATCGTTGGTATACAATTACAGGAGAAAATATAGACAAAGTAAACGAAGTTTTAGCTATTTTTAATGATTTGAATGTAGGAGATTCATGTTTAGAATTAATTAAAACCTATTCAGATCAAGCAAAAAACTATTTAGATAAAGTTACAGCAGATGCTACCAAAAAACAGTCTTTTTATAAACTGATCGATTATTTATTAGTTAGGGAAAGTTAATAAAGATGATATTTAGAACAGAATTACCATATAATCCAAATTCAATTAAACTTGATTACAAAAGTAAAATATTTACTATAGGTTCCTGTTTCGCTACCGAAATTTCCAATAAATTATCTCAGTATAAGTTTTCAGTATTTCATAATCCTTTTGGTGTTATATTTCATCCTTTAGCTGTTGAAAATGCAATCATGAGAATTTATTCCCAGGAAGAATATCAATCATCAGAGCTTTTCAAATATGAAGAATTATATTTAAGTTGGGATCATCATTCTTCTTTTAATGATATATCTAAAGATAGGGTGTTATCTCATATCAATCAGAATATAAATTTAGCTAATAAGTTTCTACAAGAGACCGATATGGTTATAATTACTTTAGGAACTTCATTTGTATACAAATTAAATCAATTTGATATAATTGTAGCTAATTGTCATAAAATTCCGAATACACACTTTTCTAAATTATTATTGGCAGAACATCAAATAAAAACTTCTTTGAAAAACATCATTGAAATGTTGACGGATATGGGAAAGAAAAACATGAAAATTTTTTTTACATTAAGTCCGGTAAGACATAGTAAAGATGGTTTGGTTGAAAATAATATAAGTAAATCCAAGCTTTTATGTGCCATCCATTCGGTGGTCGAATCGTACGATAATTGTGAATATTTCCCATCGTATGAATTTATGATGGATGATTTACGGGATTATCGTTTTTATAAAGAAGATTTAATTCATCCAAATGATGTAGCCATAAAATATATATGGGAGAAATTTAAAAACGCTCATATTTCACCTGATGAATTTTCAACCATGCAAATGGTGAAAAAAGTAAACACTTCTTTACAACACAAAATTCAAAATACCCATACGATAGCCTATAAAAAATTTTTATATAGCATCGTAAAAAATATTCAGAATTTAGAGCCTCTTTTACCACCGGGTGCTTTTAAAGAAGAATATCAGGAATTAAGAAAAAAAATGAATGATTCTTATTAAGATAAGTTAAAAAATACCCAAATTAAACAATGCTATTAATAGATAGTCATACTCATTTATATTCCGAACAGTTTGATCACGATAGAGAAGAAGTGATTCAAAGAGCCCTGGATCATGGAGTACAACGTTTTTACTTACCTTCCATAAATTCATCTTATTACCCTAAGATGGAAGAACTTAAAAATAAATATCCTGAAAACATGTTTTTAATGATGGGGCTTCATCCTTGCGATGTAAAATTAGATTCATACGAAAAAGAATTAGCCTTTATTGAAAATAAACTTTCCGAGGAAAAGTTTGCAGCCGTTGGAGAAATAGGATTGGATTTATTTTGGGATACTTCAACTTTGGAAATTCAAAAGTATGCTTTTGTAAAACAAATACAATTAGCTAAACAATATAAGCTTCCGATCGTTATTCATGTTAGAGAGGCTTTTAATGAAGTATTGGAAATTGTAAGAAAAGAAAAAGATGCGGATTTGCATGGCATAATTCATTGTTTTACGGGTAACTTAGAACAGGCAAAAGAGTTCATAGATTTAGGCTTTTATTTGGGAATCGGAGGAGTTGTTACTTTTAAAAATGGAAAAATTGATCAATTTTTAAAAGAAATTCCTATTGAAAAGATTGTTTTGGAAACAGATTCTCCATATTTGGCACCTTCTCCTTTTCGTGGCAAAAGAAATGAATCATCCTATTTAAAAATTATTGCCGATAAACTTTCGGATATCTATGAGATGTTGCCTGAAAAAATAGGGGCTATAACTTCTGAAAATACCGGAAAAATTTTTAAATTATAAAAATAAATAAAACTACTGCTAATTCAGCTCTGGTTACTAAAAGATAATAACATTCTTATGAAAAGAAATAAGCTCTTTGATTCGTTAAAATTCGGATTAATTTTCTTAATGGTTTATGGACATACCTTGCAATTTAATAGCGGGCATATAAGGGATACAATCTTTGGTTTTATTTATACCTTTCATATGCCATTATTTATCTTTATTTCCGGTTATTTTTCAAAAAATATTACCTGGGAAAAATATAAGAAATCTTTTATATCATTAATAATTACTTTTACCATATTCCAATTTATTTATTCACTTCCTCTAATTTTTACAGGATTTAAAAATTGGATAATTTTTTTTATTAAACCCAAAGGATGGTATATCATCGGATTATTAGTATGGCGTTTTTTATTTTTAATCGCAAAAGATAAGGTTTCAAATGTTTCTTTTTTATCAATCTCTTTTTTATTCCCTTTGGTCATAGGATTTTTAGATTCCGAAATTTTCATGTTCAGAATACTTACCTTTTTCCCTTATTTTTTACTCGGTGCCTTTTGTAAGGAAGTCAGTATTGTAAGGATAAGGAATATCAATAAATTATATACAATAGTTTTTTTGGTTATAGTATTTATTAGTATTTACTTCATTGTAAATAAAGAATTTTTGATTTCTTTATTCGGGGAAGATCCTTACATAAAAAATTATAATACCCGATATGAAGGGTTCTTATATAGGATTTTAGCGTATGTTTTAGCAATAACGGTTTCAATTGGAATCATAAATGTAATACCGGATACCCTGGGTAAATATGGTTCTAAAACTTTGGAAATTTACTTGATGCATCACATTATTTTAAATTTCTTTTTTGTTGGCTTATTTCCTCTATTGAATTTTAACCCAAACTTACTCTTAAATTTAGGTGTTACAGCTCTAATTGTCATTACTTGTTTATATCTAGCAACATTTAAAATTGTTAAATTCATAATGTCCCCATTAGATTATTTAAAAAAAATCATAGTACATAGATAACTAAATTAAAAAGGGTATGCCATAGTTTTTAGTTGTTGTTGATTTAATTAAACCAATAAAGTCGATTTTTATTTAAAAGTTAATAAATAAAAAAATCCGGTAGTTACTACCGGATTTTCATATTTTTAATATAATCGTATTAAATTTTAAGCTTGAGCTTCAGTACAAGGTTGTATTGAAACATAAGAACGATTATTTTGTTTTTTTCTAAAAACTACTACCCCATCTGTAAGAGCAAACAAAGTATGGTCTTTACCCATTCCAACATTATCACCTGGGTGATGAGTTGTTCCTCTTTGTCTCACTAAGATGTTACCTGCTTTGGCGTCTTGACCACCGAAAATCTTTACTCCTAATCTTTTGGAATGTGATTCTCTACCGTTTTTGGAGCTACCAACTCCTTTCTTGTGTGCCATGCTTTAATTACTTTATTAAATTAATCTTCTGCTTTAACTTCTTTAACTTCCGCTTCTTTTTCTTTTTTAGGAGCTGCTTTTTTTGCTGCCTTTTTAGGAGCTTCTGCACCACCTATGGAAACAATTTGAATTTGAGTAAACTGTTGTCTGTGACCGTTTTTTACTTTGTAACCTTTTCTTCTTTTCTTTTTGAAAACAATTACTTTGTCTCCTTTTACTTGATCTAAAACTTTAGCGACTACTGTCACTCCATTAATAACCGGGGCGCCAACTGTTACAGAACCGTTATCAGTAAGCAATACTTTGTCAAAAGTAACTTCGTCGTCAATATTTGCTTTTAAACGGTTTACGAACAATTTTTGGTCTTGCTCAACTTTGTATTGAAGCCCTGCTATCTCTACAATTGCATACATAAAATTTTCGTTTTTTTGAACTGCAAATATAATGATTTTTTTCAGAACAAAAATGTAAATTGTATAAATATAAAAAAGAGATAAATGTATAATACAAAAAATACAATGTTTACCTTTGTATTATACAAAATTTATACGCGTATTTTACATGACAAAAAAAGCTCTAAGAATAGTCTACATGGGAACTCCGGAGTTTGCTGTAGCTCCTTTAGAAGAAATAATAAAATCCGGATATGAAGTAGTAGGAGTAGTAACTACTCCTGATAAACCGGCAGGAAGAGGACAAAAAATGGCTGAATCAGCCGTTAAAAAATATGCAGTAAGTCAAAATTTGACCTTGTTCCAACCCGAAAAAATGAAAGATCCCGAATTTATAAATCAGCTTCAACAATTAAATCCGGATGTAATCGTTATTGTAGCTTTTCGTTTATTGCCTAAAGAAGTTTGGTCTATTCCAAAATTAGGAACTTTTAATTTACATGCATCCTTATTGCCTCAGTACAGAGGAGCTTCACCTATTAACTTTGCTATTATCAACGGGGATAAAGAATCAGGGGTTACCACATTTTTTATTGATGATAAAATTGATACCGGTGAAATTTTGTTGCAAGCTAAGACAGAAATTGAGGATTCCGATGACGCCGGAATTTTACATGATAAACTAAAAAATTTAGGAAAACAATTAGTAGTAAAAACTCTTGAAGGCCTTTCAGAAGGAACATTAAAACCTCAAAAACAAATTTTAAAAGAGGGGGTTGAATATAAATATGCTCCTAAATTATTTAAAGAAGATTGTCAAATACATTGGGATGCACCTTTAGAAAATATACACAATTTAATAAGAGGTTTAAGTCCTTATCCTGCTGCTTTTACCCATTTGTCGATAAATGGAGAGTCTAAAATATTAAAAATTTATAAGGGGCATTATAAAATTGAAAAACATATTCTAGATATTGGAACTGTATGTATTGAAGGCAAAAAAACATTTAAAATTGCAGCCGCCGATGGATTCTATTTTTTAACTGAAGTTCAATTAGAAGGAAAGAAAAGAATGGGGATTTCAGATTTTATAAACGGATTAACAATAAAACATAATTTAAAAGCTAACTAAAATAATATATGGACTATAGTAAGTTAAAACTGGTAGTTACAGATATGGATGGAACACTGCTTCATTCAGATTATACACTCAATCAAGAGTTCTTTACAATATATGAAAAACTGAAAAAGTTGGATATAAAATTTGTCGTAGCAAGTGGAAGACAATATGAAAGTCTCTTAGGGGTTTTTGAAAAAATTAAGAACGAAATATATTTTATTGCTGAAAATGGAGGAAATGTAGTACACAGAGGAAAGCAGTTATTTATCCATGAATTGGATCAAAATGTTATCCATGAAGTAGCCCAATTGATACGTCCCTTACCTAATACTCAAATGCTTTTATGCGGTATAAAAAGTGCATATATTGAAGAAGGATTTTCGGAATTTGAAAAACAAATAGCTCCCTATTATCCTAAAAGGAAAATTATTCCGAGCTTTCAGGAGCCTATTGATGATCAGATTGTTAAAATGGCGATATACAACAGTGTAGGTTCGGAAGAAAATATTTTACCTTATGTGAAACACCTTAGTGAAAATTACCAAGTAGTTGTATCAGGTAAATTATGGCTGGATATTTCTGTTAAAAATGCCGATAAAGGATTTGCTTTAAAAGAAGTTCAAGAAATATTAAACATATCTAAAGCAGAAACTATGGCTTTTGGAGATTTTTTAAACGATATAGGAATGATGCAGGAAAGCCATTTTAGTTACGCAATGAAAAATGCACATCCTAAATTACAGGAAATTTCCAAATTTAAAACAGATTCCAATGATGAAGATGGGGTTTTAAATATTTTAAAGGAGGTAATAGCACAAAGAGAAAGATAGTACATGTAAGCCTAAGTCTCTAAATGTTCAGAATATTTTAAAATAGGATCATTATTTATGAATAATTCTGAAAAGAAATTATGAATAAGAAAACAGTTAAATATACCGGCTGAATTCAATGGTTGTTTTATTAATAACTCTGTAAATTATCAATTTTTAATAATACATATTAATTCTTTAAATAATAAAAAAATGAAAAGAAAAATACTTACCTTATTACTGGTTATTTCTTTTATATCGAAAGCAAATGTAGTAGCTGGTACTCATTTTACTCTCTTATCCAAAGAGATTGAAAAAGAACCAACGTTGGAATCCGTTTTAAATCATTATTACGTTGCTGTTGCCGGCAGTAAAGAAAAATTACAACAAATAAACACTTTGATTTCTGAGGGCAAAATAACATTTGCTCAGTTGCCGGAACCTGCTGATTTAGAAATTAAATACAAAGCACCTAATAAATTTGTATCTAAAATATCAATCATGGGTCAAACTATTATTAAAGGTTTTGACGGGAAAAAATTATTTTCAAATTTACCCGTAACCGGTGAAAAAGATGAATTAAATGAAATGAAAGTTAAGAAAGGGATTTTTTCAGAATTGTATATAACCAAAGATAATGCGGTGTTAGAAGGTAAGAAAAACTTAGACGGTAAAGAAGTTTATAAAATTACGGTTAAAGAAGGAACCATTAAAACTATTCTTTATTTCGATGTAAAAACGGGATTTAAAGTAAAAGAAGAAACTATAAAAGAAAATGAAGTTGTATCAAAAGAATATTCAGATTACAAAGATTTTGAAGGATATAAGTTCTCCACCAAAATAAAAACCAAAGTACCCGGTCAAACAGCGGTTCAAACGATAACCAGCTATAAAATAAATCCTAAACTAGACGATTCCCAATTTAAACTATAAATATAAAAGAAGAAAAGGCCTTTTTAGGCCTTTTTTATTATATTGTATCAATTCAATCATTGGATTGGTGTTTGTATTGGGAGGGCATTACAATTTCATTACCATCGCGTTCTGCATAAAAATGAGGCGATAAAATTTCAATTCCTTCTTCATGAAAACGATCCATAATATTTTTATGAAGATTTGAATAAACTTTAGGCATAGCCAAATCCCGATCTGTATAAGCGTTAATCTGATAACAGCAATAGAAATCTTCCAATTCTTTCACCAATACAAATGGAGCAGGATTTTTTAAGACTCCTTCTGCATTAGTAGCCGCTTCAATAAGTAAATCTTCTACTTGTTTGCGAGGAATATCATAACCCACCGTAATATCTGAGTATATTATTATCCCGTAATTTCTTGCCGAAGCGCTATAATTAACTGTTTGAGAAGAAAGAATAAAGGAATTAGGAATAGTAATCAATTCATTTTTTGAAGTTCTAACTCTCGTTACAAAAGGTGTTTTTTCTACTACATTACCAATCGTATCATTCAGCTTAATCTGATCTCCGATTTTAAATGCACGCATATAAGTAATAACTAATCCGGACATTAAGTTTCCTATTACGGTAGTAGATCCTAACGATATAATAAGACCGATAAATACGGAAATCCCTTGAAAGGCGGGAGAATTAGAATTAGGAAGTAAAGGCCAAATCATAATAAACATAAAAGAATAAAGTAAAAATCGAAGTATGTTGAACGTTGAATGCGCCCAATCCGGATAGAAACCTTTGATTTTAATTCTTTCTTCAGCTATTTCTCCTGAAAAATACTTTAATATTTTTATTATGTATTTGAAAATTAGGTATATAAAAATTATCTTAACTAAATTGGGAATATAATGTATAATGGTATTTCCCATGTCTTTGGCAAGATTTCCCATAAAAGTAAACATGTGATATACATATTTTTCTGTTTCAGGGAAAATTGAAAATATGATAAATATAGATATAATTAATTGGACAATGATAAATGAATATTTGGTAACTTTTGTTATAGAAACCAATAAAACTTCCTGTCGATCATTCGTTAGGAATTTATTCGCTTTGAATTTCTCATTAATTATCTTCTTGAGGCGACTTTTAATTCTTATAAATAATTTTTGGGTAAAATATATGGCAATTATTTGAGCAATAATGACTAAAAATAAAATTAAAAATGACTTAATTTTTTGTTGAAGACCATATTTGGAGTGTAATTCAGATATTTTTTTGGAAATAATTGCTGTATATTTTTTGGCAAGATCTTGACGAGTGGTATTTTGCCATAAACCATCTTGATCCGATAAAGTAATTATAACCTTATCTCCGGACATAATATCTGTAACGTATTCGGTTTCAAACATATATATGGAATCGGGTTTAAGCTTTAGTTTTTTTCCTTCCGCTATTATCACCTCCTTTACCTTACTTGCCCGGTCTGCGGGCATTACGCCGCCTCTCCGAGCATATAAATTAAATAAAGTATCATTATCAATTACAACAGGATACCCTTTGGTGATCGCCCGTAATGAATCAATTTGTTTTTTTTGTAATGCTTTTTTTAGGGAATCGGTTTTTCCCATATTTTTCTTTTCATTCAGAAGGGCAATTTGGCTTAATTTTAATTCCTGAACTTGCATTTTAAGTTCTTGAATCTTAAGCGAATCTTTTTTTTCTTTAGATAATAGGGAATCTTCGTGTATGTTATTCTTTTCATTAATATGTTGAGCATATATACCTATCGCTGTAAATAAATATAGGATAACAAAATATATTTTTCGGTTAGTTTTTCTCATGAGGTGGTTTTTGTTGGCTTGGTGTATGTAATTAATTTTAAATGATTTATGATAAATTTAAAGAAATTGATCTACTAAAGATTACTATTCAAGAACTATAATTTTAATACAATATAATAGTTTTTTTCTAATTTGATATATAATATAAATAGTAATTAATGGAATAAATATTTTATTTTAAAGCAAATAAACTAATAATATTTCAAAATAAAAAATAAATATTTAAGATAGATTATGATATATTTAACTGAATAAGATACAGTTTAAAAAAAAAAAATTATAAGTATGAGAGGTGGATAAGATTAGCTTAAATTTTCATTCAATAACTCTGCTAAATCTTTAACATAGATTTGAGAGCTTTTATTTTTTGATTGAAGACCGTCTGTAAGCATCGTATTGCAGAAAGGACATCCCGTTGCTATTATTTCGGGATTAAGTTGTAAAGCTTCTTCAGTTCGCTCAACATTGATATCTTTGGTACCTGGTTCTGGTTCTTTAAACATTTGTGCTCCACCCGCACCGCAACATAAACCGTTTTGTTTACATCTTTTCATCTCTAACAAATTAACTTCCAATTGGGCTAACAATTCTCTAGGAGTTTCGTACACATCATTAGCTCTTCCCAAATAACAGGGATCATGGAAAGTTATCTTTTTTCCTTTATAAATTCCTCCCTTAACTTTTATTCTTCCTTCTTTTAAGAGAGAAAGTAAAAACTGTGTATGATGTAAAACTTCATATGTGCCTCCTAATTGAGGATATTCATTTTTTAATGTATTAAAACAATGAGGACAAGCGGTAACAATTTTTTTTATTTCATATGAATTTAAAACTTCAATATTCATCAAGGCCTGCATTTGAAATAGAAATTCATTTCCGGCTCTTTTAGCCGGATCTCCGGTACAACCTTCTTCCTGTCCTAAAATAGCAAATTCAATATTGGCCTTTTGAAGTAAAGAAGCAAATGATCTTGTTATTTTTTTGGCTCGATCATCAAAACTTCCGGCACATCCTACCCAAAAAAGTATTTCAGGGGATTTTCCTTCTGCCTTAAATTCTGCCATAGTTTTAATAGGTCGATCCATATTTTACGTTTATTTATATAAATAAATTAAAATTATTCTTTAGTCCAATTGGCTCTATCATTTTGACTAAATTGCCAAGGGGCATTATTATTTTCAATATTGCTCATCATAGAATTTAATTCGCTAGGAGCAGCTGTTTTCTCCATTACTAAATATCTGCGCAAATCGATTAGTATGGAAAGTGGGTTTATCAATAATGGACAAGCCTCCACACAAGCATTACAAGTTGTACAAGCCCAAATCTCTTCAGGAGTAATATAATTACCTAAAAGTTGTTTTCCGTCATCTAAAAAATTCCCGTTCTTATCAATATTTCTACCGATTTCCTCGATACGATCTCGAACATCCATCATGATTTTTCTTGGAGATAATTTTTTTCCGGTTAAGTTTGCTGGACAACTTGATGTACACCTTCCACACTCAGTGCAGGTATATGCATTCAATAATTGAATCCAAGATAAATCAGTAGCGTCACTGACTCCGAATTTTTCAGGTACTGATTCTTCCGTTGATGCTTGATAAGGATCAGCATTGGGATCTAATAATAATTTTACTTCTTTAGTTACAGAGTCCAAATCATTAAGTTGACCTTGTTTGTTAAGGTTAGCAAAATAAGTATTTGGAAAAGCAAATAGGATATGTAAGTGTTTGGAAAAATATAAGTAATTTAAAAAAAAGAGAACTCCGAGGTAATGAAACCACCAGGCTGATTTTTGCAGTATATACAAACTTTCAACTGAAAAGGTCGAAAATACATTATTAAATATGAAATTGCTTACAGGAAAAAATCCGCAAGAATATAAAATACCTTTTTTTTGAAGAGTAAAATCGGCAGCATTCATAATGAGCAAAGAAAGCATCATTAAGAACTCAATAATCAAAATAAGATTTCCGTCAATATGCGGCCAACCCAGCAAATCTTTGGAATCAAGCCTTGGAACTTTGATTATATTTCTCCGTATAAAAAATAGGGTTACCGCAATTAAAACAGAAAATGATAGAATATCTACCGTTCCGGTTGTCAAATTATAAAGAGGAGAGGGGAGAATTTTTCCGAAATACCGATGGGTTCCCCAAATACCATCTACAAATATTTCAATTAATTCTATATTTATAATGACAAATCCTATATATACAACAAGATGTAATATTCCGGCAACCGGACGGGCTATCATTTTCCCTTGTCCAACGGCAATACGTAAAACTAATTTCCATCTTTTGGAGGGATTATCCGAACGGTTTTCTGCTTTACCTAATAATATATTTCTTTTTATTTTAAGGATATTACGAACAAACAATCCAATTCCTGCAAATGCAAGAAGTAAGAATATGATGCTCTGTATGTAATCCATAAATAGTGTATTAGTGGATATTCAACCCTTATAACATACTATAATTATTTGGCTGTTCCTTCTTGTTTACTCTTTTTTCCGCCACCTCCGAAAATTGAAAAGTGAACATATCTTTTTGGATTGGTTTTTAAATCATCCAATAAAACACTTAAATTTTTAGAAGCTTGAGTTAAGTTAGTATATAAACCGGGATCATTCATTAGTTTGCCTATTGAGCCTTCTCCCGAATTTATTTTACCGGATATTTCGTTAAGATTATTTAAAGTTGATTCTAATTTTTTAACGGCAACATCTAAATCTGCTTTATTGATCTTATCAGCCATCATTCCATATTTTTCAACCGTAGTATTGGTTGTTACCATCATTTTATTGGCATTATCAATAGCTAAATTAATTTTTGAAGAATTATTAGCCAGTAATTGGTTCGCCCCTTTACCTAACTTATTGAATTCTGCAATAGCTTGATTTAAATTTGCTAAGGAGGATTCTATATTTTGTCTATTTTTTTCATTAAGAAGTTTATTAGTTGAAGCTAGAGTAGAATCCAATCTTAATAAAACTTTATTGGCATTATCACTAATTGGTTTTATCTTTTCTTCGGCTAAATCCATTAGGCCCGGCAATAAACTTCCTTTCAAAGTATCTCCTGTTTTTGCTATTTCTGCTTGATCTTCAGCCAGAACTAAGTTAATTTCTGCACCGTTCATAAAACTGGTAACTATTTGAGCTACAGAATTTTTGGAAAATTGATAATCTTTATCAACATTTATTGCTACAATAAAGCTTATATTTTTAGTTTTGGTAGGTACAGGAATTATAGATTCCACCATTCCGACTTTTAAGCCGTTTATATTTACATTTTTGGATTTAGATAAGCCTTCTACTTTATTATATTTTACATAATAGGTGTTTTGATTTGTAAAAACGTTTTGCGCTTTTAAAAATTTAAACAACCACCAAAAGGCTAATAAAGTTACAATTACTATTATTCCCGCTGTAAATTCCTTTCTTGCTTTCACTTTTAAATTTTGAATAACTTTTCGACAAATATAAACAATTAATAAAAATTCTATTCTTTTTTTTAAGTTGAAGATGCATAAATCAGATATAAATAGAAGTTTTGAAACCTTTTTAGCCTAAGCATTACTAAATTAGTAATTTTTTAATAGATTGAGTGTTAATGGTATAAATAATTTGAGATTAAAAATAGTTTAAAAAATGAAAAAAAAGTTTGCAGATAAGAAAAATCAATTCTATATTTGCAAACCAATTTACAAGAAAGACGTTAATTGAAGCGCGAAAATAGCTCAGCTGGTAGAGCACGACCTTGCCAAGGTCGGGGTCGCGGGTTCGAGTCCCGTTTTTCGCTCAGGTTTGATAATTAAAATACTAAAATACTAATGCCCCGGTGGTGGAATTGGTAGACACGCAGGACTTAAAATCCTGTGGCCATTAGGCTGTACGGGTTCAAGTCCCGTCTGGGGTACTCAAAGACCGTTAATCATTTTGAAATTCAAAAGATTAGCGGTTTTTTTATTTTTAATATTTCCCATATATCCCCCAAAATAGTTTAATATTATCAGTTTCTAAATTAATCATTTTTTTATTTCTCTCCATTTATAATTATTTTATCATATTTAAAAGCTTTAACATCTACAAACGAACCAAATTTAGAGTAGATGCATTTGATATATTTATATCTTTTCAATTGATTTATTGTACTATATTTTGACCATAATCAAAAATAATACAGGATGTTTTGTGAAAGTAAAATGAGTGTTTTTAGAATTTTATCTGTAATAGTTGTGATAGGAAGAATAACCTGATAAGTATTATCAATACTAATAGATTAGCTGCTTCTTGTATTTCAAAAGCTTTAATTAATGCTCTTCTACCAAAAATAGCACTAATAAAAGGTAGAGTTATAATTAAGAGACTTCCAGTCCTTTTTATTTTGTTGTTAATTCTTGTATGATTTTATCAGATAGTTTTACTACTGCTATTTTTTTAATTCCTGATAACTGGTATTAAAGAAAATTATAATAATAATTAGTGGAATTATCAAAAATATTTTCCCGGATAAAACAAGAGTATTTAAATAGTATAGGAAAGTATAAAAAGAAGCATTATACTAAGACTTGAAACTATTAGTATAAAATAGATATTTATAAATTTAATGACTTTAATATCATATTCAGTGTATATATAATAAAAAAAATATATTGTTGTGCTTGATACTATAACATATGCCCTTATATTCTGGGAAAGGATATTTATTTTCAAATTATTATCGGGTAGAAGTCCCGATGATAAATTATTTAATAGGATACATACTGATAGTATCAAAAAAATTATATGATATTTCTTATGGTTCTTTTAATAATACAGGAAATAATTTAATAAAGGCGATACATATATAAATGAATGTAATAAAATGAATTTCTGTTCCGAATATTATTAATATCTATATATAAAAAAATAAAAATCAAATCCAAAATCTTCTTTATTCACACAATATATTTCAAACCCATTTTTTTTATAAAATTGAATATTTTTTACTGTTGATGTCTCTAATACAATAGCTTCTTTTTTTCCTTTATAATATTCTATAAGCTCTTGTAGAAAATCAGAACCTTTCCCTTTTCCCTGCTGTAAAACATCAACCCCCAGAAACCATAGTTGAATAAAATCAATGCTTTGAGGCAGTGTTTCATGAGTAATCCTTTCTTTTTTCATTACTTTATAGGCATTTTTTAATCCACTCACGCAACAGGCAAATTTAATATCTCGAATAAGGGTTCCCAATGTAGTTTTCTTTTTTTTGTGATCTATGAGTATTGCACAGGCTGTTTCTTTTTCATTTAAAAATATATCCCCAAATTTTTTACCCATATATAGAGAATAATCCATCAATTTTGAAATATATTTTTCATTTTTTTGTTTTAAAACAAAATTTACAGATTTATTATTTACAAAAGCTTTTGTTAGTATGAGGTTAATTTTAGTATAATTTTCACTTACTGCTTTTTTCATAAAGCAAATTTTATTAAATGATAAGAATAATATAAGAGACTAATTTAAGATAAATTTTATTTTTTTTGAATTATATTTTTATTAATAAGTTTATTGATGGGTTTTAGTAAAAATCTAAGGAAGTTAATATTTCTAAAGTTATGAGTATAGTGATATCTATACCTCTCTTTCCATTTTGACCTTATGGGTAAAACTGTATTTTAAAATCCAATGATGGATGGATTAAAACCAATCATTCAACATTGTCTAATAATTGATAATAAGCTTAATTTCTTGCACTAACAATAAACTTTGTTATTTGATAGGTATAGTCTAAGGGTTCAGCTCTTAATTTGGTTGCGTCTTTGTAATTTTATTTAGCCAGTCCTTTAAAAATACTTTTTTTGTCTGCTTCATTGTGGCTAGGTCGTTGAAAAAATAAATTAATTTTTTCCTTCAGTATTATCTTTATTAACAACATCAAAAAAATATAGGTTTTTAAATTTTGGAGCTTAGAATTTATCCCTGCATAATTTTTAAATAAATATATAGTTAGTATACTTGACTTGAACTGGAAAGTATAATGAAAAAATTATATTTGATTTCTTAATTTGAGGAAATAAAGTGGATAATTGAGCTCATGTGTTTCATGGAAAATGGTAAATCCTAAATTTTTATAAAATTTTATATTTTGGGGAATAGTTGTTTCCACATAAATTAAATCTCCTTTATATCTTTTAAGGGTTTCATTGATTAATTTGCTTCCTATCCCTTTGCCTTGAAATTTTGGTCGAACTCCCATTAACCATAAATGCTTAAAAGGTTCTTTAGGATGATACCTTTTTAAAAGATTTTCCCTTTTCAGGGTTTTAAAAGTATTCTCAATACCTATACATTTAAAAAGAAGTTCAATTTCCCAACTAATCTTTTGTAAACTGGAATATATTTTATCGATATATAATACACAGCCATCTTTGTCATTACTAATAAAAACTTCTCCATATTTCATTGACATTTTAAATTGATAATCCATTAGAGCCATTAATCTTTCATGCCTCTTACAGTCTTTTTTTATCGTGAAGTTGATTGAATTTGGAATAAGTACATTAAAGAAAGCACTATGTAATATTTCAAGAACTATGTCTTTTTCTTGTTTTGTTGCTTTTATCATTCTATTAAAACAGCAATAAAATTAATTTTTAATGAAAACAAATTATTATTTATAAACATAATAGCTAATTTAAGATAAAAAATAAAAATGAATCAAACATTCATATGAGTTTATTTTAGTTTTTACAAATTTTATGAATATATAGTTTCATAAAAATATAAGAAATAGTAAGCCCAAAATCTCATGTTTCAATTTCTATGGGTATATAAAACAATGATGTTCAATTAAATGGAGGATAAAATGTTGGCTTTATTTTTAAAATAATAAATTTTAACATAATTTTTATTTAATATAAATAATGTCAATTTTATACTTATTGATATTTATTATTTTTTTCTATTTATTTTTTAAGAGATAAAAAATAATATAAGATATATATTGTGAATAATTTATCTATTTTGCGATAATTATTTTAATTATGAAATTACGGTAACAGCCAAAGGTTAAATTTCTTACATTTGATGTAATAAATTCGTAATCAGGGTTTATTAACACTAAAATTTTATAATAATTTATTTAATCAAAAAGAGTAAATAAATTTCAAATGCCAAAAAAATACTTTTTTTGGCATTTGTTTTTTTAATGACTATTATAGTTGATTTTACAATTAACGTAGCTAAATCAATAAATTTTAATTATCCTTTTTAAGTCATATTGTATATTTTATATATCTTTCTATTCATAGATAAAAATAATTCAAAACATATTATAAATTTAATATGAGTAATAAATATAACGGGGAGAATGATAATTCTCCCCGTGATTTAAAGTATAATATAAAAATAAAATACTTAAAAATATATTAAAAGAGTTAAATTTTTATAAATCTTTTAACTGCGATTAATTTATTGTTACTGTCATAAATGAAAATCAAATAAATTCCTTTATTCCAAGAATTATTGGTTTTAATAATAGCCTTGTAAGTATGATCCGGGAATGTTTGGTAAAATTCAGATTTACCAAAAAGAGAAACAATATGATACCACTTAAAAGGAATATTAGATTCAAGAGTAAGGTTATATAATACTGGATTTGGATATAACTTAATGCTAGCATTAGCAGGATATACCATCCATTTTTCAGAATGATTATCCTTCCCTTTGTTGCCATTGGTATCCGTAACTTTAGACAGGTCTATAACTAATGTGTAGTTACCATCCATATAATTATATTGTTTTAAGCCTTGAACAGTAAAAATAGTTTTATCTTCACTATTGGTTATAGTTACATTATCTAGAAGTATTGTTTCAGAATTACCTTTTCTAAGATAAATGACCTCCTTAGTAAAATTCACCGGCATATTAAATTGAATAGTTACTTTATCCACAGGCTGTCCATCATTAAGAATACCTGAAACGTTAATTACATTAATTTGAGGAGATTGAGTCCAACAGGCTTCTTTACCTGTTGACCCTTTATTTCCGTTTGCATCTTCAATATCATTGGTTAATACACGGAATCTGTAATACCCAAACTTCATAGTTTTAGATCGTATAAACACGCGATAGTTTCTTTCATCGATTTTATTTATTGTTATGCCGGAGTCGATTAAATTTTTACCCCCCTGGCAAGACAAATAAAGATCTTTGTAAGTAAAAGTTGCAGGATTAATAGGAGTATTGAATCTGACATCAACATAATTCAAGCTTTCATAGATAATTTTATCAGGAACATGAGTAATAGCCTCGACCTTAACCGCATTATTTTTATTGATTTCCCAATAAACGGTGTAGATAGCACTATGTATAGATTCAAATTTATCGATGACATGTAACTTATTTTCATAAACAGGATCCGCATTATCATGTAGTGTACATTGGGTTAACCAGAAGTTATCCAATGGAATAATCACACCATCATTACGAACAATCTTAGTAATCACATATTTGCCGTTCCAAGGATCATTAATTAAACCATAATTCCATCCTTCTTTAGAAGGGACAATCTCAATTTGAGATACAAAAGTATCGGGATTTTTTTCTTTAATTACGATATCTTTAGTACGGAAAACTGGCTCAGTTCCACCGTTAGATAAGAATAATGAGTCAGGGAAATCTCTTATATCTTGATTATCATTAACTAAAAAGTCATTAATGCCATCATCCTGATTACCATATACACGGACACTTTTGATCAGTTCATGAATTTTAATACCACCTACTAAGCTAAGGTCCGGATTACCAAAACTGTTAGAATGAGAAATTTTTGCTTCGAAATCTATAAAATGACCTAAAAGAGAGCTGGTAAACCACCATTGTCCTACCGCAGTTTTACCACCTTCTATAGTTCCGAAATCGATATTGGTTATTCCCAATTGACGTTTTTTACCGTTTAAGTTGGAACCAATAATATCAAAATCAATAGCTAATCCTTTTTGATTATCAACAATTTGTGGTTGAGCTGAACTAACATGTACATTTTTAGCCGTTCCCATTCCTTTATTGTGAATAATAAGTCCCAATTCAGCCGGGATGATAGGTTCAATATCTTCGGTTAACGGATCATCCCCGAAAATGTTTCTCTGCATAAAATAATCTAGATAAATTTCAGGACTAGGATGGACATCCAATATAGATGGGAACAATTTAATCGTAGTTACTTCATCAGTCAAAGGGTTGGTATACGAAAGAGTACCGCCGAAAGAATATGATTTATTTTTATTAGGAGCTGCCTTCTTGGTAGGAATAAATAAAATGGAGGCAAAACCTTTTTTGCCCGGGTCTAAAGATCCGGTACCATCAATGGCGGATAAATCCGTAAGAGATTTAATATTAATTTGGAAAAGTTCATTAGCTAAGTTGCCTTGATCGTCCCTAATTTCAATATCGAGTTTAATATTAGTAATTCCTTTTTGTTCGCTACCATTAGTTAAAGTAAAATTCCCTTCAAAAGCTTCTCTTGTCATTACCATTTTTTGCTTAATGTCTAATGAAACTTTAGCACAGACAGAATTTTGTTTGCGAGTAATATATTCTTTAGCTTCATTAAGCCTGTCTGCATATAATTCATCTAAAGAATCATATCCTCTGGAACTTACATATTCTTTTATAGAAATCATAGTTTTCAAATATTCATTAAGTTTAGTTTTATTTACTATGTCAGGATAATTATCATTAGGAGTATAAACTCCATTATCCCAAGCTTGAAGAGTTAAATTCCATCGAGTAAAAAAGTAATCCATGGTAGAAGAGCTTATATCAGAATTAGCAAAAAGACTTTTGATATCGGCAATATCTTGAGGTGTAAAAGGTTTATTGTCACCTAAGTGAGCAGCAGTTGCATTTGCGAATTTTCCAAATGAGGACTTGTTTACAATATCGTCTCCATAATATTCGTAATTAAAATTATCGGAAGTTTTTATAAAGTTAAGGATAGCTTCTACGTCATTTATTTCATTATAGTTTGCTCCTGATTTAAAAAATTTGTTTTTAACGGAATAATAACAGCTATAAAAATCGTATAAAGAAACCAAACAATTTATAGCGTACCCGTATACAGGAATAACGTTGATATGGCAAAGAAAGATATTTTTTGCTGTTAAACCAGAAGTCGCATAGCTATATTCACAACCTATATGTGGAGGAAGTCCTGGGAAACAACTTAAAATTGCTCCACCAGCTTCAATAAGGCATTGAGATAAAGGGGTACAGCCTCTAGATATAACAATAGGAATAAACCCACCACTTCCATGACTCTCGTGTCCATTGGATAAATCCAAATGCCCCGAAGAACTATTGTTACTGCAACCTGGGTTAATATGGGTTATCTTGTAAGAAGATTTTTTAACTGTAGTGTCACCGCACTTGTATTCATAAAAAACTTTAACATAACTTATGCAGCCATTATTTTTGTTAACCTTATCATCGTTTTTATCCTTATTACTATTATTATTATCTGAATTATTGTTATTATCATTGGAACCATTGTTGTTATTGTTGTCTTCACCATTTCCATTGGAACCATTGTTGTTATTGTTGTCTTCACCATTTCCATTGGAACCATTGTTGTTATTGTTGTCTTCACCATTTCCATTGGAACCATTGTTGTTATTGTTGTCTTCACCATTTCCATTGGAACCATTGTTGTTATTGTTGTCTTCACCATTTCCATTGGAACCATTGTTATTATTGTTGTCTTCACTATTTCCATTGGAACCATTGTTATTATTATTGTTTTCACTATTTCCATTGGAACTATCATTATTTGAATTATTCATACTCATTACTACCGGTATTTGTATAGCCGTTAAAGCAGGGATGTTTACTTTATTAACTAAAGGGGTAAATACGTAATTATTATATGAATCAAATTGAATTTTAGCATTTTCTGCCGCTATAAGTCCTTTATTGGTTAAAGTAACCATAAAGCTGTACGTATTACCCGGTTTAAGATCCGGTAAGGGTTTAGGGAATTCCATAATAACCACCGGTTGAGGAACATTGGTTTCATAATCAACTTTTAAATCGATATCATATTCATCTTCAATTTCTGTTGGAGTTACCTCCCAGGTATATAAAACCCCCATGTAAGAAATAAACACCCGTTGATTATTGAGTTTACCGGCGTTTATTAAAATATTATTTTTATAATTTTCATGCTTATCAGCAGAAACAGAAACGGTATAATACCCTTCCGGAATACTATCCAATTTATACAATCCATTTTGGTCGGTTAATCCTTCGCTCAACACCTTACCGGAAAATGGATGTGAAATAACCACTTTAGCATTTTTAACATGAGGTTTACTTGGTGTATTATAAGAATATTCGTCAACCACATCCACCCATAAAGATCCAACATTTTCAGAAACAAGCTCAATGTCAAAAGGAATTAATATTGAATTGGCTTTTTCGGTATTTACGGCTATGGAACCTTTGAATGGTGAATTCAAAGGAAGATCCGGCCTACCTGTGAGCTCAATAGTAAAGGTAGCAGTTTGTCCCGGCGGTAAATTATCAATTGAAGCAGTGGCCGGACTTAAAATTCTGAACCAATCTTCAGAAGGTAAAGAAAGAGAGATTTTACCCGTATTTTCTTTTCCTGAATTAAAAAGAGTATATTCAACCAAACGTTTTTTGCCTTTAGTTACAGTAATATCTTTAGGAAATTTTTTCACCTCCAAATAAGCTTTACCTGTAGTCGCGGTAAATTTAGCGGAGAATTCGGCCAAATTACCTTCCTCTGCATTAATATCAAAGGTCGGAGACTCGTAATTATCAGTCAAGGTAACCTTTTTAGCAATAAGCTTATATTTTATTAAAGCTGATTTTTCCGGTTCTAAAACGGTCAATGGTTCAAAAGAAATAGAATAACTATCGGAATTAACTTTAGGATGGACAGTAACATTATGTAAAGTAAGATGGGTTTTATTTTTAACTTCAATAGATCCTTCTACAGTATTGTTTACTATACCTCTAAATATAATATCGCTGTCGATAATGTCTATACCAAGAATAGTAAATTCAGTCTGCGCAGCAAAAGTAGAAATATCAGGATGAGAAGCTCCCACTTGATAAAAACCGAATTCTTCATCAAAAGGGGTGAAGGTGTAGATAAACTCTCCTTTGGAATTAGTTTTAGCAAAAAACTCCCTTTTTGTACCTGCAGTAACTAAATTAATTTTAATATTTTTATTAATGGCAGGGCGTTTATCGGCGAACCGGGCTTTACCATTAAAAATTATTTTTTCCCCTCTGGAATAAACGGATTTATCTACGGGGTTTATGTTCACTTTATATTCAGGGGATAAATGTACCTTTCCTGCAAAGCTTGAGTAATCTTCCAATGAGATATCCGCCGAATCCTTAGGAATGATCACAGCAAGTAAGAAAAAATCGCCTAATTTATCAGGGAAAGATATTGAGGTAGTAAAAGAAATTTTATCCTTGGCAGGTATAGTTTCAGAGATAGAATGTTTAGCAAGTAAATAATCGTTATCATCCCAACGATCATCCTCAGATAAAAAATAAGCTACTTCACCATTATTATTAGCTTCGGATTTACCCTTATTTTCAAGAGTAGTGGAAACTAAAAAAGGGGTATTAACAGGAAAATCTGAATCGGGTAAATTTAAAGAAATAAATAAATTGGCTTCTTTAAATTGAAAATCTTTCCATTGATCGGCTTTTGCGTATAGTTGACGAGAAGAATTAGGAACTTGTAACAAACAGTTATTTTTATCAACCCCATAAAATACATTTTTACCTAAATAAGGCGGAGTACTATTATTACTAGTAATTGATGCGAGTTGTTTAGCATTGTAAAAAGCATCTGTATCAATATTTTTAAGCGAGGCAGGTAAAGTTATTTCTTTTATTAAAGAATTATAAAAAGCCTCTTTTCCGATAGTTTTTAAATTTTTAGGAAGACTAACAGATCCACCAAACTGAGAAAAAGCATACGGATCAATTTTAGATAAATTATCAGGCAAAATAACCTTAGCAGCAGTTCTAGTCAAGTTCCAAGAGTCTGATTTACCAAAAGCATACTCACCAATTTTATTAAGATTAGTATTCTTAGAAAAATCAATAACTTTTAAACTTTCACAAGAAGCAAACGCATAATTTCCAATAGTTTGTAAATTAGAAGCCCTGGTAAGGTCAATTTCTTTAATAGTGGTATCCATAAAAGCTCTATCATCAATAGTAATTAAAGCAGCGGGCAAAACAACAGATCCACCAAACTGAGAAAAAGCATACGGATCAATTTTAGATAAATTATCAGGCAAAATAACCTTAGCAGCCGTTCTAGTCAAGTTCCAAGAGTCTGATTTACCAAAAGCATACTCACCAATTTTATTAAGATTAGTATTTTTAGAAAAATCAATAACTTTTAAACCTTCACAAGAAGCAAACGCATAATTACCAATAGTTTGTAAATTAGAAGCCCTGGTAAGGTCAATTTCTTTAATAGTGGTATCCATAAAAGCTCTATCATCAATAGTAATTAAAGCAGCGGGCAAAACAACAGATCCACCAAACTGAGAAAAGGCATACGGATCAATTTTAGATAAATTATCGGGTAAAATAACTTTAGCAGCCGTTCTAGCCCAGTTATAAGTTCCAGATTTACCAAAAGCATACTTACCAATTTTATTAAGATTAGTATTTTTAGAAAAATCAATAACTTTTAAACCTTCACAAGAAGCAAACGCATAATTACCAATAGTTTGTAAATTAGAAGCCCTGGTAAGGTCAATTTCTTTAATAGTGGTATCCATAAAAGCCTTATCATCAATAGTAATTAAAGCAGCGGGCAAAACAACAGATCCACCA
>NZ_PSZL01000007.1:0-59815 GCF_002964915.1 Apibacter sp. wkB309
CATCAATAGTAATTAAAGCAGCGGGCAAAACAACAGATCCACCAAACTGAGAAAAAGCATAAGGATCAATTTTAGATAAATTATCGGGTAAAATAACTTTAGCAGCCGTTCTAGCCCAGTTATAAGTTCCAGATTTACCAAAAGCATACTTACCAATTTTATTAAGATTAGTATTTTTAGAAAAATCAATAACTTTTAAACCTTCACAAGAAGCAAACGCATAATTTCCAATACTTTGTAAATTAGAAGCCCTGGTAAGATCAATTTCTTTAATAGTGGTATCCATAAAAGCCTCATCATCAATAGTAATTAAAGCAGCGGGTAAAACAACAGATCCACCAAACTGAGAAAAAGCATACGGATCAATTTTAGATAAATTATCAGGTAAAATAACCTTAGCAGCTGTTCTAGCCCAATTATAAGTTCCAGATTTACCAAAAGCATACTTACCAATTTTATTAAGATTAGTATTTTTAGAAAAATCAATAACTTTTAAACCTTCACAAGAAGCAAACGCATAATTTCCAATAGTTTGTAAATTAGAAGCCCTGGTAAGATCAATTTCTTTAATAGTGGTATCCATAAAAGCCTTATCATCAATAGTAATTAAAGCAGCGGGTAAAACGACAGATCCGCCAAACTTAGAAAAAGCAAAAGGATCAATTTTAGATAAATTATCAGGTAAAATAACCTTAGCAGCCGTTCTAGACCAAAGAGAAGAAATAGATTCACCGAAAGCATACTTACCAATTTTATTAAGATTAGTATTCTTAGAAAAATCAATAACTTTTAATCCAATACAGGAAGCAAACGCATAATTTCCAATAGTTTGTAAATTAGAAGCCTTGGTAAGATCAATTTCTTTAATAGTGGTATCCATAAAAGCCTTATCATCAATAGTAATTAAAGCAGCGGGTAAAACGACAGATCCGCCAAACTTAGAAAAAGCAAAAGGATCAATTTTAGATAAATTATCAGGTAAAATAACCTTAGCAGCCGTTCTAGACCAAAGAGAAGAAGTAGATTCACCGAAAGCATACTTACCAATTTTATTAAGATTAGTATTCTTAGAAAAATCAATAACTTTTAATCCAACACAAGAAGCAAAGGCATAATTTCCAATAGTTTGTAAATTAGAAGCCCTGGCAAGATCAATTTCTTTAATAGCTGTATCCATAAAAGCCTTATCATCAATAGTAATTAAAGCAGTGGGTAAAACGACAGATCCGCCAAACTTAGAAAAAGCAAAAGGATCAATTTTAGATAAATTATCAGGCAAAATAACCTTAGCAGCCGTTCTAGACCAAAAAGAAGAAGTAGATTCACCGAAAGCATACTTACCAATTTTATTAAGTTTAGTATTCTTGGAAAAATCAATAACTTTTAATCCAACACAAGAAGCAAAGGCATAATTTCCAATAGTTTGTAAATTAGAAGCCTTGGTAAGATCAATTTCTTTAATAGTGGTATCCATAAAAGCCTTATCATCAATAGTAATTAAAGCAGCGGGTAAAACAACAGATCCGCCAAACTTAGAAAAAGCATAAGAATCAATTTTAAATAAATGGTCGGGAAGTACAACTTTCCCCTTAACGCCATTAAAAGCATATTCGCCTATATTTTCAAGTTTTGAGCATTTAGAAGCATCCACGCTGATATTATATGCATATTCAAAAGCTTCTTTAGAAATAATAGTTATATTGGAGGGGAGAATTATATTTTTTAGAACGGAATTACTTTGGAATGCACCCTTAGGAAGTATTCCGTCCGTAACCGAAGAGTTGGAAAGATCTAAAACCGTTAATTTTTTCATATTATTTAACGTTTTTATATCATCTGGATTTATACTTCCAGTGATCTTTAAATTGGTGATCGTATTAGACTCATTACCTAATAGCTTAGATAAGCTGCCGGGGTCTTCCATATCAATGACCTTTACTTGGCCCCATAAAAAAAATATGGATAAAAAATAAAATAAAAAAAGTAAAAAATTCTTCATAAAAAATAAATGTTAAACCGTTCAATAATAAATTAAAAACAGTATAGTTATAAAAGCAAATATATTTAAAAAATAACGTATAATTTGATTAAAAGTGATTGATATCATAAAACTTATGTTAAAAAATAATGAATAAGGAATAAAAAAATAATAATATTTAATAATAAATAAAATGTTTATAAGTGTATTAAATCTTTGTTTAAACAATTAAATTTAAATTCTATGTTATTATATATAACTAAAGATTTTAAATTTTAAAATAGTAATGAATGAAAAAACGATTATAATGGAAAGTTCAAAATAGGAAGTCTTAATTTTGGGATAATATATTATAAGATTTTAATCGATATACTGATAGAATAAAATATGTGTAATAATAAATTAAAAAAATGTTTACTTTAAGTAGTTTTGTAACGAAAATCATGAATTGTTTATGAGGAAAATATTCATTTTTTGTGTATTTGCAATTGTCTTATTTTCTTGCAGAAAATCTTTAGAAAAATCCGTTTCTTCTAAAAACGAATACGCAACTAATTTTTCTATTCAAAATGAAAATAATCAACTAATTATAACATCTGCGGGCAGTCGTTTAGTTTTTCCGCAGCATTATAAAAGTAAACGATGTGTAATTACTACTACTTCCGCCTCGGCCTATATTGATGCATTGGGAGAGATTAACTCCATTGTAGGTGTTTGTTCACCCCATTATTTCTATAATCCAAAAATCAAAGAAAAAATTAAAAACAATACCATCGAAGATATAGGAAATGACGGAACGTTAAATTTTGAAAAAATCTTAGCTTTAAAACCGGATTTAATTATATCCGGACATAACCCCAATTATGAAAAAATTTTGAATCAACTGTCTAAGCAGGGTATTAAAATTCTTTATGTAGAAGAATTTATGGAATTGCATCCATTAGGAAAAACAGAATATCTAAAACTATTCGGAAGAGTTTTTAAACAGCTCCCAAAGGCCGACAGCATCTTTTCTACAGTAAAAGAAAACTATTTAAATTTAAAAGAAAAATCGGCTCATATTAGTACGAACCCCACCGTTTTTACCGGAATTATGTATGGAGATTCCTGGTATATGGCAGGAGGAAAAAGCTTTCTAGCTACACTTTTCAGAGATGCAGGAGCTCATTATCTATGGCAGGATAATACAAATTCAGGATCGGTTCCCATGACTTTTGAAGAAGTCCTAAGTAAAGCTAAAAATGCCGATTTATGGATAGGAACCGGTAATTTTAAATCCAAAAGAGATTTGTTAAATTCCAATACAAACTATGCATGGTTTAAAGCGTATCAATCAGGAAACGTATATGCATTAAATAACAAAGAAAACCAATCACTCGCTAATGACTACTACGAGTACGGTAGCATTTATGCGGATAAAGTATTATCGGATCTCATTAAAATCATACATCCCGAATTAGTTCCTGAATACCAATTGACGTATTTACGGAAATTAGAATAAACTTAAAGTAACACACCGCTTAAAATAAGAGAAGCAATAGTAAAATAAATAATTAATCCGGTTACGTCTACCATCGTTGCCACAAAAGGAGCAGAGGAGGTAGCAGGGTCCAATTTAAATAAACGTAAAATAAAAGGAATCATTGAACCGGAAAGAGTTCCCCATAATACAATTCCGATAAGCGAAGTGGCTACCGTAATTCCGATGAGCAGCCAATGAGGCCCATAATCGTAAAAATTAAGATTTTGCCATATAAGTATTCTGATGAAACCAATTACTCCTAAAGTGATCCCTAATAAGAGACCCGAAAAAATTTCTTTTTTCATAACGTACCACCAGTCTTTCAATTTGATTTCATGCAAAGCCATAGCCCGTATAATCAGGGTAGCCGCTTGAGATCCGGAATTTCCCCCACTGGAGATAATTAGAGGTACAAAAAGGGCTAAAACCACGGCTTTTTCAATTTCCTCTTCAAAATGGACCATGGCACTGGCGGTAAGCATTTCTCCAAGAAAAAGTATGATTAACCATCCGGCCCGTTTTCTAAATAAAGTTAAAAGTGGAGTATCACGATAAGGAATATCCAAAGCTTCCACTCCACCAAATTTTTGTATATCTTCCGTATCTCGTTCCTTAACAATATCCAAGATATCATCCACGGTAACTATACCAACCAATACCCCGGTTTCGGAAATAACGGGAAGGGTACTTCGGTCATAATCTTCAAAAACGTGAATAGCATCCTCCTGGTTCATCATGCTTTTTAAAGCAATGAAATTGTCATCTCCCAATTCTTCCAATTTACTGTCATCATCAGCAAGTAATAACTTTCCTATTTTAATGTCATCCAGTAACTTGTCATTCTCATCGACAATGTAAATGAAATTTAGAGTTTCTGCTTTCCTTCCAAATTTTTTAATATGTTGTAAGGTATGTTTGACCGTCCAGTATTTTTTAGCTTGTATATAATTTGGCGTCATCAAACGACCTACGCTGTCTTCCGGATATCCTAAAAGCTGTAAAGCAATTTTTCTCTCGTTTTCGTCTAATAAGTTTATGGTGTTTTTAATGAGATCATCCGGCAGATCTACAAAAAATTCTGTACGGTCATCCGGAGCCATTTCGTTTAACAAGTCGGCAATGTCTTTTTTACCTAAACCATGCAACAATTCTTGTTGGATTTTAGGGTCTAAATACGTAAAAACATCCGTTTTTTGATTACGAGGAAGCAGAAAAAAGTTTAAAATCCGATCTTTTTCGGAAAGCTCTTCAAGTTGTTCTGCGATGTCATTTGGGTGAAGATCTTCAATAGGAGTGCCTTCAAAGATATTTTTTTCCATAGACTTTTTTTTTAGGTTATGTTATTGAAGAGTACTGCAAATATAATTCTAAATTATATATAAAGAAGCATATTTTTTAGTATTGTGTATATTATTTATTCATCAAAGCCTAAGGTTTCGTCAGAATTTAATTCTAAAGCCTGTATATTTTGAATTGCATTTCCTGCTATTCCTTTAATGGAGCCGTACATGGAAATTGTATTTTCTATTACCTTTTCGATTTGCTTTTCCCGTTTGGACCATATATTCATCATAGCCCTTTTTTCTTTACTAAGCTCATCTTGCATTTGAGTAAATCCTTCTACAATACCTTCAATACGTAAACGGAATTCATTTCCGGTAAGAAAATCGTAGAGCATTTCCATCTTATCGCCTTTATTTTCTTGGGATTTGATAATGGTGCTGAATTGAATGATAGAATGTCTTAAAACGGCACTCAACCCCTTAAATTCATTATAGGTACAAATCCAAATGCCCTCTTTCATTCCCATTCGGTCCATGTCTGAAGGCATTACTTCAGTAATAAGAACCCCGGTATTTGCTTTTTTCTCACGAATATCATTTTTGAATTTTTCAATCCATGAGTTTTGGAAATCTTTAGTTCTTTTACTTTCATAATAAATTGAACCGCAATTTTGGATTTCACGGGTATTTACAATTTGAAGGCAGTCGGCACCACGGACCCCTTTTTTTATTTCGTTGATAGTATCTAAAGGAAAATTTTGAGCTAACCATTCTTCAATAGCTAATTCCTGAACTTCTCCCTGCAATTGCATGGATCCTTGTTCTTGTTTTCGCTTCATTTCTTCGGTGAGCCTTTTCTGATCTTCCAGTTGTTTAAGTAACTCCTTAAACTTTAACTCATTTTTTTCATTTTCTTGTTTGCGAATTTTTTCTCTTTCTCGTAGAAGTTCATCATTTAATTTTTTTTGAGCTTCTGCTTCAAAAACGGCTTTCAACTCTTCTTTTTCTCTACTTAATTTGAAAATCTCCGCTTGCATCTTATTTAATTCTTGAAGCTTTTCAGATTTTTCGGCTAATTCTTTTTCATAAAGAAAAATGCGTTCTTGATTCTCTTCCTCAATTTTCTTTTTCAGATAACTTTCAATTTCAAGAGTCTTTTCTTTGGTTATTTTCGAGAGTCTTTCCTGAAAAATTTCATTCTCTTTCTTTTTCTTGGCCTCAAATTCTTCTTTTTGCCGCTCCAATAAATTGTTTTTTTCTTGAAGCTCTTTTTGAGAAGAAAGAAATTTTTCTTGGTATTCTTTCTTTATGGATTCCTCTAATTGATGTTTAAGAATATCATTTACATCAATTACATTTCCACAATTCGGGCATTTTATCTGAGTTTGAGAATTCATAGTACACATTTACTATTTAACAACGCAAAGGTACAAAATATGTAAATAAATGTAAATGAGTTACTAGGAGGCTGTCTTAGATTTTACAACTGAAACCGGCTTCATGTTACTTCATTGCAAGAAGTATAAAATAAAAATTGTACTAAGTACTAATTTATTATGTAATTATTTTACCAACTCCACTTTTAAATCCGTTTTTTGAGGAGCAGCCAAATACTCGGAAGCATCAAATACCATAGAAAGACTTTTTTTGTCTTGAGAAATTACGGCCGAAGAATTGTTTACTTTCTTTATTTCTTTCGGAAACGTATAAATAGTTTTAAAAGTACCACCGGTAAATAAGGGAAGAATGCTTTGAGCCAAAGAATCATTTTTTAAACTTTCGGATTTCACGGACTTTTTACTAAATACGTTGCCGTTCCAATGAAAAGTAGAGTTGGTGAGAAATTCCATGTTTTTGGAAGGGTTGTTTTTTGAATTATCAATAGAATTTAAAGCGGCGAGAGCGGAATTTAAAGACGCACTATTGGTAAAATCCCCGTAAATCAATACATAAAATTCCCCTTTCTTTTCATCTTGGTGCACTTTGATAAATAGGGGCTTAAGTGCTTCTAACTTTTTTTGATTCTCGAGCGATAATCTTGATATGCTATCCTTTTTTTGAGTAAGTAAGTTGTTGAATGAAATTAGAGTATCTTTATAAATGCCTTTATTCAGACTATCGGGCATAATTTTCATAAATTCACCGGCATCGATCATATAAGAATACGTAAGATTGCCTTCAGGATTGAGTGTAATTTCCTCGCGTATGGAACAACTTATAAGTAAAACAATAGAATAACATAGAATTAAGATTTTTGATATAGACTTCATATATTTTATGATTATAATTATTTTTTACTTTACAAGTTCCTTTCCATTTTTCAACCAGTTGTTAAGCCCGCCGTCTAAATTATAAATGATTTGAAACCCATGATCTTTTAAAACATTAGCCGCATAAAAACTTCGTATTCCGGATTTACAATAAACGGCTACCGGACTGTTTTTATCTAATTCTTGAATTTGGTTTTCAAAACTGGGATCGTCTACACTCATATTAACAGCATCATATATATGGCCACTTTTGTATTCAACTAGTGTTCGTACATCAACAATCTGCGTTTGGCGTATTCCTATTTCCCATGAAAAGGTGGATACCGGAACTGTTTGAATTAAAGGATTTTCTCTATTAATTGTATGGGAGGGAGAAGAAACGGTATCTTCAGAAGTAACTATGCTGTCTTTTTTTAAAGAATAAAGAGACTCATCTAATTTAACAGGATTTACGGATGCCGGAGGTTTGCTGTATCTGGGTAAATCGGAAGTAAGAATTCCTACTTCGGGTGGAGTAGTATAGGTATTCACTGATTCCCTGTGATGAGTTTTACATGAAAGTAAAATCAAGGAGAACAGAACTATAAAAAATAATTTATTCATAGATTTGAAGCGTTTAAAAACTCAAAAATAACTATTTTTACAAGTATATGAAAAGATTTATTCCGGCAATAGTCAGTGGATTGCTTCTTGCTCTGTCTTGGCCTACCTATGGCTTTCCCTTTTTGCTGTTTATTGCTTTTGTTCCCCTTTTATTGGTTGAACATGATATTACTGTAAAAAAAGAAAAATTCTCCGATTGGAAGGTTTTTGGATGGTCCTATTTGACCTTTTTACTTTGGAACTGGGGAGCAACCCAATGGTTACATTTTGCACAGAATCCGGACGGGTCCCATTCTTGGATGGCATTTTTGTTTCCTCTATTCGTAAACAGCTTGTTAATGGCTTTCGTTTTTACTTTTTTTCATTTTGTAAAAAGAAAAACAGGTACTCGCTTTGGAATTATTTTCTTTCCAACCCTTTGGATCTGCTTTGAAAAATTTCATCTAACTTGGGAAATGTCATGGCCCTGGCTGAATTTAGGAAATGCCTTTGCCAATTATCCTGAAACCATTCAATGGTATGAAGTAACCGGCACTTTGGGCGGAACTTTATGGGTATTAACAGCAAACCTGATATTCTTTTATTACCTACGAGCTTATCAAGTTACGCATAATAAAACCTATATATGGAAATCTCTATGCTATAACCTGGCCATTATAGGAATTCCCCTGGCTATTTCCCTCCTTAGATATCAATCGTATCATGAAAAAGCTTTTGAAAAAATAGAAGTGGTTTTAGCCCAACCGGCACTTGACCCATATGCCGATAAGTATCGTTTGGACGGGACTGTAATTCTTCAAGAGTTATTACAAACAGTAGATAAAGAAATAACCCCTGCCACACAATTTGTAGTTGCTCCTGAAACCGCTTTTCCGGGAAATGGATTTGTAATGGTAAACAATCTTGAAAACGATATCTACATAACTCAAATAAAGCAATGGCTGAAAAATTATCCTCATTTAAGTTTAGTATCGGGGGGATCGTTAGCTGAATATTTTACCCTACAACAAACTCCTACAGCCCGTTATCTCAAACGGTATAATCAATGGATTGATCTTTATAATTCTGCCGTACAGGTAAATTTGAATGATCCGGTTGAATATTATAATAAGTCAAAATTAGTGGTAGGAGTAGAGCATTTCCCTTATGCATCCGTATTAAAGCCTATACTGGGAGAGTATATGATGAATTTTGGCGGATCTATGGAAAGTTTAGGAACACAAGATCATCCGACTATATTCACAAATTCGAAGAATCGATTAAAAGCCGCTCCCATAATATGTTATGAAAGCATATATGGAGAATACGTCGGAGAATTCGTGAAAAAAGGAGCTAACGCTTTATTTATAATGACCAATGACTCTTGGTGGAGTGATTCGCAAGGACATAAGCAGTTGTTGGCATATGCGCGATTACGAGCCATTGAAACCAGAAGAGATATAGGGCGCTCAGCCAATAGTGGAATTTCAGCATTTATAAACCAACGGGGAGATATCGTGGAAAAATTAGACTATGGAAAACGGGGGGCTTTAAGGCGTGACATTAATTTAAATACTTCACTTACAACTTATGTGAAATACGGCGATGTAATCGCCAGATTGGCATTGCTGTTGGCCGGAATATTATTGGCTTATGCGATATCCAAAACCGTTTTAAATAAAATAAATAAGAATGCCCTAAAAAGGAAACACAATATCAAAAAATAAAAAGTAAAAAAGTTGGTAGAGTCAAAAATAATTTGTTAATTTGCAACCCGATTCAAGGAAAAAGAATATTATTTAGATTTAAGATAATGGCTAGAATTTGTCAAATAACAGGAAAGCGTGCAATGGTAGGAAATAATGTGTCGCACGCCAATAACAAAACAAAAAGACGTTTTGAAATAAATTTGATGGAGAAAAAATTCTATTTACCATCAGAAGATGCTTGGGTATTTTTAAAAGTATCTGCACATGGTTTAAGAATTATAGATAAAATAGGAATTGAAGAAGCTGTAGCTAGAGCTCGTAAACAAGGTCTTATCAATTACTAAAAATTAAAATTAAAATGGCAAAGAAAGGTAATAGAGTACAAGTAATTTTAGAATGTACTGAGCATAAAGAGAGTGGAATGCCGGGAGTGTCTCGTTATATAACAACTAAGAACAAAAAGAATACTCCGGAACGAATTGAATTGAAAAAATTCAATCCGGTGTTAAAAAAATATACTATACACAAAGAAATTAAATAATAAATTTTAGTCATGGCAAAGAAGGTTGTAGCAACATTACGTACAGAATCTAAAAAAATGACCAAAGTGATCAAAATGGTTAAGTCTCCTAAATCCGGGGCTTACGTTTTTGAAGAAAAAGTTGTGAATGCGGATAACGTAGACACATTTTTAAAACAGAAATAGTTTTCATAACATAGGTTTTTAAGGTTTTAAAAAAATCATTCACTTCATTGTGAATGATTTTTTTTTTATTTTTGTTATATTATATATCCTATATGAGTTGGTTTAAGAAAATTTTCGGAAAAGAGAAAAAAGAAACATTAGACAAGGGATTGGAAAAATCTAGCCGATCTTTTTTTGATAAAATTGGGAGAGCTATTGCAGGAAAAAGTAAAGTCGATGATGAGGTTCTTGATGAATTGGAAGAAGTGCTGATTTCTTCGGATGTAGGGATTGAAACCACACTTAAAATAATAAAAAAAATAGAAGAACGGGTTGCCAGAGATAAATTTATGAACACTTCGGAATTAGATCAAATTCTAAAAGAAGAAATTATGAATTTATTGGCAGAAAATAAAAGTTCTGATTCTGAATTTGAAATTCCGGAGGATAAAAAACCGTACGTTATCATGGTAGTGGGAGTTAATGGAGTTGGAAAAACAACGACTATAGGAAAACTTGCTTATCAATTTAAACAACAAGGAAAGAAAGTTATATTAGGAGCTGCGGATACGTTCCGAGCGGCAGCCGTAGATCAATTAGTCATATGGTCTGAAAGGGTAGGGGTTCCAATAATTAAACAGAGCATGGGATCAGATCCTGCTTCTGTGGCTTTTGATACCGTTCAATCTGCCAAAGCGCAAGGGGCAGATGTGGTATTAATTGATACTGCGGGACGTTTGCATAATAAAGTTAATTTAATGAATGAGCTTAGTAAAATAAAAAGAGTTATGCAAAAAGTAATTCCCGATGCTCCTCATGAAATATTATTGGTATTAGACGGTTCCACCGGACAAAATGCATTTGAACAGGCCAAACAATTTACGGCAGCTACCGAAGTTAGTGCTTTAGCGGTTACCAAATTGGACGGTACAGCCAAAGGAGGAGTAGTGATCGGTATATCCGACCAATTTAAAATTCCGGTAAAATATATTGGTGTGGGCGAAAAAATGGAAGATCTCCAACCCTTTAATAAATATGAGTTTGTAGACAGCTTTTTCAAAAAAAATTAAAAGTTTAAGCATTTCATTCTAAAGTGAAAAGAATTATCTATTTAGTTATCATGCTGGTTACTTGCTTTGCTTGTAAATCTCAGCAACCTAAAACGGTTAGCAAGGATAAACTTTGCAAAGTTGAGTATTCTAATTACGGAGGGATGAATGGTTGGGAAGAATCTTTTATGATTACTCAAGAGAATAGTTCGTATCATTCAATTATCAGAAGAACGAACACAAGCGCAAAAGAGCTGGAAAAAACCCCTGAAGACGTTTGGAAAAAATTAGAATCTACTTTAGATATTCATTTACTTGAAAAAATTAAAAGCGGTGAAAGTAAACTTTTGTATGATGGGAAAGATATTAAATACAAGATAGTCTTATGTTCCGGTAAGGAATATTCTTTTATTAATCCTCAGGATTCAGAAGAGTTCCAAAAAATGAACGAGTTTTTTTCTACACTTCTGGATAGTAAAAATAAAATACTCATAAAAATCAACAACCCAAAAAAACTCAAACCTTAAAAAAATGTATAAAATAGCATATCTGGCATTGTTTGTCATACTAACATCTTGCGGAAGTTGTTTTACCTCTTCAGAGAAAGCAATTATTTATCAGTCTCCCGACTCTCCGGCAAGAGTTTTAAAGATAAATCACAAAGAGGATTCACTGATTGTTAGAAAACCTTCTAAACGAATAAAAAAAATACACAATAATAAAGATTTGGAGCAGCTGATAAAGAAGCTGTACTTAACTATGTTGGAAGAAAACGGAGTAGGAATTGCAGCACCTCAAATTGGAGTAAATCGAAATGTTTTTTTATTTTATCGATTGGATAAGGAAGAAAAAACGGTAGAAGTTGCTATTAATCCGCGAATTATTTCCCATTCTACCGAATTACTATGTTTTCAGAATGACGGATGTTTATCCGTACCTAACCGATATGGAGCTTCGCAACGTTATGCCTGGATTGAGGTGGAATATACGGACCAAAATGAAAAAAAGGTTGTTCATAAATTTTTAGGTGGAAGCCGCGCCGAAGATTATACCGGTACTATTTTTCAACATGAATTCGATCACCTGCAAGGAAATCTTTATATTGATAAACTTTGTAAACCTAACTAGTTTTTTTATTATCTATAGTAATGTTGTTTGAAGATACTATTTGTGCATTAGCTACTCCACCGGGAACAGGGGCATTAGGAATTTTCAGAGTTTCCGGTAAAAATTCAATCTCTTTAGTTAATTCTGTTTTTAAGGGTAAAAATCTAAATGAGGTACCTTCTCATACGGTTCATTATGGTTTTATTAAAGATGAAAGTGAAACGATTGATGAAGTGATGGTTTCCGTCTTTTTAGCTCCTAAAACTTTTACCGCAGAAAATTTGGTAGAAATCACATGTCACGGATCCCAATATATTGAACAGCAAATTCTTTCCTTATTACTTAAAAAAGGGTGTCGATTGGCTCTGGCCGGTGAATTTACACAACGCGCTTTTCTTAATGGACGTATAGATTTAAGTCAGGCCGAGGCAGTTGCCGATTTAATTTCTGCGGAAAATAAAGCCAGTCACGACATGGCTTTATCACAAATGCGGGGGGGATTTTCCTCTCTTCTCAAGGAATTACGAGTTGAATTATTAGATTTAGCCTCACTTTTGGAGCTGGAATTGGATTTTTCAGAGGAAGATGTTGAATTTGCCGATCGTTCTCAATTAGTACTATTGATGGATAAGATTTTAGGGGTTATTAATCCTTTAATCGAATCATTTTCTTACGGAAATGCTCTTAAAAACGGGGTTCCGGTTACTATTCTAGGAAAGCCAAATGCGGGAAAATCAACCTTGTTAAATGCTTTATTACAGGAGGAAAGGGCTATCGTTAGCGATATTGCGGGAACTACTCGCGATACCATTGAAGAATCGTTAGTTATTAATGGTATTCAATTTCGGTTTATAGATACGGCGGGATTACGGGAAACAGAAGATCAAATAGAAGCTATCGGGGTAGCCAAGGCTTTGGAAAAGGCCAAGGAAGCCTCAATTATATTATATTTGGCAGATGTAACAGAGTTAAATTGGGATGAGATAAAATCTGATCTTGTAAAATTTCAGAGAGCAGACGTATCTATCATTGTATGTTTAACTAAGCTGGATAAGAATAGAGAATTCAATGTTTCTGAAATTCCCAATGAAATTTTACAAAGATATACAGTACTGATGGTTTCTGTTAAGCAAAATCCTGATCTTTTAGAACTTAAAGAAAACATGTATTCGTATATAGAATCTCAAAAGTCTACTTCTCAAACAATTGTAACTAATGTACGTCATGTGAATGCTTTGATTCGTGCGCGAGAATCTTTACTTTTATGTAAAGAAGGTTTACAAAACGGATTAAGCAGCGAATTGATTGCCATTGATTTGCGACGTGCGTTGGAAGCCCTGGGGGAAATCGTGGGACAAGTTTCTAATGATGAACTGTTAGGAAATATTTTTGGTAAATTTTGTATCGGTAAATAGGCTGGGGCATCAAAAAATCCAAGAGAAACAATCATAAAATAAATCCTTTTCTAAATGCGGGTTACGGAAATATTTTTCTTTCTGATTGTTTCTTATCCTATACTTTTTCTTCCCAAATTCTTAATGGTTAATTATTATCTTTTATAATTAATAAGTAATCTAAACAATGTCGAATTTATAAACTTATATAAAGAAGAAAGTATTGATGTTATTATCGATTGGAATGAGTTTCCAAAAGATATGGTAAAAGTAATCCATTTTAATAAACAGGGAGATAAAATAATGGGATATATGGTAATTTCTTCTTTACAATTTTTGATTTTAGATTCTACCTAATATTAGTTGATATATAGATAAATAGAGCTATGGGATAAATAGTTTTTTGTACATTTGCATAAAACCTATTTTTATGAAAATTACTTTACCTTCTCTTATTAAAGAATTTAAATTTGATGGTCTTTCGAAAAAAAATTTTATTAATCATTTAATCTCTGAAAAAATAAATAAAGATCTTACTCTTGTTTCAAGGAACAGAAATAAATTAGTTCTAAAAGATGAAAATAACATTGAATATTTTTTTACAACGGACAAAAATTATACTTCAGAAGTCCACGAATATATTCTATTAGTAAAAAGTTTTACTCAACTTGATATTGATAATTCTACAATTCAAGCTATAAAGTGGATAAAACATCCATTAAACAAAGTGTATACTCCACAAGATATTATAAGTACTTGGGAAGGTAAATTTAATTTTAAGCAGGAGGATATTAGTAATGGTGTTTTAGGGCTAAGAAAACCACAAATTGGTGCAATACATTCTATTTTAGGTCATTTAACAAATGCTAAAGATATTGCCAATGTTATTTTGCCTACAGGAACGGGGAAAACTGAAACAATGTTGTCTGTTTTAGTTGCAAATAAATGTAATAAACTTTTAGTTACAGTTCCTTCAGATGCATTAAGGAGTCAATTAGCAAATAAATTTATCGATTTTGGTTGGTTAAAGAAAAGAGATATAAATAATTTTAGTATTTTAGATAGCGAAGCAATGTATCCAATTGTAGGTGTTATAAATTCTGGATTTAAAACTATTGAAGAGCTAACAAATTTTTTGAGTAAATGTAATGTTGTAATTTCAACAATGAATTTATTATCAAGTTTAAGTAGTGAAGAAATTGAATTAATTTCTCATAAGTTTACACATTTGTTTATTGATGAAGCTCATCATTCAAAAGCAAATAATTGGAATAATTTCATTAGTTCATTCGAAAAAAGAAAAGTAGTACAATTTACAGCTACACCTTATAGAAATGATGGAAAAATACTTGATGGGAAAATCGTTTATAATTTTTCATTAAAAGAAGCACAAGAACAAGGGTATTTCAAACAAATTGATTTTATCCCAGTTACAGAATACGAACTAGAAGAAGCTGATAAAAAAATTTCGGAAAAAGCTGTTGCGAGATTAAGAGAAGATTTAAATAAAGGATATGATCATATATTAATGGCAAGATGCAAAAATCATCAGAGAGCAGATTACGTATTTAAAAATTACTATGAACAATATTCAGATCTTGCTCCTATAGTTATTCATTCTGATGTTGATAATCTAAATCAAGTTAAACAAAACATTATTAATAAAAAGCATAAAATTATTATTTGTGTTGATATGTTAGGGGAAGGATTTGATTTGCCTGAATTAAAGATAGCAGCATTCCACGATGTAAAAAAGAGTTTGCCAATTACGTTACAATTTGCAGGTAGGTTTACTCGAACGAATAAAGATAATAATTTAGGAAATGCAAGTTTTATAGCAAATTTGTATCAACCAAATATTGATGATGTTTTAAGTATGTTATATACTAGGGAATCTAATTGGAATACAATTTTACCTAATTTAAGTTTACAAGCCACACAAGAACAAATTGATTTAAAAGAGTTTTTAGAAGGATTTGATAATTTAGAAGAATTTATTATACCTCTACAAGAAATCAGACCAGCTTTTAGTACTGTTGTATATAAAAATAATACTGATACTTGGAATCCGGGTAATTTTAAGAAGGGGATCAGAGGATATGAAAATTATGATTATAAATTTTATGATATAAATCGTAAAAAGAAGATTATAATGGCTCTTTTAGGAAGTAAAAAGCCTGTTGATTGGAGTAAATCTAAAGATGTTTATGCTGTTGATTGGGATATTTATATTGTATATTGGGAATCGAAAAATAATTTATTATTTATTCATTCTTCAGATAAAGTGAGCTTGCATAAAGATTTAGCTGATAGTATCTCTGAGGATGTTTCACTAATAAAAGATAAAGATGTTTTTAAATCATTTTATCAAATTGACCGTTTGAAAGTTTTTAATTTAGGATTAAGAAAAGGTCTAGGAAAGAATATTACTTTTCAATCATATTATGGACGGGGAGTTCAAGAAGGGTTATCATTATCAGAAGAAAAATCAGGGATAAATAACAATTTGTTTGGTAGAGGATTTGAAAATGGAGAGTTTGTGTCTATAGGGGCATCAAGAAAAGGTAGAATATGGTCATATTCAAGAGGTAGAATAAATTCATTTATACGATGGTGTGATGATATTGGTATTAAATTGTCTAATAAAAATATAGACGGAGATGAAATTTTATTTAAAAACACAATAAAGCCAAAAAAAATATGTAAAAAACCAGATGCAGTAGCAATTACAGCAGATTGGGATCCAGATGTTTACAGGATAGAAAATGGTTTATATTTTATTATCGATGGTAGTAATCAATACGATTTATCTAATACAGAGTTGAATATAGTTTTTAATGAAAATTCTAATAAACTAGAATTTACACTAAATACTGATTATAAAACAATTCTTTTTGAAATAAAATTTTCAAAAAGAAAAATAAGGGAAGAGGAAGAATATTTATTTAAAATAGTAAAGATCGATAAATTGATTAGTGCTCAGGTAATGATAAAAAATAGTACAATTGAACTTGAGCAATTTTTTAATGAATATCCACCAATTATATGGCTTAATAATGGAGCATACTTGCACGGGAATGATTATGTGGTTTTCAAAGAAGATATTGTTGATTTCCCGAAAGAAGAGTTAATTGTTTGGGATTGGACAGGTGTATCGATAAAAGATGAATCAGAAGGTTTTGAAAAATTAAATCAAGAATCAATACAATACTTTTGTATTGAAAAATTTATTTTAGAAGATTATGATGTTGTATTTAATGATGACAATAGCGGAGAGATAGCAGATATAGTAACAATAAAAAATGAGAATGATATTATTAGAATTAATTTGTACCATCTTAAATATGCTTTAGAAGGTAGAGTATCAAATGATATAAAAAATTTGTATGAAGTGTGCGGTCAAACTCAAAAATCATTAATATGGAGACATAAAGAAAGAAATGAAGATATTTTTAATAGATTAATAAAAAGAGAAAATAAAAAGAATAAAAAAGGAGCGACTCGTTTAAGAAAAGGTACACTTAACGACTTAGTTAAATTTTGTGAAATTTCAAAAATAAAACCATTGAAATTTGATATTTATATAGTACAACCAAGTATTTCTAAAAGACAAGTTTCTCAACCGATATTACATTTATTGGGTGTTACAGCAAATCATCTAAAAAAAGAAGGAAATATTGATTTAAAGGTTATATCTAATGTGTAAATTTTAATTATTTACTATTAAAACAATAAATATTTTCGCTAAATGTGTTACTACTTATAAAATAATCCATTATTGATGTATAAAGTTGATTTCTGTATTGGGAGTTAAACTGAAGCATAAAAAGATTTAAATAGAAAAATCAGCAAATAAATCCCTTTCAACATAAGGATTAAGGGAATATTTTACCTTCTGATTATTTCCTATACTATATCTACCCAAATTCTTAATAATTAATTTTTAACTTTTTATCTTAAATTATTTAAATCAATAAAATAAAAAAGTAATATATCCAGTCATAACTAAGGGGTTTGAATTATTGACTTATTGAAAATGATTAAAATTAATTTTAATTTGAAATCAAATTCAAAAAAATACACAACTTCATAATAGTTTTTTATATTTATAATTAATAGTTAACTTCAGAAGATATCTTATTACTTTCAATTTGATAACGTTATAAATAAACTTCCATTCAAAAACTAAAAATTTTATTATATTAATCGTACAAAAAAAATATTTATAGTATAAAAACTAAATATCTTTTATATAAAATAGAATTATACGAAGGAAGTACAAGGATAAAATCAATGAAAGTAGTTGAATTAGATTAATTTAATAAATAAGTTGAAATTCCACGATAATGAATGTAGGAGCAGTTGGGCAAAATAAAGGAAATATTGATAAATTATCTGATGTAAATAGAGCTACATTTTCAAAAGAAGATAGATGATAAGATAAAGGAGAGTTATTGATTTGTTCAATTAAATAGAAAATTCCGGCATTCTATTTTTTAAAAGGCCATTTTAAAAAAACTATTTTACCTTAGAATCATAACGTGAATCATTATTGTTGACGTTATAATAAAAAAGCGGTTTTTGTATTGTGATAATAAAATTTTAATCAGATTTACTTAATTTGATCAAATTAGCAATATTTAAAGCCGGTTTAATTGAAAGCTAATGATCCGGCTAAATTTAAATAATTACCCCTTTGCTAATTTTTAAACTATTACTAATAGACTTTAGACACATAAAAAAAGTAAATTTGACTTCATAAAAAAATAAGAAATGGAAATATTAATTTTATGCTATCCCACATGCAGCACATGTAAAAAAGCAATTAAATGGTTGCAAGATAATACCATAGAATTTAAAGAAAGAAATATAGCAAAAGAACGACCAACGAAAGAAGAATTAAAAGAATGGTATCAAAGATCAGGATTGCCCATAAATAAATTTTTTAATAGGTCAGGCAAACTGTATAAAGAATTAAACCTTAAAGAAAAAGTAAAGACGAGCAGCGAGGATGAACTCTTATCACTTCTATCTACCGATGGAATGTTGGTAAAACGTCCCTTAGTGATAAGTGATTCTAGTATTTTAGTAGGATTTAAAGAAGAAGAATGGAAAAAAGCATTACTAGGCTAAACTAATCATCAATACCCCTTATAAGAATATACTTATTGATAATATAGTAATCATAATGAAGTTATGGCTTAATTATTGAATTCTATCTCAAAAAAGTATATGAAGAAATTTTTATTTGTTTTATTTGCGATAATTTTTATACAGATTGTTTCTGCTCAGGCAATCGTTAAAAATTTAAGAAGTTTTACTGTTTTGCGTGTTTATGATAAAATTCCTGTGACGTTACTTTCTTCACCGGAAGAAAAAGTAGAGATCAACGGAGTAAAAAAAGATGACGTAAAAATCGTTAAAAAAGGCGGAGAATTAATTATTAGAATGGATACGTTGAAATTAGAGAACGACGATGAGGTAAACGTAAAGGTATACTATAAAAAGTTAAATAATATACATGCTTACGAAGGATCAACAATAACCGGTCATGACAAATTAGAAGAAAATCTTTTAAATATTGGGGTTACTGAAGGTTCGAAGATTACCGTTCTTGTTGGAGTAAACAAAATACATGCCAAGCTAAAATCCGGAGGAGAAATCAAAATTTCAGGATTGGCAAACCATCAAAATATTAAAATTACATCCGGGGGCACTTACGATGCAAAAGAAGTCGGCTCTAACAAAATTGCAGTAGCAGTTACTTCCGGAGGAACAGCATCTGTTTATTCTAATGGATTAGTTGAAACCAAAATAAAAGATGGGGGAGATATTAATGTCTATGGAGGAGCGGAAGTTGTTAAAAAAGATATCGAGGGCGGATATGTGAATATATACTAAATATGGCTTATATAAAAATATTAAATATAGCTATAGATAAAATCTATTATAAAGAATTGCAGGAAAAAAATAATTAAACTAAAATTGTATCCTTTTACACAAGAATTTAAATATTAGTTTAATTAGTTTAGTTTAAATTGTAGCAAAAGATCTTTTTGCTGCAATTTTTTTTGAAAAGTTTTAAAATTGTAAAGACTTTCTAACTCTTTTCAGTGTTTCAGATGCTATGCTTTTTGTTTTTTCAGCACCTTCTTTAAGAATATTCTCAAGTTCCTCAATATGATTCATATAATAATTATATTTTTCTCTGGCCTCACCAAATTCACGTAGAAGAACTTTAAATAATTCATTTTTAGCATGTCCGTATCCGTAACCACCGGCTAAGTAGTTTTCTCTCATATTTTCCACTTCTTCAGGAGTGGCTACCAACTTAAATATTGAAAACGCATTACATGTATCCGGATTTTTAGGTTCTTCCAGTGGAGTAGAATCGGTTACAATAGACATAATTTGTTTTTTTAACTCTTTTTCAGGGGCAAAAATTTGAATGGTATTTCCTCTGGATTTACTCATTTTATTTCCATCAGTTCCGGGTACATACATTGTATTTTCCTGAATTTTGGCTTCAGGGACTACCAAAACATCGCCGTGTACGTGATTAAATTTTTGAGCGACATCTCTAGTCATCTCCAAATGCTGCAATTGATCTTTACCTACCGGAACGATTTGTGCATCGTATAAAAGAATATCCGCAGCCATAAGCATAGGATAAGTAAATAGTCCGGAATTTACATCTTCCAAACGATCTGCTTTATCTTTAAAACCATGCGCCAGAGCCAAACGGCTATAAGGGAAATAACAAAGCATATACCACATAAGTTCTGTTACTTCGGGGATGTCTGATTGTCTGTAAAAATAAGTTTTGGAAATATCCAAACCACATGCGAGCCAGGTTGCCGCTATTTCATACGTATTTTGTTTAAGGACTTCAGCATCTTTAATTTGCGTCATGGAATGCAAATTGGCAATAAAGAAAAATGATTCATTAGAAGGATTCTTGCTTAGCTTAATAGCCGGTGCAATGGCTCCTAATATATTGCCTAAATGTGGAGTACCCGTACTTTGTATGCCTGTTAAAACTCTCATGTGTATATTTTATATGATAAAATGCAAATTTACATTTAAAATATAAAGTGCAAAAACTTATGCATTTTTATTATACCATATAAAGATTATACCCAGCATAAGAATACAAAATGGAGTACTTTTTTACACAAGACTATTTCATCCATTCTTTAGGAAACATACCGGGTTTGAAGAAATAAACACCTATGAGAAATATCGCTCCGAGAGTGATAGAAGAATCGGCAACGTTGAATATATAATTAAAGAATTGAATCCTTTCACCTCCCCAAATAGGAATCCATTCGGGCAAGTAAGTGTCTATAAGAGGAAAACGAAACATATCCACGACACATCCCCCAAATAGAGGAGCATATCCTTTAAAATTAAGCTTGGAAATTCCCGAATATCCGTACCAACCCTTCACAACCGAGTTATAAGTTGTACCCGTATCGAAAAGGACTCCATAAAAAGTACTGTCAATCAAATTCCCGATTGCACCCGCAAAAATTAATCCTGCCGGAATGATAAAATACCAAGTATTAGCCTTCTTAGACCATTTATTGATATAATAAGCCATTAAACCTATTAATACCAAACGCAATAAGCTCAAGCCTATTTTACCTATGAATCCTCCAAGTTGCACTCCATAAGCCATACCCGGATTTTCAACATACGTAAGATAAAACCAATCGAAAACTTTTATTTCCTCATGCAGATGAAAATGCGTTTTAATGTAAATTTTTGATACTTGATCTAATAAAAGGATAAAAAATGTTATCCATAAGACTTTCTTCATTCTTACTATTGATTGTTTTTAGCCTCAATACTTAAGGTAGCATGAGGAACCGCTTTCAATCTTTCTTTACCTATTAATTTTCCGGAAATTCTGCAAATTCCGTATGTTTTGTTCTCAATTCGTATCAAAGCATTTCGCAAATCACGGATAAATTTTTCTTGACGAGCCGCCAAATGGGAGTTACTTTCTTTACTCATGGTTTCCGAACCTTCTTCAAAAGCTTTAAAAGTAGGAGAGGTATCATCCGTTCCGTTATTTAAATCATTAACAAACGCTTCTTTCAGCATAGTTAAATCATTTTCCGCTTTTTCAATTTTATCAAGAATAAGTATCTTGAATTCTTCAAGTTCTTCGTCAGAATATCTAAGTCTGTCTTCAGTCATAATTACACTTTTTTTAGTACGATTTTAATTTTAATTTCATTAATGTCTAATTCCGTCCCATCGGTAGTGTTACTTACAAAAGTTAATTTCTGTGTTAATGTTTCAGAACATATATATTCCATATTTTCGTTAACGGATTTTTCAATTTCCTCATTCGCCTGAATTTCTAAAGATATTTTATCGGTAACTTCCAATCCATTCTCTTTTCTGAGATTTTGAATTTTATTTACCAATTCTCGAGCAATTCCTTCAGATTTTAATTCAGGTGTGATAGTGATATCGAGCGCAACGGTTAATTTGCCGTCATTGGCAACCAACCATCCCGTAATATCTTGTGTGCGAATTTCAACATCATCCAAGTTTAGTTCATAGCCGGACAAAGTTATAGACCCGTTCTTTTCCAACTCTTCAATTTGAGAAGAAGATAATTGTTGGAGCTGTTGGCTAACGGCTTTAAGGTCTTTGCCTAATTTAGGTCCTAACGTTTTAAAATTAGGTTTTACGGCTTTTACAATAATATCAGAAGCTTCTTCAGGATTCAACAATTGAACTTCTTTTACATTGACCTCTTGTTTTATTATAGGTATTATGGATTCGAGATTTTCCCTGTCATTGTTACTCAAAACAGGAATCATAATTTTTTGCAACGGTTGGCGAACTTTTATATTTTCTTTTTTACGCAAAGAAAATACCATAGTGGTAACTTTTTGTGCTAAATGAGTTCTTTCCAACAATAAATAATCGATTTCATTTTCTTGTTTAACAGGAAAATAAGCTAAATGAACCGATGCATAAGGTTCTTTTCCCGTAACTGCATTTAAATCCTGATACAATCTATCGGAATAGAAAGGTGCTGCCGGAGACATTAATTTAGCAATAGTATCCAAACATTTATAAAGAGTTTGGTAAGCAGAAATCTTATCATTGGAATATTCTCCTTTCCAAAAACGTCTTCTTGATAAGCGCACATACCAATTACTTAAATTATCTATTACAAAAGTATTAATTGCTCGTAAAGCTTTGGTTGGCTCATAATCGGTATAGAAAGAATCCACTTCATCTATCAAAAGATTAAGTTCGGATAGGATCCATTGATCTAATTCGTTTCTTTCTTTAAAAGGTATATCATCCTCTTTATAACTGAATCCATCCACGTTGGCATATAAAGCAAAGAATGAATAGGTATTATATAAAGTTCCGAATATTTTACGGCGTACTTCATCAATGCCCTCCAAATCAAATTTCAAATTATCCCAAGGTTGAGCATTGGAAATCATATACCATCGAGTAGCATCCGGCCCATACATAGCCAAGGTTTCAAAAGGCTCAACAGCATTTCCTTTACTTTTGGACATTTTATTTCCTTTTTTATCCAAAACCAACCCATTGGAAACGACATTTTTATAAGTTACGCTGTCAAAAATCATGGTTCCGATTGCATGTAAAGTATAGAACCAACCGCGAGTTTGGTCTACCCCTTCAGCAATAAAATCTGCAGGATAGTATTTTCGTTCGTCTATTAATTCCTTATTTTCAAAAGGATAGTGCCATTGAGCGTATGGCATGGCTCCAGAATCAAACCATACATCAATCAAATCACTTTCTCGCTTCATGGGCTTTCCACTTTTAGAAACAAGAACTATTTGATCCACAATATTTTTATGAAGATCTATTTTACTGTAATTTTCCTCGGAAAAATCGCCTACAATAAAATCTTCAAAGATATTTTTAGACATAAATCCGGCTTTTACGGATTTTTCCATTTCATCAATCAATTCCTGAATAGAACCAATGATGATTTCTTCTTTTGCATCTTCAGTTCTCCAAATAGGAAGGGGAGTACCCCAATATCTTGATCTGGAAAGATTCCAATCATTAGCATTTTCCAGCCAATTACCAAAACGACCTTCTCCCGTTGATTTAGGTTTCCAATTGATACTTTGATTTAATTCGGTCATTCGATCACGAACTTCCGTAATTTTTATAAACCAAGAATCCAAAGGATAGTAAAGAATAGGTTTATCCGTTCTCCAACAATGAGGATAGTTGTGATTGTATTTTTCTACTTTAAAAGCCTTATTTTCGGTCTTTAAAAGTATGGCTATTTCAACGTCGGTTGAACGTTCCGGGGCTTCGTTATCGTTATAATATTCAATGCGAACATATTTTCCCGCAAAAGGTTCAGGTAAACTTGAAATAAATTTACCTTGTAAATCCACTAAAGGAACAGGATTTTGATTTTCATCAAGAACCAACATACCGGGTACCCCGTGTTCTTTTGCAACTTTCGCATCGTCTGCACCAAAAGTAGGAGCAGTATGAACAATACCTGTACCGTCTTCAGTAGTCACATGGTCTCCATCAATCACTACAAATGCCCGATCCGCATCTACATACGGTAATGTCCAAGAAAGGAGTTGTTCGTATTTTATTCCAACTAAATCTTTCCCCTTGTATTCGGCTAGAATTCGATAAGGTATTTTTTTATTTTCAGATGTATACTCTTGAAAATCGGCATCAGACTCAGCTGGGACAAATTTACCTGAAAACTGACTTCCGACTAATTCTTTAGCGAGTATAACGTTGATGGGTTCAAAAGTATATTGATTAAATGTTTTTACCAATACATAATCAATAGATCCTCCTACAGTCAACGCCGTATTGGAAGGTAAGGTCCACGGTGTGGTAGTCCAAGCCAAGAAATATACGTCGCCCTGAATATCGTTAAATAAAGTGGTGCTTTCCTTGATTGCTTTAAATTGAGCAACAATGGTAGTGTCTGTAATATCTTTATATGCACCGGGTAAACTCAACTCATGACTGGAAAGTCCTGTCCCTGCTTTAGGAGAATAGGGTTGAATGGTATAACCCTTATAAAGTAAATTTTTATCGTAAATTTGTTTCAACAACCACCAAACACTTTCCATATATTTGGGGTCGTAAGTAATATAAGGATGATTTAAATCTACCCAATAACCTATTTTTTGAGTTAGTTCGTTCCAAGCACCGGTATATCGCATAACTGCTTCTTTACAAGCTTTGTTGTATTCTTCCACAGTTATTTTTTTACCTATATCTTCTTTGGTAATTCCTAATTCCTTTTCAACTCCAAGTTCAACGGGCAAACCGTGAGTATCCCAACCGGCTTTTCTATTGACCTGTTTTCCTTTTAATGTTTGGTATCGGCAGAAAATATCTTTAATGGTACGAGCCATTACATGGTGAATGCCCGGCATTCCGTTGGCTGAAGGAGGTCCTTCAAAAAATACGAATTGAGGATTGCCCTCACGAGATTTTATGCTTTCTTGGAAAATATTATTTTTTTTCCAAAATTCTAAAACTTCGTCTGCAAATTTATTTAGATTTAATTCTTTATATTCTTGAAATTTATTGCTCATTTTCTTTTAAAACAAATGCGAAAAAAATTGATTTGCGAATATACGAAAAAAAAGTCTATCTTAAATGGACTTTAATTGTATAGTAAAACTAATTTATTGTATTACAATCAGCGATTTATAACTTTTAAAAAACTCGTATTTTAAAAAGTATAGATCAATAAAATTACCCTATATAGGAATTGTTATATCCTAAAATATTTCGTTAGCTTATAAGATTTAACAATTCATTTTTTTTATAAAAGGGGTGATATAAGTTTAGCTATGGAATTACCCAGATCCACCCAACGGTTTCGTTTTAACCATTCCTTATAGGAGACTTCCGTACTGTTTTCAATGTCTTCCATAAAAGCATCGTAAAGTTCTTGATTAATGGTTTCGCTGTAAACTAAGGCGCTTATTTCAAAATTTAAATCAAAGCTCCGCATATCCAAATTAGCTGATCCTATAACGGAAAGATTGGTGTCGGAAATTATGGTTTTAGCATGTACAAATCCTTTCGTATACCTGTAAATTCGAACCCCCGAGGCTAATAACTCTTTATAATAGGCGCACGAAGCTGCATTTACAATGATACTGTCCGATTTAAACGGAACCAAAATCCGAACGTCCACACCGCTTAGAGCTGCGTATTTTAAGGCATTAACAATAGTTTCATTAGGGATCAAGTACGGCGTCGTTAAATAAAGCCTCTTTCGGCTGGACATTATAATTCCGTTGTATACAAGCATTATAGTTGCTCGATCGCTATCCGGACCACTGGCGGCAATCTGCATAAGTTCGGGGTTTTCGTCTTTAGTGGTGATATCTTTAGACGCGTGAAAGTAGTCTTTGTCAAAAGGATCGACGTCATTTCCGGAACAAAAGTTCCAATCGGTTATGAAATTATATTGAAGTCCGTTCACCGCTTCTCCTTTCACCATAAAATGGGTATCACGCCAAAATAGTTTGCTGTTCGGGGTATTGATATATCGGTCGTCAACATTAATTCCACCAATAAAACCAACTTTAGAATCAATGATTATTATTTTACGGTGATTGCGGTAATTCATTCGGTTGGCAAAAGCATAAAGTTTAATTTTGTAAAAAGCAGCGGCTTGTACCCCGCCTTCACGCAATTCTTTTATCATTCTTTTGTTCAACGAATGGCTTCCAAAATCGTCGTAAATAAATCGTACGGTTACACCTTCTTTGGCTTTTTGTATTAAAATATCTTTAATTTCGTTTCCAATACGGTCATCAGCAAAAATATAATATTCAATATGGATATGTTTCGTTGCTTTTTTTAATTCTTCAATAACCTCTTTAAATTTATTTTCACCATTGATAAGCAATTTGGTATTGTCGGCTACATAAAGGGCAGAAGAAGTATCTTTTAATAACATTCTTATTGAGTGAGTTTTACCCTCCAGTAATTTATTGTATTTGTTGATTCTCTTTTCAGTATGTTCATTTATTTGATTTCTGAGAATCTGATAGAAGTTTCGATCGTGTGTATATTTTCTTTTATACAATTTTTCCAATCGGTAGTTCATCCCAATCGAAAAATATAATATTACCCCTATAATGGGAAGAATAATAACTATAAGTAAATACCCGATTGCTTTGGATGGGTTTTCCGTATTTTTGATTATTTTAAAGATGGTATAAATAATAACAAGTGTATAAAGAACAGCTCCTACTATTGAAAGATATTCAAAGTTTAAAGATTTAAACCATGCAATAAATTTATCCATATTTTTGAAACGAAAATTTTCTTATAAATTTAATTAATATAATTATTTAATATTTTTTAACATTTATAATTCAAATTTTGTAGTTTATAGGTTGTATGTTTGGTTGATACTAATTATTTTATGATAAATTGTATTTATAATACATCTAATTATATTAAAACAACATAGCTGATGGAGATGGTAGGCTATGTAAAAATTTTGGAGATAGGATGGAAATTAAATTCAAATAACATGATTGAAAGCGTATGATTTTATCCATTGCTATCAAATAGGTAAAAAGATTGATTATTTTATTTAGGGATCTAAATAAATTTTACATCCTAAAACTTATGTAAATAAGTTGTTTATATAGAAGCGGTAGTATCTTTTGTTTCGAGATAATCCCAATCGCCCTTTACTCTTAAAACTTGTTCGATCACATCTCTCACACAACCTTTTCCGCCTTTAGTAGGTGAAATATAGTCTGCAATGGAAAGAATTTCGGGACAAGCATCTTTGGGAGCTGCTCCAATTCCCACTTGGTTCATCACCTCATAATCGGGCAGGTCGTCTCCCATATATAAAACTTCATGAGGTTTCAATCCGTATTTGTAAAGGAAATCTTCCAAATCATCCCATTTATCTTTAGAATCAAGATAGATGTCAGTTATACCTAAATAGTTAAGTCGGCTCACTACAGAGGCATCCTTTCCTCCGGTGATTACGGCAATTTTATAACCTTTCTTTACAGCAAACTGTAAGGCAAACCCATCTTTAGTATTCATATTTCTTATCATTTCGTTATTAATGAGAATGATGGATCCGTCAGTCATAACTCCGTCTACATCAAAAACGAATGCACTAATATGATTGAGCTTTTCTTTATAATTTATCATGGTAAGTTTCTAAAATGGAATTAGTTAGTAAAGAATAAATTTGGTATAAATTCGAATCAGATTCTAAGATAGATAAATGTTTTTGAATAACCACTTGGTCATTTCTTTTTGCCGGTCCTGTTTGAGCGTCATACGGAGAAATGTCATCATTTATTTTTTCAAAAGTTTCCTTAATCAAAGGTTTTAAAATCTCAAAAGGTATGTCTTGTTTACGACAAATTTCATTGGCTATGTAAAGTAGATGATTAGTAAAATTGTTGGCCCATACCCCCGACATATGTATTTTCAATCGTTTTTCTGAATCAACAACATAGGCTTCATCAGAAATTCTTTTAGCCAAATTTAAAAGAATAGTTTCATCATCTTTATTTTCTGCTTCAATAAAAAAAGGAATTTTATCATATTCCAACGCTCTTTTTTTTGAAAAGGTTTGCAAAGGATAAAAGACTCCTTTTCTGTATTTACCCTTAAGCGCAGATAAGGGAATTGATCCGGAAGTATGGACAACTAAACAATCTTCAAATGGTACATAATAAGATATTTCGGAAATGGCCTTATCTGAAGTGCAGATAATATAGATGTCTGCCTTAACAATTTCTGAAATTTTATCTGTATAATTAATATTATAATCTTCTGCAAAATTTTGTGCTTTATCCAGAGTTCTGTTGAAAACCTGTACGATATTCACCGTATTTTCAAGTAAGGCTCTGGTTAAATGATAAGCAACATTTCCGGCCCCTAGAATTACAACATTTTTATGCATATTTTCATCATTAATTATTTCTTAATTCGGCATGAAACTGGGTTGAAAAACGATCTAACAACTTTTTCATAACCTTATCAATGTCTTGATCCGTAAGGGTTTTATTTTCATCTTGAAGGAAGAAATTCAATGCGTATGATTTTTTGCCTTCAGGTAGATTTTTGCCTTCATAAACATCAAAAAGATTTACGGATTGAAGCAATTTTTTTTCTGTTTCAAAGGCTGCTTTATATAAGTCAAAATATTTTATATCTTTATCCAGTAAAAGAGCTAAATCTCGGGTTGAGCCCGGAAATTTAGGGATTTCAGCTAATTTATAAGGTTTTTTCTTAGAGGCAAGATCCACCCATTTTTCCCATTCCAATTCTGCATAAAATACATTACCTTTTATTCCGAATTCTTTTAAAAGCTTAGGATTGATACTTCCTAATTTACCTAAAGAAGATCCGTTTACAAAAAGTTCGATGCCGTCTTTATACAGAGAAGAAGACTCTAACGGTTTTTCATCAATGGATATATTAAAACCGGTAAGTAATTGGCTTACAATTCCTTTTAAATGAAAAAAAGTAGAGGTATTTTGAGGAATAATCCAATTATTTTCCTGGAAATTTCCGAATAAAGCTACCGAAAGTTTTTTATTTTCAACATAAGTTCCTGCGGAATTTTTAAAATAAGTCTTTCCGAATTCATAAAACTTAATTTCTTTCTGATTACGATTGCTGTTAAACGATATACTTTGTAATACTCCATATACCAGGGATTGCCTCATTACACACAAATCTGTGCTTAAAGGGTTAACCAGTTCCACGTATTGATTGTTTTCATCTCTACGAGCCGTTAACGAATTATTGATGATTTCGTTAAAACCGTTATATTTTAATTGATTAGCAATCGTGTTTTCAATAAATTCTTCATCAAAGGCATTTTTATTTTCATAAGCAAACGAAAACTTTTCAGGAATATCAATTTGATTGTACCCATAGATTCGTGCAATTTCTTCAATAACATCTATTTCCCTCGTCACATCTACACGATAAGCCGGTACTATAAGATCCAAAACTTCGTTTGTATCGCTTATGATCGTAAACTCTAATGATTTTAAGATTTCTTTGATCTGTTCTCTATGGATTTTTTTTCCTAATATTCGATCGATTTTATGATACCTTAAAATAGTATTTACGTTTTTTATTGGATTGGGATATATATCTATCATTTCTCCAACAACGGTTGCATGGGTTAACTCTTTAAAAAGCTCACAGGCTTTTTTCAAAGCAATCAGGGTATAATTAGGGTCTACACCTCTTTCAAAACGGAAAGATGAATCGGTATTTAACCCTTCTTTTTTAGAGGTTTTTCTTATAGAAACCGGATCAAAGTAAGCAGCTTCTAAAAAAATATTTTTAGTTTCATTGGAAACTCCGGATTCTAATCCGCCATACACACCGGCTAAGCATAAAGGAGTATCCTGAGCGTCTTTTATAAGTAATTCGGAATCGGATAGATTTCTTTTTACTCCGTCTAATGTAGTAAACGTAGTTCCTTCCGGTACTGTTCCCACTTTTATTTTTTGACCGCCAATTTTATCGGCATCAAATGCATGAAGAGGAAGTCCGTAGGAATGTAATATATAATTAGTTATATCTACTGCATTATTTATAGGAGATAATCCTATGATTCTTAACTGGTTTTGTAACCAATCAGGAGAAGGTTTAATTTCAATATTTTTTAAATATATACCCGAATATCTAGGGCAGAGTTGCTGATTTTCTACCTCAACACTAATCGGATTTCCTTTGGCTTCATCCAATTTGAAATTTTCGAAAGTGATTGGTTGCAATTCAGCCTTGATTTTTCTGCTTTTAAGCGCCGCATATAAATCACGAGCTACCCCATAATGAGACATAGCATCCGTACGGTTAGGAGTAAGCCCTATTTCAATGCAATAATCCTTAGAAACATGGATCACCTCATTGAGCGGAGTACCCACTTTTAAATTAGTGTCAAGTACGAGTATGCCCTCATGGCTTTTGCCTAAGCCCAATTCATCTTCGGCACAAATCATTCCGAAAGATTCTTCCCCTCGTATTTTACTTTTCTTAATTTTAAATTCGCTTCCGTCTTCGGAATATAAAGTAGTACCAATAGTGGCTACGGGTACTTTTTGGCCTTTTTCAACATTAGGTGCCCCACAAACAATTTGAACGGTTTGATCCCCTAAGTTCACTTTAGTTAGTTTCAGTTTGTCTGCATTCGGGTGCTTTTCACATTCAATGACTTCACCGACAACTACACCTTTTAGACTGCCTTTGACAGATTCAATTTCTTCAACATCTTCCACTTCCAAACCTGTGTCTGTAAGTATGGAAGCTATTTTTTCAACAGATAAATCAGTCTTAATATATTTACATAACCAATTATAAGAAATTTTCATTGATTTTAACTATTTATATTAAAAAAATCTTATGTAAATAATTTATTTACATAAGAGCGAGAAAAGTGGTTTATATTTTAAAATTTATTTAGTTATTAAGCATAACAGGCATTACCAACATTAATATGTCTTCGTTCTCATCCAATCCGTCTGCAGGTTTAATAATTCCCGCACGATTGGGCGTGGACATTTCAAGGGTAATGTCTTCCGATGAAATGTTGTTAAGCATTTCATTTAAGAATTTGGAATTAAATCCTATTTTCAATTCTTCCCCATTGTAATCACAAGGAAGGCTCATATCCGCTTTATTAGAAAAATCAACATCTTCAGCGCTTAGCTTAAGTAAATTTCCATTTAAAGCTAAACGTACTTGCGAAGTTGATTTATTTGAGAAAAGGGCAGCTCTTTTTAGAGAGCTTAAAAATAATTGCCTGTTTATAGTCAATACGTTCGGATTCTCTTTAGGGATTACGGCATCGTAATTAGGATATTTACCGTCTATCAACCTACAAACCCATTGAGTTTCATTGTGAGTGAACCGAGCATTGGTTTCATTAAATTCAATAATAACCTCATCATCATATGCAATCAAGGCATTTTTCAATAGAGTAAGCGGTTTTTTGGGCATGATGAATTCTATATCTTCATTCGCAGAAACATCTTTACGAGTATATTTTACCAAGCGATGAGCATCGGTAGCTACAAATCGACATTCCGAATTGGTAAATTGGAATAATACCCCGGTCATCACGGGACGCATGGCATCATTACCGGTTGAAAATATAGTATTGGCAACCGCTTCTCCTAAAACGGAGGCTTTCATGGTTATAGACCTGTCAGTGTCTAATTCGGGTAAGGTAGGGTACTGGTCTACATCATCCAATGCTATGAAGTAGTTGTCTTTTTCATCCACAATTTCTAGTTGATTTCCTTCTTGAGAAAAGGAAAGCGGCTGTTCAGAAAAAGTTTTTACTGTATCGGTAAGCAGTTTTGAAGGAACCGCAATTTTTCCTTTATCTGTACTTTGAACTTCAATACTGGTTTTCATGGTTGTTTCACCATCAGATCCATAGATGGTTAATTTATCAGAATCCAGATCGAATAAAAAATTTTCCAATACAGGTAAAGATGAGTTTCCTCCGGTAACTCCACTTATTAATTGTAATGCTTTTAATAATTCTCCGCTTGAAACTATGAATTTCATATATGAATTTTTTCTTAATAGTTACAAAATTAGTTTTTTTCATTCTAAATCAAACTCTTTTTTTTTATTTTTTATTGAAAAAATCATATTATCTATTTTAAAATATATATAAATTATAAATTCTTTATGATATATTGTTTTATTTTTAGGGAATTAAATTTTTATAATTATAATAAAAAGATAATTTCTATTTTTAAAAATATTTAGAAAATTATTTTTTACTGTCAATTTTGTTATGATGAAAATTTAAACCGATCCCCCTGTTTTTAATTGATTTAGTAAAAGCTTGGATGTATGGTTTTATATCTTATTTTGTTTTCAAATCTTTGATTTTATTTAAAAATAATAATTGAATATATATAGTGTTTAAAGGAATAGGGGTCCATTTTGACTTTTAATTAAGTTAAAATGATTATATTTGCCAATTAAATTGAAGATTTATCCATTGGGGATGACCGGTTTTGACAGCAAGATCAATGGGTAAGTAAGCATGTCGAGTCACGTAAGGTAATCTCGTTAAACTTCCGTTACAAACTTATAACTGGCAACGAAGAATACGCTTTAGCTGCTTAATACGACCGAATTATAGTAAGTCCAAGCGATCTCCTTACCAGGTAAGGAAGCTAAATGTCTCTCAAAAGCCCTTCTCTGCGGCGTTTGGTTAAGAGGCACGGGAATGCGGAGATAGAACAGGACACGCATCGGGTTCTGTTCGAAAATTTAGATGATAAGCTGCTTGTGGGGTGTGAATTCTCAGCAATCAGCCGAAAATTAATAATTTACTAAGCATGTAGAAAGCTTGCGTATTGCTTGTTTGGACGAGGGTTCGAATCCCTCCATCTCCACATTTTAAACTCGCTTATATAGCGGGTTTTTTTGTTTTTTATGGTTTTTTTGGTAAGTTTTTCATCTTCGGGAATACTATTATTCTTAATTATTTTTTACATTTTTAAATAGATTCAATGAGACTCACTATTTTTTCATATTCATCAAGTTCTTTTTTATAATACCGAAAGAAGTAAGATTTGAAATTCACTTTTTGTTTAAAGAATAACTAATATTGATCCTATACTATACTTAAATTTTATACTTTTTAGATTGTATGATTAAAAAACATAGACATATAAAAATAATGATATTACTATCTCATAAACCATATAATTGGCTTTTTAAATATTATTTAATTGTATTTTGATAATGTTTGTATTCCTGAAAATATGTAAAATAAGCTTTTAAGAACAATAAGAATTTTTCTAAAAAACCGGTATATCAAAACGATTTTAAAATAATTAGGTTTAAGATTAAAAACTAAAAAAATTAATATAAAAATATATATGAAAAAGAAATAGTTATGCATATAGCTAAATAACTTTTGATTATATCCTTTATAATCCAACCTAGAATAATATTCTTTATTAATTAAGCTAAAACGAATAGCAAACAGAAAGTTCCTGAATTACCAGGAACTTTTTTGACTAAATAGTACAATATATTGAAATTTTCAAGGATTAACTTTAAGGCTTTTTAGGAAGTACTGCTTCTGATAGCACATTCACCACAGGTCGACTAGTTCCTGCTAAAATCTCATTAACAGCTTTCAACAAAGTCAGTTCTTCTTTAAGTTGAGGTGCCGATTGCTCAACTAGTTTAGCCGCAAGACCCGCTGCCGGTACTCCTTCCACCGTTTGCTCCAAACGATCCATTTCTTTCAGGGCATCTTTTGCGTTTTCACCTCTTCCTATACGTACCCCGTACACTTTATTTCTTCCCGATAATCCGGTAACTTCCAAGTCACCCACTCCGGGAAGTCCGAAGGCCGTTTCCATACGAGCACCCAAAGCTTGACCCAATAAAGACATCTCTTTAATAGCACGACTAAAAGTAGCTGCTTTTAAATTATGATGAGGAAACCCGGTGCCTTCTTCGAGTCCGTCAGCAATTCCCAGAGCTATGGCGTACACATTTTTCATGGGCGCACAGATTTCTACTCCGGTTTCATCATCGGTTGCTTCAATACAGTAAACCTCTGTTCTGGCTTCTCTTGCATATTTTCGTGAGACTTCAATATCCTTGCATCCGAAAATGGTAGCCGTGGGTTTACCATCTGCACACTCGTTGGCTTTTACCGGTCCGGCAATTGCAACGATAGGAGGGATTTGTATTCCTTTTTGTTTAGCTAGAGAGCGAATAGCTTCGGGAAGAAGTTGGATTTTTCCTTTCTCATCGGGACAGAATCCTTTAGAGGTTAACCAAAGTGCTTTTGCTTTGGATATTCCTTCTAATGCCATTTCGGTAACTTTAGGAACTCCTACTGAGGCAACCGACATCACCACGACATCTGCTCCGTCCAGAGCGTTTGGTAAATCTTTGGAACGAAAGAGTTTAACTCCTTTAGCAAGAGGTATTTGAGTTCTTGGATGAGGTTTGCCTGCTTCACAGGCATCCAATAAATGATCGTCGAGCCAGGTGCCCCATAACCTGACTTCCCAACCGGCTTTACTTACCGGTGTACATAAACCGGAGCCCATGGCTCCGGCGCCTAATATGGTGATTATTGCCATTTTTATTTATTTTACGATTTGTGATTTTAGTTTTTATAATTCTGATTTTGGTGATTCCGGCTTTGTTGAAGGGTATTTTTCCGACAACTCATAAAGTTGTTCAAAAATATTTTTTAGTTGCGGATATAGTTTATGCTGTATCTCGGCGACTTCTCTATATCTTTCTGATTGTGTTACATCCGGTTCAATAGTTTCTCCAAAATGTGCCATGTGTTTAGCTGCATGAGCGACGTTGTTGGATCCATGTGCGCCTATTCCTGCCATGGCAACAACGGAGGCTCCTAAGGCGGAAATTTCATCTTCAGAACAAATGGTAATGGGTAATCCCAGGGAATCGGCCATTATTTGACGCCATAATTGAGAACGAGTTCCCCCGCCCATGGCTCGAACCGATTTTAATTTAACACCGGTTCCTTTTTCAATGGATTCTAAATTAAATTTCATCTCAAAGCCAATGGATTCTAAAATAGAACGATACATATGCGCTTTGGAATGAGTTCCTCTCCAGCCTACCACCGCACCTCTTGCTACAGAATCCCAATAGGGACTTTGTACGGCATTCCAGTAAGGCAAGGTTACGAGTCCTTCACATCCCGGGGGAATATGAGAAGCTTCGTGATCCAACTTTGGATCTGGTTCTCCCAATAATTTAGGATCTCCCAAAGATTGCCGAAACCATCCCGCCAGATACGACCCCGAAGACTGTAAAATTTCGAAAACAAAATTTCCTTTAATTCCTGAAACATGAGTCCTGAATACGGGATCGCACCTGTATTCAGAACTTTCAACTCCCGCATTTACAGCTGTTCCTAAATTTAGAAAGGCAATATCAGGAGATACGGCTGCTGCACCTATTCCTGCTGCCTGACCATCTCCCAAACCTGCAATTACAGGTATTGGCTTAGACAGTTTCCATTCTGCAGCCAATTCCGGTTTTAATTCTTCCATAATTTCTCCGGGAGGAACTAAATCGGCCATTTGTTCGCGGGTTACTCCGGCTATTTGCAAAAGTTCATCGCTGTAATCAAATTTACGGATGTCCAATAATCCTAAGGAATCTGTTGCGGCTACTGATGAAATCCATTTACCGGTAAGGTTCCAAGTGATATAACCGTGTACTTCAACAACTTTAAACGCTTTTTTCAGTACCTCAGGTTCATTTTCTTTTAACCAAGCAATTTTATAGATACCGGGAGTTACGCCGGGTGGCTTACCTGAGAGATTATGGATATGTTGAGAGCCATAGGCTCTAATTTGTTTCGTTGCGCGACCGTCCAGCCAAAGAATTCCGTTACGTAGAGGCATTCCTTTTTCATCAAAAGGAGCAAAGCTTTCCCGTTGATGGGTTATTCCAATAGCCGATATTCGTTCTCTGTCTTTAGAAGATAATTTTGACAGAACTTCTCCTATACATTCTTTAGTAGTTTCCCACCATCGAATCGGATTATGTTCATAAAAATCCATGGCAGGAGTATGAAGTTGTATATTTCTTTTTGCAGTTTGCCAAACGTGTCCGTTTTCATCAACAATAATTGCTTTGGAGGAAGTGGTTGAGGAGTCAATGGCAATTACTAAAGGACCGTCTTTTGCTTTTTTTGTGTCCATAGTTTATAATTTTTTTGTGGTTTTAGTTTAATTGAAAGTCAATCAAACAAATATATTTACTAAATCGAAAGTAAGCAAGAGTTAAACGAAACTTTTTTTATAACATTCAATTGTTTAAAATGCAAATCGAAAGTAAGTCGTTCTAAGAAAAGAATTTTTTAAAATTATGACTCATAGGCATGATTTTATAGAGTAAAAAATATAAAAAAAATAGGTTTAAAATCTTAATATATTTTTAAAAAATGAACAATCAGCCGCCAATCATTTTCTTTATATGGTTTAATTTCATTAAAGCTTCTAAAGGAGTCAACGCATTGATGTCAGTTTTTACTATTTCTTCACGAATATTTTCTAAAATTGGATCGTCCAATTGAAAAAAACTTAATTGCATATTTTCATCGGTAGATGTTTTTGCTTTATCTTTCCGCTCCTTTTTAGAACTGTTATTTTCCAAAGTCTTTAAAATTTGCTCGGCACGTTGAGTTACTATTTCGGGCATTCCTGCCAGTTTAGCTACATGTATACCGAAACTGTGCTCGCTTCCTCCCGGAATTAATTTTCTAAGAAATACTATCGTTCCATTGACTTCTTTGATGCTAACATTGAAATTTTTAATTCTTGAAAATGACTCCGTCATTTCGTTTAGTTCGTGATAATGTGTAGCAAAAAGCGTTTTAGGATGTGTGGGATGTTCATGAAGATATTCTGCAATTGCCCAGGCTATGGAAACGCCATCGTATGTACTGGTTCCTCGGCCTATTTCGTCAAGCAATATTAAGCTGCGATCCGAAATATTATTTAGAATACTTGCCGTTTCATTCATTTCAACCATAAAGGTTGATTCCCCTTTTGATAAATTATCAGAAGCTCCTACACGAGTAAATATTTTATCCACAATACCCAGCGTTGCCCCCTTAGCAGGAACATAGCTTCCAATTTGAGCCATGAGAACAATCAAAGCCGTTTGTCTGAGCAATGCGGATTTTCCTGCCATATTAGGACCTGTAATCATGAGTATTTGCTGCTTTTCGTCATCCATATAGACCGAATTCGCTATATAGGACTCTCCTAAAGGCAATTGTTTTTCAATGACGGGATGTCTTCCGTCTTTTATGTCGATGACTTTAGAATCTGTTAATTTAGGATGTGTATAAGAGTTTTCTTGCGCTGTTTCTGCAAAAGAAAGTAAGGTATCGATGGTAGCAATTTTGGAAGTATTATGCTGGATATCCGTAAGACTGTTTTTGATTTGTAAACAAAGACTTTTGAAAAGTTCAGATTCCAATATTCCTATTTTTTCTTCAGCGCCTAAAATTTGGCTTTCATATTCCTTTAATTCTTCTGTAATATATCTTTCGGCATTAACCAATGTTTGTTTTCTGATCCAATCGGTAGGAACTTTATCTTTATGGGTGTTTCTAACTTCCAAATAATAGCCGAACACATTATTAAAATCAATTTTTAGGCTGGGAATACCGGTTTTTTCAGATTCTCTAATACATAAATTGTCTAGATATTCTTTGCCATGATTTTTTAGATTACGCAATACATCCAATTCTTCGGAAATTCCTTCTTTTATTACGTTTCCTTTTGACAAAATAACTGGTAACTCATCATTTAATTGCTTTTGCAATAAGGATACAACCTCTTCTAAATTTTTAAATTCTCCAAAATTAGTAAAGGTTGGATGATTTTTTTCTTTTAAGATTTTTTCGATTTTTAAGTAATTAATCAAAGAATCCTTTAAATACCCTAATTCTTTAGGTGATATACGTTCACCGGCTAATTTACCTAGAAGTCTTTCTACATCGGATATCCCTTTAAGCAATTCTCGGATCTCATAAGCTATTTCGGAAAATTCTAAGAAGAACTCTACTACTTCCAACCTCCTTTGAATTACGGATATTTCTTTTAAAGGAGTGAGAATCCATCGGCGTAACATTCTCCCTCCCATATTGGTATGCGTTTTATCTAATATTTTTAAAAGGGAAACCGATTGGGATTCAGTTGTATGGATTAATTCTAAATTTTTGATGGTAAAATCGTCCATCCACACAAAAGTGTCTTGTGATAATCGCTGAATATTGGTTATATGGTCCAATAATTTATGATGAGTATCTTCAACTAAATAAGCAAAAACCGCACCTGCTGCAGTGATCGCCAGTTTCATTGATTCTATACCAAAACCTTTTAAAGAATTGGTTTTAAAATGTGAAGTTAACTTATCGTACGAATAATCATATTGAAATGCCCAATCTTCTAATTGAAATGAATAGGCTTGATGATCAAAGGGTAAAGGATGTCTTCGTTGATGGATTATTTCGGTCGGCTTAAAATTATCGATAAGATGTCGAAGTTTGTGTTCATCTCCTTCAGAAATCAGGAATTCTCCGGTGGAAATGTCCAATAATGCCATACCATATAAATTTTTTTCCTGATGAACGGATAATAAAAAGTTATTACTTTTTGCTTCTAAAACCTTATCATTAAAAGTTACGCCCGGGGTAACCAATTCCGTAACTCCACGTTTTACAATGCCTTTTGCCATGGAGGGATCTTCTAATTGATCACAAATAGCAACTCTAAGACCCGAACGTACTAATTTGGGTAGATAAACATCTATTGAATGATGAGGAAAACCGGCCAACTCAATATGACTTGCTTGTCCGTTTGCTCTTTTTGTAAGTACAATTCCTAAAATTTTGGAAGCTTTAACCGCATCTTCACCAAATGTTTCATAAAAATCTCCAACTCGAAACAGCAACATAGCATCCGGATATCGGGCTTTTATACTGTTGTATTGCTTCATCAAAGGAGTTTCTTTTGTCTTACCCATTGCTTTCGAAGGTTATAGTAGGTATTAATTTACATGAATTTGCTAAATTAGTATTTATTAATGGTTTTTAAAAATGCTCAATGGGTTAACGTATTTCATTTCTGATAGGATTTACACTTTTTAATTGTGAAATTGTAATTCCTATCCTAAAATTTAATAAAAATGTTTTAAAAAATAAAATTAAGAAAGTTATTTAAATAGTTAAGTTTTTAATTATAGAGATTATATAAAATCAATATATTTTTTAGCCTTTTCTTCGATTGGTTCATGGGCAGCTTTATTATTTTTTAAATAAACTATTGACGAAAAAAAAACAAATTAACTTTCAATTTTTTTGACTAAATTAACGTAAAGGCCAATGCTTCTTAAATTTATTGATACGTTCCGTAGATTTTATTAAAATGGAATCGATATTAAATACATCTGGATGTGATCAGACTTACCGGAAGACTAACGAATATCAACAAGGCATAATTATCTCCCATGAAGAAAGCATAAATTAAAATCCAGAACAAAAGATAAAAAACTAAAATAGTATGCTGCGAAGAAATCTTTAAATCTTCGGAAATATTTTTATTTGAATATTGACTAATCCATCCTAAAATTAATACAACAAGAAGTATTAATAAAATAGGAATTTGATATTCAAAATGAAATGTTGGAATGGTTAATTGATTGATCCAATTAGTAATATATGAAAAAGAATCGGTAATAAATGTTATTTCAAGAGTAAGTATAACGGTTACCAATACACCTGCTATATACTGGGATATGTTTATTTTTTCCTTATAATATACAATAGTCATGAATAAAAATAAAAAAACTATAGAAATAGTGGGAAAATATAATAAGCTGGCTATAGAAGCGAACATTCCAATATTAAAATATTTCAATTGAGAAGATTTGCTGAAAATATCTAACAATAATAAAAGCGCCATAGAAAGCAGTAAGTAAGAAAGACCTATAGGTAAATTTATAAATTCTTCACAAGAAGGAATAAATAAAAGATTATAAATGGCCAACGCCCAAATTTTCCTTTTTTTCTTAAATTTTGAATATAAAATCGTAACCGTATTTAAAACATATGACAATGAACTAACAACAATTATCTCCCACAATTTTATAATAGATGTAACGTGTAAATTAAGATAATAAATAAATACTCCTAAAAAAATGATCCACAGGCCAAAAACGGGAAAAAAATATTTGATAGAAGTAGAGTTCGAGTACATTTTTTTATATATTTGTTACAAAAATATAAATAAAAACCTATTAAATCATGACAGAATTAATACTAGGTATCGGCAAATTATTTACATGGTCTTACAAAATTTTACCTGTCATTGGACATTTTGTTGATTGGTTGTATGTGGCTATTCTTTCTTTATTTCTTTTGTATTGGTGTAAAAGAATTATTGGTTTTACACAGAAAGACCATAAATATGATGGAGATCATTTGTAATTTTTGTCTTTAAAAACCAGTATCTTATCCATTTAGTCGCTCTTATGAGATTTTTTTCAATTATCTTGACCTTTTTGGTAATTACGGTTGCCTGTAAGAAAAATAAGGTCAAAGAATCAGAAAAAAAATCTTATCCTGGCATTGAATCCAAAGATTTTCTATCCGCTAATTCCGATACTGTTACCATTACTGCAGTGGGAGATATTATGTTAGGAAGCAACTATCCTTCAGCCTCTTTCTTGCCGGGTGTCAATATATTAGAAGGAATAGTTCCTGTACTTAAAGAAAAAACAGATTTGATTGTCGGTAACTTAGAAGGTACTTTATTCGATTCCGGAGGAAAACCAAAAAAATGTTCCGATCCGAATTTTTGCTTTGTGTTCAGATCTCCGTTTGCGTATGGAAACTATTTAAAGGAAGCCGGATTTGACTTTTTAAGTATAGCAAATAATCACAGTAATGATTTTGGTTCTTTTGGAAGAAATGCAACCGAAAAAAATTTAAAAAATCTAGGTATTCAATATGCCGGTGTATTGAAACATTGTGAATATGCTATTAAAGAGAAAAATGGAATAAGATATGCTTTTATAGGAGCCGGACACAGTCCGGGTTTAATAAGTTCGGTTCATTACGCAGATATTAAAAGAGTCATTAAAGAAGTGCGTTCTAAAGCTGATATAGTTATTGTTATGTTTCATGGAGGAGGAGAGGGGGCATCTTATCAGCATATACCTTTTAAAAATGAATTTTATGCCGGGGAAAATCGAGGGAATGTCGTAGAATTTGCCCATGTTTGCATTGATGCGGGAGCAGATCTTATTTTAGGAAGCGGACCCCATGTTGCCAGGGCCGTTGAACTCTATAATAATAAATTTATTGCTTACAGTTTAGGCAATTTTGCCACGTATGGAAAGATTACGTTAACCGGACCCAATGGCAATGCTCCTATTTTGAAAATTAAAACGGATACTAAAGGTAATTTTATTTCTTGTCGTGTTATATCCGTCATTCAAAGTAAAGGATCCAAAAAAGGACCTGAAATCGATACTAATCACAAAGCGTATAATTATATTAAATATTTAACCTATACAGACTTTCCTAATAATCATTTTGTTTTCTCTCCATCAGGTGAAATTAAGATTAATAAGCGATAATTTAATTTCATTTTTTGCGATATATTATAAGGTACAATCAGCTATTTTGATTATTCTTTAAAAAATATTTTTAATTATTAAATTTTAATAATCAAGGTATTTTAAATGCCTGCAAAATTCTTTAAATACATTTATATATTTGAAAGATAGTGGTTTACCGGGTTTTATTGACAATGATCTTCATAGAAAAATGTAGTTAGATTGAACATAACAAGTAAAGTTGAATAAGAACGACATATTTATTTTTTTATCTCAACCAATATTTTTATTTTTATACCAGTCTCACTAAGTATACTTTTATGAAGAAAAATTTTATCCTTTTATTATGGGCAATAGCCCATGTAATGCTAGTTGCTCAAATTCCTAATTATTACAATTCTATTGATTTTTCAAAAGACGGAGAGGAATTAAAATCAGATATCTCAACTTTAGTTACTACTACTCATACCACCTGGTTGTATTACAGCAGCACTAAAAATCCGGATGTTTGGAAGACCTTAAAATTGTCGGATATAGATCCTGAAAATTCGGATCAAAATACTGTTTTATTAATTTATGGCTATAATGACGATCCGCAAGATGTAATGCATAATCGAATAAGGAGTGTTGATTCCTCTTGTCACAAATCTTCTTGTAAAGGGCTTTGGACTCGAGAGCATGTTTTTGCCAAATCATTGGCTAATCCTAAATTGGTTACCTCATCCAGAGGTCCCGGTACCGATGCACATAACTTACGAGCGGTAGATCAACAATATAATATCCGTCGAAGTAATCGCAATTTTGCAGAAGGCACCGGTAATTCCGGTAATGTTTCATCAACAGGATTTTATCCGGGGGATGAATGGAAGGGATCTGTAGCAAGAATTATAATGTACATGCATGTTAGATATCCCGGTCAGTGCGAAGCAAAAAATACAGCAGAAAGCACGTATACTTACAGCGTTGAAATGCCCGATTTATATTTGAAATGGAATGCTGAAAAAGATCCAACCCTTTTTGAAAAACTTAGAAATGAAGTTATTTACAACATTCAAGGAAATAGAAATCCATTTATTGATAACCCTTACATTGCCACACTCATATGGGGTGGACCCAGAGCCCTAAATACTTGGGGTTATTTGTTAATGGATGAAGTAATTAAACCTGTAGAATACAAGGTTTACCCAACCGTTACCTCTGATAACTATGTATATGTTAAAGGTCAAGATATTAAAGCAGTATATATATATAACATATCAGGAAATTTGGTAAATTATATTGTAAATTTTGATGATACTGAAATTCCTATTCCTAATCAAGTAGGAATCTACTATATTAAGTTAGTAACTAAAACAGGCGAACAAACTTTTAAAATTATAAAAAAACCATAAACCTAAATTTTGAATAACTTACCATTGAAAAATTAACAGTATCTTTAGTTATAAAAGTCCTGACTATTGTTTAGGGCTTTTTTACTTTTATAATAAATTAGTTGTTATGTTATATAATTATATATAAGTCTAAAAAATTCATTTTACTCTTTTAAAAATTTATTTTTTTATGTGTATATTTTATAATTTAATCTATTAAATTTGTTTAATAAAATAAATTTAATAGATTAAAATCATGAAAAAATTTACCTTTAGACTTATTATTTATTCTCTATTGGGTTTACTATTAACCTTACAATCATGTACAAATGAGGATAGCCTTGATGAAGTATCTTCGAGCGGTGTTGGCTCGGACGAAATGTTATCTAATTCTTTATCGAGGGGATTAAGCGATTATGAAGAATTAGGTACTTTAGATTACAACACTTTATTAGAAATAAGGGAAAATTTAATTAAATCAGGGATTCATGTTTCTGATTTAAAGATAAATGAACCTTCTAAAACGCAAAAATCACCACTTGAAGTTCAAGTGTTAAAAGTAAAAACTAAAACCGCGCATCCCAATCGATTAGGTGGAACTATTGATGTGTCAGGAATATTGTTATTACCGGGAAAAACTATTTTTAATTCCTTCTTTAAACATCGTATAATTGTTGCTCCGCCACCCACTTATACTTATAATAAAATGGCTCCATCTAATGTTTTTCAAGGATTTAAGTGGATGGATAATGATTTGCATTTTAATTATTTGGCATTTTGGACCTTGCAAGCTTTGAATGGATTTATTGTTTTCTTTCCGGATTATCCCGGATTTGGAGATTCATATAAACAATGCCAACATCCTTATTTAGATTCTAAAGCTATGGTTAATTCAACACTAGATCTTCTAAAATCAGCGCAAAGAACTTTAACTAAAAAAGGATATAAATATAAAAAAGATTTAATAATCAGCGGATATTCTTTAGGTGGTTTTGTAGCATCATCTTTAGCTCGAGAGATAGAAACAAACCCTTCACATGGACAATCCGTTAGCTTATTATTAACAGGAGGAACCCCTTGTAATTTAAAGCAAATTACAGATTTAGTTAGAAGTGCTGAAAAAACCCAGCATCATTTTTTTCTAACGTTTGGTGTATGGGGATACAAAAAAAATGCCTATCCGTATATTAAGATCAATGATTTTTTAAAAGAGCCGTATGCTTCCAAATCTCTTTCTTGGTTTGATGGAACTCACTATGAATTAATATTAAATCTATATTTTTCAAACAGGCCAAAGGATATATATACCGAAAAATTTATTAAAAATCTCGATACGGATCCGAGCGTTTCATATATAAATGATATTCTTTATGAAAACAGTGTTAAGCCGTGGAAAAATAAATGTAGATTTATTATGACTCACGGAACTTCAGACATTTCTGTCTATTATCAAAATGCATATGATTTTTCAAAACAACAGAATCAATCGGGAGGAAATGTTACCTTTATACCCACTGTAGGTGATCATATTGTTGGTATTATACCTTATTATACCAAAGCTACGTTTTATACCTTGCTATACAAATAGCACTTATATATTAATACGAAAGAACAGGCCTCATCTGAGGTCTGTTTTTTTATATAGCTCCCATATTAGTATTTTAGTGATTTCTTAAATGCAACTTAATAAAAAATCTTTTTGTAAATCAAAAATAAAATAAAGTTTTTTTTGAATAAACTGTTAGGTAAGTCTTTGTATTATGGATAGGTTAACAATTATCGATAACGATTTTGAATTTTTCAGATTGTATGAGGAATGATATTAATGTTTTAAAAATTCTCAAATTGCAAATAAATATTATATTTTAATAGTAATTAGATATATAAAAAAAATTATGTATATATTTTAGGGAAAAAATCATTCCTAATTCAATAATTTATAAGATAAAATTTATTATTTTTGTTTATAAAAAAATAAAATATACATAAATTATGAAAAAATTTTTTTCAAGGATTTTAATTGCTTACCTATTGGGATTGACTTTTACATTCCAATCATGTAATAATGAAGATAGTTTCATTGATACTCCTTCAAGTTCAGCAGAGAACTTGTCTAAAGCTTCTTCAGCTGATGTTCCTGTAAAATCAGAAGTAATAGCTACTTTTGATTCGAGTGCTTTATTAAATTTAAAAAATAAATTACAAAAATACGGAGTAGATGTTTCAGGTTTTCAATTAGATAAATTAAAAGCATTAAATCAACCAACATCTAAAATTGTTCCAAGTGTAAAAGTTATAAAAGTTACAACTAAAACAGCGCATCCGAATCGTTTAGGAGGCTTAATAGATGTTTCAGGGGTTTTATTGCTTCCTCCAAGAACTGTTATTTCGGATTTAACCAAATACCGTATTATAGTGGCTACTCCACCTACTTATACCAATAATAAAACGGCTCCATCCAATTTGTTTAAAGATGTGAATTTACCTGATAATGATTTCTTAGCTTATTGGACTCTTCATGCAAGTAACGGATTTATAGTATTTGTGCCTGATTATCCGGGATTCGGTGAATCTTACAGACAGTGTCAGCATCCCTATTTAGATTCAAAATCAATGGTTAATTCAACACTAGATTTATTAAATGCGGCAAAACTTACACTTTCGGGAGAAGGATATAGATATAAAACCGATTTAATCGTTACCGGTTATTCTTTAGGTGGTTTCGTAGCAGCATCCATAGGGCGCAAAATAGAAACTACCCCTTCACTTGGGCTTTCTGTAAATTTATTGTTAACCGGAGGTACTCCATGTAATTTAAAACAAATTGCGGATATAGTTAGAAATTCAGAAAAAACTCAACACACGTATTTCTTAACATATGGTTTGTGGGGATATAAACAAAATGCGTATCCTAATATAAATATTAAAGATTTTCTTAAAGAACCGTATGCTTCAACCTCTTTGTCTTATTTCGACGGAACTCATTGGGATATTGAAGTAAATGCTTATTTTTCACAATATCCTAAAGAAATGTATACAGAAAAATTTATCAAAGATCTTGATACAGACCCTTCTTTAGCTTATATGAATGATATTCTTCATGAAAACAGCGTAACCCCTTGGGTAAATAAATGTAGATTTATTATGACGCATGGAGTTTCTGATGTATCTGTTTATTATCAAAATGCTTATGATTTCTCTGTACAACAGAAAAAATTTGGAGGTAATGTTACCTTCATTTCTACTGAAGGTGATCACATTATCGCTTTAGTTCCCTATTTAAATAAAGCGACCTTTTATACTGCTCTTTATAAATAGTTTTTTTAAATTAATTGTAAAAAAAGGCAGATTCAATTTAATTGGATCTGCTTTTTACGTATTTATATTTGTTAATTTATATAATTCATAAAAGCCCAAAACTTTCTTTTTTTTAAGTATTCTAAGTTAAATTCATTGGCATATGCCTCCTTTTCAAAACTGATTTCACTGTAAGCGATAGACGCATTTTTATATTTTGCCAGATTGACTATAAATTCAGCGATATAAAAAATAAAGAAAAAGACCCAAAGCATTTCAAGTTGCTGTCTTAGGTGTATTCTTTCGTGATTGATTAATATTTTATTCTTTTTTAAATGTTTATAGCGTATAAAAATAAACGGGAATATAGTAATTCCTTGAAAATCACCATAAAATATATAGGGAAAATATATAACCATTTATTATCTACTATTTTCTAATTTTTCAACTAAAGAATCGGATATTTCGTTATCAATTTTTCTGCAAAATAAATTATCGGAATCAATAATCTTAGTAAAATCATCTTCACCTAATACTCTCGGACTATTAATGCAATTAGTCCAATCTATATACCTGAAATTCTTATTTATAATTTTATCTTTTAAATTTGAATTCATCAATAAAACTTGAAAGAAAACCTCATCTGAGCACCAGGTGGTAGAAAAAAAAGTAGTTATTTTATTATTTTTTGAAAATTCTAGCGAATAATATACGGCTTCTTTGGATAGATTCCACCATTGACTACCCCAGTAGGGAGTGAGATTATCTATCATTTTAATTTTATATTCTTTTCCCGTAATAAATTTATAAGCTAATTTATATGCCGTATGGATTTTTCTTTCTAAAATTCGATTCGCGGGATAATGCCTTCGATCGTATCTCCATATATAAGGTTTATATTTATTGTTTTCAGTAATTAACAAGCACTCAATTAAACTAATCTCCTTATATTTTTTAAAAAAATCATCAATATATTGATTACTTTTTATTGGATAATCTTGACCGGAAATTAGTAGAACATGAGAAAAATCTTCTTGTTCATCTACAATTTGTTGAAGTGAATGTAACGTTTGATTGACTATGGAATATTCTCCCCAAGTTACATTTACTCTTTTTTTTACTAAAATAGCGCTAGAATCAATTTGTTGTGGATTAATGTCGGATTTTTTATCTAAGTTGACATAGATAACAAAATTATCATAAACTAAAGATTTTATCAATTTATTTAAACATTCAATATTTTTATGTGCGTGGATTAATATTACTATCTTTTTATCTTCCATTCATATTAAATTTTTAATTAATTAAATATAAAAAATAAAATATAAAAATTATATGTTGATTGGTTAAATAAGTGATTAAATAAATTATTAACAAAATTCGTACCTTTACTTTGTTTTGAAAACAAATTCCATTATACACTCAATTTTTCCGCTTTTAAAAAAGAGTATTTTAGATTCGGAAGTATCCATATTTTTAGAAGAAAAAAGTATTATAAAACTATCTGTATTAGGTGCGGCAGGTTCCTACCTTAACATTTACAGTAGTTATTTATATAACTCTTTGAAAAAAACGGTATTATTGCTCTTTTCCGATAAAGAAGAAGCAGCATATGCTTTGAATGAAATCGAAGATATGTTCGGGAAAGACACAGTTTTGTTTTATCCTACCTCACATTTAACTCCTTATCAGATTGAGGAAGTCCAAAACGCAAATGTGGTTTTACGAACGGAAGTGATTAACAGCATCACGCAAATGCAAAATCCCAAAATTATTATTACTTATTCTGATGCTTTATCTGAAAAAATAATTACTAAATCTGAATTACATTCGATTAGTTTTAAAATAAAAACAGGTGAAAAAATTGATGCAGATTTTCTTAATGAAACGCTTTTCAGTTTTCATTTTAAACGAACCGATTTTGTAACTCAGCCCGGTGAATTTTCTGTAAGAGGAGGGATTGTAGATGTTTTCTCTTATTCTGATGAAAAACCCTACCGTATAGGTTTTTTTGGTAACGAAGTGGAAACTATACGTAAATTTAATATTGACACTCAACTTTCCGAAGAAAAGGTTGATGAATTTATGATTGTTCCCAATATAGATCATTCGCACAGAGAAACCATGAAAGTTTCATTTTTAGATTACCTGCCTTCTGACACTATATTTATAAGTAAAGATTTTTCTTTGACTTTGGCTAATATTGAGAAAAAATTTTCAAAAGCAGAAGAGGTTTATGCTACCTTATCGCAAAATATAAAACGCAGTGAGCCTAAAGAGCTTTATATACAATCCCATGAGCTGATTTCTAAAATAGTTCAGAATTCATTTATTGAATTCTCCTCAATCCCTTATTTTAATGAATTTAAAACAGTACGGCTGGATCAAACAGAGCAACCGAGTTTTCATAAACAATTTGACTTGTTAGGGCAAGATTTACTTGAAAAAGAAAAATCACATTATAAGAATTACATTGCGTTTCAATCCGAAAAACAGGAAAGCAGATTACAAGATATTTTTTCAGAAATTGAAAAAGAAGTGCCTTTTATAGGTTTTCATGCTAATGTAAGTAAAGGATTTATAGATCATAATTCTAAATTTCTTATCTATACGGATCATCAAATTTTCGAAAGATATCACCGATATAATTTACGAAATTCATTTTCTAAGTCAGAATCCTTAACACTTAAAGAGTTAACAGACTTGAAAGTGGGAGATTATGTTACCCATATTGATCACGGGATCGGTAAATTTATGGGATTGGTGAAAATTAAAAATGATGATAAGTTACAAGAAACCATCAAACTCGTATATAAAAATAATGACATCTTATATGTAAATATCCATTCCTTGCATAAAATATCAAAATTTTCAGGAAAAGAAGGCGCAGAAGTAACTCTTAACCAATTGGGATCGGCAGCGTGGAAAAACCTTAAGAATAAGGCAAAAAGAAAAGTTAAGGAAGTTGCTTTTGACCTTATAAAACTTTATGCCGACAGGAAAACTAAGAAAGGATTTTCTTTTTCACCCGACGGATATTTACAAAATGAACTGGAAGCCTCTTTTATGTATGAAGATACTCCGGATCAAGAAAAAGCTACCCAAGAGGTTAAAAGCGACATGGAAAAACCTATTGCTATGGATAGGCTTATTTGTGGGGATGTAGGATTTGGTAAAACGGAAATTGCCATAAGGGCAGCTTTTAAAGCGGCTACAGATGGAAAACAGAGCGCTATAATGGTTCCGACGACCATATTGGCTTTGCAACACTATAAAACTTTTATGTCCAGACTAAAAGATTTTCCTGTACGTATTGAATATTTAAATCGATTTAAAACTGCCGGACAAAAAAAAGAAATAATCAAATCTCTTGCCGATGGAAAAATTGATATTATTATAGGGACTCATCAACTTATCGGTAAGGATGTCGTTTTTAAAGATTTAGGCTTATTAATAATTGACGAAGAGCATAAATTCGGAGTTTCCGTAAAAGATAAATTAAAGACATTAAAAACAACGGTAGATACGTTAACGTTAACCGCCACTCCAATCCCCAGAACTTTACAATTTTCTTTAATGGCGGCTCGCGATATGTCTGTTATTAAAACTCCGCCACCCAATAGGCAGCCAGTTCAGACTCAACTTATTGGTTTTAATGAAGAACAAATCCGTGATGCCATCATTTATGAATTAAACAGAGACGGACAAATATTATTTATCAATAATAGAATTGAAAATTTGGATGTACTCGCAGGGATGATTAAGCGCTTGGTTCCTATGGCCCGAGTGGCTATTGGACATGGCCAAATGGAGGGGAAGAAACTTGAGAAAATTATGATTGACTTTATGGAGGGGAATTACGATGTCTTAATTTCAACAACAATTATTGAATCCGGTTTAGATGTTCCAAATGCAAATACTATTTTTATTAATGATGCTCAAAGATTCGGTTTAGCAGATTTACATCAAATGAGGGGGCGGGTAGGAAGATCCAATCGAAAAGCTTTTTGTTATCTCATCACTCCGCCTTTAGACGTTATCACATCCGAAGCCAGAAAGCGTTTACAAGCAATAGAACAATTTTCAGATCTGGGTTCCGGGTTTAATATAGCCATGAAAGATTTAGAGATACGAGGAGCCGGTGATTTGTTAGGTGCTGAGCAAAGCGGTTTTTTTGCAGAAATCGGATTTGAAGCTTACCAACAAATTTTAAATGAAGCTATAGAAGAATTAAAAGAAGATGAATTTTCAGATTTGTTTGTTGAAGAAAACGAGAAGAAGGAATTTATTACAGACGTACAAATTGATACCGATTTTGAATTATTAATACCCGATCAATATGTAAATAAGGTAGAAGAACGATTTTCACTTTATCAAAAATTATCTGAAATTACTAATGAAGAAGAACTTACCAATTTTAAAAACGAGCTTATAGATCGTTTTGGGAAATTACCTGATCAAACTCAAGATTTATTAAAGAGTGTTAAGTTAAAATGGATTTCCAAATATATTGGATTTGAAAAATTATTGATTAAAAATAATGTTTTGTTGGCCTATTTTCCAATCAATGCTCAATCTAAATATTATCAATCAGATACTTTTAAGAAAGTTCTGGAATATTTACAAAATAATCCTTCTGATGCTTCTTTAAAACAAAAAAACGTACATGATAATTTACAGCTTTATTTAAGAAAAGACAAGATATTGAAAATAGACGATGTACTTTATTTTTTGGAAAGAATTCATGCATTTATCGATGAATAACAGGTAATCGTATCAAAAAAAATGTATCTTCGCATTTATTATCCATTATTTTATTTTATACGTATTACATGAGTCAATCGCGCACATTTAGTATTTTTGATAAACTCATTATCCTATTATTATTTGTGGCTACCCTTCCATTGCTATATCTTTCTTTTTTTAATGAACCTTCGGCGGATGATTTTAATTACGCTATAAAATTAGATAAAGATTCCTTTTTGGGTATAGAATATTATGAATATATGCATTGGGGAAGTAGATATACAGCTACAGCAGTTTTAATTACAGATCCCATTCATTGGAGAAGTTTTTTGGGATATAGAATGATTTCTGTGTTGATGATCGTGCTTTTTATCTTTGCTTCCTATTTTATGTTTTATCAGCTGGTAAAAGATAAGATCTTATCTGTTAAACTAGCCTCGTTATTTTCTTTTATTTATATTTTTCAATTACCCGGGATTAATTCAGCCTTCTATTGGCTTTCCGGTTCAGCTACCTATCATTTGGGCAATATATTATTTCTATTTTATATAGGATTTTGTGCTAAGAGTACCGAAAAATTAAAATTACGGAATGTATTTCTCTATTCATTGATATTTCTTATTATAGGCTGTAATGAAATATCGATGATTTATTTGCTGATCTTTAATTTCTTATTGTTTACTTATAACTTTTTTAAAACTAAAAAATTATTTAATATATATTTTTATCTTTTACTTTGGACTGCCCTGTTAACGATTTTTATATTAATCGCACCGGGAAATCACGAACGTTCTCATTCCGTGTTTAATCCTTATTCCTTTTCGGAAATTATTTTAAGATCTCTTAGAAAAACGACAGTGATAATTATTAGATATGCAGCCCTTTCATTTTTTATTATATTTTTGGCTTTCTACAGCTTTAGAAAACCATTACAAAAATTGAAATTTCCCTTACTTTCACTTCCTTATTATTTTTATATACTTTTATTTTTACTTATGATATTTATCGGATGCTTTCCAAGTATATATACTCTAGGAAGTTATCCGCCACTACGCACGGTCAATGTCATCTTTTTAAGTATTTTGATTCTTGTAATGATTATATGTTGCAAATTAATCAGAGAATCTTTCATCAGTAAAATACATGTGCCACGTTTTTTACTAAATATTTCTTTGCTAATTTTAGTTTTAGGTTATATTTTTGCCATTAGAGATAATGAAGTATATGATTTAAGTAATAATATATATAATTCATACGATGATATCCTTAGTGGTAAAGCCCAAAAATATAAAGAAGAAGTTCGTGAAAGATACGAGATTATTCAGAAGTCTAAAGAAGATACTATATATTTATCACCAATTCAAACAAAACCACGAATTATATATCATTCTGATTTAAGCCATGATCCAAAACATTTTTATAATGCGTCCATGGCAGAATATTTTAATAAAAAAGCGATCATAATTAAATAATTAATATATAATATATAAATCATGAAAACTAATTGTGTAGTTGTTCCTTGTTATAATGAAGAATTCAGGTTGCCTGTCAAAGAATTTGAAAAAAGTTTAGCAGAAGAAAATAATCTTTCATTTTGTTTTGTAAATGATGGCAGCTCGGATCAAACATTAAAAATATTAAATGAATTGTATCAAAAATTTCCGGATAAAGTTTTAGTTGTTGATAAAAAGCAAAATGCAGGGAAAGCAGCAGCAATTTTTACCGGGATCAATGAAGCTTTTACGTGGAAAAATTTTGATATTTTAGGATATTTAGATGCTGATTTAGCTACTTCTGTTGAAGAATATAGTCGTATATGTTCATACATGAACGAAAATATTATTTTTGTATTCGGATCAAGAGTCAGAAGAATCGGTTCGCAAATAAAAAGAAAATTGCACCGTCATTTAATTGGAAGAATTTTTGCTACCTTATCCAGTACTATGTTGGATTTACCCGTTTATGATACTCAATGCGGAGCCAAAGCATTCTCTCAAGATATAGCTAAAAAGATATTTGCTGATCCGTTTATATCAAATTGGAGTTTTGATATTGAAATTTTCTTTAAATTCATGAATATAGTTGGTAAAGAAAATGTTGAAAAGAGAGCAAAAGAAATCCCTCTAGAAGCCTGGAGAGATGTGGGAGATTCCAAAGTTAAATTTTCTTATTCTTTAAAACTTCCTTTTGAACTTTTAAGAATAAAAAAATACTATAAGAAAAAATACTGATTTTTTCTTATAGTAGTACGACAAAAATCGAAATTTTATGAATAAATACCTGATTGTAGGCTTAGGAAATATAGGAGAAAAATATAGCAATACTCGGCATAATATAGGTTTTTTACTGGTTGATAGACTAGTTGAAAAACTTGGAGGTAGTTTTAAAGCACAAAATTTCGGTCAAGTTTGTGAAACTTCATATAAAGGCAGAAAAACTTTTATACTAAAGCCTGATACTTATATGAATTTAAGCGGTAATTCAGTTAACTATTGGGTTACAAAAGAAAAAATAAAGCTCGAGAATTGTTTAATTATTTGTGATGATTTAAGCCTACCATTTGGTACTATTCGTATAAAATCCAAAGGAAGCAGTGCGGGACATAATGGATTGAGAAGTATCGAAGAAAAGTTACAAACGCAACAATACCCGCGATTTCGTTTTGGAATCGGTAATAACTATGTAAAAGGTAAACAAATTGAATATGTTTTAGGAGAGTGGAACGAAGAAGAAAAAAAAGTTCTTAATGAAAGAATCGATATTAGCACAGATGCAATACTATCGTTTATTTTTTCAGGTTTAAATAATACTATGAATCAATATAACGGAAAATAAAAAAACCTTATAAAAAAGTATTTAGTAGTTAAAATAAACAATTTTTAAAATTTAAAAACAATTAATACTAAAATCCACTACTAATTTTTCAGCAAATATTTATTTAAAAAATATTAATAAACTTATCGAAAAAGTATATATAATTAATTTTTTTCTAAAGATAAAACAGGGTATTTATCAAGGGTTTCAAATATGTAATGTTTATCGCTTTTCAATACAGAAATAAATTTCTGTAAAGAATCTGCATATTGCGGTTTATCAAACATTCTGTCATGAACTAGAATTACTATGGAATTAGGACTATGTGTTCTACCGTTTTTCAAAGTATTTTTAACTTTTTTTATCATTTCAGTAGCACTTTCAACCGGAATGTTACTATGAACAAATCTCCATTCCAAATCCCAACCATATACAGAATAACCTATAGAATCGAGTTTTTTGGCAACATTGAACGCAGAAGATTCGCCTTTAATCTGATGATTAACCGCCCAGGTATTTCTGCCGGGAAGTCGGGCTATTTTATGTTTAAGATTTAATTTACCTTCAGCTCGTAAAAAATCCTGTAGAGCACTTTTAGCATTCTTATAAAATAAACTATATTTATTATTGGTATGGGTATCACTATGATTGCAAACGATAAATAATGGATTATTGTTTATGGAGTCCACTAGCTGTTCTCTTACTATTCCTGTATTGTGAACACCTATCATGAAAAAAGTAGCTCTAACATTGTACTTTTCCAAGATACTTTTACAATTATGCGTGCCCGGTAATTGAGGACCATCATCTAAGGATAAATAAATATAGTATTTATCCGAGGAATCTTTTACGATTCCTTTATAATTATGTTTTGTTTCGGCAAATTTATCTTGATCTTTATTTTTCTTAGAGACACTGTCTGATTTATAAGAATTTTTGTTATTAGGTTGAGCAGGTTTAGTTAAAGAATCTTTTTTACCGTGATGAATAGTAGTATCTATTGAATTATTATGATGTGTGCCGGTTGTGTCTGAAATAGAAGTAACATTAGTAACATTTTTTTCAGGTAAAGCATTTATTTTTTTGTTATCTTCTTTCTTACAACTTAGTAAACTAATTAGTAATATGATGGTAAAACAATATAATTTCATATGGATAGTTAAAATTTTTTAAAAAATTTTAAAAAATAATTTCGTCATAAATCATGCCATTTTCTTTTATAAAACATATTATAACTTTTTTATTATAAAATGGTTACATTTTTTGGTAACTCAACTTTTATTTGAAAAAAACAGAAATATTATATCATTATTTTTTATGTAAAGTATAATTTTTTTCAAAAGGTTTTAATAAAAAATCCTAAGTGATAAAGATACAATTATTTAATAGATTTTAATAAATTAACTTTTTTAAATTATAGTATAATTTAAACGAAGCTAATATTACTATACTTTCCAATAAGAAATGTTTGAAAATATATAACTATTAATTATTAGAGTGAATGACTAACAAAATCGAAACTATAATAATCAATCTAATTGTAACAAATAAATTAATAGGAAAATTTAATAATATTTTGATTTACGATTTGTATTTTATTTAAAAACGGATCATATAACTTGATTGTTACAAATAAAATTTACACAAAAATAATATTTTTGTTGATTTTAAGTAAACACCTTTTGTAACTTTGTCATTGTGCGTAAGATAATTCATATAGATATGGATGCATTCTATGCTTCAATCGAGCAAAGAGATCATGAGGAATTTAGAGGGAAACCTTTGGCCGTTGGATTTGCAGGAGAAAGAGGAGTAGTTGCTGCAGCCAGTTATGAAGCAAGAAAATTTGGCGTTCGTTCAGCAATGTCCTCCAAACAAGCAATTCAACGATGTCCCGGTCTGATTTTTACTTCCGCCCGTTTTGAGATTTATCGTTCTGTTTCAAAACAAATTAGAGACATTTTTTTTCAATATACCGATTTAGTAGAACCCTTATCGTTAGATGAAGCATTTTTAGATGTAACCCATAATTTTAAAAATATGGAATTTGCCAGGGATATTGCAAAGGAAATCAAAAATAAAATTTTTAAAGAAACAGGATTGACAGCTTCAGCAGGTGTTTCCTTCAATAAATTCCTTGCAAAAATAGCTTCAGATTATAATAAGCCCAATGGCTTATTTATTATTACTCCTCAAAGAGCAGAAAAATTTGTAGAAAACCTTAAAATTGAAGATTTTTTCGGAATAGGAAAAAAAACTGCCGAAAAAATGCATCAAATAGGAATCAATACCGGTTTAGATTTGAAAAAAAAATCTGAAGAAGATCTTATAAAGCTATTTGGTAAGCACGGGAGTTTATACTATTTAAATGCGAGAGCTATTGATAATCGGGAAGTAAATCCCAATAGAATACGAAAATCAGTAGGTTCAGAAAATACATTTATGGAAGATACAAATTCTTTACCCCGATTGTATGCGGAGTTAGAAACTATCTGTAGAGATGTAATTCACAGAATGAATAAAAATTCTTTTAAAGGACGTACCGTTACTTTAAAGATAAAATTATCTAATTTTAAAGTAATCTCGCGAAGTAAAACCATAACGAGTTATATAATGGATTTTTCTCAACTCTATAAAATTGCTCTGGAATTACTCTATACACTCGACTTGGATAAGAAAATTAGATTGATAGGGGTAAGCATTAAAAATTCGGAATCGGATTTAGGAAATAATATTCCTAAAAATTTTCAATTAAAAATTCCCTTTAAGGAATTTAAAGATTCATATCAGTAAATTTCTAAATATATAATTAAAAAATTAATTACTTCTGTATTATAAAAAATGTTTTCCGTAAGAATTCATTATTTTAAAAACAGATTATAAAAAGATTGGAATGATATTCCAAAAGATAAAAAGTACATTACCAAAGTATCTGAACTAAAAAACATCTAAAACTCAAAAACTTTTAAATTATCCCTAATTCAATAATTAAACTTAATAATTGTTTAGTGTCTTTTGCATTAAAAGATGCCCTTAATAAGGCAAGCCTCTTTTCTATTGAACTTTCACTATTAGGCACAATTTGATTTTCTTTTAAATGTTGTTCCACCTCTTTTTGAGTATTTCCTTTAGAAAGTAATTTTAATAAATTGATGTCATATTCTGATAATTCGTATAAATTATTTTGACTTGTTTTGTAATTATCGTTGGAAATATAGGTTTTATTTTGATTTACCGATATAATAGCTTTATGTAATTCTTTGGTGTCATTTCTGCCTTTGGTTACAAATCCATTAATTTTATATCTGTCGAACATAGATTTAATTTTATGAAACCTATTTTCAATCGAAAAAACGATAACCTTAAGATCAGGTTGTTCATTTTTAGCTGCTAATATTAAATCCTCGCCTCCATCCAATTTTTGTTCTCTATAATCAGAAGCAAAAGATAAATCGGTTATTAATAGATCATAGGGATCATGATCCATAATTGCTCTTTTGATTTTAAGTAAAGCATCATCGCAATAGAAAGACTGGTCAATAATAGGAATTTTTAATTCCTCAACAGTTTTTTTAATCCCTATATTGTAACTGTCAAAATCTTCTGAAATAAGTATTTTTTTGAACATTATTATTAATTAGATATTGAATATAAAATTTTTATTGAGCAGCCGGTCTTTTTGTTGTGATCAATAATATAATGACCTTTTTTTGGGTGTAATCTGTCTTTTATATTTTTTAAATCTGCGAGTGGTTTGGCACCTGAGCCGGCAAAACCCACGCCATTATCTGAATATTCAATGGAAATGATATAATCTTCTTTTTTAAATTTTAATGTAACAATATCAGCTTGACTGTGTTTTTTCATATTAGTCATTAATTCTTTTAGGATATAATATAAATCCTCTTTTTTATTGTTTGGAATATTATCCCAAATATGGGATTCATTACCTATTAATATTATTCGAGTATTTTTTGAACCATAATGTTTAATCATATTACGTAAAGTAATTGAAAATTCTTCAGTCAAACTAATTTTATAATCTGAATCATGCGAGATATCTCTTGATTTAAGATATAATTGGTCTAATTCATCAATTATCTTCGTTGGTTTTACATCTGAATTATTTTGAAGTTGAACCATCAAAAAGTAAATACCATTGGCTACTTCATCATGAATTCTTTTAGAATATTTCAATTCGGTTCGATGTATTTCTTCAATTTTTTCTTGTCTAAATTTAGCATTTCTTCTTTTATGCCAAAATATTAATAATATTACAATTATTAATGCTAAAATTATAATAGAACCAATCGTTACTTTTTGTTGTAATAGCAAATAGTTTTTTTGAGCATTTTCAGCTTTTAGTAAAGCATTTTCTTCTTTATTACGTTCTACTTCATAACGGATTAAAGCAAATTGGTTTTTGGCTCGAATTCTTTTAAAATTGATTTCATCATTTAATCTAATATAAGAATTAAAATAATTTTTTTCATGCGTAGAAGGTGTATCTAAAAGAATAATTTTTTGCATCGCCGCAAGTTGGTCATCTATATTCCCTAATTTTAAAGCAATATCATACATTTTATTTGCATGAAAAATTGCTTTTTTAATGCTTGTTTTTTCATAGTATTCCGATAAATGATAATGATTGGCAATTTGTCCTATAGAATCAGATGCTTTTTCTCTTATTTTTAGGGCTTGATAAAGATCTTTATCAGCCTTATAGTTTGGATTATCGAGCCATTTTGCATAAGCTAAGTTATCAGTTATACGAGCTTTATGAAGGGGGAGATTATTTAAAAAAGAATCGTTAATTAACTTAGTTAAAATTTTAATGGCATTGTCATAATTTCCGGCTTTAATATTAACAACCGCCTCATTGTTTTTTATGTTGATAACAGATATTTTACTGGTTGAAAATTTTAAAGCCAAATTATAATATTTTATGGCTTGATCGTAATCTTTTTGTTCAGTTTTAGATATGGCTAAGCAATTATATACAGCAGATAAGGAAGCATTATGTTGAGTTTTTTTAATATATCGTAGTGCTTCAACTGCGGTCTCTTCACTTCCTATGTAATCTCCTTCATTCGCTTGGATGATGGCCATATCTATTAAACTTTTACCGATAAAGACATTATTATTATCAAGTAAATACGCTTCTTTTGCATGATTGAAATAATAAAACGAGCTATCACTTTTATTTTTGTTTAAATAATAATGACCCATTTGAAAATAAATATTAGCTAAAAGTTCATTATTCTTTTCTTTTTTTAGCCTATATATTTCTTTATACGTTAATTGAATGGTTTCATTAGTATAATAAGTAAAAGGAGTATTATATATTTTTGATTTTTTAATTGAACTATCAGATTTCTTTTTTCGTATAGTAAAATCTTTGCATGAAGGAAAATATAGCAATAAAACAACGATATAGAATAAATATATAATAAATGTTTTCATTATTTACTAAATATAAAAATATAAACTTATAATATTGAAACTTATTATGTATTAAGAATTATATATTTATTAAGTAAAAAAAGACAAGGAATACATGTATTCCTTGCCGTATAAATATCTATGAATTATTGATTGAATTAAAATATTTTATTTTTTTTGAAATTCAATTATTTCTCAAAATTAGAATGAATTATCTCACGGGATTCTGAGCAGTTTCTCCGCTGATATCCATTCTTCTCACGGGATTTTGAGCAGTTTCTCCGCTAATGTCCATTCTTCTCACGGGATTCTGAGCAGTTTCTCCGCTGATATCCATTCTTCTCACGGGATTTTGAGCAGT
>NZ_PSZL01000009.1:0-10289 GCF_002964915.1 Apibacter sp. wkB309
AAAACGCCAAGAGCACAAGAATTATCACTATGATTTAAACGGAAATCTAACCTATGTAAATGTAGAATTAGAGAAGAAGGATTTAAGAAAAACCAGCCAAACGCAAGAAAGGAAATTACGCTGGGATGAAGAAAACCGATTAATGTCCATAGATGATAATGGGTATGTAAGTAACTATGTATACGATGCTACAGGAGAACGAGTAATTAAAACAAGCGGCGAGAGCGAACAAGTGTATATCAATTCCTTATTCTCAGGCGGCAATACCGAAACACAAGGATTCACGGCCTATATCAACCCCTTCTTAGTAGTAAGTCCTAATGGAAAATATACCAAACATTACTACGCAGGAAGCCAACGAATAGTAAGTAAGCTGGGAGATATAGAAAGCTTTGGCGCAGATCCGAGAAGAATAGAATATGCAGGATCAAGCGTACCCGGAGTAACGATCAACTGGAAAGCAAAATACCAAAGAAGCATTGAAGACTTAAAAGGGAACTATGCGTACTTTGAAGTACCGTATAACGGAAAAGACAATGATGATTACGTAAACGGGGAAGGCTTCTGTTGTTCTCAAAATACAGCGTTAAGAGCAGGAATAGGAATCGGCAATGTGAACTATGAGAAAATGCAGTATTATTATCACCCGGATCATTTGGGCAGCTCAAGTTATATCACTAACTTAGACGGCGAAATAGTGCAGCATGTAGAATATGTACCGTTTGGAGAAGTGTTTATAGAAGAGAGAAATAACAGTTGGAATACCCCTTACTTGTTTAATGGAAAAGAGTTAGATGAAGAAACAGGACTGTATTATTATGGAGCAAGATACTATAATCCTAGAGAGAGTATATTCTTGAGCTTTGATCCAATGTTTGAACAAACAGGCACTCCGTATCAATATACGTACCAGAATCCTATTAGATATACCGACCCTACGGGGATGAGTGCAGAAACTGTACAAGAACCTACTCCAAAGGAAGCTGCGGCTATGGCTGCTCATGTATACGGAGATAAGAAGGACGATATATTGATAGGAGGATGGAAAGTTTCTAAAAGAGATTTTGGTAAAGATGTTGTTCTAGAACATAAGGATTCAGGATTTAAATCTCAGATTTATGAGCGGACAGTTGATGGTAACACGGAGTATGTTTATGCTACTGCAGGAACAGAAGATGGGAAAGACTGGAAAACGAATGTTCTACAAGTTGTAGGAGCTTCTCAACAACACTCTCTATCAGCAAAAAATGCTAAAGAAATAGCCAGTCAATTAGAAAATACAGGAGAAGAATTAACTTTTACCGGACATTCATTAGGTGGAGGCTTAGCCGCATTAAATTCTAATTTAACAAGGAATAAGGCCATTACTTTTAATGCTGCAGGGGTAGGAATGGCAACCAAATTACGAGAAGGAGGAGTTACAGCCGCCTTACGAACTGAAGGACTAATAAAGGCTTATATAATGATAACCGATCCTTTAAATAATTTGCAAAATAATAATATCTCAGTACTAGGAATTCTTATGCCTGATGTAAATGGGAAACGGCATTATATAAACCCCACAAGTAATGCTTCCCGATTTAATGGACATAGTATGGATAACATGTTAAAAGAGTTTGGAATAAATGCGAAAAAGTATGCAAAATAGAGTTGTATTAATATGTATTTGTTTTTCTGTTTTTTTACTTCATTGTACTAAGATAGATAGAGAAGCTAAAGTAGATAAGAGTAAGCTATTGGCAAGTGATTATCGTATATATCAGGATACTCCGGTTTGGGGTTTAGCTAAAGCCGTATGGGATGATAATCCTAAAAAGGTAGAGCAGGAATTTAAAAAAAATCCTAAGCTTATCAATTATCAGGATTCATTATATGGTAAAACTTTACTTCATTTAAGTATATACAATGGACAATATAAAGCATTTAAAGAATTATTAAAATTAGGAGCCAATCCTAATATTTCTGATTCTTTACATTGTACATCACCTATAATTCAGGCATGTAGTGACTTTGAAGATAAAACGAAATATGTGGAAGAATTAATTAAGTATGGAGCAAATGTGAATTATGTTGAGTGCAATAAAGGAAAGGAAGAACAAAAGACAAATAGAACTCCATTATCTTCTTCAGTAGGTAATTTGAAATTAGTTAAGTTACTAATAAAGAATGGAGCAAAATTAGATATTAAAAGGGGTAGTGATACAGGTTCAGCTTTTACAGCGTCAATTCAAGGAAGGTATTACGATGTGGCCTTATATTTATTAGAGCAAGGAGCAAGATGTGATATACCCTTTTATCCAAAGTATAAAAATGGCAAAGAAACTGGAGAGTACGTATATATAAAGGATATAATATCTAGTGGCGGTACTATTCATGCTTCAAAGCAATATAATAAAATAGTAGAAATATTGAAAAATAGAGGCTGTATAGATGAATATCCAGCAGACTATCCTAAGTAGTTAAGAATATTAATCAAACCCCGCTAATTACTTAGCGGGGTTTTGTTTTACTATTTGTTAAGCAAATCTAATAGTTCCATTTCATCTTTAGGGATGAGAGTGTGTATAAGTTGCAAGATGTTGTAAAGATCCCATTTGTTGTGTTCTGTGTAATTGAAGTAGGAGAGGTCAGCCAATAAAGCGGTTTGTGTAATTTTACAAAGGGAATTAATGGTTAGGCCTATTTTATGATTGTTACCGCGCATATCAACCCTTACTTAGTAGTAAGTAATAATGGAAAATATACCAAACATTACTACGCAGGAAGTCAACGAATAGTAAGTAAGCTGGGAGATATAGAAAGCTTTGGCGCAGATCCGAGAAGAATAGAATATGCAGGCTCAACCGTACCCGGAGTAACGATCAACTGGAAAGCAAAATACCAAAGAAGCATTGAAGACTTAAAAGGGAACTATGCGTACTTTGAAGTACCGTATAACGGAAAAGACAATGATGATTACGTAAACGGGGAAGGCTTCTGTTGTTCTCAAAATACAGCGTTAAGAGCAGGTATAGGAATCGGCAATGTGAACTATGAGAAAATGCAGTATTATTATCACCCGGATCATTTGGGCAGCTCAAGTTATATCACTAACTTAGACGGCGAAATAGTACAACATGTAGAATATGTACCGTTTGGAGAAGTGTTTATAGAAGAGAGAAATAACAGTTGGAATACCCCTTATTTGTTCAATGGAAAAGAGTTGGATGAAGAGACAGGACTGTATTATTACGGAGCAAGATACTATAATCCAAGAGAGTCAATCTTCTTAAGCGTAGACCCAATGTTTGAAAAAACGATGACTCCATATCAGTATGCATACCAAAATCCGATTAAATATATTGATCCTACAGGGATGGAAGGAGAAAGTGTAACTAAATTTGATGATTGGGTAGAAAAGAATGGGAAATTGTATTTTGATAGTAGAGTTTCAAATCAAGAAACGGCAGAAGAATACTGGGGGCAAGATGCTCAATATAGATCAGAAGGATATGGTATGTATAATGAAGAAGGTAAATATATTTATTTAGAAAATAATAAAGGTAATTTTATTGTAGATGGTCAGTTATATAAAGCATACGATTATGGTAAACCTTCTATATCTCAGAAAGCGATTAACTATGGATTAGATATTTTTTCAAGTTTGTTTGAAGGTGCACAAACATTAGGATATATATTCAAGGGAGCTTTTTATGATGCTCCTAAAAAGGCTATCGAGGAGGGAAGAGCAGAACATATAAAGGTAGATATGGATATTGTTACCTATGGATTTAAAAATGGTGAATTTGTTAAAAATACATATGCTAATCATGCAGAAATGACAGAAGGAGAAAAACATGATGCTTTTGTTGTGCCAAGTGTTAATATTCTTACAGCTCCTATAAAAGGTCCTTTTGGACGTGTGGGTAATTTTATTTTAAAGAATGGAGCTAAAAAAGCTACGCTTGGAGTTGTTGGAAAGGCTGTTAAGGATAAAAAATGACAGATTTTATAGTAAGTTTTTTCAGTTTAATAGGAGGTATAATAAGATGGGTATTTATTTATAAATGCAAAAAGAGTAAGTTTAAAGAAATATTATTAAGCGAATCACAAGCAGATATTATAATAGGCTTAGCTCTTATATTATTAATAAGTTTAATTTTTATTTTTATTAATTTAAAATGATGAAAATAGTAGGTGTTATTTTATTTATACTAGGTTTTTTAGGTATTATAGGATCTATTTCTAACTATTATTTGGAAAGAAATATAAATATATTTAATATAATAATATTTATAATATTTATAGGTGCTGGATTTTATTTTTTAAAAAAGAAAAAAGATAAGTGATTGTGAAATAAAATGAAAATCTAAAAAACTCTATTCAATGAAGATAACCCAAAAAGTTAGACAAAAATGAAGTAAATATTAATAGGAAAAGCCCGATATATAAATCGGGCTTTTTATTGTTACTCTTTGTTCAATAAATCCAAGAATATAAATCTGTATCATGAAAGAGATAATATGTACACACCAGTAATAATTCATCCAATTATTCCAATTCCAGTAAGTTTACGAATAGATTCAGGAAAAGGCGGAGGCTTATTTGGCACGAATAGAGGATTACCATTAAATAAAAATACAAATGCAAAAAAAGCTATTAAATATTAGTTTATTATCATTAGGATTTATATTTGCTCTGCATTCATGTATAAGAGTAAAAAAAATATCTTCAGAAGGATTAAGTGATTCCGATAAAAAATATCTAATAAAAATAGAACGTCAATTTAAAAATGATTCTTTAACTAAAATAGAGTATGCAGTAAAAAAATCAGATTTATTATTACGAAGACGAGAATATGATAAAGCAATAAAATTTTATGAAAGTTTAGATAGTTTAGATGCAGGTTATTTTAAATATCCTATTGAAAAGAAAATTTTATTGAATGATATTATGATTTTAAAATATAATAAAGAAGAAAAGTTTATAGAAAGGGATAGCATTGGGCATTATATGATAAAGTTTTTTAATGATCAAAGTCATAATAATCATGATATTAAAAGGGATAGTTTGGGTATTTATTTAAATTTTTTAAATAGTCAAAAGAATCAAATGTTAAATATGTTATTATATGAACATTTAGATATGGATACGAAAGGAAATATTAAGAAAACAATAAATCATAATTAATAACCAAGTAACCCTGCTATTAGCGGGGTTAATCTTTTAAGGTTCTTTATACATTAAATCCGAGAGTTCTAGCTCGTCAATAGGGATAAGTGAACGAATGAAAGCAAAAAAATTGTAAATATCCCATTGAATGTGTTCGGTTTAATTAGAGAATGAGAGATATCTAAAAAGCCTTTTGGCAATCTTACAAATAGTATGGAGAATAAAAATCAAGATTTAAGTAATCTGAAATAGATCAAATTCATCCAAGATTAACGTAACTCAAACCAAGTACGACAGCTGGAATAAACTAGAGCAGATCATCTATCCTGATCAAGAAAAAGTAGATTATATCTATAATACAGCAGGGTTGTTAACCGGAATTAAAGGAAGCAAAGCTTATAGCTATGACTATGTAAATAAAATAGGCTATGATAAATTCGAACAAAGAAATTATCTTAAATATTGCAACGGCTCGGAAACCACTTATACGTATGATCCAGAAAGAAGAAGACTTAGCGATTTACAAGTTTGGGTATCACCGAAAACGCAAGGAACAAGAGTAAGAACTCAGATCATTAATAACAAATATGCCTATGACGCTGTTAGCAATGTATTGAGCGTATCCAACCAAGCCCCGCTACCTCAGGACAACAAAAAGACTATGGGGGGACAAATGCAGCATGAATATGCCTACGATGGACTTTACCGCTTAGTACAGGCACAAGGAAGTTACACAGGAGCGGATAACAAAACGGCCGCATACAGCTTGCAAATGGGCTACGATAACTTACATAATATCGTAAGCAAAAACCAACAAGTAAGTCAACAAGGCATAATGATTGAAGGCGGATTAAAAGCAGGCTATGACTTATCGTATACCTACGATTCAACGAAAAAGAATCAAATAAAAACCGTTCAAGACATCAATTACAGAGAAGAAGAAAGTAAAGAAGAAGAAAAACGCCAAGAGCACAAGAATTATCACTATGATTTAAACGGAAATCTAACCTATGTAAATGTAGAATTAGAGAAGAAAGATTTAAGAAAAACAAATCAAACGCATGAAAGGAAATTACGCTGGGATGAAGAAAACCGATTAATGTCAATAGATGATAATGGGTATGTAAGTAACTATGTATACGATGCTTCAGGAGAACGAGTAATCAAAACAAGCGGCGAGAGCGAACAAGTGTATATCAATTCCTTATTCTCAGGCGGCAATACCGAAACACAAGGATTCACGGCCTATATTAACCCTTACTTAGTAGTAAGTCCTAATGGAAAATATACCAAACATTACTACGCAGGAAGCCAACGAATAGTAAGTAAGCTGGGAGATATAGAAAGCTTTGGCGCAGATCCGAGAAGAATAGAATATGCAGGATCAAGCGTACCCGGAGTAACGATCAACTGGAAAGCGAAATACCAAAGAAGCATTGAAGACTTAAAAGGGAACTATGCGTACTTTGAAGTACCGTATAACGGAAAGGACAATGATGATTACGTTAATGGGGAAGGATTCTGTTGTTCATCCAATATAGCATCCAGAGCAGGTATAGGAATCGGCAATGTGAATTATGAGAAAATGCAGTATTATTATCACCCGGATCATTTGGGCAGCTCAAGTTATATCACTAACTTAGACGGCGAAATAGTACAGCATGTAGAATATGTACCGTTTGGAGAAGTGTTTATAGAGGAGAGAAATAACAGTTGGAATACCCCTTATTTGTTCAATGGAAAAGAGTTGGATGAAGAAACAGGGCTGTATTATTATGGAGCAAGGTATTATAACCCTAGGGAATCTGTTTGGTTATCTGTTGATCCATTGGCGGAGAAATATCCGAGTATTTCACCGTATGCTTTTGTTAGAAATAATCCAATTAACCGAATAGATCCTCTCGGTCTTACAGATTACAAAGTTAATGGTGAAACTCATACGATAGAAGATGGTCATAATGATGTAAGCATTAAAGTTAGTGAAAGGCAGTTTAATCGACTCCAGCGAAAATTTGATAGAGGCGGTTCAGGATATGAACGTTATATGAATCGACTATCTGTACAGAACGGATTTACGACATTCGGAACTTTTGGAGAAACTTACAAAGATGCAAATGGTGTAATCAATCTTCAAGGTGTATCTATAGTTTCACATAAATCAGGTGGAGACTCTTATGCAGATTGGTCAAAAAACAACACTATTGATAACATTGGTATAGTTAATGACATAGTTGATAATGTAGGTGGCTCTTTAGGTAAAAATGTAGGACTTACACGTTTAGGTTCAAATTTAAAATTGTATTTTGAAACCCCTAATGGTGGAGTGTTTAGAGGAAATCAATATGTTGCTACTACTTCTCTAGCAAAATATGGTTCTAAAATAGGTCGAGTTACCGGCCCGGTAGGATATGCTATAAGTGCAGGGCAGATTGGTTATGGAATTTATAGAGATAATGGACAGTTTGGCTACAATGCACAAGTAGCAACTGGAGGAGTTGTTGGAGGAATGGTTGGTGCTTGGGCTGGAGCTGAAGTTGGAGCATATACAGGTGCCGCAATAGGTGGAGCAATAGGTGTTTGGTTTTTTGGAGTTGGAGCAGCACCGGGTGCTGCAATTGGAGGATTTATTGGAGGAGTTGTTGGAGGTATTACTGGAGGGTATTACGGAGGTGAATTAGGAGAACAAATTGTAAAATAGTGGCATTATGGAGAGGATTTGGAATTATATTCACTATTTTATTTTTTTGTTTGAGAATAATGCAACTTACTTCTTTAGAAAAATATTAAGTTTTATATTTTATCCTATAGCTCAAATTAAATTTTTAAAACAGAGCATACAGAGCATAGAAAAAAGAGGGAGCTCCTTTAAAGAAATAGATAAAGTTGCCATTAATACATTAAATAACCCTGAATATGGAAAAAGTATTACTATTGCTGGCCTCCAAATGGGAGGATTAATGATATTTGTAGAATATAGTTTATTTAATTTTTTACAAGCTATTTTAGGCAAATCACTAATTCAATATGTATGGGAAGATAGTTTATATAAATGGATTTTTATTGTTATGTTATTAATCATACCAACAATAATTAATTATTTTCTTTTATGGAAAAATGACAAATACCTAACCTACTTTAAAGAATTTGAAAAAGAACCAAAAATAAAAAAACAAAAATGGGCTTGGATAAGTTTTGGGGTAGTTGCCAGTATAGTACTTTTACTGATATTTAGTTTTTGGATAATGACAAACAATATAGCATAACAACAAAAACCTTGCAATTTGCAAGGTTTTTTTATTTACAGCATATCAGAATACAGCCTTAAGAGCAGGAATAGGAATCGGCAATGTGAACTATGAGAAAATGCAGTATTATTATCACCCGGATCATTTGGGCAGCTCAAGTTATATCACTAACTTAGACGGCGAAATAGTGCAGCATGTAGAATATGTACCGTTTGGAGAAGTGTTTATAGAGGAGAGAAACAACAGTTGGAATACCCCTTACTTATTTAATGGAAAAGAGTTAGATGAAGAGACAGGACTGTATTATTATGGAGCAAGATACTATAATCCGCGAGAAAGTATCTTTTTAAGTGTAGATCCCTTATATGATAAAACAATGTTAATATATCAGTATACCTATCAGAACCCAATAAAGTATACAGATCCAACAGGAATGAAAACAGAAGGCGTAGATCCAGAGAATGAGACAGTATTACCAGAAATAGAAGTAATAGGAAAAAGAAGACCGTCCAACGATGAAGTAACCAAGCAACAGCAGGAAAAAGAAAGACGCTCAAGAGAAGCCTATCAACGATATTTGGATGCCTATGGCGGAAAACCCTTAATGCATACAGATGATGTAAAGAACTGGACGTTAGGAGCATTATGCGTGATGTTCGGACCGGTTGCGGCTTATGAAGGCATAGCAGCAGGATTCTTTAGTTTATCCGGAGGAGCAACAACTACAGCCGTTTTAGGTAGAGTAGGCACAGATGCAGCTGTACAAACGGCGGCAAACATGACTACAAACGGCGGAGATTTGACCAAAGCTATAGGAGACGTCAACCTTACCCAGAGCGGATTAGCAGGATTGGGTATGAATTACGTTGGAAATGCCTTGCTATCTGCAACAACACAAATAACTGTTGGAAACCCTACTAAAACAATATTCAATGGAACAATGAGTAAAGGAGATTTTGTAACTCAGGCAACCTTAGGCGTAATAGGAGGAGCTGCAGCTACAGGAATCAGCGGTTCACAATTATTTAAAGGAACCGTAATCGGGACATATATGCAAACCAGCGTACGCTTTGGTCAAACAGCAGGAAGCAGAGCCGCAACTGTACTTATGAATGCCCCGGATTATGGAGTCAATGTAATTCAAAATAAATTGGATTAGAAAAAAAACTAATGAATAAGTTTATAGAAACTTTACGCTATTATTTAGTTGAAAAGGGATCAAAATGGAATTATTTAATTATTATAATACCTTTTATAGGAGTTTTAATATATAATCATATTAAAGTTAGTCCACTTAAATATGGCAATTACACGATAGGATATATAGATCGGATCTATTGGCCTATAGTAAACCATAAAAAAGTAAGCTATGAATATATCGTAAACGGTAAAGAATATTCTAAAAGTAGTATTTATAATAGTGACAAAAGACCTAAAAAAGGACATCGATATTTAGTTCAATTTTCATTGGAGGATAATAATGTATCAGATATATTCCAGGATATTCCAGTACCGGATAGCATAAAGCAAGCTCCGCCAGGAGGCTGGAAAGAGCGTCCCGAATGGGCAAAAGGTAAATAGAAATCAAAAACCTCGCATTATGCGAGGTTTTTTGATTATATTATTAATTTTTCAAATTAACAAATGGATATACCGGTTTATTAGAAAATTATGATTATCGTTATGGAATACCGTTAACTAGTAAAGATATCAACGGATATTTCACAGAAACCACAATAGATAATCTGGGAAGAATTGAGACCATCACCGGACCCAATGAATTGGAATTGGATTTACCTTATACCATAAAATATAAGTATAATCCGTCAGTAGTTTTAAATTCAGATGGAGATATTGAAAACCCAGCTTATGCAATAACTTATCATTACAATC
>NZ_PSZL01000013.1:0-972 GCF_002964915.1 Apibacter sp. wkB309
TATAAATCCCTTTTGCTTCATTTTTAAAGGCTTCTTTGGCATCTGATTCATTTCTGTAATAACGATAATTGCTTGTCGGATAATTGCCCAGTAATTGTTCTGATTCGTGTAGATTAAATATTTCTTTTGAATCATCTTGGGAATCATCGCATTTTATTGATAAGCGTACTTCTTTTGGGATCGGTACATGATTGGAATTTTTCTTAAACCATACTTCGTTTATGCCTATACAACCGCTCTCTTGGTTCAGTACTCGTACGTATAAAGGGTTCAGGAAGTCCACAGTAAAGTACGTTTGTTTGTCTATCGGAATTATCGTCGGATCATTTACTGCTAAGGCTTCGGACTGAGTGCGGTAATAGGTAATTTCTTGTTTCGCTGACGGGGTAATTACCAGGTTATCTAAATCTTTTAGTAATACGTCATTATATTCTCCGTCTAAGTCTTCATCACACAGGGTATAGGTTACCTTATTGGGACGTGGGGTTTCTTTTTGGGTGATTGTTATTGTTCCTTCATTTCCACATCCGTTCTCTTTGTTTTCGAATTTGACTTTTATTTCTACTTTGTTTTCTCCTACAGGGGGTTCGTAATCGGTTAAAGTATTAGGTATTTGCCCTGATGTGTCTTCTACTCTGCCAATCTCTATTCCTTTGCTGTCTTGGAAAATTACTCGCATATCTTGTAAGAAGCTTTTTATTCTTGCTTCTTCTCCATTGGATGACAACATTGGATAAATCGAACTCCATAAATCTACTCGGGTTTTACTGCCTTGCGGTTCATATTCACAGATGATCGGTTCGTCTTTTGCTACTTTTAAATATGGATATACGTAGAGTTTTACTTTCGATACTTCATCACAATAGTTGCCTTCTTCGTCTTTTACTCTTACATAGATTTCATCTACTAGGTATAATCCTTCTTTATATAGTTCTCTATTGGTATAGTTACTTATTTCAGGTTCGGTCAGAT
>NZ_PSZL01000021.1:0-509 GCF_002964915.1 Apibacter sp. wkB309
GTATAACATTTAATATATGTTCTTCTTCTTCTCGCTCTATTGAAGTCGGAACATATAATAAATTCATATTTTTTAGCGGTGTTATACTTGTGTTTAGCTCTATTGTTTCTAATTTATTTAAAATTTTACCCTTTTGATTTTTATTTTCCAATCGAAAAGAAAGTTTATATTTATAATCTGATTTAGTTTCAAAGTTAAAGTTAAACTCGCCGTTCGCTTGGTAATCCTTATTAGCAAAAGGATAAACTACGTCATTAGGCCTTAATCTTTCGACATTCATTACGATACCTAATTTTACTTTAAAAGTCAGTTTCTTTATAAACTCATTACCTAGATCATCGGAAAGTATAACATTTAATATATGTTCTTCTTCTTCTCGCTCTATTGAAGTCGGAACATATAATAAATTCATATTTTTTAGCGGTGTTATACTTGTGTTTAGCTCTATTGTTTCTAATTTATTTAAAATTTTACCCTTTTGATTTTTATTTTCCAATCGAAAAGAAAGT
>NZ_PSZL01000014.1:0-863 GCF_002964915.1 Apibacter sp. wkB309
CCAAGTACGACAGCTGGAATAAACTAGAGCAGATCATCTATCCGGATCAAGAAAAAGTAGATTATATCTATAATACAGCAGGGTTACTAACCGGAATAAAAGGAAGCAAGGCTTATAGCTATGACTATGTAAATAAAATAGGCTATGATAAATTCGAACAAAGAAATTATCTAAAATATTGCAACGGCTCAGAAACCACTTATACGTATGATTCGGAAAGAAGAAGACTTACTGATTTACAAGTTTGGGTATCACCGAAAACGCAAGGAACAGGAGTAAAAACTCAGATCATTAGTAACAAATATACCTATGATGCTGTTAGCAATGTATTAAGCATATCCAATCAAGCCCCACTACCTCAGGACAACCAAAAGACTATGGGGGGACAAATGCAGCATGACTATGCCTACGACGGACTTTACCGCTTAGTACAAGCACAAGGAAGTTACACAGGAGCGGATAACAAAACGGCCGCATACAGCTTGCAAATGGGCTACGATAACTTACATAATATCGTAAGCAAAAACCAACAAGTAAGTCAACAAGGCATAATGATTGAAGGCGGATTAAAAGCAGGTTATGACTTAACGTATACCTACGATTCAACGAAAAAGAATCAAATAAAAACCGTTCAAGACATCAATTACAGAGAAGAAGAAAGTAAAGAAGAAGAAAAACGCCAAGAGCACAAGAATTATCACTATGATTTAAACGGAAATCTAACCTATGTAAATGTAGAATTAGAGAAGAAGGATTTAAGAAAAACCAGCCAAACGCAAGAAAGGAAATTACGCTGGGATGAAGAAAACCGATTAATGTCCATAGATGATAATGGGTATGTAAGTAACTATGTATACGATGCT
>NZ_PSZL01000012.1:0-1911 GCF_002964915.1 Apibacter sp. wkB309
CCAAAAAAACTCCTCTTGCCTTCGATTCTTCTATCGTCTCACTTACCTGAACAGAGCTTGTCTTATCTGGAATATCGATATTGCATCCTATCAAACTTAGTAGGGATACACTTGTTAAAACTATTTGTGTTTTTTTATTCATACCATTATTCTGATCCGTATAAAAAAAACTATTTCTTCTTTATCAACAACAATTCTCCCATACATTTTCTCTTTTTTCCTCCGTATATATAATAAATTAAAGTGTCTTTGGATAATTCTTCTTCTGTTAAATCAAAAAATAAATACTCGGCTCCCATACTAATATTATTATTGGAAGTATCTCCATTCATACATCTTTCCCATGTTCGGGAGAGACCTATACTGTCTTTGGCTTCTATGTATAACTCGTTTCCTCTTTGTCTTTTGATATTTCCAAGAGTATCATATACCCAAGGAATTTCCGCCCATGCTTTTTTAATTATTTCTCTATTCGGCTTATATTCGGCCAAAAAAACTCCTTTGGCCTTCGATTCCTCTATTGTCTCACTTATTTGTGTAATCTTTGTTCTATCGGGTACATCGAAACCGCACCCTATCATACTTAATAGAGATACACTTGTTAAAACTATTTGTGTTTTTTTATTCATACCATTATTCTGATCCGTATAAAAAAAACTATTTCTTCTTTATCAACAACAATTCTCCCATACATTTTCTCTTTTTTCCTCCGTATATATAATAAATTAAAGTGTCTTTGGATAATTCTTCTTCTGTTAATGTAAAGATTAGATATTTCCCCTTAACACCCATATTACCATTGGAGGTATCTCCATTCATGCATCTTTCCCATGTTCGGGAGAGACCTATACTGTCTATGGCTTCTATGTATAACTCGTTTCCTCCTTGTTTTTTGATATTTCCAAGAGTATCATATACCCAGGGGATTTCTACCCATGCTTTTTTTATTATTTTTCTATTTGGCCTATATTCAGCCAAAAAAACTCCATTAGCCTTCGATTCTTCTATTGTCTCACTTATCTGGGTAGATAATGTTCTATCGGGTACATCGAAACCGCACCCTATCATATTTAGTAGGGATACACTTGTTAAAACTATTTGTATTTTTTTATTCATACCATTTTTTTAATCTTTATAAAGACATTTAAAGGGTGGTTATAAAAAAACTATTTCTTCTTTATCAACAGCAATTCTCCCATACATTTTCTCTTTTTTCCTCCGTATATATAATAAATTAAAGTGTCTTTGGATAATTCTTCTTCTGTTAATATAAAGGTAAGATATTTCCCCTTAACACCCACATTACCATTGGAAGTATCTCCATTCATGCATCTTTCCCATGTTCGGGAGAGACCTATACTGTCTTTGGCTTCTATGTACAACTCATGTCCTTTTTGTTTTTTGATATTTCCAAGGGTATCATATACCCAGTGGATTTCTACCCATGCTTTTTTTATTAGTTCCCTGTTCGATCTATATTCAGCCAAAAAAACTCCATTGGCCTTCGATTCTTCTATTGTCACACTTATCTGGGTAAATAATGTTCTGTCGGCAACATCGATATTGCATCCTACCATACCTATTAGGAATACACCTATTAAAACTATTTGTATTTTTTTATTCATACCATTATTCTGATCCGTATAAAAAAAACTATTTCTTCTTTATCAACAGCAATTCTCCCATACATTTTCTCTTTTTTCCTCCGTATATATAATAAATTAAAGTGTCTTTGGATAATTCTTCTTCTGTTAATTCAAAAATTAAATACTCAATTCCCATACTAATAGTACCATTGGAAGTTTCTCCTTGTTCGCATTCTAACCAACTATCGCTAAGACCTATACTGTCTTTTGATAGAATATATAATCTAAACCCCTTTGATTTTCTTATATTTACAAGTGTATCATA
>NZ_PSZL01000016.1:0-683 GCF_002964915.1 Apibacter sp. wkB309
GAGCCGTTGCAATATTTTAGATAATTTCTTTGTTCGAATTTATCATAGCCTATTTTATTTACATAGTCATAGCTATAAGCCTTGCTTCCTTTTATTCCGGTTAGTAACCCTGCTGTATTATAGATATAATCTACTTTTTCTTGATCCGGATAGATGATCTGCTCTAGTTTATTCCAGCTGTCGTACTTGGTTTGGGTTACGTAGGTAGCGATTGCTTGATTAGGTATTATAACCGTTCTGCGTACTTCAGTGATTTCTCCTAACGTACCGTATTTATACTCTTGTGCTCCGGTTGCATCTTCAACTAAAGATATTCTTCCTTTTCGGTTATATTTGGAGTTTTTATTTCCGTAATGGTAGGTAACGTTATTTTGAGGATGTTCCGGATAATGTATTGATTTTAATCGGGTATAATCATATTCGTATTCTATTTTTTGGTTTGTTTTTTCTAAGTTGGAAGTCTGACGACTTATTACATTTCCTAAGGCATCGTAACTTAATCGGGTAATTCCTGCACTTGGATGTGATAATTGAATTCTTCTTCCGGCTAAGTCATACTTCGATTGAGTGATTTGTCCCTCGGTATCGATGACTTCTAATAATTGATTGATGCCATCGTAAGCATAACGGGTAGTAATTATTCCTGACGGGCCGGATAGTTGTTCGGTCTTAACAGTAAGCCC
>NZ_PSZL01000017.1:0-664 GCF_002964915.1 Apibacter sp. wkB309
ACTATTCAAGATTAACAGTATCAACGGCAGTTCTACAGTTAAGCTGCAGGTTTTCACCGCTGACTTATCAACCCGCCTACGGACCCTTTAAACCCAATAAATCCGGATAACGCTCGCATCCTCCGTATTACCGCGGCTGCTGGCACGGAGTTAGCCGATGCTTATTCGTATGGTACCTTCAGAACATTACACGTAATGTGGTTTATTCCCATACAAAAGAAGTTTAAAACCCATAGGGCTGTCGTCCTTCACGCGGGATGGCTGGATCAGGCTCTCACCCATTGTCCAATATTCCTCACTGCTGCCTCCCGTAGGAGTCTGGTCCGTGTCTCAGTTCCAGTGTGGGGGTTCACCCTCTCAGGCCCCCTAAGGATCATCGTCTTGGTAAGCCGTTACCTTACCAACTAACTAATCCTACGCATGCCTATCTGTATCCGATTAATCTTTTAATATCTGCCAATGCTGGCAGATATGTTATCCGGTATTAATCCGGGTTTCCCCGGGCTATCCCGGTGATACAGGTAAGTTGCATACGCGTTACGCACCCGTACGCCGGTCTCTCTTGAAGCAAGCTCCAAAATACCCCTCGGCTTGCATGTGTTAGGCCTCCCGCTAGCGTTCATCCTGAGCCAGGATCAAACTCTCCATTGTAATTTCTTTATTA
>NZ_PSZL01000018.1:0-664 GCF_002964915.1 Apibacter sp. wkB309
ACTATTCAAGATTAACAGTATCAACGGCAGTTCTACAGTTAAGCTGCAGGTTTTCACCGCTGACTTATCAACCCGCCTACGGACCCTTTAAACCCAATAAATCCGGATAACGCTCGCATCCTCCGTATTACCGCGGCTGCTGGCACGGAGTTAGCCGATGCTTATTCGTATGGTACCTTCAGAACATTACGCGTAATGTGGTTTATTCCCATACAAAAGAAGTTTAAAACCCATAGGGCTGTCGTCCTTCACGCGGGATGGCTGGATCAGGCTCTCACCCATTGTCCAATATTCCTCACTGCTGCCTCCCGTAGGAGTCTGGTCCGTGTCTCAGTTCCAGTGTGGGGGTTCACCCTCTCAGGCCCCCTAAGGATCATCGTCTTGGTAAGCCGTTACCTTACCAACTAACTAATCCTACGCATGCCTATCTGTATCCGATAAATCTTTTAATATCTGCCAATGCTGGCAGATATATTATCCGGTATTAATCCGGGTTTCCCCGGGCTATCCCGGTGATACAGGTAAGTTGCATACGCGTTACGCACCCGTACGCCGGTCTCTCTTGAAGCAAGCTCCAAAATACCCCTCGGCTTGCATGTGTTAGGCCTCCCGCTAGCGTTCATCCTGAGCCAGGATCAAACTCTCCATTGTAATTTCTTTATTA
>NZ_PSZL01000019.1:0-603 GCF_002964915.1 Apibacter sp. wkB309
AACACCCAACAGAGGATATAAAAACATTAAGTTTTGTTGACGGAGCAGGAAGAACCTTGCAGGTAAAAAAAGACGGAGTGATAACCAAGACCGATGCAAACGGAAGTAATCCTCAGGACGAAAAGGTACTTATTGTAAGCGGAAGAACTATGCTGGATCCATTCGGACGAGTAGTAAAAAGCTACTATCCAATTACCGAATCGCCGGAACATGCCATAGAATTTAATCGAAACTTCGATAAAGTAAACCCAAGTGTAAGCAACTATGACCTGTTAGACCGTACCGTAGCAACTATTCTTCCGGATTCCGGTACTCAAACCACTGAGTATACAATAAATCCGACTGAAAGACAACAAGTAACCATCATTACGGATGCTATGGGAGGAAAACAGAAAACCTATGCCAACGGATCTGGGCTTACTGTTAAGACCGAACAACTATCCGGCCCGTCAGGAATAATTACTACCCGTTATGCTTACGATGGCATCAATCAATTATTAGAAGTCATCGATACCGAGGGACAAATCACTCAATCGAAGTATGACTTAGCCGGAAGAAGAATTCAATTATCACATCCAAGTGCAGGAATTACCCGATTAAGTT
>NZ_PSZL01000011.1:0-2380 GCF_002964915.1 Apibacter sp. wkB309
TGGGTATATGATACTCTTGGAAATACAGTAAAATATGAAGGACAAATACTATATATAAATGCAAAAGACAGTATAGGTCTTAGCGATAATTGGTCAGAATGCGATCAAGGAGATACTTCCAATGGTACTATGCGTAGGAATATGGATTATCTTACCTATAGATTAACAGAAGAAGAATTATTCAAAGACACTTTAATTTATTATATATACGGAGGAAAAAAGAGAAAATGTATGGGAGAGTTACTGTTGATAAAGAAGAAATAGATTTTTTATACAGATCCGAATAATGGTATGAATAAAAAAACACGAAATATTTTAGCATATGTATTCCTATTAGGTATGGTAGGATGCAATATCGATGTACCCGATAGAACATTATTTACCCAGATAAGTGAGACAATAGAGGAATCGAAGGCCAAAGGAGTTTTTTTGGCCGAATATAAGCCGAATAGAGAACTAATAAAAAAAGCATGGGTAGAAATTCCCTGGGTATATGATACTCTTGGAAATATCAAAAAACGAGGAGGAAATGAGTTATACATAGAAGTCGAAGACAGTATAGGTCTCTCCCGAACACGGGAAAGATGCATGAATGGAGATACTTCCAATGGTACTATGATTGTTGGGGCGAAATATCTTACTTTTAGATTAACAGAAGAAGAATTATTTAAAGACACTTTAATTTATTATATATACGGAGGAAAAAAAAGAAAATGTATGGGAGAATTGCTGTTGATAAAGAAGAAATAGTTTTTTTTTATACGGATACGAAGAATGGTATGAATAAAAAAATAAAAATAGTTTTAACAAGTGTATTCCTTATATGTATGGTAGGATGCAATATCGATGTTGCCGACAGAACATTATTTACCCAGATAAGTGAGACAATAGAGGAATCGAAGGCCAATGGAGTTTTTTTGGCTGAATATAGATCGAACAGAGAACTAATAAAGAAAGCATGGGTAGAAATCCATTGGGTATATGATACCCTTGGAAATATCAAAAAACAAAAAGGACATGAGTTATACATAGAAGCCAAAGACAGTATAGGTCTTAGCGATAGTTGGTCAGAATGCGAACAAGGAGATACTTCCAATGGAAATATGGTTGATGGGGCGAGATATCTTACTTATAGATTAACAGAAGAAGAATTATCCAAAGACACTTTAATTTATTATATATACGGAGGTAAAAAAAGAAAATGTATGGGAAAGTTGCAATTGATCAAGAAGAAATAGTTTTTTTTTATACGGATCAGAAGAATGGTATGAATAAAAAAACACGAAATATTTTAGCATATGTATTCCTATTAGGTATGGTAGGGTGCAATATCGATGTTCCTGATAGGACAAGAGTAATTCAGATAAGTGAGACGATAGAAGAATCGAAAGCAAGAGGAGTTTTTTTGGCCGAATATAGGCCGAACAGAGAACTAATAAAAAAAGCATGGGCAGAAATCCCCTGGGTATGATACTCTTGGAAATACAGTAAAATATGAAGGACAAATACTATATATAAATGCAAAAGACAGTATAGGTCTTAGCGATAGTTGGTCAGAATGCGATCAAGGAGATACTTCCAATGGTAATATGATTGCTGGTCCGAGATATCTTACCTATAGAATAACAGAAGAAGAATTATCTAAAGACACTTTAATTTATTATATATACGGAGGAAAAAAAAGAAAATGTATGGGAGAATTGTTATTGATCAAGAAGAAATAGTTTTTTTATACGGATCCGAAGAATAGTATGAATAAAAAAACACGAAATATTTTAGCATATGTATTCCTATTAGGTATGGTAGGGTGCAATATCGATGTTCCTGATAGAACATTATCTACCCAGATAAGTGAGACAATAGAGGAATCTAAGGCTAATGGAGTTTTTTTGGCTGAATATAGGCCAAATAGAAAAATAATAAAAAAAGCATGGGTAGAAATCCCCTGGGTATATGATACTCTTGGAAATATCAAAAAACAAGGAGGAAACGAGTTATATATAGAAGCCATAGACAGTATAGGTCTTAGCGATAGTTGGTCAGAATGCGAACAAGGAGATACTTCCAATGGTAACTTTAGTATGGGAGCCGACTATTTAATTTTTGAATTAACAGAAGAAGAATTATCCAAAGACACTTTAATATATTATATGTACGGAGGAAAAAAGAGAAAATGTATGGGAGAGTTACTGTTGATAAAGAAGAAATAGTTTTTTTTATACGGATCAGAATAATGGTATGAATAAAAAAACACAAATAGTTTTAACAAGTGTATCCCTACTAAGTTTGATAGGATGCAATATCGATATTCCAGATAAGACAAGCTCTGTTCAGGTAAGTGAGACGATAGAAGAATCGAAGGCAAGAGGAGTTTTTTTGG
>NZ_PSZL01000015.1:0-817 GCF_002964915.1 Apibacter sp. wkB309
TGTCTTTGAATAATTCTTCTTCTGTTAATCTATAGGTAAGATAATCCATATTCCTACGCATAGTACCATTGGAAGTATCTCCTTGATCGCATTCTGACCAATTATCGCTAAGACCTATACTGTCTTTTGCATTTATATATAGTATTTGTCCTTCATATTTTACTGTATTTCCAAGAGTATCATATACCCAAGGGATTTCTGCCCATGCTTTTTTTATTAGTTCTCTGTTCGGTCTATATTCGGCCAAAAAAACTCCTCTTGCCTTCGATTCTTCTATCGTCTCACTTATCTGAATTACTCTTGTTTTATCTTCAGCATCTATACCACATCCTATTATAATTATTAGGAAAAAACTACTAAAAACTATTTGTATTTTTTTATTCATACGATTCTTCGGATCCGTATAAAAAAAACTATTTCTTCTTTATCAACAGCAATTCTCCCATACATTTTCTCTTTTTTCCTCCGTATATATAATAAATTAAAGTGTCTTTAGATAATTCTTCTTCTGTTATTCTAAAGGTAAGATAATCCATATTCCTGCGCATAGAACCATTGGAAGTATCACCATTCATGCATCTTTCCCATGTTCGGGAGAGACCTATACTGTCTTTTGCATTTATATAGAGTATTTGTCCTTCATATTTTACTGTATTTCCAAGAGTATCATATACCCAGGGGATTTCTGCCCATGCTTTTTTTATTAGTTCTCTGTTCGGTCTATATTCGGACAAAAAAACTCCTCTTGCCTTCGATTCTTCTATCGTCTCACTTATCTGAATTACTCTTGTTTTATCTTCAGCATCTATACCACATC
>NZ_PSZL01000020.1:0-603 GCF_002964915.1 Apibacter sp. wkB309
AACACCCAACAGAGGATATAAAAACATTAAGTTTTGTTGACGGAGCAGGAAGAACCTTGCAGGTAAAAAAAGACGGAGTGATAACCAAGACCGATGCAAACGGAAGTAATCCTCAGGACGAAAAGGTACTTATTGTAAGCGGAAGAACTATGCTGGATCCATTCGGACGAGTAGTAAAAAGCTACTATCCGATTACCGAATCGCCGGAACATGCCATAGAATTTAATCGAAACTTCGATAAAGTAAACCCAAGTGTAAGCAACTATGACCTGTTAGACCGTACCGTAGCAACTATTCTTCCGGATTCCGGTACTCAAACCACTGAGTATACAATAAATCCGACTGAAAGACAACAAGTAACCATCATTACGGATGCTATGGGAGGAAAACAGAAAACCTATGCCAACGGATCGGGGCTTACTGTTAAGACCGAACAACTATCCGGCCCGTCAGGAATAATTACTACCCGTTATGCTTACGATGGCATCAATCAATTATTAGAAGTCATCGATACCGAGGGACAAATCACTCAATCGAAGTATGACTTAGCCGGAAGAAGAATTCAATTATCACATCCAAGTGCAGGAATTACCCGATTAAGTT
>NZ_PSZL01000004.1:0-126955 GCF_002964915.1 Apibacter sp. wkB309
GATTGTAATGATAAGTTATTGCATAAGCTGGGTTTTCAATATCTCCATCTGAATTTAAAACTACTGACGGATTATACTTATATTTTATGGTATAAGGTAAATCCAATTCCAATTCATTGGGTCCGGTGATGGTCTCAATTCTTCCCAGATTATCTATTGTGGTTTCTGTGAAATATCCGTTGATATCTTTGCTGGTTAACGGTATTCCATAGCGATAATCATAATTTTCTAATAAACCGGTATATCCATAAGCATCATCAATACGCTCTACATACATATGGTAATCTTTATCGTATCGATATTTATACCACATTCTTTGGCCTTTAGTATTGGCCGGTAAAGTTTTTTGGGTAATATTTCCGTACTTGTCGTAAGTAATATCAGTTACCGATTCTTCTTTATCATTGAGTTTTTGACGAACTCGGGTAATATGATTAGCATAGTTTAAATCATATTCTGCCGTTACTTCTCTTTGAACATTTCCACCGGATCCTTTGACTTGAACTTTTACCGGTAATCCGAAAATGTTCTTATTAGGATTAGAGGTATAGGAAATGGATGTTTGATAGTTATAGCTTCCTGCTCCGTTTTCGCCTAAATTTCCGCTATCACTGTATCGGTAGTTGGATAGTTCTCCGTATTGATCTACCAAGTCATACGAATACCAGGTTTCATTGGTTATTATCCCTTGATCTTTACCTTCAAACACCATATTGCGGGTATATTGTAGTGGAGCAAAGGACGCTTGGTCATCAGAACATACTATGTTGGAAGAAATGCTATAATTGTTTCTATCCTTTTGTTTTACTTCGTATTGATAATATTTATTTTCAGTTTGGGCATATTTTTTCCCTTGAGCATCGGTGATGGTTGTTTTTAATAAATTACCTGAAGTGTAGTAATTCGTAACATCATATTCCTCAATTGTTTTTCTATATACTTGATTGTTATTTTCGGTATTTATATTAATTTTTTCAACTTTTCCAAAACCTAAAAACTCTCTTTCATGTCTGTCTTGTTTTCCTTCCAGGTAGTTATATTCAGTACGCATATTAGCCCCATCATCATGAATTCCGTCATCAATTTCTACGGATGATAACACCCATTTTCCTCCCGGATGTTCATAAGTAGCTTCGGAACGGTTATAATCAAGCATGAATTTTCCCCCTATGGAATTGGATACTTTGCTCAATTTATTGGTTCTTCCAATGGTAGAGCGCTTCACTTTTATACTTCCCGAATTATCCGTCCATACCATATCAGGATATCCGTCACCGTCAACATCTTTAAGCTCAAAAGTTGTATGACCGGTAGAGGTTGAAGAGTTTATACCCGGATTGATTGAAAATTTCAAATTAAAAGGTGGAGGAATAATAACGTTTAAAGTATACGCTACATGGGTAGAGACACTTACCGAGTTTGATTTTGCAATTCGACTTAATTGTTTCCACTCTATTTCGGGAGCAAAGTTAGTTCCTCTATTTAAAGACACCCACGCTTTTCCGTCACTAATACGTACTTTATCAATTAAACCATCGCTGTTGACATCCATCAAATTAAAGGTAGGATTGTTGGTTACGGTGGTCACATTAATACCTCCGGCAAAACTTGAAGATGCTTTATCGGTGGCTTTGGCAACTATCGGAATATCTACGCCTCCGGAAATTGCTTCGGATTTTGCTGATTGTATTTCGGTTATATCCCAATCTACTTCAGGAGTAAAGCTGTATCCCAAATTTAAACGTACTTTTCCGTTTTTATACACTTTATCCGGTAAACCATCTCCGTTGAGGTCTATCAAGGTATGTTCCACATTTTCACTCATTTTCGGAGCGCTGATAGACAAGTCTACAGAGCTTATTCCCAATTCTGAGGCTTTAGAATCTTGAGAATTTTGTTGTTCCGAACTCTGTTTTTTGGTAAAAAGGGCAGCCGCAGATATAGGATTAGCTCCTAAGCCATAAGCCTGACTGGTGGTATTGCTGCGATGATTGCCCGGAAATCCGTTACGTGAATCAATCACTTCACCGTCAAATCCTCCACGGGTATTGGTGAATTGTATCTTATTTTTGGTTATAATATCCGGATATCCGTCTCCATTCATATCGGTAAATGACAAACGAGTTTCGTCACTGCCTTCGGAACTATTATATGTTATTCCAAACCCTTTTAAAGTTCCTTCATCTTTATTAGCTCCCGATTGTTTTGTTGTGCTTTTGGATTTACTTAGTAACTTTACTCCTACTGCCGAAGATCCTTGAAGACAATTTCCTGAAGAGGTAAATTTATTACTTAAACCTTCCAATGGGTTGGTAAGTTTAACCTCTTTTTCACCTAATCGGGATGCACTCATGCTTGAATCTTTTGTATATACATAGCGGTCTGCTCCCGTCCAATAACTTTTGGTTTCATTATCTAATCCCATCGGAATAAAAATCATGGTACGAGGATCCATATCAGCATTTTCATCCTGCGGCAATTTTAATTCCTTTTCATCTATAGGACGTGCATAACGTCCGGCATTGGCATTGTAGATAAATTGACCCCATCCGCGATACATAGGTCCAAAACCTTTGTCTGAATCTTTTACAAAAATATTTGCATATCCATTAGACGACAATCCGTTTTCGGTTTGCAAAGTAAAAGTTAAAGCTTTCAAATTTTTGATGATCGTTGCATCCTTGGTAAATGCTTCCACCCAAATATTTTCAGTTAAAGCCCCATTTGCCTCAACTTTCAAATCCGTTAAAGGTGGAGTAACGACAATTCCATTCTCAACTCTGATTTTATATCTTCCCAATAATCCGGTTTTTTTCTTAATGGTAATCGCAAGATCTCCATTCAAAACGGAAGAATTCATAGGATCATTTGCCAGCGCTTGAAATGTAAGCGATATATTTTTAGTTTGGCTTGCATTTTCAAAAACTAAAGGATAGTAACTTCCTTCCCATTTCTGATGGTAAACGCTGTAATTAACACTTCCAGGTTCTGCCTCTTGGCTGTCATCTAATTTTATCTGTGGTTTCCAACTAATTTTTTTCCAATTCACTTGACTGGGTGAACTCAAAGTAAAATAAAAGTTTGTCCAATTTTTGCCTTCGGGTACAGGTATTTCCAAATTTCCTTGATGTGTTTCGTTCCAATTAAACGTTTTTTCATAAACTATAACTTCTTCGGAACGACTGTCATTGGTTTGAATAACTTTTACCGTAACGTCATCAGATGTGATCGGTTTTTCAAAAATTCCAAATATTACGGCTTTTTTAAAATCACCAACACTTGTTGCTACATCCTGTGAAGCTATATGGGATTCTGAGGATGAAAAACGATACATTTTTTGCCCGTCTGGATTTATACTGTTTAAGTCTGCTTCAGCAAGGGCGGTTTGTTCGTAGGTTATAACAGGATTCCATTGTACTTGATCAAAGCTTCCATTAGACATTTCCTGGTTTCCGGATTGTACTCGGAAATAAATTTTATCCCCTTTTTTTATAGTCTCGGATAATTTTATATTGGCAGGATAATTAGTAAAATCACCTTTATTTATACTCTTATTCCATTTTTCTTTTCCTTTATATTGGATAGCAACCCTCACCCCGTCGGCTTTTTCATACTCTTCAGTGTCGTAATCTCCCGTTGGTGCTTGTAGTTGTACATTTCCTTCTATTCTTATTTTCCCGTCAAAAGGTGCTTCCCATACTTTTACTACATCATAAAGTGGAGAATTATAAATAAGATCTTTTTGTTCCTGAGGATCTACCGCAGTATCAGAACTGTCAATAGTTCCTCCCCCCATAATCGGACTGGGAGTTGTAGCGCTTTCTAAAGAAAAGTTGGGTATAAGATTTCCGTCTTTATCTCGAATTATTCGATTAAAATACACTTTTCCATTGGAAACTATATCGATCAATCCATCACTGTTTACATCAGAAAAGTAAACCGTTGTTGTTGTATTTGTTGTACCTCCGCTTACTCCTACTGTCACCGCAGCCATCCATTTCCCTACTTTGGCTGATCCACCGGTATTAGTGCTGGTTGATTTGGTTTTAGAGAATTTGTTTACACCTTTTATGGCTAAAGGTTTACCAAATTTTTCTCCTTTGAGAGGTGTTAGCAAATTAGGTTCATAATATAATACTCCATTTTTTTGGTATACTTTATCCGTTAAACCATCACCGTTGATGTCTATAAAAATTGATTTACCTTCGGTTACACTATTGCTATAACTATAACTTCCTCCTATGGTACCACTATTAAAGATGACATCGCCATTATTAAGACCTATCCCGGCATAAAAAGATCCTCCATAGGTTGTTGTGGAACTTTCGTTTATCTTTTCTCCTTTTTTTGCCCAAGTTTCTTCACTTTGACTAAAGGCTATATATCCCTCTTGAGATTTAACATCATCATAATATTCAAAACGATTGGAAGTAAATTCTTTTCCTTGATCGTCTTTGTGCGTTATCCGGTCTAAAAGATCTGTATAAAATGCTCCGGATTTATATTTTAATTCATATTCTCTTAATTTACTTCCTTCAAAGTCTATCTCAACATGGGTAAGTAAGCGATTTGAAGAGGTAAAAAATCCATATCGAGCTGAATTTGTTTCTTTTTGCTTAGTTTTGGCAGAGGTGAATTTAACTACTGTATGCGGATTTTGTCCTTTGTTACCGGCATGTACTTCTTTAAGATATAAAGCTTTGGATTTCAAACCTCCTTTTACGGGTTCTTCCACTTGTTCATAAATATATTCAATCCAATCTCCGTGAAGTTCTTCTACTCTGGAAACTTTCCATTCCGTAATTACGTCTTTGCTATTTCCGGATATATCGGTAACAGTTCCTTTAAGTATTCCTCCATTTCCTCCGTAAGTATATTTAACCCCTTTTCTGTTGGTTACTTCCCAGGTATAATTTCCCGGATTAGATCCTTTCCTTTGAATGGTAGCAAAGCTCCCTTCTTTTCTGGAATAAAATAATCGATCTGATTTCCTGGCTATTTTTTCTCCTCTGTGGGCTATGGACGTATTTCCATCAGCTCCCATTGTTACCAACTGGGTCCCATCCATCATATAGGTTTCGGTTTCTTTTGAGGTATCGTATCTCGGTACCCCCCAACGGGTATCTACTGTTATACTCGGAATATTCATATCCCAGCCTTCGCCTAACCATCCGCTACCTCCATCACTGTTATACTGAATACCTAGAGACGGACTCATTCCATTACGGGCAGGAGGCATTTCAAAGGTATAACTTAACGCTGCGGATCCACGATTATTGGCAGTCGGTGCGCTTATTAAATTCACCTTTGACAATGGATCGGCAACTTTAATATCGCTCATGGTTGTGGGTGTAAAACCATTAGTTTCCGGCGATTCCGGTACTTGTATCACCCCATTAATCATATCGGTGAAATGAGTAGTTCGGGATATGATTACTTGATTTTTGGTATCTATACTGTCTCGTTCCAAAGCTACCCAATGATGGCTTTCCAAATCAAAATAGAAGGTACGGATATCTTTTTCGGTATAGCCGTTCGGAATTTTGGTGCGGTCGTAAGCCAACTTAAGTATTGCCCCTTCATTGAAATGTTCTCCATGAGGTAAAAATTTATACCCGTCTGCTTTTCCCGTCACATTTTTCATTCCCATATCCAATGCGGGAATGTCAATACTTCTTAATCCTCTAATCAGTATTTGCTTGTCACTTAACAAATTTTTACCATTTACACTCAATTCAGCTCCTAAAAGATGTATTTTATTATTTGTCTTATCTTTTTTAAACCAAATTTGCTCTTGTGCTGTGTTTGATTGCAAGGAATACGAGTAATCTTGTTTTCCGGATACAATTTTGGATTCTCTTACATTTTTAATTCCTTCGGTAACCAATTCAACGGTAGGAACTTTACCGGAAAGTACAACTTCAAATTCACCTTGACAGGTCGAAGTTTCTGTATTATTAATAACTAATTTGCGATCCTTTCCGTCTGCAAAATATCCTTTTACATAGGTATCTCCTCCTTCAAAAGCAAATGCCTCCCAGGTAATAGTACCTATGGGATATTCTTGTTTTTCTACTTCAATTTTTAAGTTCTTTATTTTATATCCGTATCCGGCATCCTGCGGAATAGCAAATTGAATCGTGTTATCACCGGTTTTCAGCCAATCAGAATTTATTTCTTCTTTTTGATGAGTCCATCCGGAATATTTTTTCACTAAATATCCTCCTCTGCTCATTCGGTCGTTGATACTTTTGGAAATTCCGTTTTTATCGGAAACTCCATACAACTCATAAGTCAAATATACTTTTTGATCTTGCTGCGGTTTTTGATCCAGATATATCGTGAAAATATTATCTTCCGGATTATCAAAAATTTTATTTTCTAAAGTACCAATTACTCCTTCTGAAATATTAGCACTGTAAAGAATAGACTTTGAAGTAATTAATTTTTCTGATTTACTATTTTTTTGGGTTTCCTCACCTTTATTCATTACCGATTTTTGAGGGTTTCCAGATTCAGAATTCTCATCAACGGTTTTAGAATGCTTAGTAAGTACTAAACGTTTCTCCCTTAATTCATACTTCTTATGTTCAATTAAAGGAATATATGGGGAAAAGCTCTGTAATGCCATCGTGGATAGTAACACGAGTGAAACAAAACGGGCTTGCTTTGAATTTAATTTCATAATGATGTACTTATTTTAGTAATTTAGTTTATTGAAATCTTCTTGGTAAATTCACCTTCATCGGAAAATATTTTCACTATATACACACCTTTGGAAAGTCCGGTAAGATCGAAGGTATGTTCCGTATCGATTTTGTTCATATGTTTATTAAAAACCATATTTCCTGAAAAGTCGAAAACTGAAATCATAATTCCGGATGGCTGTTTTAACTTAATAGTACCGGTTATTTCAGATTTGTTTTTAAAATCTTTATAATAAAATTGAACATTCTTATTGGTTTTATCCGGTATGTCTTGATTTTCTGTTTCTTCCTCTTTTTTCGTACAATCATCTTTCAATATGATTGTTTGTTCCAAAATACTCTTAGATAGATTTTCAGATTTAGGATAGGAATGAGCCCCTTGATACTTCCAATAATTAGGTTGAGATTCATTAAATCCGTCTGTGTTTCTTATATTATAAACACCTCCCACATTATTGTTTAATTTAATTGCAAAGAAATGGTAAAGGGTAATATATTCCGTATAAAAGGTTTCACCGTTTATTTTATAGTATACTTTATACGGCGATTGTCTTTCGTTAAAGTCTTTATATATTTGAACTCGATCTCCTTCCTTAAGCACAACATTTGCTAATGGAGTGTTGCTTTTTACATAGTCTTTTATTATATATATGCGTCCTTGATTGATTTCAAATCCTGCATGGATTGCAATGTCGGCTACTGAATTCGATCTTGGATTAAGAGTTAATCCCATTTGGAAATTTTGATTGGTACCTTTGATAGTTGTTTCAAAAAATCCTCCTCTATCCCAATCGATACTTTGTATACTATGTGCTTTTGCTTCCACACCGGTAGAATCGGATAGAATATTGAAACCGCCCAATTCTTTTAATCTCAAGGTGTATTCACCGGTTGAAAGTCCGCTTAAATTTAAATCTTTACCATAAAATACTCCGGATTTTTTTACTTCCTTATCATTTTTATCAACTAATTCATATTCAAATCCTTCATCTCCTCTAAGAATTTTCACTTGTACGGATCCGTCATTATTACTATGAGAGGAAGCATCACAGGTTGGATTGCTTTTATTTATTTTAGCAATTATATTGGTTGGCCGGTATCCGAAAGTAAATACATCTTTTCCGTTGTAATCCGTATCAAAGAATACATTATTAAATATTATTTTTTGTCTGTATGGGTCGTATTCATCCGATAAATAAAAATCGGTATTTTCTAATTTAAAATCTCCTTTTCCGGATCGGTCAATTAAAAGATATGTTCTTCCATCTTTATATTCCGAGAATTCTTCCGCCCGATGTTGAATATATCCTAATTCAACTTTGTTACCGCTATTCACAAATCCTCCAGTCCTTACATCTTTGACAATCGATTCTAAATTCCACTTATACATGACCAGACTGACATGGAATGGTTGATCTATATCTTCCTTATCCAAAGGTATATTGGGAGAATCTAACCCGGGAATAGGGGGTGCATATCCGTTAAATCGTATGATAAAATCATCTTTAGTTTTATCGATTTGTACCCGATCTCCAACATTTACTTTGTGATTGATATAATGTTTTACTATACCTCTAATAATGGTAAATACTTTTCCTTGATGGTCTATGAATACTCCATAATCAGCACTTGGTTTTTGTTGATTTGTAACCTCTTTTGTACCGAACTTTAACATAACTCCTCCAAAAGGATTGCCTAAGGTTAAAGAAGCATGACCTTCATATCCTTTCAAGGGATCTTGTGTATACATGATCGCTGTCTCAGAATCTTTGCTGCGATCATTAACCATTTTTACTTGGGAAAATTTATATTTTTCTTTTATTGCTTCAAAATTTTCAGGCAATTTCCAAATTACGTCTTGTTCTTCTGCATTACTGATATTACCGGTATTTACTAACCATCGACGATTCATGATATTCATTCCGGCAATGCTTTCAATCTGAGATGTTTTAATATCATTATTATTATCACCCCAAATCACATATTCAGAATCAGACATGGAATTAGCCGGGAATTTTTCAATAACCAATAATTTATTTTTATTGGGTAAATTGTAATTATTGGACTCATCATAGGAGTCTCCTTGTGCTGAATAAGTAAAATAAGGACTTTCTTCGTAGGATGTGGTACTTCTTCGTTGATATAATCCACTTATATCATCTCTGTAAATACCTGTAACTCGATGATTATACTTTACATTCTCATCTTTGTCCCAAAGTAATTTATCATAACTATTTATCAAGGAATTTTCTAACATAAAACCGTATTTTAAGGCTAAATACGATTCTACTTTAATTTTTTCAAGCGGATTTAATATACGATCGTACATGATTAATTCCGGCATATACGCTCTGTATATGGAATTAGGATCAAAAAGATCTGTATTATAAGTCGAATTGTTATATTTATTGAAAGAATAAAATTTCTCACCGATGGATAAGGTAGAACTCATTCTTTCACCCCATACGTTAGTTGCTCGTTTATTTGCACGAAAATAAGTGAACAAACGCATGGTCTTTTCTTGATAAGCCGTTAAATCTGAATTTGAATTCCCGTTCGGATGATACATTAAATCATAGCCTTCTTCGGAGCCATAGTCTAAAACTCCTTTGTTGCTTTCATCGCTGTGAATGATTTTATCTTTATTTAAGACAAATCCTTTTCCTTTCACCCCGTTAAGTGTAAAAATATAATCCGGATATTCAAATTTACTTCCAAGTATACTAGCTTCAGCATAAGTACCCAGAATAGTGGCAGTAGATAAATTTCCACTTTTAATTTGAATTTCTTTACTGGAGCTTGGATTAGTTAGGAGTATCGATGGATTAAAATTAATGGATCTACCGAATGGATTCCATTCAACTATATACTCTCCTCCACTATCATAGTAATTTAGCCGTAAAGAATCTCCAGAAAAATCTTTCCAAAGATATCTACCGTTAAGATTCTTTGTTTCAGGGACTGTTTTCATCCATAAAACAGCACCGGGAATACCTCCCGGCCCGATTACCCTACCTTTTTGCGCAGATGTAAATATGGAATTAGCCCCTATAAGAAGTATTAAGTATAATTTTCTCATAGTAATATGATTATTTTTTAATTAAAGCAACAAATATATTATTTTATTTTTATTAAATATACACATGATGGTTTTACAACTAAAAAAATTAATATTTTTAATTAATTATATTGTAGAATTGATAATTTTAAATTTAATAGACATAATAGACATAATATAAATTATTGGTTATTTAAATTTTGTATCAAAATATTTTTATAGTATCAACGCGATTTATGATAAATATATGAAGCGGTATTCGTGAGTTACGTACTTGTACTAGTTGTAGTATTAAATAAAGATATTATGTAATTTTGAAGAAAAATAATCTATGTCACCTCAAGAAATTCTCGCTAATATGCTTCTTGCTCATGACCTACCCAGCATTGAATATAAAGACTGGCTTTTGGTTGATGAACAACTTCCTGCCATGCGTGCTGAAACATTTGATTTTAAAGAATATGAAAACGGAGCCGGCATACGTTTAGATATAACCTTACTTTTAGCCAATAAAAAAACTATCTCGGAAAGCTACTTAGGTATTGGTAAAAATAAAATTAATGCCATACAAAATGCTTTTCAAAATTTTGTAACTAATTCATTTCATGTGTTTTTATCTGCTTTTTGGCAAATTACTAATCATGATCAAATCGGAATTGAAGAATGGGAGATCAAAGGCAACAAATGGAAGGTATATATCGGTAATTTTGGGTGCAAAGGCGATTTCAATATTCCCGAAAATTTATTTAAAATCATAGAGGAGCAAATTCAAGAGGAAGATCTAGATGAAGATTTATATTGGCTTCGCATCTATTATGCTAATGTAAACAGTCGGGAGATTATGATTGAAACTTTAAAAAATAATGAAGTATGGCCGGAAATGGAAAATAAATTGAAAACAGTTGCATGGGACAGTTCCGATAAATTTTACAGTCTAAGAAATTTTATTATATTGAAGCGTAAGTAAGTTTGTAAGAATTATTATATATATTTCATATCATATATCCTCTTTCACTATTGAAATTAATACGTATGCTTTGAGCTGAAATACAATTTTAAAAATTGAATAAATCATTACCTTTGCAAAAAATTAATTCAATTTTACCCATGCAATATAATTTTCAGGAAATCGAAAAAAAATGGCAAAAAAAATGGAAAGAGCAACAAACATTTGCTGCATCAAACCATACAGATAAATCCAAGTTTTATGTATTGGATATGTTTCCGTATCCTTCGGGAGCCGGTTTACATGTAGGTCATCCACTGGGTTATATTGCCTCTGATATTTATGCAAGGTTTAAACGCCACCAAGGTTTTAATGTACTTCATCCCATTGGTTATGACAGTTTCGGGCTTCCTGCCGAACAATATGCTATTCAAACAGGCCAACATCCGGCGATAACCACAGAAGTTAATATCAACGGGGGTATAGATAATAAAGACAATGTTATTGCAGGATATAACAATCAGTTGAAAAAATTGGGATTTTCTTTTGACTGGAATCGTGAAGTGAGAACATCTGATCCCGACTATTATAAATGGACCCAATGGATTTTCATCCAACTTTTTAACTCATATTACAATACTTCTTCGCAAGAGGCTCGTCCTATTACTGAATTAGTAGATATTTTTTCAAAGGAAGGTAATGCTAAAATAAATGCCTGTACCTCACCAATTGAAATATTTTCGGCTGAAGATTGGAACCGTTTTTCAGATAAAAAAAAACAACATATCCTTTTAAATTATCGATTGGCTTATCGTGCAGAAACAACCGTTAACTGGTGTCCCGCCTTAGGTACGGTTCTGGCAAATGATGAAGTAGTAAATGGGGTTTCTGAACGAGGAGGATTTCCTGTCTATCAAAAAAGCATGATGCAATGGTCTATGAGGATTACGGCTTATGCTGAAAGACTTCTTTCCGGATTGGAAACCATCGATTGGAGCGAATCAATCAAAGAAAGTCAACGTAATTGGATCGGAAAATCTTTAGGAGCAGAAATCAATTTTGCTGTTGCTGATTCTGAGACAACCGTTACAATTTTCACCACTCGTCCGGATACAATATTTGGTGCAACTTATATGGTTATGGCTCCTGAACATCCTCTTGTGGATCAAATTACTACCGGAACTTATTACGAAGCCGTAAACCAATATAAAGATCAAAGCACCAAACGATCGGAAAGGGAGCGAATCGCAGATGCTAAAACTGTTTCAGGACAATTTACCGGAGCTTATGCTATAAATCCTTTTACTTATAAAAAAATTCCTATTTATATTGCAGATTACGTATTATATGGATACGGAACAGGTGCCATAATGGCTGTTCCTGCTCATGATGAGCGCGATCATCGATTTGCTAAACATTTTGGACTTCCGATTGTTGAAGTAATTAAAGGAGGAACCGATGTTCAAGAAGAAGCTTTTTCTTCTAAAGAAGGAATCTGTATCAATTCCCAAATTTTAGACGGATTGACTGTTAAAGATGCTCAAGCTAAAATTATTGCGGAAATTGAAAAAATGAAAATCGGGCACGGAACTACCAACTATCGATTACGAGATGCCGTTTTTTCTCGTCAACGATATTGGGGGGAACCTATTCCTATATATTATAAAAATGATATTCCCTATGCTTTACCGGAATCTGCACTACCTTTACTTCTTCCGGAGGTTGAAAAATATTTGCCCACTGAAGACGGAGACCCTCCGTTGGGACGTGCTGCACAATGGGCTTGGGATACTGAAAATGAACAAGTTGTTAGTAACGACCGTATTAATCATACCACGATTTTTCCTTTAGATTTGAATACAATGCCCGGTTGGGCCGGAAGTTCCTGGTATTTTCTCAGATACACAGATCCAACTAACCATTCTTGCTTTGCGGATACTAAAAAAATAAATTATTGGGAAAATGTAGATTTATATATTGGAGGAAGTGAACATGCTACGGGACATTTATTGTATTCACGTTTTTGGAATAAATTTTTAAAAGATTATGGATACTGTGCCCAAGAAGAACCGTTCCAAAAATTAATTAATCAAGGGATGATTTTAGGTCAAAGTGCTTATATATACCGAATTAACGGAACTAATAACTTCATCTCTTACAATTTATTACATGAAGCACAAGATACCACTCCACTGCATATTGATGTAAAACTTCTTAAAGGAACTACAGATGAAGTTGATTTAGAAAAATTAAGAAATTGGAGAGATGAATTCAAAAATGCAGAGTTTATTCTTGAAGAAGGTAAATTTATATGCGGGAGAGAAGTAGAAAAGATGTCAAAATCTTACTACAATGTTATTAATCCAGATGATGTTTGTGATGAATACGGAGCCGACAGCTTACGTATGTATGAGATGTTTTTAGGACCTATTGAACAGGCTAAACCTTGGAATACTCAAGGACTTAGCGGAGTTCACGGATTCTTAAAAAAATTCTGGAAACTGTATCATTCCGGTGAAGGAGAAACTTTCTTTGTATCGGATGAAAAACCTACTAAAGAAGAACAAAAAATAATTCATCAGTTAATAAAAAAAGTTAAAGAGGATTTGGATAACTTTTCTTTCAATACATCCATAAGTTCTTTTATGATTGCTACCAATGATTTGGTAAAAATAAAATGCTATAAAAGAGAAATTTTAGAATCTTTGTGCATTTTAATCTCTCCTTATGCTCCACATATTGCAGAAGAACTATGGGAAAAATTGGGATATGAAAACAGCATTGAATTTCAAGCATTCCCTGAATTCAACGCTGAATATCTTGTTTCCGAAATACATGAATATCCGGTTAGTTTTAATGGAAAAGTACGTTTTAAAATTGAAATGCCTATTTCCGCTACTCCTAAAGAAATTGAAGAAGCAGTAATGGCCCATGAAAAAACACCGAATTATCTTGACGGCAAACAACCTAAAAAGATTATTGTAGTGCCTAAACGAATTGTCAATATTGTACTATAAATAGAATTGAAAAACCAATCCCAAAACGGATTGGTTTTTTTATATTCCTTTATGCTATCTTTTATTAACTAATTAGTTGTTAATCCACCATCAACTGATAGAATCGTTCCAGTAATCCATCGGGCTTGATCGGAAGCCAGGAAAACAGCAGCCGCCCCAATATCTTCTACCGTTCCAATACTTCCCATCGGATATATAGATTTAATCATTGTATGAAAATTTGTTTTCCCTTCTTCGCTAAGTTGTTCTAAATTATATCGAAGAAGCGGCGTATCGATACTTCCCGGAGCAATAGCATTAACCCGAATTCCATCTTTTCCTGCCTCAAAAGCTAATGATTTAGTAAATGAATCTATACCGCCCTTAGTCATGGAGTAAGCAGTAGATTCTCTTCCCGGTAACATTCTGTGTGAAAAATAAGATGAAATATTAATTATATTTCCTTTAGATTTTTTCAAAGATTGATACAAATTTTGAGTCAGTATATAAGGTGCTTTCATATTAAGATTAATATGTTTATCTAATAAATCTTCAGATGTTTCTTCAAAAGGATTAAAACGACCGATTCCTGCATTATTGATTAACACATCAACTGTCTTTACTTTTTCTAAAATTAGTTTACCAACTGAAGGTAATTTTTCAATTTCCGTTAAATCCGCAGAAATCAGAGAAACGGTTACGTGATACGACGAAAATTCTTCTTTAATGTTGTTTAATTTTTGAGGATCTCTGGCAATTAGAACAAGATTTGCTCTTTGTTTGGCGAAAGCACGAGCAATTCCCAAGCCTATTCCTTCTGTAGCGCCGGTTATAATAACATTTTTGTCTATGAACATAGTGTTTAAATTTTAATTATATTTTATTGTTAAATATTTACATTTTATGCAAATTATTTACAATTACAAATTTAACTTTTATTTTGTATATTTACTTCAAATAATGTAAATAATTTACAAAATGAACGAAACCAATCATTTATCTTTCGATTTTAAATTTTTAGAGCAATTAATTGTGGGCATTGGCGAAGTTTCTCAAATAACGGGAATTCCTACCCGACAAATTAGGTATTGGGAAGATAAAGGAATTATCAAAAGTCTTACAGAACAGGAAGGAAAAAACAGAAGATACAATTATGAAAATATTAAAAAAATGATTCTAATAAAAGAATTATTGGAAGAAGGGTTTACATTAGATGCTGCGTCACAAAAATTAGACAGCCGAATGCAAATGATTGAAAATGTATTAAAAAAGCTTTCCAACAAATAAAATCAGTATATAATAAATGGGTTGTTAAAAGATCATTTATATTGCAAAATATTATAATTGATCTTACTATAAATCATGCTTTACAGTAAATTATTTACCATCACAAAAAATTGTATTATTTCAACTTGAAATTAATTTCGACGGTTATTTAAACGCTTCTGTTAGTAAATTCATTTCTGTTTAGCATACTTTAAATCTTATATTATAATGATTACTAAAGATACATTACATTTATAAATATTATAATAAAATGGTTTTTTATTGGAAATTAAAAAATAAAACGTATCTTTGTAATATATTTAGCGATCATTAATAAAATTACTTATCAAGAAAGGTGGAGGGAATTGGCCCTATGATACCTTAGCAACCCTCTTATATGAGTAGGTGCTGCATCCAACCGTAAAGGAAAGATAAGTCGAAACAGCTTACATAAAAATACAAATAATAGAGCTTCTTTCGACCTACATAAAGAAGCTAATTCATAATTTAGCATTTAAATAAATGGGAATCTTGTATAAGTTGTTTTATGATGATTAATGAATTTTAAAGCATTTATTAATTAGAAAAAACAACCTAGTCATGAAATTAGAAACAAAATTAGTACATATTTCTACTCCAGATGTACTTACCGGAGCTATCTCTACTCCTATTTACCAAACCTCTTCTTATGTTCAGGAAGAACCGGATGTGAATAAAGGATTTGCTTATACAAGAACGGCTAATCCTACTCGTAAAGTTGTAGAACAAGCCATTGCTGAATTAGAGGGTGGTATTGCCGGATTTGCTTTTTCATCGGGATTGGCAGCAACGGATTGTGTTTTAAAGTTATTAAAACAAGGGGATGAAATTATTGCTGTAAATGATGTTTACGGAGGTACTTATCGAATAGTTACTACAGTTTATAATAAATTTGGTGTAACCTCTAAATTTATTGATACTACTGATATTCAAAATGTCTTACAAGCAGTTTCAAATAAAACTCGCTTCATTTGGCTGGAAACCCCTACAAATCCAACATTAAAAATATCCGACATTGAAGAAATCGCTAAAATTTCTAAGCAAGTGGGAGCATTATTAATTGTAGATAATACATTTTTATCTCCAGCTTTACAACAACCGATACGTTTAGGAGCTGATATTGTTGTACACAGTGGAACTAAATATCTTTCAGGACATGGAGACGTTTTATCCGGCTTTGTAGTTGTGAAAGATCCTAAAATAGCCGAAGAATTAAAATATTTACAAAATACCTCAGGTGGGGTACTCTCGCCTTTTGATAGTTGGTTAACCTTACGCGGAATTCAAACTCTATCTCTGCGTATGGAAAAACATTCACAAAATGCTCAAAAAATTGCTGAATTTTTAACTACACATCCCAAAATAGATAAAGTATATTATCCCGGATTAAAAAATCATCCCAATCATCATATTGCGGCCAAACAACAAAAAGGGTTTGGCGGAATGGTATCTTTTAGTTTAAAAGACGATACTTTAGAAGCGGCAAAAGATTTTTTAACTCGTACCAAAATTTTTCTTTTAGCTGAAAATTTAGGCGATGTTAGGAGTTTGGGTAGCCATCCTGCCACCATGACCCATAAATCAACCCCTCTTGAAGTTCGTAAAGAAACAGGAATTCAAGATTCTTTAATTCGTTTATCGGTAGGAATTGAAAATGTAGATGACCTGATTAATGATATCAAACAAGCTTTAGATTAACGGTTAATTTTATAAATTGAATAATTAAATGATAAGAAATAAACTTAAATTAGGAATTTTTGGATTTGGATGTGTGGGAACGGGATTGTATAAAGTGTTAGAAGAAGCCGAAAGTGTAGATGCAAATATTAAAAAAATATGTATTAAACATCCCGATAAACCGAGATCAATCGATAAAAAGTATTTTACTACCGATAAATACGAGTTATTATCAGACCCTGAAATTGAAGTTATTGTTGAATTAATTGATGATGCTGATGCTGCTTTTGATATTGTTTCAGAGGCCATGAAGAACGGAAAAGCTGTAGTTTCGGCAAATAAAAAGATGATTGCTGAACATTTACCTGAACTTCTAAAGTTGGAAAAAGAATACCAAGTTCCCCTACTCTATGAAGCCTCTGTTTGTGCAAGTATTCCCATCATCAGAAATTTAGAAGAATATTATGACAATGATTTGTTAACATCGGTTTCGGGAATTTTTAATGGTTCTACCAATTTCATTTTAACCAAAATGATCCATGAAAAACTTTCTTATCCTGTGGTTTTAAAAGAAGCTCAAGACAAAGGATTCGCAGAATCAGATCCTACCTTAGATGTTGAGGGAATTGATCCTAAATATAAATTGTGTATTATTCTTTTTCATGCTTTTGGACTTATTACAAAACCGGAATCTATATTTAATTTCGGAATATCAAGAATTAGTGATTTCGACTTGGAATTTGCTCGTCAAAGAAATTTAACAATCAAGTTAATAGCAAGATGCAATAAAAATAATAATGAAATTACGGGTTTTTGTGCTCCTACTTTTATAGAAAAAGAAAATACGTTAGCTCATGTAAATTATGAATATAATGGAGTGGTTTTAGAAAGTGCTTTTTCAGAAAAGCAACTGATGATCGGTAAAGGTGCGGGAGATAAACCCACCGGATCTGCCGTGCTTTCTGATATTTCAGCTTTAACGTATGATTACAGATATGAAAACAAGAAATATATTCATCTAAATAAACAATTACAATTAGTCGATACTAAAATTTATAAGGTTTATGTGAGATATCACGATCAATTTTCCGGTTTTGATGATTTTGAATCCATAGAAGAACAATACAGCAGCCATTCAGGTAATTATTTTATAGGTTTTATCTGTTTACATAAATTAGCGCATTCTACATGGATTAAAGATCCGAATATAAATGTTATTTTTTTCAGCTGATTGGGTTGATAAGTATATAAGCTCAACTATTTAGCAATGATTGCCCAAAGCTCGGTCATATAATTTTTTATATATAGGAATTATTTTAGAATTATCAAAAAGTAACGCTTGATCTTTCGCTTGTTTTTTGAAAAGTGAAAGCATTTTTTCATCTTTCAGCAGCCTAATGGCATTCTTTGCCATGGAAGAAACGTCACCAACGGGTGATACAAATCCTGAAAATCCGTCTTTATTAACTTCTGTAATTCCCCCGGCATTACTTGAAATAACAGGTATGCCACAAGCCATTGCTTCTAAGGCTGCCAATCCGAAACTTTCTTGTTCTGAAGGTAATAAAAATAGATCTGCAATGCTTAAAATTGAAGATACATCTACCATTTTTCCCAACGTTTTTATTTTATCCTCCAAATGATACACTTTAGTTAAATGCTCAATAGTTTCTGTCTCCGGTCCTTCTCCAACAATCAAAAGTTTCGATTTAACTTCTTTTTGTACCAGATTGAAAATCGACATTACATCATCAATGCGTTTAATTTTTCTCAAGTTAGATACATGGATAAGTAATTTTTCATCTTCAGAAGCAAAATTCTTTCGGATACACGGGCTTGATATTTTAACAGAATTATCAATAAAATTCGGAATTACTTCAATGTCTTTTTTAATAGTAAATGCCTCAAAAGTATCTTGTTTTAAACTTTGGGAAACAGAGGTGATATAATCGGATTTATTGATCGAAAATTCGACACCGGATTTATAAATGGGATGACTTCCTACCAAAGTAATATCTGTACCGTGTAAGGTAGTGATTACCGGTAATTCAACACCCTTCTCTTTTAAAATTTGCTTGGCAAAATAGGCTGCATAGGCATGAGGTATTGCATAATGTACATGCAGCAAATCTAATCCGTAAGTTTCTGCAACATTTACAATGATTGTAGACAATGCTAAGGAAAAGGGTTGATATTCAAATAAAGGATATTGTTTAACGCAAACTTGATGAAAATATACATTAGGCAAAGTGACATCCAGCTTTGCCGGAATACTATAGCTTATAAAATGAGCTTCATTATCTAATGCGGCCATCTCCATTCCTAATTGGGTGGCAACTATCCCGCTCCCACCGAACGTAGGATAACAAACAATTCCAATTTTCATCTTATTGCAAAAAATTTAAAAGATCATAATAGTTTTCAGAATTTATGCCATGACCTTCATTGTATTCATGATATTCATAATCTAAATCTAATTCTTCACATATTGATTTGAATTGACGAGACCATTGAATGGGAATAATAGGATCTTCTTTTCCATGTGAAAAGAAAAATTCCAATTGTGAAAAATCATCTCCCATGTTTACGTCTTTCAATAATTCCGGATCCGGATATCCACTTAAACAGGCTATTTTTTTAAACCTTTTAGGATGGTGTAATGCTAATGAAAAAGAAAGGATAGCTCCTTGACTAAAACCTAACAAGGTTATGGAATTAGTATCAAAAGGATATTTAGTTTGGATTTGATCCAAAAATTTCATAATAATTTTTTGCGATTCAATTGCCTGGTCGGAATTAATCATTTTGGCTCCTGAGGTAAAATCTAAATCGTACCAGGCATATCCCCCCATGCTAATTTCTCGTATAGCTCGTAAACTAATCACGTAGGCATCATCGGGTAATTCTTCTGCAAAACTGAACAAATCTTGCTCATTACTTCCATACCCATGCAGTAAAAGTATTAATGAAGGCGTCTCGGTAGCTGACTTAGGTTCTCTTAATAAATAATGGACCATATTTAGAAATTTAGTAAAACAAAGATACTCTTTTTTGTATAATACATTTTAGAGGATCAAGCGATCTAACGTTATCTACACGTTTCTTATGACACTTATGCTTCTCGGTGAGTATCTTAAAAATGTTTTTTTAGATCAATTGTTAATTTGAAAATTAGATTATATTTTTTCTAAATTATTAAAACATAATGCTTTTTAGTAAAATAGATACGGTTTAAAATTATTAATTGAAACCAATCGATTTGTTATTCAATCACTCTATTTTCTAACATAGGAACAAATTGATAATCTCCAAACTCCATAGTCTCAAATGTATTTTCATCTAATTTTAGAACGGTATACATTTTTTGCTCTTTTTCTCCTATAGGAATAACCATGACCCCTCCTACTGCTAATTGCTCCAATAACTTTTTAGGCATGGTGGGAACCCCCGCTGTTACTATAATTTTATCAAAAGGAGCAAAAGAAGGAAGACCTAAATATCCATCTCCAAAAATTTGATGTTTAGGGGTGAAATTAATTTTTTTAAGTATTCTTTTGGAAAATTCAAATAATTCTTTTTGTCTTTCAATGGTAAAGACTTGTGCTCCTAAAGCTACTAAAACAGAAGTTTGATATCCGGAACCCGTTCCGATTTCTAAAACTTTTTCTCCTTTCTGAACGTGTAATAATTGAGTTTGAAAAGCTACTGTAAATGGATGGGAAATCGTTTGATTGGATAATATTGGAAAAGCTCGGTCTTCATAAGCCAGATCTTCAAATATTGAATCTATAAAAAGATGACGAGGAATTTTATTTAGGGCATTTAATACAATTTCATCATTTATTCCTTTTTGCTTAAGTAAATTAATTAGTTTATTTCTCTTTCCTTTATGTTTTAATGTATCCTGTTTCATTGTCTTGCAAGTTATTTAAAATATCAATGAGAAACAATATTTACCGGGACGCATAAAGGCTAAAATTAAACGATAAAAAATATTTTTTACATGAAAATTATTGTAAGTTAAAAAGTTCCTTATTTTTATCTTATTTGTATTTTTTTTGAATTTTTTATTTTTTTAATCTTTTAGGAAGGATAAAAGTTAAATTAAGTAAAACAATAGCGATAAGGATAAGTACAATGCCCACCCATTGCAGGGAAGTTACTTTTTCACTAAGTACAAATTTCGCCATCATAACAGAAACCGGAAGTTCCAAGGAAGCGATTATACTTCCTATTCCAATTCCAACCACTGGCATACCTTTGGTAAATAAAAAGGGAGGAAGAATAGTTCCGAAAACAGCTAATATAATACCCCATTTATAGAATATTGAAAAATGGAAGGGTTCAGTTATCAGCGCATGAGCCCAAATTAATGAAACCATAAGGGTGGCTCCCACTAACAGATAAACAGACCGCAAAGTAGAGGGCATAGATAAGGCTACTTTATTGGATGTAAACATTGAAAAAGTATAGGATAGTGCTGCTAAAATTCCAAAAATTACACCTGTTGCATTCAAATGAACGTGAGATTCATTGATAAGATTGGTTGCTAATAAAGTACCCAAAAGAATGGTTATAATGGCTACAATTTCAACAAGTGTAGGTTTCTTACGATTTACAATAAAATCCACTAATGCACCCATCCATACCGCCTGCATAAGTAAAACTATGCATATAGATACAGGGATTCCGTAATGAACGGCTAAATAATAAAAGGTGCTGGTAAGACCAAAAGATGTTCCACACAAAACTAAATATACTTTGTCTTTTAAAGTGTATTTTTTTTCTTGACTTACCTGTTTATTTTTACTAAAACCATGAAGTATGATAAGACCTAACAAGCCGAGGACCGCTTGAGAAAAGGTAACCTCCGCAGTAGTATAACCATCGTTATAAGACAGACGAACAAAAGTTGCCAATACTCCATAAGAAGCTGCTGCAAACGCCACAAAAAATAGCGATTTTAAGTAGTTCACGTTCATTTATTTGTATTTATATAATTTTAAGCAGGCTCAAAGTTAAAAACTTAAATTCAGATACTTGACGAAAAATTCATTCAATTGTTGATTTTTTTTAAATTTAGATTAAACAATTATCAATTATATAGATAAAATTTTAAATAAATAATCATATGAATCAGTGGATTATGAGCGTATTATTTTTTGCATTTATAAATAAAAAGCACTACATTTGCAAACTTAAAAATTAAAAGAGCATAAATGCCAACTATTCAACAATTAGTAAGAAAAGGAAGAGCCACACTTACCAAGAAGAGTAAATCGGCTGCTTTAGATTCTTGTCCACAAAGACGTGGAGTATGTACTCGTGTATATACCACTACACCTAAGAAACCGAATTCAGCACTTAGAAAAGTAGCCAGAGTTCGTTTAACTAATGGTAAAGAGGTCAATGCGTACATTCCGGGAGAAGGACATAATCTGCAAGAGCACTCGATAGTATTGGTGAGAGGCGGAAGGGTAAAAGATTTACCTGGTGTTCGTTATCACATTGTCAGAGGTGCTTTAGACACAGCCGGCGTTCAAGGACGTTTACAAAGAAGAAGTAAATACGGAGCTAAACGACCTAAAGAGAAAAAATAAGTAATAACGAAATTATTCAGGTAAAATGAGAAAAACGAAAGCAAAAAAACGTCCGCTTTTACCGGATCCTAAGTTTAACGATCAGTTAGTAACTCGTTTCGTTAATAACTTAATGAAAGACGGTAAAAAAAGCATAGCTTTTAAAATTTTTTACGATGCGTTGGAAATCGTAGAAACTAAAAAAGAAAATCAGGAAAAAACATCTCTGGAAATTTGGAAAGATGCTTTAGAAAACGTAATGCCTCACGTTGAAGTACGTAGCAGAAGAGTTGGGGGAGCTAACTTCCAGATTCCAATGCCTATTCGTCCGGATAGAAAAATTTCTATGGCGATGAAATGGTTAATAAAATATTCAAGAGATAGAAATGAAAAGTCCATGTCTCAAAAGTTAGCTGCTGAAATTATTGCCGCTGCTAAAGAGGAAGGTGCTGCAGTTAAAAAGAAAACCGATACGCATCGTATGGCTGAAGCTAATAAAGCATTCTCACATTTCAAATTCTAAAGAAAATATGTCTAGAGATTTAAAATATACACGTAATATAGGTATTGCTGCTCACATTGATGCAGGAAAGACAACTACGACGGAAAGAATTTTATTTTATACCGGAGTAAACCATAAAATCGGAGAAGTTCATGACGGAGCTTCAACGATGGACTGGATGGTTCAAGAAGCTGAAAGAGGAATCACTATTACTTCTGCAGCTACTACATGTAATTGGAATTTCCCATTAACTGATGACGGTAAAAAACTACCGGATACACAGTCTTACCACTTTAATATTATCGACACTCCGGGACACGTTGACTTTACTGTTGAGGTGAACCGTTCATTAAGGGTATTAGACGGATTAGTTTTCTTATTTAGTGCGGTTGACGGTGTTGAGCCTCAATCTGAAACTAACTGGAGACTTGCGGATAATTACAAAGTTCCTAGAATGGGATTTGTAAACAAAATGGACAGACAAGGTTCAGACTTCCTTAATGTATGCCGTCAGGTTAAAGAAATGTTAGGATCTAATGCGGTTCCTATCGTATTACCTATCGGATCTGAAGAAGATTTCAAAGGGGTAGTTGACTTAGTTAAAAACCGTGCTATTGTATGGCATAATGATAACTTCGGTTCTACTTTTGATATTGTAGATATCCCTGAAGATATGAAAGAGGAGGTAATGGAATATCGCCAAAACCTTATCGAAGCAGTTGCTGAATACGATGAAACTTTAATGGAAAAATTCTTTGAAGATCCGGATTCTATTTCGGAAGAAGAAATCCACGAAGCGCTTCGTAAAGCAACTATAGATATCAGCATTATACCTATGGTTTGCGGATCATCTTTCAAAAATAAAGGGGTTCAGTTTATGTTAGATGCTGTTTGCCGTTATCTTCCTTCTCCACTGGACAAAGAAGCTATTGAAGGTACAGATCCTAAAACTGATGAACCGATCGCAAGAAAACCGGATGCAAAAGAACCGTTTGCAGCTTTAGCGTTTAAAATTGCTACCGATCCTTATGTTGGTCGTTTGGCTTTCTTTAGAGCTTATTCCGGTCATTTAGATGCCGGATCTTATGTATTAAATACTCGATCCGGAGATAAAGAAAGAATTTCCAGAATCTATCAAATGCATGCCAATAAACAAAATCCTATCGAATATATCGAAGCCGGAGATATTGGTGCAGCAGTTGGATTTAAAGATATTAAAACAGGAGATACACTTTGTGATGAAAAATCTCCGATTATTTTGGAAAGCATGGTATTCCCTGATCCGGTTATCGGTATCGCTGTAGAACCTAAAACTAAAGCGGATGTTGATAAATTGGGTATGGCTTTATCAAAATTAGCGGAAGAAGATCCAACTTTCCAAGTAAAAACAGATGAAGCTTCAGGACAAACTGTAATTTCAGGAATGGGTGAGCTTCACCTTGACATCATTGTAGACCGTTTAAGAAGAGAATTTAAAGTTGAAGTAAACCAAGGACAACCTCAGGTTGAGTATAAAGAAGCTTTAATGGGATCTGCTGATCACAGAGAAGTTTACAAAAAACAAACCGGTGGTCGTGGTAAATTTGCTGATATTGTATTCCAAATCGGACCTGCTGATGAAGGAAAAACCGGATTAGAATTCGTAAACGAAATCAAAGGTGGTAACATTCCTAGAGAATTTATCCCATCTGTTGAAAAAGGTTTCAAAGAAGCTATGAAAAATGGTCCTTTAGCAGGATATGAGATTGACGGTATGAAGATCACATTGAAAGACGGATCTTACCATGCGGTTGACTCTGACCAGTTATCTTTCGAATTGGCAGCTAAACTTGGATTCAAAGAAGCAGCTAAGAAAGCAAAACCGGTTATTATGGAACCTATTATGAAATTGGAAGTTTTAACTCCGGAAGAATATATGGGGGACATTGTAGGAGACTTAAACCGTCGTAGAGCAACAGTAAGCGGAATGGATGATAGAAATAATGCCAAAGTTATTAAAGCATTTGTTCCATTATCTGAAATGTTCGGGTACGTAACTTCCTTAAGAACTTTATCTTCAGGACGTGCTACTTCAACTATGGAATTTGACCACTATGAAGCAGCTCCTCAGAATATAGCTGATGAAGTAATTGCTAAAGCTAAGGGTACAAACGTTTAATTTTTAAAACAATGAGTCAAAAAATAAGAATAAAACTTAAATCTTACGATTATAATTTAGTTGATAAATCAGCTGAAAAAATCGTAAAAACCGTGAAAGCAACCGGTGCTGTAGTTAATGGTCCTATTCCATTACCTACTCATAAGAGAATTTTTACCGTATTGCGTTCTCCACACGTTAACAAAAAATCTCGTGAACAATTCCAATTAAACTCTCATAAAAGATTAATGGATATCTACAGTTCTTCTTCTAAAACTGTTGATGCATTAATGAAATTAGAGCTTCCTAGCGGTGTTGAAGTAGAGATTAAAGTATAAAGTTTTTAAACAAAACTTTAGATATATAAAAACCTTCTGAATAATAATTCAGAAGGTTTTTTTCTTTTATATAGTATAACAAAAACGCACATTACCACTTCAATTTATTATTTATTTATACAGTATTCGAAATATATATTAGGTATTTACTTTATTATTATATAAATTTTGGCACGAAATTAGTGTTTAATAAAAGCATAAATAAATCTATTATGAAAAATAATTTGGCTTATTTTTTTAAAAGTATATTGTTCTCAACTGAAAAAAGTAGTATTACTCATTCTAACTTATTGCCAATTGTAATTTATAGCAAATTTAAAATTCCAGTATCTATAGTAAAATTAACTAGCTTAGTATATCTATCTAACTTTCTAAAATATTTTTTAAAAGAATTCGGATTTATATTTTTTAGAAATCCAAATATATATTTTTCAAGACCACAATCAATAATTTACTGCGATTGTTGTTATAAAAATTAATTAAAATATTATTGAATACTTTGAATGGTTTTGAATTTTAATTATGAATGAATTATAAGATAAAAAAGAATAGAATCAGAAAATTTAAAGACTAATTATAAATATATGTATAAATTCACCAATTAAATTTGTAAACTCATTTAATTTAAATTCAATAACATGTTAAATTCTATTTAGTGATGCAGGCTTTTATTAAGCCTGCTTATTTTAAATTTTTGTTTTTATATTCTTCAAATTTTAAATATAATTTTTCTTCTTTAACTCGAGGCATTCTTCGATGAGGCTCTGTTACATCCGTTGGTAAGGAAATAAAATTATTAATGGTATCGACCTTTTCAATAGAATCAACCAACAGCTGCATTTCTAAATTCCAAAGTTTAAAGCATAGGGTATGAAACGTATCTTCTAATGCTATTTCTATTTTTTCTTGAATAATTAAAAGACCCGCATCTGCCTCTTTGTTTACATAATGAACCGTTACTCCTATAGGTAAATTTTCATATACCGCCCACTTCAAAGCATCTAAACCTCGAACAAAGGGAAGGTATCCCGGATGAGAATTTATAATTTTATGGTTGGAAACTAATTGTTCGGGCAATAAACCTGCTCCCGCTATTAAGATAGAATGATAGGAATTTTCTGTAAAACAGTCATCCAACTCTCCTATTTCTTTTTTTATATAGGTATAGCCTAAATTTTTAGCTAACTGTTCATTTTCCAGGGTAAGAAGTAATTCGGTGGGACGATGTGTAATTAATGCTTGTATAGGTTTTCTGGGAACAAATGGTATTGCATATACATCAACTTTATGATATCCTTTCCCTTTTAATCGCAACAATACTTCTTGTGTTTTTCTTGTGGGATGGTCATAACAAATAACAGCTATTTTTTTATTCATAATAAATATTTTAAAAATTAACTATTTCTAGTGAGATTTACTTAAGTGTGTTATTTTAAAGTTATTATATAAATTAATAATATAATGAACGGGAAAAGGACGTTCTATTGTTTAAAATTTTAAAAATAACATTTAAATTTAAAATTAATATTTGGTTGAATCTTGTAAAAAATCTACGACTACATATTCAGAATTGGTTCCTATTCTGAATCTTCCACCCCAAATTCCGATTCCGGAACTTACATAGATATGAGTTTTACCTTTTTTTAAATATCCATGAGATTTTTCGAATATGGATTTAGTAATTAAAGAAATCGGCCAAACTTGTCCTTGATGGGTATGTCCTGAAAATTGTACGTCTACTTGATTAAGCTCGGATTCTTCCAGATGATAGGGCTGATGATCTAAAACAATTATAGGTTTAGAGGAATCAAGATCTTTAATTAATTCATTAAGAGGCTTTCTAGAACTATTGGTACGATCATCTCTTCCCACAATATAAAAACTATTTTCAATTAAAATTGAAGAGTCTCTAAGTAAATGAATACCGGCATTTTTAATAAAATCTATACTTTCAGTAATTCCACTTATATATTCATGATTTCCTAAGCAACTGTAAATACCTAAACGGGATTTTATATTTTTAAAGTGCTTTTCTAATAAAAAATGCTGTAAAGGCTTAACATTAGTGTCAATGATATCTCCTACTATAAGAACTAAGTCAGGTTTTTCTTTATTAATTTTATTAATCCAGCTTTTCAGTTCATTTCCCTGAATGGCATAACCCAAATGAAGGTCGCTGATCATTACAATTTTTAAAGGTTTAATTAACTTTTTATCGGTTGTTAATTTTAAATAAATTCTCCTTTTATTAAAATAATTTCTATATCCATAGAAACCTATACAAACCACTAAGCATAAAATCAAGATAATACCGTAGTTGTAATTAAAGAAATTTTCAGGTATAAATTCACCAAACTTATTTAATAAAAGTAATCCATCATAAATAAGAAAAAGTAAAAAGGAGTATAAAAGAACAACCGGCCAACTAGTAGAAATTTTATATAAAATCGTTGCGAATGTTAATGATAATTTTTTTGAGAAAAGTAAAAATAATATAAAAGATGAGGGAAGAAAAAATACCAGTAAGAAAAAAATGCTTTTTACAAAAATTGATTGTTCAGGTAGTAAGGAATATATATGATAAAAAGTATAAAAGTTAGCTAAAAAGTATAAAAATATGGTAAACGAAAATAAAAAAATTTTTTTCATAGAACCTTTGTTTGTCTAATTTTTATTAAGATAGCTAACTTTCATTTCAATCAAATTTAATTTTTATGAATCAAAAATATTTTACTATAATTAAATAAAGCAGATTAAATGATTTTAAAAGATTAAAAAAATTATATAAATCAGAATAAATTAAACAGTCTATTTAGTCTATTTTATTTAAAAATTGATTTCAAGTATAATTTTTAATCACCTGTATAATCATTATTTTAGTTAGATACCTGCTTTATTTCTTCTATAAACCTATCTGCCAATTGATCGGCTTCTTGTTGCGTAGGAGCTTCAGTATATATACGGATGATAGGTTCTGTATTTGATTTTCTTAAGTGTACCCAATTATCGGAAAAATCGATCTTCAATCCATCATAGGTTTTTATATCTTCATTTTTATATTTTTCGGTTAATTTTTGTAAAATAACATCTGTATTAATTTCAGGACTTAAATCAATTTTTTTCTTTCCCATAAAATAGGAAGGATAAGTATTCCTCAGTTGCTTAATAGTAATCTTTCTTTCAGCAAGATAGGATAGAAAAAGGGCAATTCCAACTAATGAATCACGACCATAGTGTAATTCAGGATATATAATACCTCCATTACCTTCCCCTCCGATACGCGCGTTGATATCCTTCATCTTTGTTACTACATTAACTTCTCCAACTGCCGAAGCATGATATTCTTGCTTGTATTTTTCTGAAATATCTCGTAATGCCCGTGAAGATGATAAATTAGAAACCGTAGCTGAAGGAGTTTTACTTAAAACGTAATCTGCAACAGCAACTAATGTATATTCTTCACCAAACATGGTTCCATCTTCGCATATAAATGCTAAGCGATCTACATCCGGATCCACAACTATTCCAAAATCCGCTTGTTCTTTAGGAACTCTTTTCATTATTTCGCCTAAATTAACTTCCAACGGTTCGGGATTATGTGGAAAATGGCCGTTGGGTGTACAATACATTTCGACTACTTCAACTCCTAATTTTTCTAATAAGGGAAGAACCGATATACCTCCTGTAGAATTTACTGCATCAACCACCACTTTAAAGCCTGCTTTTTTTATAAAGTCAACGTTCACTAAAGGCAGTTCCAATATTTTGTTTATATGATGCTCTATTGCTTTGTCTTCTTTTATATACGATCCTAAATAATCCACTTCAACAAAATCAAAATCTTCAGCATCAGCTATGTTTAATAATTCTTTACCTTCTTTATCGGATATGAATTCACCTTTAGCATTCAGTAGTTTTAACGCATTCCATTGTTTAGGATTATGACTTGCCGTTAAAATAATTCCTCCGTCTGCTTGTAAATATGGAACCATAATTTCCACCGTTGGAGTTGTCGAAAGTCCTAAATCAACAACATCTATTCCTACTCCCTGTAAAGTGGATGAAACTAATTCGGAGATCATTTGACCGGAGATCCGTGCATCTCTCCCTAGTACTACTTTAATTTTTTCTTTATTTACTTTTCTTTTTAACCAAGTTCCATAAGCCGAAGCAAATTTTACGGTATCAATCGGTGTAAGATTTTCTCCTATTTTACCCCCTATTGTTCCTCGAATTCCTGATATACTTTTAATTAACGGCATAGATATTTTCTTTTATTCTTATGATTATTTTGAATATTCTTCAATTTTACTTAAAATGAATTCTTTGGAAAGATTTCCTAAAAATCCCTCTTTTTTATTTCCTTTTTGTATAACTGTTACCGGTATACCCCCTTCTAAATCAGGACTAATCGTTCCAATATGGTCTCTCATTTCTTTTGAGGATATATTGTATACGTTTTTCATTTTATTTTTTTGCACAAATGATTGTAATGTACTTTGGGTATCTATTTGATCGATGCTTACAAAGATAAATTTTACTTTTTCATGGGCGTATTTCTCTTGAAGAGACACAAAATCAGGTATTTCTTTAACACAAGGAGGACACCACGTTGCCCAGTAATTGGTAATATATATAGTATCACTCTTCGTATTTAATAAACTTTGAATTTTTGAAAAATCGGACTTGATTATTTTAGTTTCTTGATTACTTACTTCAATTTCCGAATGATCTACAGTAGTTTCATGAGTTTGTTTTGAACTCTGCTCTTTACCAGTATTTTTTTCTTTACAGGAAACTAGTAAGGCAAGGCTGAATAGTACTACATATATTTTTTTCATTTAACTATTTTATTTACAAAAGTAATCATTTAAAAGTTCAAATTTTTATTTTATAAAATCAATCATATAGTTTACGTAAAAAAGAAACATATTTTTTTAAAGTGTTTTTACACGTATTGTTTATAAATTATATCGCAGAATATTACTCTTTATTTTTATAAATAAAAGAGACCGTAATTGCTATTTTTTTTATATTTGATAAAATTAAATGTTTATGAAAAAAAATTTTTATGTTATAGCAATCCTTACTTGTGGATTGATTTCATGTGATAAATATTCAAGCGGTAATAAAAATATTATTCCTGCCAATATTGAACAAAATGTAAATTCACATTCTCAAACAAATGATACTCTAAAAAAATCTTCTATAGTTATTGATTCTTTAAAAAGTGAATCTACAAAAGATTCCTTAATGAAAAAAAATCTTACCCAAGATTCATTGCATCCTACGAAAACTGTTATAAAAAAAGGTAACTAATTATTTTATTTATTGAATAATTTTTTACTAATAAAACTTTTAAGATGTTATATAATAAATATATTAGTTTAATTTTATCCGTTACACTTATTTTGTTTTCTTGCGGAGATAATAAGAGTAATAAATCTACCTCGACTCCTGACGTAAAAAGCGTTGAAACTACAACACAACAAATTAAACCTCAAGGAAAAGAATCCGGTTTCAAAAAAGAATTAGTATGGACGGCTTATAAAACTCCCAAAAAAGTACCTGTAAGTGGTAGTTTTAAAAATATTTCTTTAACCAACACCAAAGAAGATAAACCTTTGGATGAATCATTGGAAGGAGCAAAATTTTATATTGATGGAACAACGGTTTCTACCGGTGACACATCCAGAGATGGAAACTTAACTTTATTTTTTTTTAAGAGATTATCCTCTCCTGAAATTTATGGATCATTTGGGAAATTTGAAAACAATAAGGTGAAGATCTCCTTAACTTTAAATGGAAAAACAATAACCAAAGAATTTTCATATAAACTTGACAAAAAAATGATGATGATTCAAGGTTCAATCGACGTATTAAAAGATTTTAATTCTGAAAGAGCATATACCAGCTTGCATAGAGCTTGTTATGATCTGCATGAAGGTAAAACTTGGACAGAAGTTGATTTAATGGTTTTTATTTCTAAATAATACTTGTTATCTACAATTAAGTTTGTTTGCGACAAGTTAAACCTAAAATAGTATCAATCACAATTAAACAATACGTAATTAATTTAGATACATTAGATGATTGATTCAGTACCTATTAATCGATAAATAATAAAATTAAAAAAAAACAGTGTTTATTTCATTTATTATTTTATTGAAATTCATAGATTTAATAGTATTAAATGAGATTAATTACTTTAAAAATCGTTATTTGTAGCAAAAAATATGAATTTTTCAATCAAAAAAGTTTGTGAAATTGAAAAATGAGTTTATCTTTGCACCACTGAAATTATTAAAAATAAGTCTTCAGAAAAGATCCGGTAGTTCAGTTGGTTAGAATACCTGCCTGTCACGCAGGTGGTCGCGGGTTCGAGTCCCGTCCGGATCGCTAAGAAACATAAATTTCTTTATTTTTTTATTGCACACCATGCAATCTACCCTGATCCGGTAGTTCAGTTGGTTAGAATACCTGCCTGTCACGCAGGTGGTCGCGGGTTCGAGTCCCGTCCGGATCGCTAAAATTTAAACTTCATTTTCATATTAATTTCTATTAATCCCTTTTTTTATTTATTAGTATTTAACTATGAAGACTCTTAATATAGATTTCTAATGATCTTATTTTTGTTTAGAATTTAATTATTATAAGAGTTGTTTGCATGGATATCTACCCTATTTACTAATTACTATAATAAAGCATTAATTCAATTTTTTTTTTTTTAACCACTTTTGTATATGATCCGCAATTTCAATATTATTAAGGTCTGACATAATAAAATGCGTATTTCCATTTATTCCAATGTCCGCAAATGAATAACAGTTACATCTCCGCCGTTCTCATTTACTAATTTTGCCCATTTTCTGGCGGAAATCAACATTTCTCTCCAAAAATTTTGCGAATAAGCAGTAGTTTTTTCTTTGAGAATAAAATCTCCATAAATAATATGAATATAGGCATATGGGTTAATTTCATAAATTGATTCATGGGTATACTTTCCCCCTATTTCTTTCGAAAAACTAAATGCACCTTTTTTAGAATAGTAACAAGATTTCCATTTCGGTAATTTATATAAAAAAACTGAATGAGATATATTTAGCAAATCTAAGAATGAATTTTATTTTAGGATAAATTATTTTAAAAATATTTTATCTCTAATCCAAATAGTATACTAATCAAAAGGAAAACTTTATAAATAATTTGTCTGAAAATTAAATAGGATTTCTATTTAATATATAAGTGTATAAAATAAAGCATACCAAAAAATAAAACGACTTTACTTCCGGTCGGTAAGTAGAGTCGTTTTGTATTGTAAGTATTTTAATTTTTAATTTTCAAGAGGAAGGAATCCATAATTTTTAGAGTAGAACAACATTTCTACTGCAAATGATTCCGGATAAGTAACTTCAATGTCAGTTATTTCTCCTTGTTCATTGGTTTTAGGAACTAAAATAGGATTGATGAAACCTTTATAAGCAGCGGTATTAAATTTAGAGTTTCTTTTTAAAACTTCTGCATGTAATTCTTTATCCACTTTTACTCCATACGTTTCCACTAAATTTTTTGCAGCATTATAATCTCCTTCAGATTTAATTCTTTGAGTTTCTTTCAGTAATTCTCCAAATAAATTATGAAGCTTTTCGTAATCATTAATTTTAAAATAGGTTTTACCGTCTTTAACCACTTTTTCAATTACATTATCTTTTTTACCTTTTTCATATGCCCACGCACTTACCCATTGACGATTTCTCATATGTGCTTCTTCTATATCTCTTCCCGGTTCAATTCTAACTAATTGAGTCATTAATCCGTTTCGTATATAATCATTATAAGCTGTCATTCCTACTTTCTTCCAGTCATCTACTAATCCAAGCTTTTGTAATTCCGGATCATATAAATAATACAACCCTACTAAATCTGCTCTTCCCTCTTCCATTGTAGATGCATAGCTTTTTAAAGTTTCCTTAGGGGTTCCGACTCCTTGATTAATTTGTCCAGAAGCATGACCCACAACTTCATGTAAAGCTGTATGCAGTTTATCTGCTAATTCTCCGTATTTTTCTGATAATTCTATTTCTTCTTGGCTGTATGCAAATTCTTTTAATTTTTCACTTCCTCCGGCTAAATTATAAGCGTCTATAATATTACCTAAAGAAACCGACTTTGAGCCATATTCCGCACGGATCCAATCCGCATTAGGTAAATTTACTCCAATTGGAGTACTGGGTGAAGAATCCCCCGCTTCTGATGCTACATTAACTGTTTTATACGATATCCCTACTACATTTTTCTTTTTATGTTCCGGCATTAAAGGAGAATGATCTTCAAACCATTGCGCATTTTTGGATATAACTTCCATTTTTGCCGACATGTCAAAATCCTTGATTTGAACGATATTTTCATAAGATCCTTTATGACCAAGGGGATCATTATACACCTCTACAAATCCGTTTATATAATCTATATTTCCTTTAGTTGCTTTAAGCCATGCGATATTATAATCATCCCAAGTTTTTAAATCTCCTGTTTTGTAATATTCAATTAAAAGTTTTAATGCATCTCCCTGTTCTTTATTTTCAGCTACGGTAACAGCCTTATCCAACCAATAGATTATTTGGTCAATAGCTGAACCGTACATTCCCCCGCTTTTCCAAATCTTTTCTTCTAAAGAACCTTTGCTGTCTTTAACTAATTGAGAGTTTAAACCAAAAGATAAGGGACGAGAAGCATCCGGACTTTTTTTAGCTGAATAATATTTCTCCACTTCTTTTTCGGTAATTCCTTCTCCATAAAAATTTACTGCAGATCCTGAAATCAACCCTTTGGATTCATCAAGATTTACTTTTTTAGAATCTTTTTCATTGAATAAAATGGAAACGATCTGCGAATCCAATGAAGTTTGAGTTTCTTTCAATAACTCCTCAAAATATGCTTGGGTAAATTCAGGCATAATTTTATCGTTAGAATAATGATGATGAATCCCATTTGAAAACCATACCCTTTTTAAATATACTTCAAAATTGTTCCAATCTTTTGAGGTTTTATCTCCTTTATAATTTTGATAGATGGATTCTAATGCTTTTCTTATTTTCAAATTATATTTATAGTTTTGGTCCCAAAGGATATCTCTACCAGCTAATCCGGCTTGAGAAAGATAATAGACCAATTTTTTTTCATTTAAAGACAACTTATCCCATTCAGGTATTCGATATCTTAAAACTTCAATATCGGCAAAACGATCGACTTTATAATTAAAATCTTCTTCACTAATTTTTTCGGTTTGCTCTGAATGTTTTGATTCACAAGACCCCAAAATTATTGAGGCAGCAAGAATACCCGCAACAATATTAATTTTCATCTTTATAATGTTTATATGTTAATTATGTTAACAAAGATAAAAAACTATATGATAAGGAGAGTATAGTTCTCAAAATTATTATAAAATGAATGGGATAAGTTTGTAATTAAAAAATAATACTCAATACGTTATATAGAAATCTTTAAAGAATAATACTTTTTAATAAAACTGATATAAGAACCTTCTATAAAACTATTTACCAATACAATTGGTATTTATATCTAAATTCTCTAAACGGGGAAAATACTGGCATACTCTTCTAATTCTAAATTAAGGACGCAATCTATTTAAAAATGAAAGTTATTATCTCAATCAAGAAAAATATATTACAAAAGAGTATTCATAAACTAAATTTAATTTTAAATGTTTAGAACTTATATTATTTAGAAATGGGTAAGTATATTATTACTAAATTTTTTTATTAAATACAGGCTTAACAAAAAGAAGACTTTATTTATAAATAATCTTCTATTTTTGTAGTTATTAATGTGGCATGAAAATTACATTATTATCGATTGGCAAAACCAATTCTAAAGAATTAGTATTTCTAATGGAAAATTTAGAAAAACGCTTACCCGCTTTCATAAAATTTGAACGTAAAGAATTGCCGGATGTAAAAAATTCCAAAAATCTATCAGAAAATGAATTAAAAAATGCGGAAGCAGAGTCCATTCTTTCTTTTTTGGATTCGGGAGATACACTCATAATTTTAGATGAAAAAGGCAAAGAGTTTACTTCGACTGAATTTTCATCATATCTGGAAAAGCAAATGAATAATTCTGTTAAACATTTAGTTTTTTGTATCGGAGGAGCTTATGGATTTTCTGACAAAATTTATAATCTAAATCCTCAAAAACTAGCTTTATCCAAAATGACATTTACGCATCAGATGGTGCGTTTGTTTTTCGTTGAACAATTATATCGCGGCTTTAGTATTTTACAAGGTAAACCTTATCACAATGAATAATTATCTTAAATTAAAATGGTATGACATAGTTTTAGCTCTTATCTTATTTTTTTTGGGAGCTTTGGTACTAAGTCCTCTATTTTCAATTCTAGCTAAAAAACTACATACCAATCCCTACGTTTTTACCCCGATTCTAACCATTGGAAATTATTTTATCGTCTTTTTAGTCTATTATTTGGTGGGATTGAAACCCAGAAAAGAACGTTTTATAATCAGTTACTCACTTAAGAATAGTAAACTCTTCCCTATTGCCCTTTTGTTATTTTTTGGACAATATTTAGTTTCAGAATTTTTAACCGGATTAATACCTACTCAAGGCGGATTATTCGAAAAAATGTATAGAACCATGTCGTATGCCTTATTGGGTAATGCCGGTAATTATCCCATAATTACCTTTATATCGGTATGTATTGTTGCTCCAATTTTTGAAGAATTATTTTTTAGGGGATTTATTTTAAAGGGAATGCTCAATAATCAAATTAAACCGCAAAAGGCTATTTTAATATCCGCCTTAATTTTTGGAGGAATCCATATATTTCCTTGGCAGGTAGTTGGTGGAATTTTAGCCGGAATTGTCTTGGGAATAACTTTCTATAAAACAGGTTCACTGCTTACTTGCACACTACTTCATTGCATTAATAATACGATAGGTTTTATATTTTTTATGCGATATAAATCATTGGAATCACCCGAATTAGGTTTTAGTAATTTTACTCTGTTCATTGTTGGTATTATTATAATAGCTATATTTGGATGCATTTATATGAAATTAACAAAAAATCAATCATGGAAATCCTATTAGCTACACAAAACGAACATAAAAAAGCTGAAATAATTGAAATTTTACCCGAAAATTTTCAACTTAAAACCTTTGCTGATTATAATTTTGAAGGCGAAATTGAAGAAACAGGTACCACTTTCCGTGAAAATGCTTTTATTAAAGCTAAATTCGGATATGATTTAACTCATATACCTTGTTTTGCTGATGACAGCGGATTAGTAGTTGAAGCATTAAATGGAGAACCCGGAATCTATTCTGCGCGTTATGCAGGCACCGGATCTTTTGATGATAATATTTCTAAAGTGCTAAAAAGTATGCAAAATAGTACCAATAGAAAAGCTTATTTTATAAGCGTAATCTGTTGGGTAAATAATGAAGAAGTTAAATATTTTGAAGGTAAAATTTTTGGAACTATTACCACTGAAATCAAGGGGGATGGAGGTTTCGGATATGATCCAATATTCATTCCTGACGGATATTTGAAAAGTTTCGCAGAATTTTCACCTAAAGAAAAAAATATGATAAGTCACAGAGCTATTGCTTTACGAAGATTTACCAATTTTTTAAAGTTATATTAGTTAATTTCCTACTATAAATGATCCGTTATATTTTTTTACTTTAATTTAAGCAATTACTGAATTTCATTTTCTTAGCATACGTTGATATTAACATTAATGGAAAGATGCAAGAGACTTATGTAAAAATATATCAGTTATAATTTGATTTAAAAATAGGTTCATGAAAAAATATTTTCTAAAAATATGTTTTGCAGTAACTATAATTACCTCGGCTCAAAATTTAGAGATCGTTCCATTAGGAGTTTACGGAGGAAGTAACGAAAGTAATCTTTCTTCTTATCTAATTGCTGAAGAAAAAACAACCAATTATTTAGCTTTGGATGCCGGAACTATTTATAGTGGTATTAATAAAGCAATTGAAAAAGGAACCTTTACCAATACTACAATTGAAAATGTATTAAAAGATAACATCAAAGGATATTTTATATCTCATGGCCATTTAGACCATTTATCAGGAATGTTGATTAACTCTCCCGAAGATTCCTCCAAGCCAATTTATGCAAGTAAGGAAACCATAGAAGTTTTAAAAAATAAATATTTTACCAATGCTGCTTGGATCAATTTTGCCAATGAAGGCGAAAGTCCAATTCTTAATAAATATCAATATATATACACAGAAATAGGAAAAGCATTTCCTATTCTTAATACTCATTTAACGGGAACAGTTTATGAATTAAGTCATGTAAAACCACTTAAAAGTTCCGCCATTTTAATGGAAAATAATACCCAAGCAGTTTTATATTTTGGCGATACCGGAGCAGACAGAATTGAAAAATCCGATAATCTCAATAAGATCTGGAACCTTATGGCTCCTAAAATTAAATCAGGAAAATTAAAAACCTTTCTGATTGAAGTTTCTTTTCCTAATTCTCAACCTGAAGAATTATTGTTTGGTCATTTAACGCCCAACTTACTAAATGAAGAAATGAAAAAATTAGCTCAATTAGTAGGAAAAAAAAATATGAAAAAGCTAACAATTATTGTTACCCATATCAAACCTAAAGGAAATCATGAACAAATAATTAAGGAACAATTAGTTATCCATAATCCATATTCTATCAATTATATATTTCCTACACAAGGAGAGCGTATCATTTTGAAATAGGTGATGAAAATAAGAATCTATTTCTGAAAAATATTTTTACAGTTTATTATTTCAAACATTTCACATTCTCAATCTAAACTTATTTTTGTGTTTTACCATCAAAAAGTTTATAAAATAAATTAAAACCAATAAATAAATTTATTTTAAAAATAAAAATTACAAATTATATTTACATTTAAGCTAATTTACTTTAATTTTACAAAAATTAATAAACAAAAAAAATGTGTGGATTTGTAGGAATTTTCGATTTAAAAGAAGCCGGTGAAACATTAAGGCCTCAGGCTTTAAAAATGGCAAAAAAAATTCGTCATAGAGGTCCGGATTGGTCCGGAATCCATTGCGATAAAAATGCAATCCTTGCTCATGAAAGATTATCCATTGTTGACATTGCTTCCGGTGGCCAACCCTTATATAGCAGCGATAAAAAATTGATATTAGCCGTAAACGGTGAAATTTACAATCATAAAGAAATTAGAAAGAAATTTGAAGGAAAATACGATTTCCAAACTTTATCTGACTGTGAGGTTATTTTAGCTTTATATAAAGAAAAAGGGGTCAAATTATTTGAAGATATTACAGGAATTTATGCCTTCGTTTTATATGATCAAGAAAAAGATGCCTATTTAGTTGGAAGGGATCATATGGGAATTATTCCTTTATATATGGGATATGATGAAAAAGGGCAATTTTATGTAGCCAGTGAACTCAAATCGTTGGAAGGAGTTTGTCCGGATATCAAAGAATTTGAACCGGGAAAATACTTATACAGTCCGGACGGAGAAATAAAAACTTGGTATCATAGAGATTGGATGAATTTTGATTCTGTTAAAGACAATATTTCTGACATTCAAAAATTAAGAAAAGGATTAGAAGATTCTGTACACAGACAGTTGATGTCTGATGTTCCTTACGGTGTTCTTCTATCCGGTGGATTAGACTCATCCATTATTTCAGCTATTGCAAAAAAATATGCTAGTAAACGAGTGGAAGATAACAATAATTCGGATGCTTGGTGGCCTCAACTGCATTCCTTTGCTGTCGGACTAAAAGGTGCTCCGGATTTGTTGGCAGCCAGAAAAGTGGCAGACCATATCGGCACCGTACATCATGAAATTCATTTTACCATTGAAGAAGCTTTAGATGCGATCAGTGATGTCATTTATCATATTGAAACCTACGATGTTACAACGGTTCGGGCTTCTACCCCCATGTATTTATTAGCCAGATATATAAAATCCATGGGAGTAAAAATGGTATTATCGGGAGAAGGATCCGATGAACTTTTCGGCGGATATTTATATTTCCACAAAGCACCTGATGCTCAAGCATTTCATGAAGAAACCGTCAGAAAATTAGATAAACTCCACCTTTACGACTGTCTTCGTGCCAATAAATCCTTAATGGCTTGGGGCGTAGAAGGGCGGGTTCCTTTCTTGGACAGAGAGTTCATGGATATTGCTATGACATTAAATCCTAAAGATAAAATGTGCGGAAACGGAAAAATTGAAAAGCATATTTTAAGAGAAGCATTTGAAGATTATTTACCTGAAGAAGTTGCTTGGAGACAAAAAGAACAATTCTCTGACGGAGTGGGTTACTCCTGGATTGATACATTAAAAGAAACGGCTAATAAAAAAGTTTCTGATAAACAAATGGAAAGAGCTTCCGAACGCTTTCCAATAAATCCACCGATGTCAAAAGAAGAATATTGGTTCAGAAGCATATTTGAAGAACATTTCCCGTCTCAAGCAGCAGCACAAACGGTTCCTTCTGTACCTTCTGTAGCCTGTAGTTCTGCCGTAGCTTTAGAATGGGATGAAGCATTTAAAAATAACCCTGATCCATCAGGTAGAGCCGTAAAAACGGTGCATACTGATGCTATTTAGATCAAAATTTCTCTTTCATGGCTTTTATTATGAATAATAAAAGCCATTTTATTCTACTACTATCCCATTTGGAAATAGGTTTTTCTTTTTTAGATAATTAAATATTTTTGGAAAAAATATGCGTAAAAAGAGTTTTATCTTTAATTTTCTATTTTCTCTTACAGATTGTACAACATAATCACTTATGGTTTCTTGATTAAATACAGAAGCAGGAATTTTACTTTTTAAAGTTTTAATGGCTTCATTATAATTGGTTGCTTTGCTTTGACTTAATGATTTTCCATCATGAATTCTTCTATATTTGTATAAGGGTTGATTAAAATAATAAAAGCTATAATTTTTAACTGCAGCTCTTGACCAGAAATCCCAATCTTCTGCATACGACAAAGTTACATCATAGCCCCCATTATCCTCCCATACCCTTTTTTTATAAATACTTGAATTGGGTAAAAAACATCCGCTATTTATTAAGCGTAAACGATTATATTTTCCTGATTTATTGTACCTGTTTTCACTTCCGAAAATTATATAATCTCCATAGAGAATGTCAATAGTTGGATCTTGAACCATCTTGTGTAGGGCTTGATCATAATAATTGCCATTCATTATATCGTCCGAATCGAAAGCTAATATATATTGGCCTTTTGCATTTTCAATACCCTTGTTTCTTGCCCTGGCTACTCCTCCATTTTCTTGAGTTATAATTGTATATTTTTCATTGTAATCTTCCAATATTTTTAAAGTCTCCGAATCTGTTGATCCGTCATTTACTAATATTACTTCATAAGGACATGAAAAATTTACCTCTTCAATACTTTTAATAGTTTCCTTCAAATAAATTCCTGAATTAAAAACCGGAACAACTATAGATAAAATAGGATTTTCTTTCATATTACAAAAGTAATTTTTTTATGGGATTGAATTTTATATTCCAAAAAAATAAAATTAAGATCATTACCATGATGATAAATTATCTGTTTTAGTGATCCTTAATTTTATTAGTTTTAAATACAATATACGTATGCATATTTTTACAATTGATTCATATACTTTATACTATCTTTTGATTTTGCAATTGGTAAAATATGGATAATCGGAACCGAGCTTTATTTAAAAAATAGGTTGAATGAACAATTTAATAACGGTTTGGTTTTTTAAGAAATTTGATCAAAGTTATAAATTTAAATAGTTATCAATAAGCTCAATAAAGAGGATCTATTGGGAAACTTTAGACATCTTATATAATGGATATTTTTAAACTCATGAATTTATGAGTAAAAAAATTTATAACCTTAGTAAAAAGTTTATATCTTATATTAATTTACTAATTCAAATTACGATAAAGTTTTCGAAATGATAGCATCTGAAAATCCTATTTTTTTATAGATTTCCAATAATTTTTTGGCTGAATCGTAATTACTCACTTTCCCGCTGGTATATATGTACAAATTGTTATCCGTTTTTTGTCTTATTACATTATTTAATCCCTTGAAAATAGCATCTCTTTCTCTGTATTTTTTAGGTGATACAAATAATTCAATGGTATAGTACAGACCGGTTACCACTTCTTTTTCATTAAATTCAACTATAGAAGCATCTGTAAACCCGGCTTCTTTGGCAATTTTTAATGTCGCTTCACTTTCAGATCGTAAATTGGTACTTCCTGCATAATATATATACTTACCGTTTGATTTAACAATTTCAACATTTTTCATGCCTCTAAGTTGCAAGGAATTAGGACTGTATCTATTGAATGATGCTAAGAATTGTACCTTTAGTGATAAGTTACTGTCCACCGGGTTTTCAACAACTTGTTGAATTTCTTCCTCCGCTTTTTTCTCTGATTTTTTATCGTATTCTTTTTTATAGCTTAAAAAAGCTTCGTATATATCTTTAGCTATAATATTTTGTCCTTCTTCTGAAGCTAAATATTGCCCTTCTTGAGGATTAGAGATAAATCCGGTTTCAATTAATACTGAAGGCATGGCTGTTTGAACTAAAACCAAAAAACCGGCTTGTTTTACCCCTCTGGAAAATCGATTTTCTTTTTTAAAATTATTTTCCACATAGCTGGCCATTTTTAAACTGTTTTCTAAATATATGTTTTGCATCAATGTGAGGCCTATTACCGATTCGGGTGATGAGGGGTTGAATCCTTCATAAGTCGTTTGATAATCTTTTTCCATATAAATAACCTCATTTTCCCTTTTTGCAACATCAAAATTATCTCTATTTCGATGAGCTCCCAGAACAAAGGTTTCCGTACCGTACGGGGCACTTTTAGGGCTTGAATTACAGTGTATGGAAATAAATAAGTTGGCTTTTCCTTTATTGGCAATATCTGCGCGGGTCATTAATGGAATAAATTCATCTGTCTTTCGAGTATAAATAACTTCTACATCTTTATTATTATTTTCAATCATGGCTCCAACTTTTAAAACCAATGAAAGATTTACATCTTTTTCATTGGCATAGGCTCCTCTGGCACCATTATCATGTCCGCCATGTCCGGCATCCAAAACTAAGGTAAAATCTTTTTTTTGTGAAGATAAAGAGCCGGTGAAAAAAATTAAAGTTATTAGAAGTATATTTTTTAAGTTAAATATTGTTAAAACTCTCATTAATTCTTTTTTTTGATTAATTTTGACAGCAAAATTTTTTCTGAATTTATATGCTTTGATCAATTCAAGTTTCAAATATAATATACTTTATTTATTTTTTCTAATTTTTAACATTCTCTTAGCACAGGAAAAAAGAGTTAAAACCCTTTCTGACACTATAAAAATCCCTACTGATTCTTTATCAGTCAATAAAGAAAAGCTTGAAAATATTGTGGACACTAAAGGGGATGAAATTCGTAATGTTTTCTCAAAAAAATTAACCTATCTGATCCATAATGCACAGGTCAGCTATCAGGATATGACCATTAAGGCAGATTATATTGTTATGGATTGGAATACCGGAGACATTTTAGCTCGTGGAAAAGTGGACAGTTTAGGAAGAATTATTGATAATATAAAATTTATTCAGGGAGGAAAAGAGTATGAATATACAGAAGCCCAATTTAATATGAATACCAAACAAGGTACGGCTTTTAATATTCGAACGGAAGAAGATGAAATGGCAATTATTGCCAAGAAAGCCAAAAGAATGAATGATGAAGAATATTATATGAGGGGGGGATTTATGACTACGGATGAATATTTTAAAGCAAAAAAAGATTCTATTCCTGATTATGGATTATCGACTAATAAAATGAAAGTTATTACCGGTAAAAATCAAAAAACCATCATTGCAGGACCTACCACGATGTATATTGAGCAAGTACCGACTCCGTTCATTTTACCCTTTTTATATTTGCCTTCTACGGGCAGCAATCGACAGGCGGGAATTTTAATCGGAACGTTCGGTGAACGGCAAAATAAAGGATTTTATTTGGAAAGATGGGGAATTTATGTTCCCATTGGTGAATATTTGGACTTAGAAAGCCGTTTTGGATTTTACACAAAAGGTAGCTGGATGATTGATAATCGATTAAGGTATTTGAATCGTTACAAATATTCCGGTAATTTAAATTTTATTTATGAAAAAAATATAAACAGTACGAAAGGACTGGATGATTATTCAGAAATTGAAAATTATCGTATTACCTGGTCTCATTTACAAGATGCCAAAGCCAATCCAAATTTATCTTTTAACGCATCGGTAAATTTTATGAGTCAGAATTACTACAACAACAGTATATATAATCAAAATGCTTTACATGGTAATGTAAATAATAATCAGACTTCATCATCAATTTCCTTGGTTAAAAGATTTAATAATAATCCTTTAACTATTTCACTTAATACCTCCGCTTCGCAAAATATTTCAACCGGCGATGTAACCATGGTACTTCCTAATGTAACGGTTACTATGCCTCAAATTTATCCTTTTAAACCTAAATCAGGACCTAAGAAAACCATTTGGCACAATATCTATATGGATTATAAAATGAATCTTCAAAATTCATTGAATACGACTACTGATGATATGTTTACGTCAAAAATGTTTAAAAACTCTAATAACGGAATGAAAAATTCCACCAGTTTTGGTACTACTTCCACACTTTTTAATTATTTTCAATTAGGTATCAATGGTAATTATCGAGAAATCTGGACTACAAAGACTATTAGAAGGGACTATAATGCTTCTATGGATAAGGTTGAAACGTTTAATAAAGATGGATTTAAAACTTTCCGAACTTTTGACGGGTCCCTTAATTTAACAACGACTTTGTATGGTATCGCCAACTTTAAAAAAGGAAGTATGATTCAGGCAATCCGTCATATGATATCTCCTACGGTTAGTTACGGATATATGCCTGACTTCTCTAAAGATTCCTGGGGATATTACGGTACGTACACAGATAAAGATGGAAAAAAAGTAAAATATTCTTATTTTGAAGGAAATGTCATGGGTAATCCTTCCAATTATGAAAACAGTGCCATAAATATTTCCCTTGCTAACAATCTTGAAATGAAGGTTAGAAATAAAAAAGAATCCAACGGCTTTAAAAAGATAAAAATATTCGAATCTTTAAATATCAATACATCTTATAATTTTGCTGCAGATTCTTTGAAATGGAGTCCTATTAATGCTTCGGGTTCTTCCTCTTTATTTAATTCTAAATTACGTGTTAATTATGCCATGAGGGTAAATCCTTATAAAATAGTATTTGATACTCCCGAATCAACAGTAGGTCATGCTATTGATAAGTTTGGATATTTTACTATTGCCAGTTACACTATGGGATTGAATTTTTCTTTGGATGAATCATTATTTGGTGAAAAGAAAGTAATTAAATATAAGAAGCAAGGAACGGTTAGATATGAAAAATATTACTTTGATGATGAAAATTACGCCCATTTCGATATGCCTTGGAAATTGGACGTAGGATTGAATTATGCTTCTACGAAAGAATATAATAGAAATACTAATGTTTCTGCTACGGTTAATCTTTCGGGAGAAATTTCCCCTTCTCCGTATTGGAAAATTACTGCATCTACTAATTACGATTTGGAAAGTAAAGAATTCGGATACACTCGACTAGGATTTATGAGAGATTTGAGAAGTTTTAATATTAATTTCAATTGGGTTCCCATTTCTTCAAGTTATAACAAGACATGGAGTTTTTACATAGGAGTGAAAGCGGCCATATTAAAAGATGCGGTAAAATACGAGGCTAAAAATTTCAATGACAATGCAAGTTTTTAAAAAATTTGTATATTTAATTCATGATTAAAAAAATAATTAATACTGAAAAAGCTCCTGCAGCTATTGGGCCTTATTCTCAAGCGATTAAGGTTAACAACTTTTTATTTGTTTCGGGACAAATACCGGTAAATCCGCAAACCGGAGAAATTCCTGCTTCCATTGATGATCAAACTCATCAGGTTATGAAAAATATTGAAGCAATTCTTTGTGAAGCTAATTTAAATTGGAATAATTTGGTTAAAACTACCATCTTTCTTCAAAATTTATCTGATTTTGCCACGATTAATGAAATATATGCTTCTTATTTTTCTGATGCATATCCGGCCCGTGAATGTGTACAAGTCTCAGCCTTACCCAAAAATGTTTTAATTGAAATTTCAGTTATTGCTACAGAATTATAAAACGAAATGATAAGAAATACTCTTGCAGTTATATCCGGGCTTTTAGTAGCCATTACAATAATTACTCTTTCTGTTATGATAAATTCTTATTGGATACCTTATAATTATAAAGGTCTTCCAATAGAATATTGGAGATCCATTGTTCGTACTGCTAAAGGCGAATTCTTTATAGCCTTATTAATTTCTTCCGGGATTGGTTCTCTATTAGGTGGAATAGTTTGCGCTTTATTAGTAAAAACAGCAAAAACTGCTTATGCTATGTTGATCGGATTTATACTTTTACTAACTGCTATTATTTCTGTTTTTACATTTAAAGGACATCCCACCTGGTATATAATAAGTATGTTTTTTATATTTTTTCCATTCTCTTGGCTGGGGGCTAAAATAGTGGAATGGTTACAAAATAAAAAAATAATTGATTCACAAAAAAACAAGTAATTCTACATTCGTATAGTTTTCATCAACAGCTCCACTACTTCATAAGCAGCCGGACATATGACTGTATTTTTTAACGTTAATTTATTAATCTGATAGAATTTTTTACGATCCGTATGAGGATATTCTTTACATGCTTTTGGACGAACTTCATAGATTGAACAATAATTGGAATTGTCTAAAAACGGGCAAGGCAATTGTTTAAATATCCAGTCATTATCCTCATCTTTATACAAATATTGATCTATAAAATCAATCGGTTTCATTCGTAAATATTTAGATATTCTTTCAATGTCTTTTTCTAAAAACAAGGGTCCGGTAGTTTTGCAACAATTAGCACATTGTAGGCAATCTATATGTGAGAAAACTTTATCATGAATTTCGATTAATTCTTGATCCAATTTTTTGGGCTTCTTATTTTTGAGTTTTTCTAAATATTTTTTGTGTTCTGAAGCTTTTTTTAACGCTTCGTTTTTGTATTTATCTAAATTCATTATACTTTTAAAGTGTGTATATTATTTAACTTAAAATATTAGCCCTTTTTAATTGAAAAAGGATGATATTTTTCTATCGTATCTCTTAGTTGTTGATTATCTAAATGGGTATATATTTCTGTTGTGGTAATACTTTCATGTCCCAGCATTTGCTGAATTGAACGTAAATCGGCTCCATTTTTCAGTAATACCGTTGCAAAAGAATGCCTGAATGTATGGGGGGAAACTTTCTTTTTAATTCCGGCCTTTTCTGCAATATTTTTTATTATTATAAAAATCATTTCACGTGTTAGCTGCCCTCCCCTTCTATTTAAAAAAAGTATATCTTCACATTTAGGTTTCGGGTTTAAATGAATACGAATTGAGTCTTTATAAAGATTTATATATTTAATCGTCCAATCCGATACAGGTACTAATCTTTGTTTATTCCCTTTTCCGATAACTCTAATAAAATTTTCATCTAAATATAAATCGGAAAGTCGTAAATTAATTAATTCTGAAACACGAAGGCCACATCCATATAATGTTTCAATAATGGTACGGTTTCTCTCTCCTTCTGATTGGGATAAGTCTATTGACTGTATTATAGTTAATAATTCTTCATGGCTTAGCACGTCAGGAAGATATAGGCCAATTTTAGGACTTTCGAGCAATTCTGCCGGATTATCTTGCCTTTTTTCTTCTATTTGCAAAAATTTAAAAAAAGATTTTAATGATGATATTACTCTAGCTTGAGACTTGGCTGAGGAAGATTTTTTTGCAAAATCATAAATAAAATCTTGAATTAAAAATCTATCTATAGTATATGGGGTTATGGTCGTATCATGTTCGATAAATTTTATTAGTTTTTTAATATCCCTAATATAAGCTAATTGTGTATTTTGAGAAAGGCCTTTTTCTAATAATAAATATTCTTGAAAATTATTTAATGCTAAGTTCCACTCCATGATAACAAAATTAAAATTTTATAAAAAAACTCTAATTTAATTTATTTAAATATTTTTCCTTATAACACAAAAAGAAAATAATTAAATAAATTATTTATATCTAAGAATATCAAATCAAAAAAATTAAAAATTCTATAATTTATTATTCAATGCGTAATGATTTACATTTCTAAAATTTATTTAATTTAGCTATTTAAAATATTGAATTATTTAGAGACTTTTAAAGTCTTTACCCTTTGGATTAGATAAATTTTTTTTAGCTATTATTTATATTGTTTAAATACATAACTATTTTAAAATATAATATTGTAAATATTAATATACTTAATGCTCTTTTAATTAAGGATTTTTTTTATACTAAATACCTAAGTTTTATAAGTTACAAATAAAAAAGATAAAGCTTTAAATAATCAATTATTTTATTAATTATAATTATTCTAAAAGTTTAAAAATGAGCTTAAAAGATATACAATTTCAAGTTGACCAATGGATTCAATCCTATGGTGTAAGGTATTTTAACGAATTAACCAATATGGCTCAACTCACTGAAGAAGTGGGAGAAGTTGCCAGAATTATATCCAGAAGATATGGAGAACAATCTGAAAAAGAGTCTGATAAAAACAAAGATTTAGGAGAAGAATTAGCTGATGTTATTTTCGTTGTAGCTTGTTTAGCCAATCAAACAGGAATTGATTTGGAAAAAGCTTTTCAAAAAAAATTAAAGACGACTACTCAACGCGACAATGATAGACATCATAACAATAAAAAGTTACAATGAGGGAAATTTCAATCAATCTTTCCGGTTCAAAAAGTATTACCAATCGTGTGTTAATACTTAATTCATTGTTCAATAATTCTCTACAACTACAAAACATATCGAAAAGCCAAGATAGCCAAATGATGAAAGAAGCTCTTTCTTCTAAAGAGCATTGCATTGATATACACCATGCCGGTACAGCTATGAGGTTTTTAACTGCATTTTTTTCAATTCAAGAAAATAGGGAAACTATCCTAACAGGTTCTCATCGAATGAAAGAACGCCCTATAAAAATTTTAGTGGATGCATTAAATCAGTTAGGAGCAAATATTTCATATGTTGAAAATGAAGGATATCCTCCGTTAGAAATTAAAGGGAAAGAAATCAAAAGTAATATTATTAAGTTACCATCTAATATCAGTAGTCAATATATAACTGCCTTATGTTTGATAGGAACTAAATTAGAAAAAGGTTTAGTTATAGAGTTGGAAGGTAAAATTACTTCAAAACCTTACATTACTATGACCCTCCAGATTTTGAATAAAATAGGAATTAAAACCTTGTTTAACCAAAATAAAATTACAATATACCCGGTCAGTGAGATAAAAAATCAACAATTTATAATTGAAAGTGATTGGTCCTCTGCGTCTTATCATTATTCTATATGTGCTTTAAGCGACAATTTAACTATTAAGTTAAAATATTTATTTGAAGATTCATTACAGGCAGATAGAAGAGCAGTGGAAATTTATCAAAAATTCTTTGGTATTACTACTACCTTTAATACAAACGAAATAACCTTAAATAAACAACCCAATTTTGAATATCCTGATTTTATAGAATTGGACATGAATGATTGTCCAGATATTGCGCAAACGGTTGCTTTAACTGCCTTTGGTCTATGTATTCCTATAAAAATTACCGGACTTGAAACTTTGAAAATTAAAGAAACCGATCGTTTAGTTGCACTTAAAAATGAAATAGAAAAATGTGGAGGAAAGGTAGAAATTACTGATAATTCTTTTACTCTTCTTAAAGTCAATTCTTTTAATGCTAATCAAAAAATTGAAACTTATAATGATCATCGAATGGCAATGAGTTTTGCTCCTTTAAAATTACTGTTTCCTTTAGAAATTAAAAATCCTGATGTAGTTGTAAAGTCCTATGTTGAATTTTGGAATGATATGAAATTTTATGGAATTAAAGTGTAAGACTCTTTTTTAAAGAATAATTTTTTAATTTTTAATATTTTACTAATATTAAATTAAAATAGTACCTTTGACGTTTTTATATCATCTATGATTTATAAAGTTTCAGTAATTGTACCTGTATATAATGTTGAACATTATCTTCGTAAATGTCTAGATTCTCTTATAAATCAAACATGTAAAGAAATTGAGATAATTATTATTAACGATGGGTCTACAGATAATTCACAATTAATTATTGATGAATATGCGTTAAAATACGATAATATAAAATCTATTATTCAAAATAATAATGGATTAAGCGAAGCTAGAAATACCGGTATTAAACATGCATCCGGAGAGTTTTTAGCATTTGTTGACAGTGACGATTGGGTTGAAAAAGAAATGCTACATGAAATGCACACTCTAGCCAAAAAACATTCAGCAGACATAGTTTTATGTAGCCTTCAAAATATAGATGATCAAGGCAAAATAATAAAAAAATTACCTGAATTACATCAACTTCCTGAAAGAATTGATCTTACACAAGATTTCACAATTTTTGGTGAAATGTCTTGTTTTGCATGTAATAAAATTTTTAAAAGGGAACTATTTAATGACATCTCTTTTCCTAAAAATATGCATTTTGAAGATGTGGCAACTATTCCCAGATTATTTTTAAAAGCTAAAACAATAGCCAAATCCAATAAATATTTTTATCAATATTTAATCAGAAGCGGTTCTATAACAAGAAATTATTCTATTAAAGGATTAAATATGTTTGATGCCATCGAAATAGTTAAACATGATTTTTTTAAAAGCATTTACTTTAAAAATCTTCATGACTGGCATAAATTTACTATCTTTCAAGGATTTTATTGTTTTCTGGCTTATTATGCATATGTAAGTGATTATAGCAGTAGAAAAAAAATGTTCTCTAAACTTAAAGAAATGTTAAAAAGTGAACATATTTCCAAAAAACAAATTTGTACCTATAATAGATTTGGAAAAAATTATCTTAGTACTTTAAATTTAAAAAAAATAATATTTTATGTATTACAACTAATCAAACTATAATTTAATGCTTCATCCAGTATATTATATTATTTTATTTGTAATAACCTTTTTTTCTTATATAGAAATATTTAATAACGGTTCCAAAGCTAGGATAAAAGTACCTTATATCATTATATCTTCGCTTTTAATATTTCTCTGTGGAATACGTATTGCTCAAGGTGCTGATTATTGGCCATATTATAAGCTATACATGGGTGTTAATAAATATGTAAAATGGGAGAATGTTTTTAATGCTGATATTGAGGTAACATATGTATTAATTTCGAAAATATTGGGATATTTTAAAATGCCCTTCTTCGTTTTATTATTTATTTTCGGACTTATTTCTATTTCCCTAAAAACTTATTCCTACTATAAGTATTCGCCATATCCCATGCTATCGCTAATGTATTTTTTTATGCCAAATTACTTTTTTAGTGATTCCGGGCATATTAGACAAGCAGTTTCAATAGCGCTTTGTTTATATTCTTATCAATATATTGAACAAAGAAAATTATTTAAATTTTTAATCTGCGTTTTTATTGGTTATTATTTTCATAAAACAGCATTGATATTTATTCCGGCATATTGGATTACAAGGTTGAATTTATCGACCTTTACCTGTTTTTTAATAATAATTTTTGCTATAATAATTTCTCCCTTTAAGCCTTATTTATTTTTTGAAAATTTATTTTCAAATATATCTTCTGATCTCATAGCAGAAGCTTCCGGGGGGTTTTATTCCTATAGAAATTTAGAAGGTGTTGGATGGAAATTAAATGATCTTGTGAAATTAATTTTTATAGCAATACTCTTACTTAACGATAAATATATTTGTAACACAACTACCGATCCTAATTATAAAATGATAAGAAATTTAATAGTAACCTATTATTTCTTATACTATTCCTTTCGTGAAAATTCAATATTTTCGATTAGACTTCCTTCTGTATATGGTGATTTTTGGACTATTCTAATAGCCATGATTGTAAAATACTCTAATAAAAGTTATAGAATTTTTATATACTATTTTGTTGTTATATATATTTATTTAATGAGTTGGAGGATTTGGCCTAATTCAGTTGCATTAGGTTTTGATAAAATGTCTAATGTATTCAATACATCTTATGACATTAATTATTTCATACCTTATGAATATATAAATGAAAATTAAATTGTAATCAATATTTTCATATTTACATAAATTATTGTTGAAATAATATCATTTTTTTTCTTATCATATATCATTATATAAAATCATTAATCTAAATTTAGAAATATATAATACATTCTAAATTTCAAAACTATTATTTTTTTTAATTTAAATTGTTTTGTTTTTTAAAAATTCAGATTTTATTTAATAAAAACTAATTTATATAACTAAATTTACAACTAATGGTATCTAAAAATTTATACCTTTTTATCTTAGTAAATATTTTATGAAAAAATGTCTACTTTTATTAACACGATATCCTTTCCCTATTATTGGTGGAGATAAAGTAAAAAGTTATAACTTAATAAAAATATTATCTAAAAATTTTAAACTTCGGGTAGTAATTATTACTGATGAGCCTTATAATCATGATGGTGAAGCATTTTTAAAAAAAAATACTTATTCTTATAAAGTATTCAGATATTCTCCCTTAAAGTTTAAATTGAATGCTATTAAAGGTTTGTTTAAAAAAATTCCTCTTCAAGTATCATATTATTATTTTTCAAATATTCATAAAAAAATACTTGAAGATATTGAAAACTCTGATTTTATCATCGCAAATTTAATTCGAACAACAAAATATTTAAACAATACTAGTCACAAAAAAAAATTTTTAGATATTGTTGATGCTATTGGTCCTCATTATATTGAAGCTACTCATAAAGCAACTTCATTATTTTGGAAAATAATTTATTATATTGAGGGCAAAAGAGTATTAAATTATGAGATTCAATGTATAAGAAACTTTAACAGTACTTTTTTTGTTAATAAACAGGAAGCTGAATCTTATTCTAAATATGGCAAGTCGATTTGGATTCCTAATGGAGTTTCATCAAAATTAGTAAACTATAAATTACCTTCTAAAATAAGTTCTCGAAAAATTGTTTTTTTTGGTAAAATGAACTATCAACCTAATATTGAGGCTGTCATATGGTATATTGATCATATACATAATCATTTACCGAAAGATTATGAATTTATAATTTTAGGAACATCTCCTTCAAAAAAAATTCTTAATAAAACCAAAAAGTATAAAAATATAATTGTTACAGGATATTTAGACAATCCCTACGAAATTATTACGAATTGTTGTCTGGTAGTTTCTCCAATGCAAATTGGAGGAGGAATACAGAATAAGGTCTTAGAATCTATGGCATTAGGTCAAATTAATGTTTTGACATCGAAAGTAGCCAAACCTATAACTGGAGCAAAAGTGAATACACATTTCTTAGTAGAAGATCAACCTTTGAAAATGATCCATTTATTAAAAGATATTCTAATTAACAGAGACAAATATGTTAATATTGGAAAAAATGCTCGAGAATTTATTGCAAATAATTATACCTGGGAAAATTATGAAAAAAAACTCTTAAGAATGCTATCAGATACTTAAAAGTTATATTAAAATTTTTCATAAAAAAAACCAATCTAAAAGCAATAGATTGGTTTTTTATTAATTAAAAGTAATATAATTTAATTTATAATTATTTTCTTAGTTATGATTGTTTTATTTGATTGTATTTTTATAAAATAAATACCCGCAGGTTGGTTTTGTATATTTACTTTAATTTCTTCACCAATTATTGGTTCTGTAAATATTAAATTTCCATTTGAATTAAATATTTTAATAGTACCTGAACTTAAATTTCCCAATTTAATTGTAAATAAACCTGAATTAGGATTAGGATAAATTTGAATTTGAGATTCAGATAAATCCTCTTTAATATCATTTATACTCTCTATAAGTGCATCTTTTTTTAATTTTGGTTGGCTATTTTTCCCAATTGTTCCGTCATATCTTGGCACATCTTTAGCACAACGAACATTCATAGCTGCTTGTGGAAATGCCCCCATTCCGGTTCTCATCAATCCTTTTTCAAGGGAAAAATTCATAGCCCAAGCATATCCAATCATATGATCAGATAAAGCAGCTAACCAAACTCCCGATCTTTTATCTATAGAAAACTTTGAGTTTCCTAATTCTCCCCGAATTCCGGTATGAGGAAAATTACCTATTGGATATCTCGGATCATTAAATATATATCCTAAATTAGATATGATTGTTCCATAATAAGTGTTTTCAATACTTAATGGTTCTTTTTGCATTTCATCTCCAATATACCATGGAGAGGTACCTAAGTGTGGATTTTCAATGGATGAACCAAATTCAATCATTGTGGTTCTCAGAACATCAGGAACTCTCCATCCTTCAGGACAAGGATCAAAGGGGGATTTTTTTCCGCCATGCCCCCAACGATCCTCAGCAAAACCTCTTTCTAATTTGTCTGCAACTGAATTAGATACCCAGTCTCTTATATCATGTTTATTACTTTGAGGTACAAAATCATAACTTGAAGTTCCGGGATGATATAAAAATGTCAAAGGATTTTCTACTGAGTATTTTATAGCTTTTCGTATTCTTGAATATTTATTTTTATCATTACTTATACTAGTAGTATATGGATATTTTTGAGTATATTTTGTTTGATAACTTAATTCATTTATTGAAATATTTTCATAGGAAATAGATCCGGAATTTGGATTAACATTTCCCATATAAATTTCATAAGATCCTTGATTACCTGCATATACAAATGATGGTATTGGATCTTTTCTTCCCCATTGATATTGCATACCTCCAGAATATTTAATTTTTTCAATTATTTTAGAATTGGCAATTTCTTTTACATCAATTAATGGAAAAGCTTCTATTGCCCCCATATTACGATCCATGAAGGTCGTTGTGAGAGGAGCAAATGTACTTTTAGTCATATTTATAAAATCCTTATTCACAAGATCCATCGGTTGTTCTGTTACATAGGTAAGAGTTTCTATTTCAGAGGCCGGTGCCCATAAATGCCAACTCCAATAAATAGGATTTGAAATTTTTCCGTTATGTAGCGAAATTACTGCATTACCTGTTTGAGATGGATCTATTTCCACAATAATATTTGAATTTTTAGGATCTTCTGCTTTTTCAATATATACTCTTTTTATTAATTTTTTATTAGTGGTCCAATAGACATTAGCTACCAATTGATCGGATGGAAGTAGCTCATGATCAGTAAGATATTGATTATTAACTGAAAAAGCTTTATTTACAGGAATTTTCTGAATATTTTTTCCTGAAATAATATAACTGTTAGGATTATTTAGACCATCCGTATAATCTATAACTTTTGCAGGGAGATATTCGGTCACAAAGTTTCCAATTTTAGAAATGTTTGGATCACGCATACATCGTACGGAATGTCCCAAATCGGTATCAGCAGTCTGATTTGTAGCTAATACTTGATGAATTCCTAACTTATTATTTTTAGTCATATCCGAATTTATTTTAAAATATTTTGCGCCCCGTGCATATGTAGCAGACCAAATACCACCATCTGCTCCTAAATCTTCATACACTACACTTAAATTGTCATTAGTTTTAAATGGTTCAAAATTACCAGTAATTGGAAATACTCCAATATTTCTTTTTCCACCTTGTGCATTGGTAAAGTCCATACCCAAATAAGGATATATTTTAATTCCATTAAGTGTATAATTATTTACTTTTGTTGAAATAAATGCTAACGAATTTCCTTCATTTACATTAGGATTTAGAAAAAAATCTTTATTCCAGTCATTATACTTATCATCATTTCCTCCACTATTATTTCTACCCCAAGGACTTAACGAATTGCTTACAGTTTCTCTTCCATAATATGAAGGTATTCTCCATCCATTAGGACATGGATCAAAAGCTGATTTAAGCTCATACGACCAACTGTCTTTATTTACTATTACGTTACTTGATCCTCCATTTGAATCTTTACCTTTTGTATTATCTCCCCACAAATCCCAAGTTACATAATTAGCTCCTTCTTGCTTAAATTCTTTTTTAGAAAACCACGTTCTAGTTGATTCTTTTGGAGCTAAAATATAAGTAAAAGGATTATGTATTGAATATTTTATATTATCATTTATATCGTCATATTTTCTTTGTACAACTTCCATAATGGCAGATGTTCCAGCAACTATATCTTTATGTCTTACAGGTCCCACTACTCCATTTAATTCATAAAAAGAACCGTCACCGTGTTGATTGGAAGGAAAAGGGTCTTTTCTTCCCCATTCGTAAAAGAGTCCTATAGATTTATAACCATCATGACCTAAAAAATGATTACTTAAAGCTCCTAAATTACGGTCCATATATTGTGGCGCAAATGGATTTCCATCAATATCAGTTTGCAAATGATTCCCATTACTATCCATTTGACTATATACGACACCATTAGATGGGTCATCTGTAACCCATACATGCCAACTCCAATATATCGGATCTTCATGATTACCCTTTGGTCCTACATGAAAAGCAATTAAGGCATTCCCTTTACCACGAGCTTTATCTATAACTACTTCAATTTTAGCATTTTCTTCTTTACCTTCTATTTCTGCAGAACGAATTAAACCAGGTATATCTTCCCAATAAATAGAAGCAGATAATTTCCCTACCGGGATTGGCTTGTTTAAAAATTCATTATTTTCCCACATAGCATATGCTTTCTTTACTGGAATAGAGATTCCTCCCAAATTTTCCTTTTTTGCTTTTTCGATATCATATATATAGCTATTGGGTGCATAAGTATAATCTTTTTCGTTAGATGAGGAAATATAAACTTTTGATGCTACGTTTATTGATTGTCTAGCTCTGCTACTATTCACATACACCTTTACTTTTATGTGATAAGATCCCGGTTCTAATGCTTTTTCTATTAATGGATTTCTAGAATTAAACCATCCTTTAGCTCCGTCATTCATCCAGGTGGTTTGAGTAATTTGTGATTCTTCTTCATTACCATTGGAATTTTCTTTAACAATGTAAGTCCATTGCCTCATAAAAGCTAATGTCCTAATTTCAAGGTTTGCTTTTGAACCTTTAGGTACCACAAAGGATTTACTTTTATAAATAAAATATCCTTCTCCCGGATCACCAGGTGCACCAGTAATCCATCTTTCATTATAAGTATTATCTTTAAATTGGGGATAATACCAACCCGAGTAAGTATGCCTTGTGCGAGCAATGTGTTCTGAACCGTCCGGACGAATACATTTCCAATCCGGGTCTTCAATCTCGATTGGCATAACGGAGCCGTCATCGAAACGTCCCGTACTTAGGTCAATTACTTTAACCTGGGCTTTTAATATTGAAAATAAAAAAATAAAAAGCCAGTAAATTTTTTTCATAAGTATATATTTTATAAATTGTATAATACAAATATATATTTATTTTTTTAATATTTTATTTTGTATATGTAAATAATATTGAATATTACAAAATTTAAATCAATAATTATATTTAATTTATACCGTATTATAAACTTAATTAATTTTTAAACAATAATTTATCTCACGATAAACTTAATATTATCCCATATAAAACTTTCAACTCAATTTTTTTAGAAGAATTTGTGTTAATTCATTTTATTTGAAAATAATAAATAAAAATTTATTTAATTCAACAAAAAAACTTTATAAATATTAACTTTTTAAATATATCTTTGTTAGATTCATAATAATTGCAGAATAACGCTAGTTATCAAATCGACTTAATGTAAATATGGAAGAAGTTGATATAAGAAATATTAAGTATTTTTTGGGAATTGATAGTTTTTATCTAAAATGTATATTGGGTTTAATAGGATCATTCTTATTAACCTATTTAACTATTCCTAAAATTATTAGAGTTTCTTATAAAAAAAATTTAATGGCAAGACCTAAGGAAAGAAGTTCTCATCACACGGAAACTCCTAATTTAGGTGGAATTTCAATTTTTTATTCTGTTACAATTATGTCTTCCATATGTGCTTATGAGCTATTTTCTTCCTATATTTTTTTATTTTCCGGAATTATTGTTCTATTCTTCATTGGATTAATGGATGATATATTAGTTGTTGCACCTAATAAAAAATTTTATGCACAAATTGTTACCGCTCTAATGATTTCTGTAGGATCCAACGTTAGAATTGGTCATTTCTTTGGCATTTTCGGTATTAATCTACTCCCCTATTGGTTTAGTATTTTATTTACCGTTTTAATTTTTATTTTTTTAATAAATGCGTTCAATTTAATAGACGGAATCGATGGTTTAGCATCAGGTGTTGCAATCTTAGTTTGTTGTGCATTTATAATTACTTTTTGGAGATTGGGATCAATTAATTATCCTATGATTGTCTTAGCATTAACCATTATAGGAAGTCTTTTAGCATTTCTCCATTATAATTTTTCCAAAAGGTATAAAATATTTATGGGTGACACCGGATCTATGATTATAGGATTTTTACTTTCATTTATGGGCATTAAATTCCTAAATTTATTTTTATTGCAATATCCATTTGGTACTCCGGTATATTGGATTCAAACAGCTCCAGTAATTGTTATTGCCATTTTAATTATTCCTATCATTGATACGTTAGGTGTTTTTATGATACGTATATATAAAAAACGCTCTCCTTTTAATGCAGATAAAAATCATATGCATCATAGATATTTACGTTTGGGTTTATCTCACAAACAAGTTACATTAGTTATAGTTGCAGAAAATGCTATAGTTATATTAGTTGCTTACTTTTTAAGACATATTAATGTTCATCTACTACTTATCATAATTTTATTATTGGGAATCATATTTTCTTTTCTCCCCTTATTATTAACTAAAATTATACACAAAAAACGTGAATAAAAACACCAAAATATATTTATCTCCTCCCAACATTGATCATTCAGAAATAGAAAATGTAGTTCAAGCTCTAAAAAGTGGATGGATTTCACCTTTTGGATCTTACACAATTGATTTTACTAATAAATTATCTAAATATTTTAAAAAAAATATTTTACTAACAAATAGTGGAACGTCTTCGATTCACCTTGCTCTAAAAGTAACCGAAATTAAAGAAGGTGATTATGTTTTATGTTCTAATTTTACTTTTGCTGCTACTGCTTTTCCTATTTTATATGAAAAAGCTATTCCTGTATTTATAGGTTCTGAAAAAGAAACATGGAATATGTCTCCTGAATTTCTTCACTTCGCAATTGAAGATTTAAATAAAAAAGATATAAAACCCAAAGTTTTAATCATTGCACATATTTACGGAATGCCTGCACAAATGGATAAAATAATTGATATATGCAAGGATAATAACATCATAATCATTGAAGATGCAGCAGAGGCATTAGGTTCCTTTTACCATAATAAGCCTTTAGGCTCGATGGGTAACTATGGAATTATTTCATTTAATGGAAATAAAATTATTACTACCTCTCAAGGGGGAGCTCTAATATTACCCAATAAAAAAAGTTATAACTATGCTGAAAAATTAGCTTTTCAAGCAAAAGAAAAAGTCGATTATTATAAACATAATGAATTAGGATATAATTACTCTACAAGTAATATTCTTGCCGCTTTAGGTAGTGCACAATTTGATAAATTGGAAATAAAAGTAAAAAGAAGAAGACTTATTTTCGATTATTATCTTTCAAATCTGGAAAAACGATTCACCATAGACAATCAAAAAGAATTAAATCACAGCTTTTCTAATCGTTGGTTAAGCTCTTTTATATTTCCAACCTCATTAAATAAAAAAATTAAAAGTTTGCTTGATAAAAACAATATTGAATCAAGATTTCTTTGGAATCCACTAAATAATCAGAAAGTTTTTAAAAATTTTTCATTTTATGGTGATTCTTTTTTTGAGAATAGGCTTTTCAAAAACGGACTGTGTCTACCCTCCGGAGATAATTTGAACGATGAAGATTTAAATAAGATTATAACTATTATCAATAAAAATATTTAAAATATAATGCCAAACAAAGAAGATATAATCAAAATTCAAAATCAAAATATTTCCTTTGAAAAATTGTTTAATAAAAAAATAGATTATTCAAATAAAGAATATGATTATTTAAATCATAAAGTCATTTTAGTTACCGGTGGAGGAGGTTCTATAGGAAGCGTACTTATACAAAGATTATTGGAAAGTTCATGTAAAAAAATTATAATCTTAGATCATTCTGAATATGCAATTTTTAAAATCAAGTTAAAATTTAAAAATGAAATTGAAAATAATCGTTTACAGTTATTTTTAGGAGATATTAGAAATAAAGAATTATTAAAAAAATTATTTTCTTTATTTTCTATTCAAATAATTTATCATGCCGCAGCTTATAAACACATTGATATTTTAGAGAATAACGTAGAAGAGTCTCAATCCGTAAATATAGATGCTACTTTAAACTTATTGGAAATTGCATTAACTAATCAAAATGTCGAACAGTTTATTTTTATTTCAACCGATAAAGCTGTTCAACCCATAAACATTATGGGAATATCTAAACGAATTGCGGAACTGAATATTCTAAAAAAAATTATAAAAAAAGAAATTCCTACGACGTTAGAAATTAAAATTATTCGATTTGGAAACGTTTTCAATAGTAGCGGATCGGTTTTCACTATCTTTAAATATCAAATTGAAAACCAACTGCCTATTACTATTACAAATAAAAACATGAATCGATATTTTATTTCCAAATATCAAGCCTCCAGAGGATTAATTGAAATAGCCTCTCCTATTAACTGTTCCGGGATATATATTTTAGATATGGGAAATTCTTATAATATTAATGATTTGTTAAACACATTTTTACAAAAATTAAATCTCGACTATAAGCCGAAAATTATTTATTTAAATAAGATTTCAAATTTTGAAAAATTTGAAGAACAATTATATTTTCCTTTTGAAGGAATTGAAAATAATATATCTATTTATAAAAAAATAATTTTAAATAATTATGATATAAGTAATATTGAAACAGAAATTACAAATCTTATGCAAATATTAAAAAATTAACTATTTTTGCAGTTTAAGTTATTATATGAAATTTAATCAAGCTATTTTTATTATTTCTTTTGCTTTATTATTATGTTCTTGCATCGGTGTTAAAGATTTAAAATATCTTCAACCTAGCGAAAACCTACATTATAATGAATATGGATTAGTTCCGGTAATCTATGAAAACTACAGGGTAAAAAAAGACGATATTTTAGCAATGACCCTTATCACTTCGGATAAAAACGCTTCTCGATTTTTAAGTGAAGAAAACACAACGGCATTTAAAGGAGGTGCTAACAGTGGAGATGGAAGATTAAGAACTAGTGGATTAATTGTTGATGCCAATGGATATATAACCATATATGGATTAGGTGAATTCTATGTATATGGGTTAACTTTAAATGAAATAACAGATTTAGTTCAGTCTAAACTAAATGAAGTATTATATAATGATGGAAAAGCTGAAGTTCGAATGAATATCGGAGCCATCAAATATTATATGGTAGGCGAAATTGCATCACCCGGAGAAAAAACGGAGTTGTCTAACCGGGTCGATTTATTACAAGCGATAGCTAAATCGGGAGATTTAACAAGATACGCTGACAGGCGCCATATTAGAATCATCAGAGAATACCCGGAAGGTAAAAAAAACATTGTGCTTGATATAACCCGCGATGATATTCTAAACTCTCCCTATTTTTATTTACAATCTGGAGATCAAATTATTATAGACCCATTAAAAGAGAAAATATCTGGTTTAGGAGGTGGTACCACTATTGGAGATGTTACCCAATTCCTATCTGTAGGTATTCAGGCAATTACAACGTATTTATTTTTCAAAACATTATAATAAATTTTAGTATCGAAACATGAATACCACTGACCAGCAAAATACTAACCAAAATAAAACACAAAAAAATAAAAATTCCGATTTTCTCGAAAATAATTTTTTTAGTCTTGAAAGATTTATTCGAAGGCTTATAAAAAATTGGTATTGGTTTTTAATCGCTTTTATATTTGGATGGACCATAGCTTTTCTTGTCAATCGATTTTCTGATCGATTTTACCAATCTTCTACCACAGTCAGTATATCTTCCGGTACATCAAGCGTTCTGGCACCCAATCAATCCATAAACTTTATTTGGGGAGGAAATTCAGGGGCTACGCAAGGTATATATTATAAAAAATTACTGACTTCCAGAACTCATAACGAAAATTTAGTCAAATCGCTTAATCTATACATAAATTATTATTTAAAAGGTAATTTTAAAACAACTGAAATTGACTATGTGGATGTACCTTTCAAAATAGTAGTGGATACAAATTATCCCCAATCTTTGTATACAGATATTAAAGTGGATATACTCCCTGATCATAAATTTAAACTTACTTTTCCTGATAACTTAAATGAAACGTGTTTTCTTTATACAAACGAAAACTATTATATACGTAAAGACAAATATGTAAAAGAGCTCATTGTCCCTTTAAATACATGGGTACAAACAAATAATTTAAAATTTAAGTTTGTTAAAAATAAAGAATACGGGGGCAGATTTGGAGATAACATTACAGATCTCAGTTTTTATTTTTACTTATCGACCATAAATTATTCTGTATCCAAAATTAAATCTTTAGTTTCTATAGACTTTGATCAAGACCTTCCATCCATCATGATTATGACAAAGAAAGGATTAAGTTTAAATGGGACTATTAATTTCTTAAATAAATCGGTAGATGAATTAATAAAAAGAAGACTTGAAGATAAAAATAAAGTTAATTTAAATACCATTGATTTTATTAAAAAACAAATCATTATAACAAAAAGAAAATTAGATAGTGCTACGGTAATCTTTCAGAAAGTACAAATGGATAATAAGATTTTTTCAAAATCTGATGTTAGTACCAATGTTATCTTATCTAAAATACAAGGTTTAGATCTTAGAAGAGAAGAATTAAAATCTAAAATTGAGGCTTTAAATAATTTTAAAAAATCATCTTTCAATAAAAACACTTATTTAAATGGAGATATTTTAGGAATATCGGATAATAATATAGATGGTTTGATGCAAAATGTTCAAACTTTAGAACAAGAAAAAAGAGATTTATTATTAATATATAGAGATCATTCTGAACCTATTAATGAAATAAATTACAAAATTAATAATGCCAAAAATAAGGTTATATCCTTACTAGATAATTCATCTAAAGATCTCGCTACCAATTTAAAAAATGTAAATAATCAAATAAGTAATTTAGAACTCGATATTGAATCTCTTCCGGAAAAAGAACGATTATTTGTCAATGCGCAAAGAGGTTATTTACTAAATGACGGTATATACAATACCCTTTTGGATAAATTATCTGAGGCAGAAATGAGGAAAGCTACTACAATTTCTGATATAACTGTATTAGATAAAGCAAAAAATACGGGACAAGCTCCTATAACTCCAAACATTCAAAAAAATAAATATAAATATATAGGAATATCATTGGTTATTCCTCTTATATTGTTGTTCTTAATCGAACTATTAGATAATAAAATAAAATTAATTTCAGATTTAAAATCAGTTACTAAAATCCCAATTATAGGTACTATCGGGCCTAAAAATACCGAAAATAATTTAGCTGTACTGGCACGACCTAAATCGAGTATTTCTGAAAGTTTTCGAGCTATTAGATCTAATTTGAGGTTTTTATATAATGAAAAGGATGTGAAGGGTGGAAAAGTTTTTTTAATAACCTCGTCTATAGGCAGTGAAGGAAAAACCTTTATAGCAATTAACTTAGCTTCTGTTTTAGCGTTAAGCGGTAAAAAAACGGTTTTAGTTGGAATGGACTTGCGAAAACCTAGAATTTTTGATGACTTTAAAATTAGTAATAAAGTAGGATTATCAGGATATCTTTCTGGATCAAATTCACTAGAAGACATTATTAAAAAAACAGAATATGAAAATTTAGATATTATTCCGGCAGGACCTATACCTCCAAATCCGGGTGAATTATTGATTAGTATGGAAAATGAAGAATTGATTAAAAAATTAAGAACTATGTATGATTATATCATTATAGATTCTCCACCGGTTGGTTTAGTTATTGATGCATATGATCTAATGTCTCTTTCTGATGCCAGAATTTATGTTGCCCGTTGCAATTATACATATAAACAGCTTTTAAAGGGCATTAATGAGAAATATAATAATGATGAGGTAAATCACATTGGGATTATTTTCAATGATTACGTTAATCCGGGAGGATATGGTTATGGATATGGCTACGGGTACGGATATGGTTATGGGTATGGCTACGGGTATTTTGAAGAAGATGAAAACTATGATAATTCATTATTTACTCGAATAAAACGTTTATTTAAAAAATAATAATCAAAAAGGTTGGAACATATTCCAACCTTTATTATAAATATATATATACCTCAAAATTTTCGTATATAACATAATTAATCGTAAGTGAAAAAGCTTATCATTATAGGAGGCGGAGCTTCCGGATTTTTTTTAGCATCCAACATTAATTCCAATAAATGGGAAACAATTATATTAGAACAAGCTAAAAGTCCCCTTCAAAAATTAAAGATATCGGGCGGAGGAAGATGTAATGTTACTAACGCTTGTTTTATACCTAAGAAACTGGTAAAATTCTATCCTAGGGGATCCAAAGAACTTTTAAGTGTATTCAATCATTTTCAACCATCTGATACTTTTGAATGGTTTGCTCAAAAAGGCGTTAATTTAAAAATTGAAAACGATAATAGAGTATTTCCCGAATCTAATTCTTCTCAAACCATTATAGATACATTTATTGAGCAAGCAAACAATAAAAATATAGAAATTAATTACAATTCAACGGTAATTAACCTAAAAAAAATAGAAAATCAATTTGAAATAATTACTACTCATTCCACTTATTATGCTGATGCCCTAGTAGTTGCAACAGGAAGTTCATTAAAAATGTGGAAAATCCTAAATCAATTAGGTCATACCATCATTCCTCCTGTCCCTAGCTTATTTACCTTTTTATGTGATGATCCACTGATTCGCAATTTACAAGGAATTACTTTTCCAGAAGCAGAAATACATATTCCTTTATTAAAATACAAAGAATTCGGTCCTTTACTTATCACTCATTGGGGTATAAGTGGACCTGCCGTATTAAAATTATCTGCATGGAGTGCCCGGGAATTATATACACTTAATTATAAATTTGTTGTACGGGTAAATTGGATTTCTGAAACTTTTGATAAGGTAAAAGAGGCATTAATTCAAGAAAAAGAAAAACATCCCAAAAAATCGATTTATAGTTTAAAACTATACCATTTAACTCATCGATTTTGGAATAATCTTTTAGAACATCTCCAAATTAACGATAAGAATCTATCCGATTTAAGTAAAAAAGATATCAATAAAATAGCCGAATCACTTACCAATACGCAATTATCCATTACTGGTAAAAATACGCATAAAGATGAATTTGTAACTGCCGGAGGGGTAGATTTGAAAGAAGTTGATTTTCGCACTATGCAATCTAAATTAATACCTAATTTATATTTTGCGGGTGAAGTTTTAAATATTGATGCATTAACGGGGGGATTTAATTTTCAAGCATGTTGGAGTGAAGCATATATCATAAGCCAACAGCTTAATTTAAATAATTGAAATTTAAATTTTATTTAGTAAATTGAAAAATAAAATTTAAACTAACTATTATAAAAGCAATTTAAAGATTTTAACCATGATTTTATTAGAAACCTATTTAAAACATGTGAAAGATCTTACTATATAAATTTATTTATTAATTTAAATACTCAACAACAGTTAGTCCGACAAGCTATCATTTTAGATGCTCTTTTACTAATAAAAAATAATTTAACTACTATGAATTTTAAGTATCCGTTCATTTTAAATAAGAACATTATATCCTTAAAAAATAACTATTTAACATCTAATTATATTTATATTTCATTTTTATACTAACTAATACACAAATTATATGAAACCTTTCTATTCTATTTTAACCTTATTGGTATTTAATTTGTCATTTTCACAAACGATAAATTTTGAAATCATAAAAGAAAATGTAACGGATAAGAATTCGTCCTATTATTATGATCAATTAATATCTGAATTCTTAAATAATGCGTCTAACTTCCATAATGAAAAGGTGAAATCGTATTACCTTTATTATGGTAAGCTATATACTTCATATTATACTAAATCTTTGGAAGGAAAAAACAATTATTTAAAATTCATGAAACAAATAGCAGCTAAAAAATATACTAAGGCAGTTATTTTAGGAGAAGAATTACTAAAAAATGACCCGGTTAATCTTACGGTAATTTTAAATCTAATTATATGTTATAATGAAAATAATGAAAATGAAGAAAGATTAAAACTATTAAAAAATCAAGCTGAAATTTTAATGAGAGCTATTGCCGACTATGGAGATGGAAAGAATAAGGAAACCGCTTTTAAAGTTATTTCATTAAGTGATGAATTTGCACTTTTAAATTATTTAGGAATTAATCTTGAAATGTATAGTAGAAATTCTGAAAAGCTAAATTCAACTACTATCTTAGATATTTGGACTAAAGAACAAAAATATCAAAAAGATAAAAGAAATAAAATTTATATAGAGGTTTTTACAGAATCTTCTGATAAATAGAATAACTAAATCATCTTTGTAGTCACCACTTAGTTTATAAACTATTAGAGCAAATAACTTATATTTACAAAAATAATATTTATGATAGTCCACGATTTCAGTAAATCTAAATCCATTTTAAATCATTTTGTAGGAGAATTAAGAGATGTCTCTATTCAGAAAGACAGAATGAGATTTAGAAAAAATTTGGAAAGAATAGGTGAAATTTTAGGTTACGAACTAAGTAAGACGCTTGAATACCAAACTGTTAACATTACTACTCCTTTAGGTAGTAAGCCTACAGAATTGATTATCCAGCAACCTGTACTATGTACTATTTTGAGAGCGGGATTACCTTTACATCAAGGAATGATGAATTTTTTTGATCAAGCAGAAACCACATTCGTATCCGCATTTAGACATCATCCGAACAGTAATAAAGAATTTGAAATAGTGGTTGAATATTTGGCAACTCCTTCTTTGCAAGATAAAACATTAATAATTTCAGATCCTATGCTGGCTACCGGTGAATCTTTGGCAAATGTTTATGAAGTTTTATTAAGTCAAGGAAAGCCCAAGAAAGTACATATTGTTGCAGCCATAGGCTCCAAACCGGGAATTGATTACATTAAAACTAAATTACCTGAAAATTCAGAATTATGGATTGCGTCTGTTGATGATGAATTAGATGAAAATAAATATATCGTACCCGGATTAGGAGATGCCGGTGATTTGGCTTTTGGAAAAAAATTATCCAAATAGATAAAGCAGATTTCTTTTTTTAGCGAACATAATAAAATAAAAAAAAGAGTAACGTTTAATTTAACTTACTCTTTTTTTGATTGAATAATTATTAATAACTATTTAAAATAAATAAAAATATCTTTTTTTAAAATTTCAAAATTTATTTTTTGAAATATTCTTCTTCGTAATCACAGATTCGTTGAACTTTTGGAGCAGAACCGCCACCGCTAAATTCTGACTCTAACCAAGTATTCAACAAACTTTTCGCAAGTTCATGACCAATTACTCGTTCACCAAAACAAATAATTTGTGCATTATTACTTTTTCTTGCTCTTTCAGCAGAAAAAGGATCATGACAAACCGCTGCTCTAACTCCCGGTATTTTATTGGCTGTTATTGCCATTCCTATACCCGTACCACACGTTAACACAGCTCTTTCAAATTCTCCTGCTGCTACAGCCTTTGCTACTTTTGCTGCAACATCCGGATATAAAACCACCTCTCCTTTTTCAGCACCAAAGTCTTTGACTTCATATCCTAATTTTTCTAAATGATCTTTTAAGACAATTTTTAAAGCATACGCTGCCTCATCGCAGCCTATTGCTATTTTTTTCTTACTCATAATATTGTTTGTGTGTTTTAGTTAAATCTTTATTAAGATTTCTTTAACAAATATAAGTACTATTTAGCAGTTTACCAACATAAATTTTAATTTTTATTCACAATTGTAAATAATTTTACCTTTAAGTTAGCAAAAAAATATTTTGTAAAAAATTACAATACAATTAAATACATTAAAAAACTCATGTAAAAATATGAAGAAAATTTTTTAAAAATTTCTTAAAATAATCTTAAGAAAAAAAAATAAATGTTAATAAAATTAATACTATTGAAAAGTAAAATTTCTTTATTTCACAGAAACAAATTTTAAAAATCTTGATTGAAATTAAGATAAATAGGTAAATTATGAACGGGGGTAGCCGGAGTAATTAATACACAATTTGTTTATAAATAATTTAGCAATAATTATAATTCATCCTTTAAAAATTTTGCAGTATAACTGCTTTTATTTTTAACTACTTCTTCCGGGGTACCTTGTGCAATTATCTTACCTCCTTTATCTCCTCCTTCCAATCCGATGTCAATAATATAATCTGCTGCCTTAATAACATCGAGGTTATGCTCGATAATAATAATTGAATTACCTAAATTTACCAAACGATTAATTACTTCCATTAAAATTCTGATATCTTCAAAATGTAAGCCTGTAGTTGGCTCATCCAATATATAAATGGTATTCCCTGTTTGTTTTTTACTTAATTCTTTAGCTAATTTAACTCGTTGAGCTTCCCCTCCCGATAGGGTTGTTGATTGCTGTCCTAAAGTAATATAACCTAAACCTACTTCTTGTAATGTTTTAATAATGCGATGAATTTTAGGGATTGGCTGGAAAAAATCTACAGCTTCATCTATGGTCATATCCAATACATCTGAAATAGATTTACCTTTGTATCTTACCTCTAAAGTTTCTCTGTTAAATCGTTTTCCATGACAGGCTTCACAATGAACATATATATCCGGTAAAAAATTCATTTCAATCAATTTCAATCCGGAACCTTGACAAACTTCACATCTTCCTCCTTTTACATTAAAAGAAAACCTACGCAATTGATATCCTCTTATCTTTGATTCAGGCAATTGAGCAAACAAGTTTCGTATATCTGTAAAAACTCCTGTATAGGTTGCAGGATTGGATCTTGGAGTTCGACCAATTGGCGATTGATCTACATCTACAATCTTGTCCAAAAATTCAATACCTTCAATCTTCTTATACGGAAGAGGTTCTTTTTCAGCACGATAGAAATGTTTATTTAATATAGGATATAATGTATTGGTTATTAACGAAGATTTTCCACTCCCGGAAACTCCGGTTATGCAAACCAATGCCCCTAAAGGTATATCCAGGGTTACATTTTTTAAGTTATTTCCTGTACATCCTATTAATTTTAAATGATTACCATTTCCTTTTCTTCGTTCTTCGGGTATGGGAATTTGTAATTCTCCATTAATATATTTTGCAGTTAATGTATTTGCTTTTGATATATTTTGTGGTTTTCCTTCCCAAACTACCTCACCCCCTCCCTTTCCGGCCAATGGTCCCATATCTATTACATAGTCTGCATTTAGGATCATATCTTTATCATGTTCCACTACTAAAACAGAGTTACCTAAATCTCTAAGTTTTTTTAAAGAGTCTATTAATTTAATATTATCGCGTTGATGTAACCCAATGCTGGGCTCATCTAAAATGTATAAAACATTGACCAATTGAGAACCAATTTGTGTAGCCAAACGTATTCTTTGAGATTCTCCACCGGATAAGGTCTGCGACGGCCTATCCAAACTAAGATAATCTAAACCAACGTCAACTAAAAAACTGAGTCTCTTGGAAATTTCTTGAATTAAATCTTTAGCAATTATTTGGTTATTTTCAGATAATTTTGAAGGCAATTCATGAATCCATTCACTTAATTTTTGTAAAGAAAAACGGGCTATTTCCGAAATGTTTTTGTTATCAATCTTAAAAAATAAACTTTCTTTTTTTAAGCGTGCTCCCTCACAAACCGGACAAATTCTGTCTTCAAATACCTGAGTTTTAAATTTTTGAGATTCTTCTTCATCTTTTCCGGTGGACAAACGAGTTATATAATCAATGATTCCTTCAAAATTTACTTTATAGGTCTTCTTTATTTGAGCATAATCTAAATCTAAAGTAACCTTATCATTTATCCCGTAGAGTATTTCATCTTTTGCTTGTTCAGAAAGTTTTTCCCATGGAGTAGACATTGTAAAACCATTCTTTTTTAGGATAACATCTATTTGAGATAAAATCCATCCGGTATGACTAAGTTCTTCAAAAATTGGAAAAACGTTTTTATCAAAAGATAATTTGGGATTGGGCACCAACTTATTTATATTAATTTCCTTAACTCTTCCTAATCCGTTACAGTGCTCACACGCTCCTTTAGGAGAATTAAAAGAAAAAGTATTTGGCTCCGGCATTTGATAAGAAATCCCGGTACTGGGACACATTAAATTACGACTAAAATATTTTCCCTGCTCCTCTCCTTGCTTCAAAAGTATTATGGTACCCTCTCCATATTGCATGGCTAACCGTATCGATTGTATGATTCGTTGGGTATTCTCTTTTGTATCTATAATCAGCTTATCTATTACAACCTCTATATCGTGAATCTTATAACGGTCTAACTTCATATCCGGAACAATATCCAATAATTCTCCATCAACTCTAACTTGTAAAAAACCTTTTTTAGCCAGATTTGCAAACAACTCTCTATAATGTCCTTTTCTTGATCTAATTAATGGCGCTAAAACCAAAACTTTCTCTCCTGAAAAATCCTTATAAATTAAATCAGTAATTTGATCTTCCGAATAAGTAACCATTTTTTCACCCGTCTTGTATGAAAATGCGTCCGAAGCTCGGGCATATAACAATCGAAAAAAGTCATACAATTCTGTTACGGTCCCTACAGTTGAACGTGGGTTTTTCGATGTGGTTTTTTGTTCAATAGCTATAACGGGAGATAATCCATCTATTTTATCTACATCCGGACGATCTAAAGTTCCCAAAAATTGACGTGCATAGGCTGAAAAAGTTTCGATATATCGTCTTTGACCTTCTGCATAAATTGTATCAAATGCCAAGGAAGATTTTCCACTTCCGCTTAAACCGGTAATTACTACTAATTGATTTCTGGGAATTTTAAGAGAAATATCTTTGAGGTTATGTTCTCTTGCTCCATAAATATTTATATAATCCTGATTCATTATAGGTTATCTCAAGTTAATTGATTAACTGACTTAAATTAAAGTAGTGCGCAAAGATATGAAAATTTGCTTCTTTTTATTTAAATCTGTAGTTAACATATTATGTATAATTAACAAAAAAATCATACCAAATCTTTGACTTATATATGTTCTGAAAAATTAGGTAAATTTGAACCTATAATTAATCATCATGGGTTATTCCAATTTTATAAAATATATATTACAAACAAGTAGTAATGAGATAATTAAATTCCTTATTTTATAGAGGGGATAATTCTTATATAACCCTCTAATTAAAAGTTTTAGTTTTTGATATTTTATGAATTTTACCAATCAAAATTTAGTTAATTAAATTATTAACGTTCAAACCGGCTAATGCTAAATTATTGTAATTTTGCAAGTTTTAATTGAATTGATAACCATGAAAGAATACGTTTTTGAATTAGTTCGACAAATCCGCTTCGTTGACATTATTGAATTTATAGGAACATTTGCTTTTGCAATCAGTGGTGTTCGGGGTGCTGCAACAAAAAAATGCGATTGGTTTGGTGCTTTTGTTTTAGGTTTTGTTACTGCCGTTGGAGGAGGAACTTTTCGAGACCTTCTTTTGGGTATAACTCCTTTTTGGATGCTTAATAGTATCTATGTATGGTGTACTCTTTTCTCTTTGTTATTTTATATATTTCTACGTGAGCATCTTAATCATTTAAATAGTTTCTTTTTTTGGAGTGATAGTATCGGTCTTGGATTATTTGTTGTAGTAGGCGCTGAAAAGGCTATGTTGTTAGGATATGACTCTTGGGTCATAGTGATTATGGGAACTATTACAGCTGTTTTAGGTGGAGTAATTCGTGATATTCTTTTAAACAAAGTCCCTCGAATCTTTAAACGTGAAATTTATGCTTCTCCCTGTATAGTTGGAGGAATTTTTTTTGTAACGCTTCAATTCTTCAACTTTAATTTACCATTTATTAGTGCTGTAACTATCGGAATTGTAGTTTTATTAAGATATATAGCTGTTAGATGGGATTTGCAAATCCCTAAACTTAAAAGTGAAAAACTTTAAATAATAGTATGTCTTTACTTCATAACCTAAATTTTAAATTAATTAAGAAGTTAGACTATTTCAATTTAAAAGTTTAAAATATACATTACTATATAAAAAGAAAAAGGGAGTTTAAACACTCCCTTTTTTAATATCCTATGGTAAATCTTTGTTGATGATGTTTTGGATTTTCAAGTTCGTCAACCATAGCTTTCGCATAATCCTGAACTGATATTTTACTGTTCCCTTGATCATCTGTAATAAGATTGTCTAATCCTAAACGATATTTTCCTGTTCTTTCTCCCGGCTCAATAGTTCCGGCAGGAGAAAAGAACACCCAATCTAGTTCTTTTTCCGGTAAAAATTGATCTTTTAAAACTAATGCTAAGGCCTTAACTCCCGGTAAAATTTCATCCGGAATGGCTCCAGAATCTACAACGGTTTTACCCGGAGCTACCAATAAGCTTCCTGCTCCACCAACCGCTTGTAATCTCTTAATACCCGCTTTTTTAACAGCCTCAATTATTGATTGATATCCTTTTATTGTATCATCGTAAATATTCGGATTAGTCCAACCCGGATTATATGCACTTATTACTGCATCATTATTTTTTAAAACTTCTACTAATTTATCTGTGTCAAATACATCTGCACTTACCACTTTTAAATTTTTATCGTCATTCTTAATTTTATCAGCCGAACGAACGATTGCTGTTACTTGGTACCCTCTGCTCAGTAATTCTTTTACTAATTGTGACCCTATAAATCCTGAGGCACCTATTAATGCTACTTTTTTCATAATTTGTATACTAATATATTAATAATTAATTCTTTGATAACTTATTTTCATATAATAAATGAGATTTCCATATTTGTTTTCCCTAAAATTTCATGCTGAAATCTTGAAGAGTTACTCCTTCCAGTTTTTTAAATACTACCTCTTCAATAGTTTCATTCAATTCGCTAATGTTTTGATTAATTTTTTTTCCAACACAACATAAAGGATTGGGAGATGGTAAAAGTTTTCCTACTAGCGATTGATTGTAAACACTTAAATAAATTTCAGACAATGCAATTTTTTCAGGAGATTTTAATAATCTACTTCCCCCCTTCTTTCCTTCTTTTGTTTCTATAAAACCATGTTTTTGAAGATTGGTTAATTCATTCCTGACTATAACAGGATTAAGATTTAAACTTCCTGCTATATAAGCTGACGGTAGCCATTGATCCAAATTTTTTGCCAAAAGAGTAAGTATATGCATGGAAACTGTAAAATGGCGGTCATTCATTACTGTAATATTTTTAATTACAGTTCAAATATAAGTTTTTTTTATAAAATATTTACATATTTATTAAGTTATTCAATATTTATTAAAATAAATTAGTAAACTATTATTTTGAATTTTCGCTATTTCAAAATGAATTAATTTCCGATATATAACTTTTATTTACTTGTTATACAGAGCTTAAAAAATAGATTTTAAAAAAGGGATTCAAAGAAATGTTACAACAAAAAAAAGAGCTACTAAAGCAGCTCTTTCATAAGTATAAATATATTTATAAAATTTATTTCTTAAGAAAACAGGTCTTTAAAACAATACTTGAACCGTCAATTTTACAATCTACTTCTTCCGGATTATCAGTTAATCGGATGCTTTTTACTTTAGTTCCTCTTTTAATTACCATAGAAGAACCTTTTACTTTAAGATCTTTAATGACTGTAACCGCATCTCCATCTTGAAGTTCAGCTCCGTTGCTATCTTTAACTATTGAATTTCCCGCCGATTCTTCTCCCGACCATTCATAAAAACAATCCGGGCATACATAGGAAGTACCATCAAAATAAACATTTTCCATTGAACATTTTGGGCACTTTAAAACATCTGTCATTATTTTTTCTTTTTAAAGATTACTAAATTTAATTGGGATGCAAATATAACTTATTTAAACGCAGAGAACAAATATTCAATTTACTATTACATTTATATTATTCTTTTCTCTAATTATTTACAAAGTATTTTTCCAAATTTTTAAAAATATTTATATATAGATTTTTTTATAACTATATAAATTATTATTTAATTTATAAGATTCTTTTAGTCAAAATAAAAAAGTTTACCTTTGTTTTATTTCGACAAATTCATTTACCATGAAAGATAGAATTGTTGTAAAGATTGGAAGTCAGCTGTTAACCCGTAAGGATGAAACTCTTGACATTACCCAAATGTCTGATATCGTTGATCAGATTGCTGAACTTCATAAAAATAATACGGAAATCATTCTGGTTTCATCCGGTGCAGTAGCGTCCGGTAAAAATGAATTTAAAACCCACTCAAAACTTGACAGTATTTCAGCTCGCCAGTTATATTCTTCTGTTGGACAGGTAAAATTAATCCATAGATATTACGACCTATTTAATCAACATGGAATTCTATGCGGACAAATATTAGCAACTAAAGAAGATTTTTCAACACGTAGGCATTATTTAAATCAAAGGAATTGCATGAATATTATGCTTGAAAATCATGTGATTCCAATTGTAAATGAAAACGATGCGATTTCTGTTAATGAACTTATGTTTACGGATAACGACGAATTATCAGGCTTGATAGCCGCTATGATGGATTGCAAAAAATTGATTATTTTAAGTAATATCGATGGAATTTACACCGGCGATCCTTCAGACCCTGAATCTAAGCTTATAAAAGAAATAGACAGTTCAAGTGATCCTGTTGAGGATTATATACAATCTAAGCGGTCGACTACCGGAAGAGGCGGAATGAAAACCAAATATAATATAGCTAGAAAAGTAGCAGAAGAAGGTATAGAAGTAATTATTGCCAATGGAAGGGTGAAAAACATCATTTCTCGACTTGTAAATGGCGTTGACACACCTTCCACCCGATTTATTCCGGCATCCAAAGAAATTTCGGGCGTGAAAAAATGGATCGCCCATTCTGAAGGTTTCGCTAAAGGAGAAATACATATTAATGAAGGAGTAAGAAAAGCTTTATTAAATTTTAAAGCTGTCAGCATATTGCCTGTGGGCGTAACTCGGATAGTCGGAAATTTTGAAATTGATGATATTGTTCGCATTATTGATCACACCAAAAAACAAATTGGAATAGGACGATCTTCCTATTCCAGCGAAAAAGCGAAAGAAATTTTAGGACAGGCCAACAACAAGCCGATCATACATTACGACTATTTATATATTGAAAAATAAATGATGTCTTCTATTCAACAAAATATTTTTACCTCATCCGTTAAAGCAGTAAATGAACTAAATTTAGTTAATACTTATAAAATCAACCAAGTTTTAGAAGTTCTTGCCAAAGAAACTGAAAATTCAATTCCCTATATTCTTTCTGAAAATAAGAAAGACATAGAAAGGATGTCTACTTCCGATCCGAAATTTGATCGGTTGCTTTTAACTGAAGAACGCATACAAGATATAGCGAAAGATATTCGCAAAGTTGCCTCTCTTCCCTCACCTGTAGGAAAAATAATTTCAGAAAAAATTCTTTCCAATGGTCTTAAGTTATCTAAAATTACGGTTCCCTTCGGAGTTATAGGTATTATTTATGAAGCCAGACCCAATGTAAGCTTCGATGTATTTTCTTTATGTTTAAAATCGGGTAATGTTTGTATTTTGAAAGGAGGCTCTGATGCTTTTTTTTCTAATATAGCGATTGTTTCGATTATTAAGAGGGTTTTACTACAGGAGGGTTTGAGTCCTGATATTTGTAATTTATTGCCCGCTGATCGTTCTTCGACTTTACAATTATTGAACGCAAGTAATTATGTTGATCTTCTTATTCCGAGAGGAAGTAAAGAGCTTATTGATTTTGTTCGTGAAAATTCGAAAATCCCAGTAATCGAAACCGGTGCAGGAGTATGCCATACTTACTTCCACCGAGAAGGTAATTTAGAAATAGGAAAAGAGATCATCTTTAATGCTAAAACCCGAAAAGTTAGCGTTTGCAATTCGTTGGATTGCTTACTTATTGATAAGGAAAGAATACAGGACCTTCCCGAATTGTGTAAAAAATTAATTGAGAAAAAAGTAGTTATTTATGCTGATGAACCTGCATACGCTCAATTAGAAAACTCTTATCCCTCCAATTTACTGTATAAAGCAACTTCCGCAAATTACGGAATGGAATTCTTGGATTATAAAATGTCTATAAAAACGGTAAATACTATTAAGGAAGCAATTGAACATATAGCGAACTACGGATCCAAACATAGCGAAGCAATAATAAGCGAAAATAAATCATGTATAAAAATTTTTGAAAAGCTGGTTGATGCCGCTTGTATTTATGTTAATACTTCCACTGCCTTCACAGATGGCGCACAATTCGGAATGGGTGCAGAAATAGGGATCAGCACGCAGAAAATGCATGCACGAGGTCCTATGGCTCTGGATGAATTATGTTCTTATAAGTGGATTGTAGAAGGTAACGGTCAAATAAGACCGTAAATAATTCAGATAATAGCTTGAATGTTTTATTTATCAAATTAATAATTTTTTCGGTTTTCAAATTCAGTATAAAAATTGTAATTAAAACAGATGAATGCTTGATCCTTACTTATAAAAGATTTTATCAATTATAAATTTTGATAATAATAAAAGGCAATGGATGAATTAAATTTTAACCAGATGGTAAAATTTAATTCATCCACTTAAAAATATATATTTATTAGATTAAATTCTTAATCAAATATTATCTTTCTATAAATTAGTTTTTTATCATCACCGTCTTTCAATCTCATCCTAATATCTTCGATGCATCCAAAACTATTTTTACTAAAAACAGTAACGAAACAATATATACCGTTGGAGTAACCTCTTTTCTTCTGCCACCTAATACTTTCAATAAAGTAAAGCTTAGCATACCAAATACAATACCTTCAGCTATACTAAATGTAAAAGGCATAAAAATTATGGTTAAAAATGCGGGTAAACCTTCCGTGATATCATTAAAATTAATTTTTACAACAGAAGAAATCATAAAGAGACCGACAATAATTAATGCCGGTGCTGTGGCAGCTGCCGGAACCAATAAAAATATAGGTGCTAGAAATAAAGATAAAAAGAACATCAATGCTGTACTAACTGCTGTAAGACCGGTTCGCCCTCCGGAGGCTACCCCGGAAGCACTTTCTACATATGAAGTAATCGTGCTGGTACCCAAGATCGCTCCAACCGTTGTTCCCAATGCATCAGACAATAATGCTTTTTTCATTTGAGGAAAATTTCCTTCTTCATCCGTCAATCCCAGTTTAGATACAACTCCTATTAAAGTTCCAATCGTATCAAATAAATTAACAAATAGAAAAGTGAAAACTACAATCAACATATCCACTGAAAATATTTTGTCCCAGCCTTCTGAAGAAAACATCGGTTCGACAGCTTTACCAAATATAGGTTCAATGGAAGGAGGCATGCTTACCAATGATCCAGGTAATTGTATGTCGCCCAACAAATAGCTGAATAATGTGGAAACTACAATTCCCGCTAAGATGGATCCATTTATATTGCGCGAATGAAGTACAGCCGTTACCAATAATCCTGCAAAAGCAATCCATACCGAATGTTGTTTAAAATCACCTAAAGCAAGAAAAGTATTGGGATCAGATACAATGATATTCGCTCCTTTTAGTCCTATTAAGGTAATAAATAATCCAATTCCGACAGGGATTGCCTCTTTCAGTACTCTAGGAATGCTTTTAACTATCATTTCCCTGACATTCAAAAAAGTAAGAATTATAAATATAAGCCCCTCTATAAAAACAGCTGTTAGAGCAAATTGCCAAGAATATCCAAGTCCTAAAACTACAGAAAAAGCAAAAAAGCTGTTCAGTCCCATTCCGGGCCCTTGTGCTATGGGCAATTTTGCCAATATTCCCATTAACAACGTCGCAAAAATTATAGCCAACGTAGTTCCTGTAAAAAGAGCTTCTCTATCCATTCCCGTTTCCGATAAAATACTAGGATTGACAATCAAAGCATAGGACATGGTTAAAAAAGTGATGATCCCGGCTACTAATTCTTTTTTAATAGTTGTACCATTTTCGGATAGCTTAAAATATCCGTCTAGAAAAGTTTTCATGTTATCAGTTTAGTTTAGTTTAGTAAAAAGCAAAAGTACTAACAATTAAGTAATATTGATTAGTGTTTTTGTGTGTAAAGACTACCTTATCACTCATTTAATCATTTGCATCTTTTATTTAATTAATTATCAGTTTATTAAAATCTAAAGTTAAAAGCTCCTCGGGTAAAATCGTATTGAAAAAGACTTGATTGGCTTCTTCTTTTAGTAAGGATATATCGGTATAACGATTGGAAAAATGCCCTAATATTAACACTTTAACGTTTGCCGTTTTTGCTATTTCTGCGGCTTGATATGCTGTGGTATGTCCTGTTTTAGAAGCTAATTCTCTTAATTCATCCAAAAAAGTAGCTTCATGGTATAAAACATCAACCCCTTTAATTAACGGGACTATATTGGGACTGAATTTAGTATCTGAACAAAAAGCATAGCTGTAAGAATGTTTGGGAGGAAGGGTAAGATACTCATTTTTTATGATATCTCCGGATTGAGTTATAAAATCTTTACCTAATTTCAAATTATGATAATCGCATACTTCAATTTCGGGATTGTATCTAATTACATCCATATTTAGCCTTCTCGGCTTTACTTTTTCTTTAAATAAAAACCCATTGGTGTAAATACGATGGTTTAATGGAATCGTCCAAACACACAATTTATTATCTTCATAAATTAATTCACTTTTTAAAGAAGTCAGTTCAATAAAGTTAATATCAAACTGATTACTACTCTCAGTTAATAGTAATTGAACTTCTATTAATTTTTTAATTCCTTTGGGCCCATAAATGGTTAAAGGTTCAGTTCTTCCCAATAAATGAAAAGAAGATATAAGCCCGATCAAACCAAAAACATGATCGCCATGCAGATGAGAAATAAATATAGTATTAATATGGGTAAATTTCACTCTTGCTTTTCTAAGTTGTACTTGAGTTCCTTCTCCACAATCTATTAGAAAATATTGGTTATTACATTCTAATAACTGAGATGTAGGATTGGTACGAACAGTGGGAACCGCTGAGTTATATCCTAAAATAGTAAGTTTCATAAATTTTAAGTTGTATTTTTGTGTTTTTACAAACTATTACCTTACTAATATTTTTCATAAAAATACATGATTTTTTTCATTTGATAAATAAAAAATTAATTTTTAAGCCACTTTTTTTTACGCTTTTTTTTCTTTTTTAACGCATTTTTTAAGAAAATTAAGTGAATTTTTAATGAATTTTTTCTTAATTAAATTAGCGCAAAATATTATATTTCAAATAATTACATTTACAAAAAATGTTTTTTAAAGAAAAAAATTACAATTTATAACAATTCAAATATATTATTCATATATTACTGTCCTTAATAAAATAAAAACAATATGAAAATACTTAAAAGTCTTTACGTACAAGTAATAATTGCCATAATTATAGGTATTCTTATTGGATATTTTTTCCCAAGTGAAGATATTATAGTTAATGGGGTTAAACAACACAGTACGGGACTTGGTGAAATGCTAAAACCATTAGGAGACGGATTTATCAAGCTAATTAAAATGATCGTAGGACCTTTGATTTTCTGTACCATTGTGCTGGGTATTGCAGGAATGGAAGATACTAAGAAGGTAGGTAAGGTTGGTTTAACAGCTATTGTTTATTTTGAAATTATGACAACAATAGCTTTAATCATCGGCTTGGTTTTCGTTAATGTGCTAAAACCCGGAAACGGCATGCATGTAGATCCTTATGCATTGGATTCTTCATCTATGTCCCATTATATAGAAAAAAGTAAAGAAGATCACGGAATAATTACTTTTATTTTGGATATGATTCCTGAAAATGTTATTGCTTCAATTGCTTCTAATAATTTACTTCAAGTGTTGGTATTTGCCATTCTTTTTGGTTTTGCCATGACAAAAATTGGACCTAAATCTTCAAAACCGGTTCTATCCGTAATGCAATCTTTCCTGGATGGACTTTTTGCTATTATAAAAATAATTATGTATCTGGCACCTTTAGGAGCCATGGGTGCTATGGGATATACCATTGGAGTTTACGGATTGAAAGCATTGAGTAATTTAGGAATGTTAATCTTATGCTTTTATCTAACGTGTATTGTTTTCATTTTCGGAGTTATCGGAGCAGTTCTTTATTACAATAAAGTCAACATATTTAAATTTATCAAATATATTAAAGAAGAACTTTTAATAGTGCTCGGCACCTCATCTTCCGAATCAGCATTGCCGGGAATTATGAGCAAGATGGAGAAAATAGGCTGTTCTAAGTCTGTCGTTGGATTGGTTATACCAACCGGCTATTCTTTTAATCTCGACGGTACTTCGATTTATCTTACCATGGCTGCTGTTTTTATTTCTCAAGCTTTAGACATGCATTTGAATTTACAACAAGAAATTACGCTTCTTTTGGTATTGCTTTTAACCTCAAAAGGTGCAGCCGGGGTAACAGGAAGTGGTTTTATTACTCTTGCCGCTACCCTTCCGGTAGTAGGACATGTACCGGTTGAGGCTGTGGCGTTAATATTCGGTATTGATAAATTTATGAGTGAAGCAAGAGCTTTGACTAATTTAATAGGTAATGCAGCTGCTACTATTGTTGTTGCCAGAAGGGAAAATGAATTTAATTACGATAAAGCTGAAAGCATATTAATTTCCAATAAGTCTTAAGTGTGATTTTTAATTTATTTTTAATAAATATAATTCGTTAAATAATTATTATCATTTTTTTGGTAAAATTATAAATTAAAAATAGATTTGTATAAAATATACTAGTTTTGAAAGTCCCGGTAGATAATTTACTAGGGCTTTCTTAGTAAATTATCTATTTTTTACTTCGAATTATTTATAAATATTCTTGTTATCGCAGGCTTACATAAATTTATGATCATATATTTTTTATTTTTGTAATACTATAGATTTACATAATTTTAAATTTTAGGCTAATAAAATTTATTATTAGAAAATATTGAAAATATAAATGTTTTACTATGTTAGTTTTTATTTATATTTTAAATGTTAATCTTATGAAGTAATTTATTTCGATAAATAAATTATCTGCATGCATTTAAAATTGAATACGAGCAACTTTTGAATTATAATTAAGCAATTAACCAATGAAAAAAATATATTTAGACAGTGCCGCTTCAACTATTATAGATGAAAGAGTTATTGAAGCAATGATTCAATCTATGAAAGAAGATTTTGGTAACCCTTCTGCTATACACAGCTTTGGGCAAGAAAGCAAGTCAAAAATAGAAATGGTCAGAAAAAATATAGCTCAATGGTTGCATGTAAATCCTAATGAAATTATTTTCACAAGCTGCGGTACTGAGTCTAATAATTTAATTTTACGTTCTTGTATAGAAAATTTATCTATTAAACGAATCATTTCTTCTCCCTTAGAACATAAATCTGTTTTGGAAACCATCAGAGATCTAAAAGAAAAGCATCCTGAAATTGAAGTTGTTTTTCTTCCTTTGAAGAATAAAAAAGGGGATTTGGATATTGCTTTTTTAGAAGATTTATTAGAAGAAAAAACTCCAACATTAGTTTCTTTAATGCATTCCAATAATGAAATTGGAAATTTAACGGATATTGATTGTATTGCTCAATTATGTAAAAAACATGGAGCTTTATTTCATTCAGATACCGTTCAAACTATGGCTCATTATCCTTTAGATTTCTCTAAAACACCCATTGATTTTGCTTCTTGCAGTGCCCATAAATTTCATGGTCCAAAAGGAATAGGAATGGCTTTTATAAGAAAATCAAGCGGTTTAAAAGGTATGATAACCGGAGGAACTCAGGAGCGTAATTTACGAGCAGGAACTGAAAATGTTTACGGGATTGTTGGCTTAGGTAAATCTTTTGATTATGCTATGCAAGAATTAAAAGAAAGAAGAAGAATAATTGAAGATTTAAAACAATATACGATTGATCAATTGTCTAAAAATATACAAGGGGTTTTGTTTAATGGACATGGAACAGACTTTACTAAAAGTAACTATACTCTTTTAAGTATTTTGCTTCCTTTTCCCAATACTTTGGTTGGTTTTCAACTCGATATGAAGGGTATCGCCGTTTCTCAAGGAAGCGCCTGTGCTTCCGGTGCTTCTAAACCGTCAAAAACCATGTTGCAGCTTTATACCGAAGAAGAGTTAAAAAATACAACGACGTTACGCATTTCTTACAGCCACTATAATACAAAAGAGGAAATAGATGTTTTGATTAGCTTTCTTTCTGAAATACAAAAGAATTTAACTAATACCATCCCCGCCGAAAATGGGTAACCACCGCGCTTAAGTTAAAATTAAAGGTAAATCGAATATGGGATAAATAATTATTTTTTGCCGGTTCAAATCCCAACGTTGATTGAATGGGTAAATACAATTCTAAAAATTCAGGTATTATGTTCAATTTAACTCCTGAATCGTAGATAAAATAGGTAGATTTCTTTTTATTCGAATACAATCCCATATCAGCATATAAGTCAAAAGGCTTCCATAAATGTATTTCTCCATTTAGTGAAGTAATCCATTTATTGGCTGATTTATCCAACATGGATTTAAACCCTCCTTCAGCCATTATATATTGTTGATAAAACAATCCACCGGTTGCAGATCTTCCTAAATAATCCATGTAATTGAAACTATAATCTGTGATATGATCTACTCCGAAATCAAAGTAAGTAGAGTTTGAATGATTGTTTATAAAATATCCTCCAAAGTAGCGTAAAGTTATTTTTTTATTCGGCGCATATTCATGTCTAAAATATATTTCTGTACTTATTTTATTGAAAATATTAGAATGTTGGAAGTTCGTTTTACTATACCATTCATTGATTATTCTTTTATCTGAATGCGAATATGATAGATCCAGCAGATTGTAATGGGAATAATCATTTTTTTCTAATATTTTAAAAGGATCTTTTTCTCTTTCGACACTATTGAATGAAATTCCTATGGTTCTGTTAATATCTGATCTGGGCCTTTTCTTAAATATAAGATTTACGTTTCCTGAATATTTTTTATAACTCAAATTCTTATCATAATGATAATAAGTATATCCAGTTCCCATAGACATTCTTCTGAATATGCCCTCTTGCAAATCGTAATTGTAATTTAAGGATCCTGAACCTGTTAAACTTTTGGTTCCTGTTGAATAGGTTGGAGAAAATGAATATTCAAAAGGTCTTGAAAATGGAGAACTATTATAAAAACGTAAACCTAGTATAAATTTATCGTAATTGTTCCAGTTTATATTGGGTTCATAAAAAATTTGTGTATAATTAGGATTATCAACGTCTGCATAGAATTTCATTTGCAATTTCTTTCGGTTCTTATAAATACCCTCTGTGTTCAATAAATTATCATTATCGTTAATTTCCGGAAACAGGTAATTTTTATTTATAAGTAAACGATCATATTCTCCATTTTTAAATGAATATAAAGAATCTTTATGGGTTGAAAATACCCATTTCTGATTGATTATCTTCTTGTTTTTTTCTCCTGTGATTAATATTGGAATTGGTAAAGCCGTTTTATTAGTGATACGTACTTTTATAGTATCTTTTTCATACTTATCCTCATAAAATTTTTTTATCTTAAAATTAATACGATCATTGGTAACTATATAATTTTGAAAAAACCATGCTAAATTTTTTTGAGAGTTTGTTTCTAAAATACTTTGAAAATCTGATGAAGTAATTTCACGATCTTTTCCTTCTTCAATAAGCTTTTTAACTGAATTTTCGAAAAGATCCGCTCCCAAATAGGCGGATAGAAAATTAAAACTTAATCCCGATTTAAATCCACTAATTATATACTGATTGATATTGCTCAATTCTAAAAAATCTTCACTTATCGGCTGATCATAATTTTGAGTGGCTATATATCTGTATCCTAATTTATATCGATCGGTTATAGGAACTTTAGATATGAAAAAATATTGTAACGGTTTAATTTTTATTATGCTAAGTTCTTTAGGAAGATCACCTAATAATTTAGTGTCAGGATAATACTTCTTTAAATAATTTAATTGATAATAGGTAAGCAAACCGTTAGGTATCCAATGATATTTATTTTTATCCACTTGTATTACCTGATTAATAACTGAATAGGCAATTTGTTGAAACATTTTAAGATCAATTTTTACGTCATCAGGAAAAAGTTTCCATTCTTTTAAACCAAATAATTTAATATCATCAACTCCTATGAAATTATGATCTTTTTTAATTTTAGAGCTAATTAATAATTTTGAGGGTAGTTTGCCTAATTTTTCATTTAAAAATAGTAATTCTCGTTTGATATTTTTATAATAAATTTCTTTAAATTCTTCATTAATGGAATATCCAATAACCACTTCGGTTTGCGATCCGTTTATAGTATAAATAAAAGAAATCGGTTTATTTTTAGTAAGGATCATAGCAACAGCATCACCGCATGTTCCCTGTAATTGATTTTCTCCTACTTTTGTAAGATCTCCATCCATATATAAACCCACAGGATAGTAAAAGTTAATAGTATAATTGGTTTTTCTATAGGGATTAAACTCAGTATCGGTAAAAGGCTCCAACTTGGGTTTTGAATTGATAAAATCTAAAGGTTGTATAAAAAAGTTTTTTAATACATAAGTACCTTTCGAGGAAAATCCATATCCGGTAATTTTATTGTAAGGTATTTTTATATTATAATTTAAATCTAAAGATATACTATCATTGGGTGATAAAGGAGAAAAAAGATTTACTTCGTAAAATTCAAAATCTCTAAGTAAAAAAACGGGTTGTCGTTTATTTATAAAGATGGTCAAATCATTGATTCGACCTCTATCCATATATTTTGAAAAATATAAAGTTTTATTTCTATCCTCTAATTTTCGTTTTCCTAATACCGTATTAGTATTAGAATAGGAATTAGCGGCTGCGTGTAAATATATTTTATCTAAAGTTATACCCGTATTATTATAAAAAATGATCTTTTGTTTTACGGATATATTTTTAGTTAGGCTGTCTAAGGTTGCTGATATAAGTATTTTATCACTTTGTGAAAAGCACAATAAAGGTAAAATTACTAAAATTATATTCGTTAAGATTCTTAGAATTTTCATAGTTAACAGCAAGAAGACATAGCAGATGATTACTATTTAAATCTTATTTCAACGGCTCCAAAACGATATTTAATTATATCTGCTTCAAAATATTCAATATCATTCATACTATTTAATATTTTATAAATTTCTTTTTTTAATACTCCTTTTCCCTTGCCATGTATTAATATTAACTTCTTAACCTTATCTTTCTTGGCTGATTTTATTTCCTCCATAGCTTTATTAATTTGCTTTTCAAGCATTTGATGAGGCATCATGTTTTTAAAAGAATCAACAATATTTCCTATATGCAAATCAATAATTCTTTCTTGTATAATTTCTTTTGCTACATTGTTTGTCTTTTTAGAAGTTACATCTTCTTTTTTAGCATTAAAATCGATAACTTCAGTATACATGTTTGCATATTTATCATAAGCAATTAAGTTATTTAGTAAATGTGTAACTTCAAATCCATAAGAATCTATTAAAACTGCTTTATTTCCTATAAAATTTTTTATAGTAAAAATTCCTTCTTCATCCAGTAGTTTTACTTTATCCCCGATCTTCATACAGATTGAATTAATAAAGAAGGCTACCTTGAGGATAGCCTTCTATGTTTTGTTTATACTATTTAATATATTTTACATCATTTTCTGGGAACTCTATTGCTTGCTCCTCTTTTGGTTCTTTTAGAAGAGGATTCTTTACCTTTATGATCTTGAGCTACCCTAAATCCAACCCATACGGCAGACTCATTTTCAAGCATATATCTTCTTTGTCCCGGATCTAACCAATAAGCGGTATCATTCCAAGATCCTCCTTTAATTACTCTTAAATCATTACTGATTTGGGAGGTTCTTTGTTTGGAATCTTTATCTAACACTACTCTTCCGTTTTTATCTACTGTCCAGTTTCTAATAGGTGAATTGTAGTAATTAAAAGTACCGGTTGAATCAACACGACCATCTCCCGATTCTAAAGATGATTGTAAATCTCCGTCTCTAAAGTTTCTTGCATCATCAACAATCTCTGTTTCAAATTTTCCTGATAAATTTCTATACAATTTTCTTCCGTCTGCCAAAGTATCGTATTGAATTGAACCGTCATCAACTTTTTTAAATCTTCCGGGATTTCCTTCTTCACTAATAAATTGTTGATAAACGTTTCCTCTATAATAGTTGAAATCATTAAAATCAGTATCTATTAAAGGTCTATAAACGTCTTGTGTCCATTCAGCAACATTTCCATACATACCATATAAACCAAATGGATTGGATGGATATGCTCTAACATCAGAAGTAATTGCATTCCCATCATTAGCCCAACCTCCACTACCGGAATAATCACCTTGTCCACCGGATTTAAAATTATCCAGGAATTGACCTCTATTTCTTCCTTTTTTAGCACGCATTCTATTGATCATTACATCTTTACCTTCAATGATATTATACTGTCTGTTATCTGCTTCAGCCAGTGCAGCATATTCCCATTCTGCTTCTGTAGGTAATCTGAATTTTTGTACTAAATTTCCTTGAGCACTTTTATTAACTGCTATAATTCTATCATTTTTGCTGGTTATACCGCTTTGTTTAGCGATTTTATCTTGGTTAACAATACCTTCTAATTCAGGATCATTGTATTTATATTTTTCAACATTAAATGAATTTGAACCCACATTATTGGCCGGATTACTATAAAAATCTTTTGGGATAATACCTTTATTCATTAATTCTCTTTCATTGGCTCTATCAGTCAACCAATCACAATATCTTTGTGCTTGTAACCAACTTACTCCAACTACCGGGTAGTTATCAAATTGAGGAGCTCTGAAATAATCTTCTGAATAAACATCGTTTCTGGATAATTTGTTTTTCCAAACAAGAGTATCAGGAAGGGCTCCATAATAAATATCTTTATAATTCTCATCCGTTGGTGAATATACATACTTTAACCAAGTTACATATTCACGATATTCATAATTTGTTACTTCAGTCTCACCGATAAAAAAAGATCTTACTTGCATTCGGTTAGGGGTATTGTTCCAATCATGCATTACATCGTCTTTAACTAATCCCATAGTAAAAGCTCCACCTTCCACGAATACCATTCCAACCCAACCTTTTTCAGTCTTTTTCTTTTTACTATAAAACCAGCCGTTTCTATCGTTGGCTTTCCATCCGGTCAAACTTTTTGTATTTTTAGTTCCACCGCCAGGTTTAGTTCTCCCACCACCGCAACTAACTAATGCTAAGGAAATTGAAGAAACAACGGATAATAATAATATGAATTTCCCGATTCTCATTGTATTTATTTTCATAATTAAGATCATGCAAAAATAATATAATATTACTGAAAGAAAAATTTTTTCTACTTTATATTACATAACCTCAAATAACGTTAACTTATTTGTAGATATTGTATATTTAGTAAAATATTATTTCTACTTATTCGTTATTTAGTGTTAAATGAAAAGATTTTTATACATTTTTATAGCGTTTTTCATTCAAGTGTCCACATTTATCCCTGTGGCACAAACTATTACGATTAATTGGGACGGTATAAAGAATTTTTATTATTCTACTGAGCAAGTAAAAAAATATCCTTTCTTTACCAATGATAACTATTCCATTGATGAAGGAATACCTACTTTATATTATGCCGAGAAAACAGATTTTAATGGAGATGTATTTCTAACCAATTTACAATGGCAACCTATTGAAAAATCGCAACTTGGCGATACGCCTCTAGATTTCATTCCCGATGATGATATTTTCTGCGCGTCAATTACTAAGTCACGAGATCAAAAATTTATATCGGTAACCATTAAAACATTAAAGAAAACAGGCAATACCATTTTTAAACTGGTACGTTTTACCATTGAGAAAAAAAATTCGTTTCATAAAAATTTTTCATCTACAGAATCCTTTTTGAATGTTGAAAGTGTTCTAAAAAACGGATCATGGTATAAAATTAAAATAGCTAAAACAGGAATATATAAAATTGATCGTAATTTATTACAATCATTAGGAATAAATTGTAATTCCTTAGATCCCAAAACTATACGAATATTTGGCAATGGAGGAAAAATGCTTCCGGAACCAACCTCATCGTTCAGATACGATAATCTAAAAGAAAATGCCATTTTTGTACGTGGAGAAAATGATGGAATTTTTGATTCAGATGATTATATATTATTTTATGGGCAAGGACCGGACTACTGGATAAGAAATTCAACGGTAAAGCATAAAAAAAATATATATGAAGATTATGCATATTATTTTATTAACGTCAATCAAACTGCGGGAAAAAGAATTCAATCCAATCCTTACAAAACACCGAACGCTAAAGTATATGTAGAGTACGATGATCATCAATTTTTTGAAGAAGATAGACTAAATTTAAATCAATTAGGTAAAATATGGCTGGACGAAAATTTGGGATTGAAAAATTATAAAGAAATCCTATTTCCGGTGCATGACTTAGTTCCGGGTTCAAGCATAACTTGGAAATATTCTTGGGTATCAAGAAACGGTATTAACGGAAAAATAAATGTGTCATATAATGATAATCCGGTATATTCATCGATTTTAAGACCATCTCCTAATGAAATTGATTTTGCAATTGGAAGCCAAACACAAACTATTACTCCAACTAATAATCAATTAAAATTTACTTTAGGATTTGATAATTCGGCCAATCCCTCGGCTGAATTTTATCCCGATTATTTTGAAGTCTTATATAAACAAAAGCTTAAATTTAATGGTAGTCAAATGAATTTCAGAACATTTGATCCCATTGAAGATGGAAAAATATATGGGTTTACTTTTGTTCCTTCTGAAGATTTCGAAGTGTGGGATGTTTCAGATGTAGTCAACGCAAAAAAACTGGAACGATCAGCAAATGCCTTTACATATTCCTATCAATTGTTATCAACTAATTTTAAAAATGAGATGATTGCCTTTAAGCACTCAGCTGCCTACATTCCGGAAGTTGTTGGTAAAATTTCAAATCAGGCTTTACATTCCATCTCCGAAGTAGATTATATTGTAATAACTGTTCCTGAATTTGTTTCGCAGGCAAATCGCATTAAAAATTTACATCAATCTAAAAATCAATTAAAAGTTGAAGTAGTTACAGTAAATCAAATTTATAATGAATTTAGCTCCGGGGGACAAGATTTAACCGCAATAAGGGATTTTTTACGTTATTTATATAAGAAAGACAATGGAAAATTAAAATATGTGCTTCTACTGGGTTCTGCCTCTTATGACTATAAAAATAAAACCGGAACCGGACATAACTTAATTCCTACCTATCAAAGTTATAACAGCACCGGTCTTAATTATTCTTATGCAACAGATGATTTTATAACGATATTAGATGATAATGAAGCTAATTTAATAGGAGAAGATGCCAATCTTTCAGCCAGTCAATTAGATATAGCAGTGGGAAGAATGATTGCAAAAAATCTATCTGAAGCAACTGCGTGTGTAGATAAAAGTGTAAAATACGATAATGGAAAAGCTCCTCAAGGTACTCCTTTTGGAAATTGGAGATTAAACGCCTCTATTATTGTTGATATTGACAGTGATAATAATTTCCATAAAAAAATGGAAGAAACTATTGCTCAAAATATTTTTGATAAATCTTTAAAAGAATATACGCTTAAAAAGTTATATATAGATTCTTATAATGCAGATTACACTACAGGTGGAGCCAGATTTCCACAGGTAAATGAAGCTATTAAAGCCGCTTTTAACAATGGTAATTTAGTAATAAATTATTTTGGACATGGCGGTACATTATCTCTTTCTCAATATAGGCTATTTTCAAAAGAAGATGTAAACAGTTTGTCTAATTTCAACAGAGATTATTCTCGATTGCCTTTATTTATTACTATCTCATGCGATGTTTCCGTATGGGACAATCCTTCTTTAAATTCTTTAGGGGATTTATTATATCTCAAAAAAAATGGTGGAGCAAATTCCATGATTACAACTAATAGGGCGCTGTCAATATATTATGGGTTGAATATGAATCCTATAATCATGAAAAACATATTCACAAAAAAAACTGGAAGTAATCAATATATAGCTCTAGGTGAAGCACTTCGACTTTCCAAAAAAGATATCTTAAGTGGAGAAAGTCGAAAAATAAATTTGTTAGGAGATCCCGCACAATCATTGGTATACCCAAAACGTAAAATTAAGGTTACTAAAATAAACGGATTGGATGCTGACCATTTTTCGGGTGTTATAAAAGCCCTTGACTTTATTACCATTGAAGGCCAAGTACTAAATGAAAATGGAGATGTTGATCCCTCTTTTTCAGGAAATATCCAAACTGTTTTATATGATAAACCTGTGGATAAAAAAACTCTAAATAATTTTAATTATAATTCACTTAAACCACCTCTTGAATATAAAGAACAGGTTAATGCCATATATAAAGGGGGTTCACAAGTTAAAGATGGAAATTTTAAAATAGAATTTTACGTTCCTAAAGATATTAATTATGATATCGGCGATGGCAAATTACTTTTATATGCCGATAATTCTGAAATTGACGCCTTATATTTTAAAAATGATTTAAAAATTGGAGATATAAATCCCAATGGAATAAATGATTCGGAAGGCCCAAAAATAGGTTTATACATGAATAATCTAAATTTTGCTAATGGAGGAATAACTGATCGCTCACCGTATCTTTTAGCCTGTGTAACGGATAGTACCGGTATTAATTCAACCGGTTTAGGAATTGGACATGATATCACGGGCGTATTAAATAATAATGTAAACGGTACCATTATTCTAAATGATTTTTATACCGGGGGAGAATCTTCTCCTTGTCTAAATCCGAATTTAAAAGATTATCAAAAAGGAAAAGTTTGGTATCGATTAGATAATCTTGAAACAGGAAATCATTCAATTAAATTCAAAGTTTGGGATATTAATAATAATTCATCTTCTGCTACCTTAGATTTTTTAGTTGTTGATAACGGTGATCAGGGATTAATAATAAAAAAATTATTAAACTGGCCTAATCCATTTACAACTAAAACATTTTTTCATTTTGAACATAATTGTCCCGATATTCTTGATGTTCAAGTCCAAATTTTTACCGTATCCGGAAAATTAGTTAAAACTATTAACAAAACCGTTACTTCTCAACCATTTAACGAAGGATACAGAACCGACAAATTCGGAATTGAATGGGATGGATTGGATGATTTTGGAGACAAAATCGGAAAAGGTGTGTATATTTATCGTGTAAAAATAAAAGGAACATCTGAATTTTGTAAGGGTTCAGTTTCTCAAGTGGAAAAATTGGTAATATTAAAATAAAATTTATTTTTGCATTATAAAAACGCTATAATAAAAAAAATTTATATCATTTTAACTCAAATAGTTCATGAAAAAAAGAATTTTAATTCTGACGTTGTTATTATTTAGCGCCTTTAAGGCTCAGAATAGAAATTACGCCATAGTCACCGGAGCACCCTTTTTAAGAATATCACCGGATGCTCGTTCTGGCGGTTTAGGTGATCAAGGGGTGGCAACGTCACCCGATGGGTTCTCCCAATTTTGGAACCCTTCAAAATATGTTTTTGGAACTAGTTATTCCGGAGTAGGTCTTTCATATACTCCTTACATGAATAAACTAACTAGCGATGTATTTTTATTAAATGGAACTTTTTATACATTCCTCGGTGAAGAAGAAAGAAGCACATTAGCCGCAAGTATTTATTATTTCAACATGGGTGAAATCCAACTTAACGAATTATTGGGAAATAACATTGTTGAAAAAGGTATTTCTAAACCTAATGAATTTGCATTAGATGTGTCTTATGGACTTAAATTAGCGGATGTATATTCCATGGCGGTTACCGCTAGGTACGTTCGTTCCGATTTATTTAACAATGTTGACAATTCATCTGCCCAAACAAAGGCTGCCAATACATTTGCAGTTGACGTAACCGGATATTTCCAATCTGAAAAAAGCAGTTCTTTCGGCAATTATGAAGGAAGGTGGAGAGCCGGTTGGGGGTTATTTAATATGGGACCTAAATTAGACTACTCTGACAGCAAAGAAAATTCCAGCTATTTGCCTACTAATTTAAGATTAGGTGTGGGTTATGACCTGTATTTCGATGACGATAATAAATTGGGATTGACTTTTGAAGCTACAAAATTACTTGTTCCTGCACCCGAAGAAGTTAAAAATCCCGATGGTAGCATAACATATCAAGTTCCCGATAAAAGTTTTATTTCCGGAATGTTTAAATCATTTAGTAATAAAGATGTAGGCAAAGAAATTACGTACAGCATTGCAGGTGAATATACTTTCAATAACGCATTTGCTTTTCGTACCGGTTATTTCTACGAAAATCCTGACAAAGGAGGAAGACAATATGTAACACTAGGAGCAGGTCTTAAATATCAATCGTTCGGTATTGATTTTTCCTATCTGATTACAACTTCAAGTGTTAATAATGCTTTAGACAATACGTTACGATTTGGATTGACGTGGGATTTTGGTGGTGATGCAACCAATGCTTACGACAATTATTAAAATTTCAACTAAAATATCTAACCTATAGTAAGAATCACTCTGCATAAAAGAGTGATTTTTTTTACATTTACCAAAATTATACAGTACGATGTTTACACCTGAAAAACTCAATGAATTAAAACAATTAATAAAAACAAAAAAAAATATACTCATTTTGGCTCATCAGAATCCGGATGGTGATGCCATTGGTTCTTCTTTAGGATTATATCATTTTTTACGTACCCTTGGAGTTCAATCCACGATAATTGTACCGAATGAATTTCCTAAATTTTTAAAATGGTTGCCGGAAGCCAAAAATATTATCATTGGTGAATATCGGGTAAAATTCGTTGAAATAGCTTTTAGAAATGCAGATTTAATTTTCTGTCTTGATTTCAATACTTCTTCAAGGATTAATCAATTGGAAACAAAATTAAATGAATCAAAAGCCGTTAAAGTGTTGATTGATCATCATCAAAACCCGGATAATTTTGATTACATATATTCAGATACTTCTCAACCGGCTACTTGCCAAATGATTTATAAATTTATTGATGCTTTAGGTGAAGTATCAAAAATCGATGAAAAAATAGCAACTTGTCTATATACCGGAATTTTAACTGACACCGGAAGTTTTCGGTTTAAAAATACCACCGCCGAAACTCATAAAATTATATCCGTATTTTTGGAAAAAGGTGCAAAACCGGATCTTATAGCTTCCAATATTTTTGATTGTAATACACCGGAACGACTAAAACTTTTAGGCTGTGTTTTAGAATCCATTGAACTTATTCCTAATAAAAATACTGCAATATTGTATGTGACCAGAAATCAATTGTTAGAATTGGGTTATCAAAAAGGAGATACGGAAGGATTTGTTAATTACGGGCTTTCCATTGTAGGCATTAAGTTTGTTGCATTTTTTATGGAAGATCTGCAAAATGATTTTGTTAAGATTTCTTTCCGTTCCAAAGGTAATTTTGATGTTAATGCGTTTTCTCGAAGCTATTTTAATGGCGGAGGACATATTAATGCTGCCGGTGGTAGAAGTGATCTTTCTTTAAAAGATTCTATTTCAAGATTTAAAAATATAATTGAAAACGAAATCCATGAAATTTCTTAACATTGCAATTATATACTTATTTTGTATAGGCATTTTTTTTTCGTGTCAAAAAAAAGAAATTTTCCTTCCGGTTACTAATTCAAAATCTGCATACGGCAAAAAATTATTAGAAAACTCTAAAGCTAGAGAAGATAAGGAAAGGGATTTCTTGCAAAACTGGATTAGTAAACGAGAGGATTCTTTACATTTAAAATTTATGCCTACTTCTTCGGGTATATGGATTCGATTTATTTCACATAAAAAATCTCCACAACCTAAAAATAATAGTTGGATTAAATATTCTGCTGAAATAAAAACACTTTCAGGAGATGTAATTTATTCTTTTGATGAGTTTGGTGAAAAGCAGGGAGTTTTAGGAAAATTTAAAGAGATAAGAGGAATTGAGTCAGCATTGTACATGATGGAAAAAGGAGATGTAGCTGAAATAGTCCTCCCCTCCTTCACTGCCTATGGTTTATATGGAGATGAAAATAAAATTGGATCTAATGTTCCCCTCTTAGTAACCCTTACTTTAATCGACGTTAAACCTTTATCGAAATGATTGTCTTATAAAATTTAGTCGGATACACTTATTTTGAAAAATTAATTATATAAACCTTTAAAATAGTTTTGTGTGTTTTTCTTATCCAAAGTCAATCTAGCCTTAAGATTATCTAATGAAGAAAATTTGATCTCATCACGTGCTCTATCATAGAAATAAATTTCAATTTCTTTTCCATATAAATCCCTATCAAATTCAAGTATATGAACTTCTATTTGTTTTTTTAAACCTTGTATGGTAGGACGCATTCCTATGTTCATCATCCCGTAAAAAAATTCATCTTTAATCTTAACTTTGACGTAATATACCCCATTTTTTGGGCATATCTTATGTGGTACAATTTCAATATTTGCAGTAGGGAAACCGATCGTTCTTCCTATCTTATCACCGGTAACCACTTTGCCCTTCATAAAAAAATTATAACCTAAATACTCGTTTGCTTTACCTATTTTACCTTCGCTAATTTTATTTCTAATTTTAGTGGAACTGATTACAGAAGTATATCCACTTACTGAAGGAAGTTTGTAAAGAGTAAATCCAAATTGTTCGGAATATGTTTGCAAGCGTTCGTAATTTCCATCCCGATTATTTCCAAATTGATGATCATAACCAATAACTAATGAATGTATGTGTAATTGGGATACTAATAGATCTCTAACAAATTCTAAGGCACTTAACCGGCTAAACTCTTTCGTAAATTCTTGTACAAATAAATGCTGCACATTAAATTTTTCCAAAAGTTGTATTTTTTCATTTAAAGTAGTTAAAAGCTTAAGTTCAGTAGTAGGTTGTAAAACAAATCGGGGGTGTGGATTGAATGTCATAACTGCTGTTTCAGCTCCCTCTTTATTAGCAATATCATGTAAATAGTTTAAAACAAACTGATGGCCCAAATGCACTCCATCGAACATACCTAAAGTTAGTATAATTTTATTTTCTTTAGCTACTCTGAAATTTTTAGTATGAATATTCACCGGTAATGAAAACAAATTGTCTGCAAAAATATGATATTTTTTTGGTTTTTTTTCAACGCCTATAAGCTTTAAAATAGTATATTTGTAATTCCACAAAGGAAATGTAATTATTTGAATTTTAAATTATATGGTAACTGAAAATAAAGGTAAAATATCTCAGGTAATAGGTCCGGTTATAGACGTTGTTTTTGATGACGTAGAACAACTTCCCAATATATATGATGCTTTAGAAGTTATTAAAGATAACGACGAACCCAATTTAGTACTGGAAGTTGAGCAACATATAGGTCAAGATACAGTTAGATGTATCGCTATGGATGCTACGGATGGCTTATATCGAGGTCAGGAAGTTATAGCAACCAATAAACCTATAACGGTTCCTATCGGTGAAGAAATTAACGGACGTTTATTCAACGTTATCGGAAAAGCTATTGATGGAATCGGTGATGTACCCAAAACCCATGAATTACCTATACACAGGCCTTCTCCGAATTTTGAAGATATTTCTACTTCTGCAGAAGTTTTATATACCGGTATTAAAGTTATCGATCTAATTGAGCCTTATTCCAAAGGAGGTAAAATTGGACTTTTCGGAGGTGCTGGAGTTGGTAAAACCGTATTGATTCAAGAATTGATTAACAATATTGCTAAAGGACACGGTGGGTTATCTGTATTTGCCGGTGTTGGAGAACGAACTCGTGAAGGTAATGACCTATTACGGGAAATGTTGGAATCTAAAATTATCTCGTATGGAGATGAATTTATGAAATCTATGGAAGAAGGCGGTTGGGATCTTTCAAAAGTTGATTTTGAAGCTTTAAAATCATCAAAAGTTGCCTTTGTTTTTGGTCAAATGAATGAACCTCCTGGTGCTCGTGCCAGAGTGGCTCTATCCGGTTTAACCTTAGCCGAATACTATAGAGACGGATTAGGAGCCGGAAAAGGTCGGGACGTATTGTTTTTTATAGATAATATTTTCCGTTTTACTCAAGCCGGATCGGAAGTTTCTGCTTTATTAGGACGTATGCCTTCTGCGGTAGGGTATCAACCTACCTTAGCCAGTGAAATGGGTGCACTTCAAGAAAGAATTACCTCAACTAAAAACGGTTCTATTACATCTGTTCAAGCGGTTTATGTTCCGGCAGACGATTTAACTGACCCTGCCCCTGCAACTACATTTGCTTATTTGGATGCTACTACTGTATTAGACAGGAAAATTGCTTCATTGGGTATCTATCCGGCCGTAGATCCACTACAATCTACTTCGCGAATTCTTTCTCCTGAAATTTTAGGAAATGATCACTATGAATGTGCTCAAAATGTTAAGGAAATCCTTCAAAGATATAAAGCTTTACAAGATATTATTGCCATCTTAGGTATGGAAGAATTAAGTGAAGAAGATAAATTAGTGGTTTATCGAGCTAGAAAAGTACAAAGATTCCTTTCACAACCTTTCCATGTTGCAGAACAGTTTACGGGAACTCCCGGTGCATTAGTGGATATTAAAGACACGATTAAAGGGTTTAATATGATTCTTAACGGAGAATTAGATCAATATCCGGAAGCTGCCTTTAACTTGAAGGGAACTATCGAAGAAGTTATTGAACATGGCGAAAGACTATTAGCTGAATTAAAAAAATAATTTGTTGAATAATTTTAAATTTTGATGAAAATACAAATACTTACTCCGGAAGAGGTTATTTTTGACGGTGAAGTGTCATCTATAACAGTTCCAGGTTCATTGGGTGAATTTCAAATGTTGGAAAACCATGCTTCTATTGTTTCTACTCTTGAACCCGGAATCATTAAGCTGGAAAATGTAAGTTCTTCTTCCAACGCTACTAAATTAACGAATGATGGCAAATACCAAACATTCACTATAAAGAGCGGATTATTAGAATTTAATAACAATAAAGGTATAATACTTTGCGATTAAATTATTTATACAAAAATATTATAATAACATAAAAAAGGATTGTTACTCAATCCTTTTTTCATTATATATAATTTACATTTAGAGTATCTATCTAGTTAAGATATTTATAATAGGTGAATCATATATCAAGAAATTCCGTTTATAGTTATATTTTAAAATTCAGATAGGTGATAGGTTTACCTTCTTTCAAAAACATATTCTCATAAAAAGTTTTTATTTCTCTTACGTAAGAAGGTAATTCATATTCCGGCGCTCCATAAATATCATGGTGAGAAGATAACACGGTATATCCCAAACCATGTATTAATCCGTTGGCATACCCATGTAAAAATTCACTATCCGTTTTTAAATGGATACTTCCTCCTTCTTTCATAATTCTTTTATACTTTTCAAGAAAAATAGAATTTATTAATCGGTGCTTTGTCCTTTTATATTTAATTTGTGGATCCGGAAATGTTATCCAAATTTCATCTACTTCACCGGGAGAAAATACATGTTCAATTAATTCAATTTGAGTGCGCAAAAAACCAACATTTTTTATTTGTTGTTCTATGGCTGTTTTTGCTCCTCTCCAAAAACGTGCTCCTTTAATATCTATTCCTAAAAAGTTTTTATCGGGAAAATGTTGCGCTAAACCAACGGAATATTCTCCCTTTCCACAACCCAATTCAATGATTATGGGATTATCATTTTTAAAAAATTCTTCTTTCCATTTACCTTTATAATGAAAATTAGAAAGTATTTCATCTCTCGTAGGCTGTATTACATTATCAAAAGTCTTGTTTTCAGCAAATTTACGAAGTTTATCCTTGCCCATAATTTAGTATTGAATGTACAAAAATAACTATATTCGTACACATTTCAAATTTCTTTATTTTTAGCTAGATCCACAATGTGACAATGAATGAATACCTCCAAATAAATTTTATATATGCAAACTAAAAACGTTCCCTTTTAAATCTTCTTAAATTTCTTTAACATTCATTAAAATATTAAAATTAAAGTTTCAATTATTATTGTTTTTATAATTCATTCATAAAAAATTTCATATACTTAAAATTAATTTAATATTTTTATAAATTAAACACTATTAATAACCAATGGACCTTTCTCAACCAAAACTTACTCCTAAAATACTTTGGCTGATGGCTATTAGTTCAGGACTAGTAGTAGCAAATAACTATTATAACCAACCACTATTGGGTTTAATGGCCAAAGATTTTAATGTCAGTGAATCAAAAATAAGCGGTATAACCATGTTTACGCAGATAGGCTATGCCTGTGGACTATTTTTTCTGATTCCTTTAGGTGACATGTTTCGTAGAAAAAAAATTATTCTTATTGATTTTATATTCATTATTGGTAGTTTATTAGCTATGGCTGTCAGTCCTTCCATAGAATTATTATTTCCCATAAGTTTTATAATAGGCTTTACCTCAGTTATTCCTCAATTATTTATACCCATGGCTGCAACTTTGGCAGCTCCGGAAGATAAACCTAAAGCCGTAGGATTTGTGATGAGCGGATTACTCATCGGTATATTGGGATCGAGGGTTTTAAGTGGATATATCGGCGATATTTTAGGATGGAGAGAAATGTTTTATATCGCAGCGATATTAATGGGGGTTGTTTATCTTTTGATATATTTTAATTTACCGGAAATCTACCCGAATTTTAAAGGAAATTATAAAAAGTTAATGCTTTCACTCGTTGAGCTTTTTAAAACAGATTCATCATTACGCTCTGCCGCTTTACGAGGAGGACTTAGTTTTGCTTCTTTAAGTGCTTTTTGGACTCCTTTGGTTTTTCATCTTGAAGAAAATTTTCATTTAAGTGATGGATCAGCAAGTAATATAGCCGGAAAATTTGGCTTAGTAGGTGCATTTGGAGCTTTGGCTGCTGCCCTCATGGGAAAAGTTATATCTAAATTCAATAAAAATACGATACTTGTTTTTACCGCATTATTGATTTTACTTTCATGGATTATATTCTACTATGGAGGTTATTCTTATTTGGGTTTAACTATTGGGATTATATTAATTGATATTGGTGTGCAATCTACCCAAATTACTAATCAATCTATTATTTTTTCAAATCACCCGGAAGCAGGTAATCGTGTTAATACTATTTATATGACCAGTTATTTTATCGGTGGATCACTGGGAACCTTTATTTCTGCTTATGCTTTTGAAATTTATAATTGGACCGGGGTGATTAGTGTAGGTAGTTTTTTCGCTATAATTATGTTAATATTCCATTTACTGTCAATAAAACGATAATGTTTTGTTAGTTTATTTCTTTTGTAATTATTGGATAGTAGTATAAAATAAACAAGTAATATTTAATTCATTAAACCGATGGCAACTGACTTTATTTCATAAAAAAAACTCCTATTTTCTAGGAGTTTTAATTTTTTTTAACAGCAGTTAAATTATTTGGATTGTGGAATATAAATTTGAAATCCTAAACCAAAACCTAAACCACTTTGTTTGTTTCCGTTGTTAATATTTTGAATTGCAGCTGCATAGTTATATCCGATTGTACCTTCTAACGCTACAGAACGGGTAATAAAATGAGCGTAACCCACATTTACACCAAAGGCAAATCCACTGTCTGAGCTTCCGTTAACTGCTGCTCCTTTGAACCCAACATCACCTTCAGCAAAAAATCTTCCGGTTTCTTTAGCACCTTCAGGGAAGTAATATCTTACAAAAGGCATAACTCCATAGTTCCAAATAGGTTTTTCATCATCTTGAAATACTGCCCCGAAATCTATAGCTGCACCAACGGCTATTCCATGAGAAAGAAAATACCCAACTCTAGGAGTTAAATTAAATGAAAATCCTTTGTTTTCGAAATCATAGCCGAGATTTGTAATACCTGCTCCGGTCAACCAGCTTCCTTTTTGAATTGGTGTAGAACCTACGTTAGCCGAAGTTTGTGGTGTAGTTACAATCTGTGCATTTGATATTGCTATACTACCTAAAAAAATAGTAAACAATAAAAGTACTTTTTTCATAATTATTATATTATTTTTATACACCATAGTAAACGACAAAACCTATGCCAAAATTTTAACAAAATATTATATTTTTTTTAATTAGAATAATTAGGTGCTTCTTGAGTAATTATAACATCGTGAGGATGACTTTCTTTTAATCCTGCAGAAGAAATTTTAACCATTTTACTTTCTTTTTGCAATTTTACTATATCTTCTGTACCGCAATAGCCCATACCTGCACGAATTCCTCCACATAATTGATAAACCACATCGGATAATTTTCCTTTATAAGGAACTCTTCCTTCAATTCCTTCTGGTACTAATTTTTTTGTTCCTGATTGAAAGTAACGGTCTTTACTTCCTCTTTTCATGGCAGAAATTGAACCCATACCTTGATAACTTTTGAACTTTCTTCCTTGAAAAATAATTTCATCTCCGGGCGCTTCATCGGTTCCGGCAAATAAAGATCCCAGCATGACACAGGATGCACCGCTGGATATAGCTTTAACTATATCTCCCGAAAGTTTAATTCCTCCATCTGCAATTACCGGTATATGATGCTGATTGGCATATTCATAGACATTATATATGGCAGATAATTGTGGTACTCCTACTCCCGCTACTACTCTAGTGGTACATATAGAACCGGGACCTACCCCCACTTTTAATGAATTGGCTCCGGCTTCTATTAAATCTTTTGCCGCTTGTGCGGTAACTATATTTCCACCAACAATATCTAAATCGGGAAAAGAAGCTCTGATTTCTTTGATTTTATTTAATACATTGATTGAATGTCCATGAGCAGAATCTACTGCAATTATGTCTACTCCGGCTTTAACTAATGCTTCGACTCTTTCTAAGGTATCATCCCCTACTCCTACACCTGCTCCCACTCTAAGTCTTCCTTCAGAATCTTTACATGAATTGGGATATTCCAACAAATTATCAATATCTTTTATGGTAATCAACCCTATTAATTTGTTGTGATCATCTATAATAGGAAGTTTTTCTATCCTATTATTTAATAATATTTGCTTGGCTTGTTCCAAAGAAGTATTTTTTGAAGAAGTGATAATATGTTCTTTGGACATGACATCTTCTACTTTCTGATTTAAATCCGATTGATATTTAATATCTCTATTGGTAATTATGCCGACTAAGGTATCATCTTCTTCTATTACAGGCAAGCCAGATATTTTATACTCCCTCATTAACATGAGCGCATCCTGTAAGGTATGGTTTCGACTTAAGGTAATGGGATTGGAGATCATGCCGTTTTCTGACCTTTTTACTTTGTTAACTTCAACAGCCTGTTGATCTATCGGCATATTTTTGTGAATAAATCCCAGACCTCCTTCTCTAGCCAAAGCAATGGCTAAACCTGATTCAGTTACAGTGTCCATAGCTGCTGAAACTATTGGAATGTTTAATTGAATTCTTTTGGTTAACTGGGTTTTTAAATTTACTTGAGAAGGTAGAATCTCTGAATAAGAAGGAATAAGCAAAACATCATCAAATGTGATAGCTTCTTCTACAATTTTAGAACTAAGCGACATATTGTTTTTTGCCAAGCAAATATATAATTTTTTTTCTAAAAAAATAATTTAATTTTTTTTTAAAAGTATATAATCAAAATAATACATGATAAAATAAAACGTAATTTTTTATAAAAAGACTAATTATTTATAAAAATAAATTAAATTGATATAGATATTTTGTATTTATTTTTATTAAAATTATAAATATTTTTTTCTACAATTAAAATAATTTAAATTAATTCTTACTACAATTTTTTATATTGTGAATTTCTTATGCTTGATTTTTATCCACATTTCTTTTTTGAAATTCTGTTTTCAATTTATAATTAAATCGAGATTTAAATTTTTGGATTTTAGGTGCAATAGTATAGCTGCAATAAGGTTGATTAGGATTTTGTTCGTAATATCTTTGGTGATAATCTTCAGCCGGATAAAATTCTTTAAAAGGTACTATTTCTGTCACATATTTACCTTTCCATAAGTCAGAAGATTCTGATTTTTTTAAAGACTCTTGAGCAAGAATTTTTTGTTCTTCGTTTCTATAAAAGATAACAGATCTATATTGTGTTCCAATATCATTTCCCTGTCTGTTTAATTGAGTCGGATCATGTAAAAACCAAAAAATATCTAATATTTCTGAAAAAGAAATTTCTTCAGGATCGTATTCTATTTCAATTACTTCTGCATGACCCGTAGTTCCCGTACAAACATCTTTATAATTGGCATTTTCTTTTTTTCCTCCGGAATATCCTGCCGTAACCTTAGTAATACCGTTTAACATTTCAAAACAAGGACTTAAACACCAAAAACATCCTCCTCCTAATGTGATTTTCTCTAATTTTTTTCTCATTATATCCGTTTTCTTTTCTTGTGATTGATTGGTCTGACAACTAAACAAAAGTAAATTAACAGCATTAAAAAAAATAAATAATTGCTTTTTTATATTATTTGTTAGAACTAGTTGCATATTTATAAAACAGTTATAAAAATTTAAGTATTTAATATTATTCTTTATTAAACAAAAACTGTACTAAAATTTATTTTTTTTTAAATATTTTACACAAACAAAAGGATTTTTTTATATTTTATTTTGAATAAATAATTTATTCCATAAAAAAAATATTTATTTTGTTTAGTAAATCATTTTAAATTATGTTATAAGAATGTATGATTAAGGTAATTAATTTGCTAACTTTGCATATTACCTATTCTATAACATGAGTACAGATACTGCAAATAAAAATTTTGAAATTGTTAAAGATGTTTTTATAAAATATTTAGAAGATCGAGGACATAGAAAAACTCCTGAAAGATTTGCTATCGTTGAGGAGATCTACTCAACAGATGAACATTTCAATATCGATTGGCTGTATATGAGAATGAAAGAAAAAAATTATAGAGTGAGTAGAGCCACTATATATAATACTATTGAAATTCTTTTAGATGCCAAGTTAGTCCGAAAACATCAATTTGGAGAAGGACTTCAAGCTTTATATGAAAAATCGTATTTTGCTAAGCAACATGATCATATCTTAATGATGGATTCGGGAGAAGTTATTGAATTTTGTGATCCTAGACTTCAAACAATTAAAGATTCATTAGAAAAAATATTTAATATTGAAATCGAAAGTCATTCTTTATACTTTTATGCAAAAAAGAAAAGCAAGTAAATGAATTTAAAAATTATATTTTTTATTTTCTTTATATTCACAGGTGTATTTTTATTTTCTCAAGTTACTCCTCCGGCTACTTCCAAAAAGGATAATCCCAAACCTATTAATCTTATCAATGCCGACATGGAAGAGGTGAATGAACATGTATTTAACGGAAATATTGTTTATTCAGGACATGTCATAGCAGAACACGAAACTTCTCATTTAGAAGCAGATTCAATCATTTATTTTAGCGATAAAAATTTTATTGAAGCGAGAGGAAATGTATTTTTTAGGGATAAACAATCTACCTTGAATTGTAAAAAATTGACCTATAACGGAATAACCAGAAATGCAATAGCCTATTATAACGTAAAATTAGTTACCCCCGATCAAACGGTTGAAACCGAGGAAATGATCTATGATGCTAATAGGGATGTTGCCTATTTTGAGAATTGGGGAACAGTTTATAAAGGCGAAAATATAACTCATACAAAAGTTGGAAAATATTTTGTTAAAGACAACCGAATTGAATTAGGCGATAATTCTACGTTAGAATCTCCGGAATATATATTAGAAGGGTCTGATATTAAATATGATGCTAAAAATGAAATTGCAACATTTACTAAATTTACCCGCATAACCAATAAAAAAGATCCTACGGTTTACGTAACGGGAAGTACGGGTTCTTACAACACCAAAACCAAACAATCCGATTTAAAAAATGACGGAAAGGTTTATTACCAAGGGAAAATATTATCCGGAAATGATTTATTTTTTGATGAAATAAAAGGTTTTGGTAGAGGAATTAAAAACGTTAAACTGGAAGAACCTAAAGAAAAAAGATTTTTAATCGGTGAATATGCTGAAGTATACCAATTTAAGGATTCTGCAATGATTACAGGAAGGCCTTATATGGTAAAAGCATTTACTAAAGATTCTTTATACATTCATTCCGATACCTTGATTGCTATTCAAGGGAAAGATAAAAAATCCACCATTCGGGGGTACCATAACGGAAGACTATTTAAATCGAATGTTTCCGGAAAAAGTGATTCTCTGGTGTATCAAGAAACCATTGGAAGAATTGATTTTTATAAAAAACCCATATTTTGGTCAACAGGAGGAAGACAATTAACCGCAGACACTCTTTCAGCGTATTTAAATAGTTCCAGTCAAGCCATTGATTCCATTTATGGCAGATCCCATGCTTTTGTAATTAGCAAAGTAGATTCTTTAAGTCCTAAATTGGAATTCAATCAAGCAAAAGGAAGAATGCTTCATGCCTATTTTCAAAACGAAGAACTTCATTTAGTGGATTTAAAAGGTAATGCTGAATCCATCACTTATGTAGAAGAAGAATCTAAAACGAAAGGTAAACAACGGACGGGAATCAGCATATCTGTATGTGGAATTTTACAAGGAGAGTTTGTTGAACGCAAAATGGATATTGTTTCATGTCAGCTCAGTGCAGAATCAAAATTATACCCTGAAAGTAGGCTTCCCGAGCAAAACAGATATTTACCTGACTTTGAATGGAGAGATGACGAAAGATTAAAAAAATGGCAAGATATATTCCCGGATGTCTTTCCCTATAATAAAAACGAGCCTAGAAAAACCATTGAGCAAATGTTGGAAGAAGAGAAAAAACAAAATGCAAAAGTCAACAATCGATAATTATCAGATACCTATATAAATATCTACATTTGCATCTTACATTAATATAAATTAGTATGGAAAGGGAAATAATTCGATGCGATTGGGTAGGATCTGATGACATATACAAAAAATATCATGATGAGGAATGGGGTAAACCGGTATATGATGACCGATTACTGTTTGAATTTCTTTTACTTGAAGGATTTCAAGCCGGTCTTAGTTGGATAACTGTATTAAAAAAAAGAGAGAGCATTCGTGAAGCTTTTGACCACTTTGATTATAAAAAAATTTCACAATATACTCAGGAAAAAATGGATCGTTTACTTCTCAATGAAGGTGTTATTAGAAACAAATTGAAAATTAAAGCAGCCACAACCAATGCACAAAAATTTATGGACGTGCAAAATGAATTCGGAAGTTTTAGCAATTATTTATGGAACTTTGTCAACCACACACCTATTTGCAACCACTGGGAGACCATTAAAGAAGTTCCCGCTTCAACTCAACTTTCCGATAGTATTTCAAAAGATTTAAAAAAGCGTGGATTTAAATTTGTGGGTACAACTATTATTTATGCATTTTTACAGGCAGTTGGAGTGGTTAATGATCATACTCTTAGTTGCTCATTTCATCCTGTTAATCATTAGTTGATTGTAAACATGTTTTTTTTCGATTTACTTTTATATTTAATGACTAATTAGAAAAAATCTCTCTTAGGACCCATTGTACTATTCAGTAAAAAACAAAGAATTAAAAAAAATTGTATAATTATTGAAAGATACCTGTTATGTTAAATCACATTATGCAGTAATTACACATATCTTTAAAAGTTTATAGTATTACAAATTATTAAAAACAATACATTTGATAAATAAATCGAGTTTAAAGCAGATTAATTTTATATGTTAGAAAAAAAAGAAGCATTATATGAAAAAGCTATTCTAATCGGATTGATTACTCAAAACCAAGATGAAGAAAAGTTAAATGAATACATGGATGAATTGGAGTTTTTGGCAAATACAGCCGGAGCTGTAGTTTACAAAAGATTTACGCAAAAGCTGGATCAGCCACACTCTAGAACGTTTGTAGGAAAAGGAAAGTTGGAAGAAATTAATGAGTATGCTAAAGAACATGAAATCGATACAATTATTTTCGATGATGAATTGACTCCTTCTCAACTTAAAAATATAGAAAAAGAATTAGACAGGAAAATTATTGACCGTACGAATCTTATATTAGATATTTTTGCTCAACGAGCTGAAACATCCTATGCCAGAACACAAGTCGAACTTGCTCAATATGAATATCTTCTTCCTCGCTTAACTCGTATGTGGACTCACCTGGAGCGACAAAAAGGGGGGATTGGATTGAGAGGACCTGGAGAAACTGAAATTGAAACCGACCGACGTATTATTAGAGACAGAATATCCTTGCTTAAAGATAAATTAAAATCGATTGATAAGCAAATGTCAACTCAACGAAACAATCGAGGAAAATTAGTTAGAGTAGCTTTGGTTGGATATACTAATGTAGGAAAATCTACCTTAATGAATGTGTTGAGTAAATCGGAAGTTTTTGCAGAAAATAAATTATTTGCAACACTAGACACAACTGTAAGAAAGGTTGTAATAGGTAATCTTCCTTTTTTACTAACCGATACAGTCGGCTTTATAAGAAAATTACCTACTCAGCTGGTAGAGTCGTTTAAATCAACGTTAGATGAAGTGAGAGAGGCTGATCTTTTAATTCATGTGGTTGATATTTCTCATCCCAGCTTTGAAGATCATATTAATTCCGTTAATACCATTTTGGCAGAAATAGGTTCTGCAGATAAACCAACAATAATGGTATTTAATAAAATTGATAATTTTTCTTATGAAAGAAAAGATGAAGATGATCTAACACCGGTGACCAAAAGAAATTATTCGTTAGAAGATTGGAAAAAAACATGGATGGCTAAATCCAAATATCCTAGTGTTTTTATTTCTGCTTTAACTAAAGAAAATTATGAAGAATTGAAGAAAATTATTTATAATCAAGTTAAAGATATCCATACCCAACGATTTCCTTATAATGATTTTCTCTTTGAATATTACGATCAAGAAGGTAAAGAAATATAATTTAAAATACAAAAGGGCTTATTAATTAAGCCCTTTTCGTTTTATATTTTTTATTAAAAAAAATTATTTTGCCCGGTTACAATAAATTCTCCAATTAACTAATAAGGCGGAAGGAAAATTCCTTTTAATTCTTTTTAAATCAGATTTTGCTGATTCTCTCTTAAAATAATCTCCGGCCAAAAGTCTCCAATCAGGACGTAAATAACTTTTTTCAACCCGTAATTCAGGGAATAACTTTCTAAATTCTGTAGTCAACGTATTTATTTCCTTCTCTGTTTTAGCTTCTCCAACTTTGATCATAAAACCGGGGATATCGTTACGTCTGCCACAAATGTTTTCAGGAGAAACAGGCCTGTTCACCGGTTTTTTATCGGTGGAAGAAATGGGTTTAGATTCTCTCGTGGTGTCTCCAAATTTTTTGCATAATTCATCTTCACTAACCATTTTCAATATTTCTTCATCAGCATTGATAATCAGCTTTCCCCCGGTAGCTGAATCTACTTTGGTAATGATTTGCTGGGCTTTAAAAGAAATACATATAAAAAAAAGTAATAAAAAAAGATAGCTTTTCATTTGGATATTATGATAAAATTAACTACACAAAAATAGCATTTTATAATTAAATCTAAAGAAATATGCTATTTAAAAGAGACTAAAAGTTAATTTAAGAAATAAATTTTTATCGAAAGTAGGAAGGTGATAGGCTCCCATTCTATAATAAATTCCCAATCCAAAATAGTAAATTAGCTTATTAAACTCCATTCCAACTTCTTGATAATAGTTGTCGGGAACTGAAAAAGAAGTTAATTTATGGATTTCTTTATGATTCATATTTCCTAGTAACCCATTATAAACTAAAGAAAATTGCAACTTACTATTTCCTATAAAATTTATGTCTTTAAAAGAATGAGTTAAGAAAAAAGCCACGTATTTATCCGCATAAAACTCTCCGGGTGCTAAGGTTTCCAGTGATCGATAGCCTTTCATTGAAAATCTATTTCCTATTGATTTACCTATTTTCGCATTACCAAAACTTCCATAATTATTCCATAAAACCGTTTTTCCGAAAATATATCCGGAGTTCATAAATAAGGAACTCTCCCCTATAGGATTAGTTACCGATATATGAGCAGCTAAATCAAAGCGATCATAGTTGAAATCAGCTCCCAAAGTTTTCCACCCTTTGGTATAATCAAAATAAAAATAAACGGGCTTATCTTCTACCGTCATTTTTCCTTCCGGAGTCATCAGGTATTTAGCAAATGGTGCATATTTAAGGTGTAAAGAAGTTGAAAATAACGTATATTTATGAGAAGGCGAATAAGATTTAAATGAATATTCATAATCCGATTTTTGAACTTCATAATTCGCTTCCACCGAAGCAGTAACTTTCTTTACTATATCTTGTTCATAAGCGAGCTTTCCTCCTCTGTAAGTATAAAAAATTGAATTTTGAATGTAATTTAATTCGTCCTTTATTTGTTCCTCACGATTAGGAAATCTATCAATAGTTTTCGAAAATGGATTTACATCAGAGTATCCTAAAAGCTTTATTTTTCCATTATTTTTTTTGTTTACATTAAGATCTATTCCCAACGCACCTTTACTGTTGGTACTTTTCGTCCCGAAGGCAAGATATCCGAGTATGGACATATTTTTACTAAACTTGTAATTGGTTTTTCCTCCTAACTGAAACCTAAATCCTTCATAATCATTATAATTCATCAAATTCAATACATTTAAATCTACTTTACCTAAAGGTAATTTCCAATTTTTTACCGAATTCAAAAGACGAACATTTTTTTCAATGGGCAACGCATTGAAAAAGCTGGAATTTGCATAGGTGTTCTTTTCTCGTTGCGTTAAAGGAGCTTTACGAAAGTTTTTAATTTTTGTTTCCGTATTCGTGTTAAAATCTTTTTCTAATTCATATTCATACCCTCTAAAATCTTTTCTTGTAAAAGACTTATTGGATGTAAAATGAGACGTTGTCATCTCGATAACTATCCAAGGAGAAAACAAAAATTTTTGTTCCTTGTTGGAATTTGTCAAAAATTTGGTAACATCAATGGTACTTATTCTTATTTTATTGGTTTTAGACTTTAAATACCATATCCCTTTGAACGATTTCCATTGATATTCAAAATAACGAGTATAATTTGAGTTGTATTCTTCCCCTGAATATTTAACTACTGCAAAACTTTTAGCATCAATATACAACGTTCCCCTGCTCCCATTTACTAACAAGTTTTTTTTGGATCCGAATGAAATAATGTAATTTTTTTTAGTATCGATTACAATACTGTCAATTAATTTAAAATTATAGGAATTGAATTTATTCTTTAAAAGATTAGGAAATTCTTCTTGAAAAAAAGGTTCAGAAAACAACTCATAAAAAGGTTTTTTAAAACCCGAAACCTGATCGGCTAAAATTATATTTTTTTTCCCGTATCTTGTGTCATATCTGCATTTCAACACCCGCTCTCCTAAAAATATATATTCCTTTTTCTCTAACTTAGCAATCTCAGATGAATCACTATTCATACTATGCATAACATTACTAAAATCATCAATATAGAATTTAGTATATAAAAAATAATTATAAGAATTTAAATGGTTAGGATGGTTAATTTTTTCGTTCTTTTTAACCATTTTTAAAATTTTATAAACACGGGAATGAGGACGATCCGGTACATAATATTTCATCTCTAAATTCTGAGAGAACATAAATATTTGAAATAACAAAAAAATATAAACCGGAAAATTCTTCATATAGTCAAATAAAAGTGTATTACAACTAAGTTTAAAATTAAAACCTAATTATACTTTATTTTAGGGGCAAATATAAAGTATTTAACATAAACAAATTTCTATAAAAATAGTACATTTGCTATTTGTGATTGAATAAATAATACAACTCAAAAATGGATTATTTTATTGTAGCTGAAAATGTTACCCGAACTTATGAAGACAAAATTGCCTTAGATAACTTCAACATAAAAATTCCAAAAGGCAGTATCTATGGAATTTTAGGTCCGAACGGTGCCGGAAAAACTACGTTTATAAGAATCATAAATCAAATTACTAAGCCGGACAGCGGTACAATTTATTTTAATGGAGAGCCTCTACAACCCAAACATATTTCACATATAGGTTATATGCCGGAAGAAAGAGGGCTGTATAAAAACATGAAAATAGGCGAACAGGCAATTTATTTAGCCCAGCTCAAGGGCATGAATAAAACGGAAGCCAAAGCGCGTTTAGAATATTGGTTTGATAAACTAAAAATTGAAAAATGGTGGAATAAAAAATTGAGCGAATTATCTAAAGGAATGGCTCAAAAAATTCAATTTGTAGTTACCGTATTGCATAATCCCGAATTATTAATTTTTGACGAGCCTTTCAGCGGATTTGATCCGGTAAATGCCAATCTAATAAGAGATGAAATTCTGGAATTAAAAGAAAAAGGGACTACCATTTTATTTTCTTCTCATCGAATGGAATCTGTTGAGGAACTTTGTGATTATGTGGCCCTTATCCATAATTCAAAAAAAATTTTAGATGGTTCGGTTAAAGATATCAGACATAAATTTAAACAAGGAAAATTTAATATCAGGATTACTGATATACAATCCCATGATATTGAACACCTACTATCTAATCATACGATCGAAAATTTAATAAAAATGGATAATGAATATTCATTTTCAATTAAACTATCTGACCTGAAAAGCTCAAAATCCCTTTTATCAGAACTTTCATCTAAAGGAACAATCCTTTCTTTTTATGAAGAAATCCCCAGTATGAATGAAGTTTTTATTAATGCTGTAAATTCTAAAAATCTATGAGAAATATCTTTTTGGTAATGAGAAGAGAATTTCTTACTCAGGCAAGAAAAAAATCTTTTGTTCTTATTACTTTTTTTGCTCCGATATTAGTAATCCTAGCCGTAGCAATCATTGGTTTTATGATTAAAATTAATGAAAGCAATTCACGTATTGCCATCATTGATTCAACCCATGAATTTTATCCTGATTTTAAGAGTAATGAAAAAAATATCTTTAATTTTTATACAGAAAATGATTTACAAGCTTTAAAAGATTCTTTAGCACAAAGTAACTCATTAGATGCTATTTTGTATATACCTAAAACCAAAGATTCTCTATTCAATAATTTGCAAGACCATATCCAACTTTATACAAACAAAAATCTGAACAAAAATCTTCTCTATTCATTGGAAGAAACCATCAATAAAAAAATTGAAGAAAAAAGAAGAAAATTATTAGGAATAAATCAATCCGATATAGATAAAATTAATTCCAAAATATCCTTACAAATTACTAATGTTAAAGAAGGCAAATCAGAAGATAACCACTTAATTAAAGAAATTCTTTCTTTGTCATTAATGTATGTAAATCTTATGTTTTTTATTATTTACGGAACACGTGTGATGAGAAGCATTATGGAAGAAAAAAATAACAGGGTGGTTGAAATAATTATTTCATCCGTTAAACCTTTTGAATTAATGATGGGAAAAATATTGGGTACAACGTTAATTGCTTTAACTCAATTTTGTATATGGATAGGAATGACCCTGCTCCTTCTTAGTATGGGTAAACTGATATTAGGGCATGAATTAACACTTTCCATTCAACAAAATGATTTACGAAATATTCTTAATCAAGAAATGCAAATTCAAATTAGCGACACTATTAATGCCCTTTTCAATCTTAACTATCCGTTAATTATTTTTGTTTTTCTTTTCTTCTTTTTTACGGGATATTTATTTTACAGTTCTTTTTTTGCAGCCATTGGAGCAGCAGTGGATAATGATACAGAAACTCAACAATTTATTCCAATAATTGTAATCCCCCTACTTTTAGGCGCTTATGGATGCATAAGTATCATAAACAATCCGGAAGGACCTGTGGCATTTTGGTTAAGCATTATTCCTTTTACCTCTCCCATGGCTATGGTTACCCGATCCTTTTATGGAATACCGGGTTGGCAATTGGCAGTATCAATCATTACCATGGTCGGATCGGTATTAGTAATGGTTTTTATTGCAAGTAAAATTTATAGGATTGGTATACTTATGTATGGAAAAAAAGTAACTATAAAAGAAATTTTCAAGTGGATTAAACAATCATAATATATTTCTCTGCTTTATTTCTTACTCCGAAAATTAGTAAATAAGAATTCAATTGATGTTTTTATGTAAAGGGCTTTAATTTATTTTTAAATCAATAGGTACATCTACAGCACAATCAAAAATTTAAAAAGTAAAAATTTAGAACATGAATTAAAATAAATTTTATATTTATGCTCTAATACCATCTTATTAATTAAAAAAAATCCGTTCTGATGGAAAAAAACTTTTTTATTAAATCCCAAGGTTTGGGTAACGAATACATAGTAATCAATGAAGATACTATTACTTTTCCTTTAACTGAAAAAGCCATTCAAAAAATCTGTAACGTAAACTTCGGAATAGGTTCTGATGGAATATTAGTAAAAACAAAGTCAGAAACGGCTGATATAGGTCTGAAAATTTTTAATCCGGATGGTTCCGAAGCAGAAAAAAGCGGAAATGGATTAAGAATTTTTTGTAAGTATGTATACGATTATAAAATTATTCCTCAAAAGGAATTTACAGTAGAAACCAAAGGAGGGAAAGTTCGTGCAACCATACAAGAAACTTTAAATGAGAGGGCTGCTTTAATAACAGTAGATATGGGTCAAGCCATTTTCGATTCAAAACAAATACCCACTTCCTTTAATTCGAAAGAAGTACAAGATGAACGTATTACTATCGATGATCAAGAGTTTCTAATCAATTGTGTTTCTGTTGGAAATCCACATTGTGTAATTCTCAAAGAAAATTTAGATAGTGAGGAAATAAAAAAATACGGACCTAAAATTGAAACGTTTTCAAAATTTCCTAACCGTATAAATGTTCAATTTGCAAAAGTACTGAATAGAGATGAAGTTCAAATATTAATTTGGGAAAGAGGGGCCGGTTTCACTTTAGCCTCAGGAAGTTCGTCTTGTGCGGTAGCAAGTGTATTAAGAAAAAAAGGGTTAATAAATAATAAAGTAACCATTAAAATGCCCGGAGGAGAACTTAAAATAGAAATTGATGATCATTGGCAAATAAGAATGACCGGAGAAGTTCGCCAAATTTGTGAAGGTGTTTTGCATGAAGAATTAATAAACAGTTTTTTATAATTATTCTCAATAAAAAAATATTTTCTGAATTTGATAAATGATAACTTAAAATTGTTAAAATATTTTTAAAATCTAATATTTGATGGAAAAAATTATTAATTTTTTTAAAAAAGCATTTATTAACTAGTAAATTTATAGATATTTGTAATCTGATTTTTTTCCACTATTAAAAATGAAAATAAAGTATCACGATTTAATTCAACAAACTTTTGATTTTCCACAACCCGAATTTAAGGTTGATAACGGAAATTTATTATTTCATGACATCCCTTTAATGGACTTAATTGAAAAATTCGGAACTCCTTTTAAGTTCAATTATTTACCTAAAATATCGCAAAACATACAACAAACCAAAAAATGGTTTAAAAAGGCTTATAAGGAAAATAATTACAATAATGAATATAGATATTGTTATTGTACAAAATCAAGTCATTTTTCATTCGTGGTTGAAGAAGCTTTAAAAAATAAAATTAGTTTGGAAACTTCTTTTTCAAACGATATGGAAATTATACGAAGATTATACGATAAAGGAATTGTCGATAAAAATATAGAAGTTGTTTGCAACGGATTCAAAACCGATGAATATTTAAAAATTATTTCGGAAATGATTAACGGCGGATTTTCTAACATATTACCTGTATTGGATAATTTCAGAGAAATCGATCGACTTTCCGACAGCATTGATACTAATTTTAATATAGGTATTCGAATTGCTTCTGAGGAAGAACCTAAATTTGAGTTTTATACTTCTCGTTTGGGAATCGGATATAAAGATATTGTTCCCTTTTATGCTCAAAAAATCCAAAATCATCCTTTTGCTCGTTTAAAGATGTTGCATTTCTTTATCAACACGGGGATTAAAGATACTTCCTATTATTGGAACGAACTTTATAAATGTTTGCGAGTTTATGCTCGATTGAAAAAAATCGCACCCGAAGTGGATTCGCTCAATATAGGAGGAGGTTTTCCTATAAAAAATTCTTTGAATTTTAATTACGACTATTATTATATGGTCAATGAGATTACTTACCAAATAAAAAAATTCTGTGTTGAAGAAGGAGTAGAAGAACCTACTTTATATACCGAATTTGGTTCATTCACTGTTGGAGAAAGTGGAGGGATTGTTTACAAAATTTTAAGTCAAAAAAGACAAAATGATCGGGAAAAATGGGATATGATTGACAGTTCTTTTATGACAACATTACCTGATTCTTGGGCTATTTCTCGTCGATTTACCATGCTTCCTATCAATCGTTGGGAAGATTCCTATGAACGTGTTTTCTTAGGAGGTCTTACTTGTGATAGCGATGATTATTATAATTCAGAACAACACGTTAATGCCATTTATCTTCCTATTTTCAGTGAAGAAAAACCTTTATATATAGGTTTTTTCAATACAGGAGCTTATCAAGATGCCATTAGCGGGTTCGGAGGCGTGCACCATTGTCTAGTTCCGCAGCCAAAACATATTTTGATCAATAAAAATAAAGACGGCGAATTTACTTATGAAGTGTTTCGAGAAGAACAAAATTATAAGCAAATTTTAGATCTTTTAGGTTATTAGTAGCCCCATACAATAAATTGACAGATTCATAGTTTATAATTACAAAAAAGTACCATCAAGCGTACCTGATTTATTTTCTTGTAATTTTTACTATAATGCGTCTATTGCATAAATTTATACTAATTATATTCATTAGTTTATACTCCATTGTCTATTCTCAAAACGGGCAAGAAATATATACATTTATGAATATGACCGTATCTGCCCGTCAAGCGGCTTTAGGAGGTAATGCTAACTCTTCTTGGGACAATGATCCTAATATGGCTATGTTCAATCCGGCAATGATGAACGATAAAATGCATAACCAAGCGGGAATAAATTATTCCTCTTATCTTGCAGATGTCAAATTAGGAGCTGTTTCCTATGTCTATAATCCTAAGGAAAGTAAGCACTTTTTTTCCCTTCATGGAAGATATGTAGATTATGGAGATCTTAAAGCCGCCGATGAAATTGGAAATGTAACCGGAAAATTTACAGCAAAAGACGCAGCAGTAACTTTGGGTTATGCCTATAATATCTCTGATTTCTTTACCGTAGGCGGAAATTTATCTTTTGTTACCAGTAAAATTGAAAGTTATACCTCTTCCGCTCTTTTGGCTGATCTTGGGGTGGTATTTCACGACATTGATTACTATACTACCGTTTCTGCTGTGGTTAGAAATTTTGGAGGACAATTAACTTATTATAATGATAGAAGAGAAAAATTACCCATTCAAGCAAATTTAGGAATCTCGCAACGATTCGAAAAATTACCGATGGAGTTAACTCTTACCTTACATGACTTACAGAAATTTGATATTTCATCTCCAACTAATAAAAAGGGAGAAAAGATCAATGGAGGAAGAAAAATTATAGATCATATTTCGTTAGGTGCCGAACTATTTCCCGAGTCAGGATTCAACCTCAGAGCCGGATATAATTTTAAGAGAGGTAATGAATTGGCCATCGAAGATCAACGGTCATTTGCCGGATTAACTCTTGGTTTTGGTGTGAAAATTTCATATTTTCGCTTTGATTACGCTTGGGGGCGATATAATGCTGCGGGAAACACCAATACATTTGGACTACGTATAGACTTGGAAAATATGTTTGCCCCTCGTTATGACTGGTAATAACATGAAAAACAACAAGATAAAACCTATAATTGCCATAGATGGTTATTCTTCCACCGGTAAAAGCTCCTATGCAAAAATGTTAGCCAAAGAATTTGGATGGATTCATATAGACACCGGTGCTATGTATAGAGCCGTAACTTTATATGCTATTGAAAATTTTTATAAAAATAATACTATAGATGAGTTAGCTTTACTAACCCATTTAAATGATATTCATTTGGACTTTAAGCTAAATTCTGATTCCAATACCAATGAAATTTATCTTAATGGAAAAAATGTTGAAAATAGAATTCGTGCTTTTGACATATCTGAACATGTTTCATGGGTGGCAAAAATACCTGAAGTAAGAAAATATTTAGTAAAACAACAGAGAAATATCGGAAAAAACGGCGGCATTGTTATGGATGGTAGAGATATTGGAACGGTCGTATTTCCAAATGCTGATTTAAAATTTTTTATTACTGCCAGTATCGAAGAAAGAGCTAAACGAAGATTCACTGAATATAAAAATCAACAAAAAAACATTTCTTTAGAAGAGGTTCAAGAAAATCTGAAGCAAAGAGATTACATCGATGGCAGCCGATCAGTGTCACCATTAACTCAGGCCGCAGACGCCATTCTTATCGATAACACTCATTTAAGCAAAGCAGAAACCTATAATAAAATGGTTCAAATTGTTAAGGATAAATTTCAAATCTGATTTATAAAGTAATTCTTTTTACTTTATCCTTTTGTTACTGATTATTCAATTTATTTTTAAAAAATTCGAAAATATATCTATTTGTTTATAGTATGAAGGATTAATTTTTATTAATCTGTTTCTTATTAAAACATATAAATAAGTAAATTAATAAGGATTTTATTTTTCAATAAGATCTTTTATTTTAGAAAAGAAAATGAAAAACTATTCTTCAATCTCTTCTTGTTTATGATAGGCTTCTAATATTTTTCTTACTAATTTATGTCTTACCACATCAATTTCTGTCAATTGCACAAAACCTATTCCCTTAACTCTTTTTAAAAGATGAACAGCTTCTTTTAATCCGGATTTCTGATGTTTAGGCAAATCTATTTGCCCGGGATCTCCTGTAATAATAAACTTCGCATTAGCCCCCATACGCGTTAAAAACATTTTCATTTGCAAATGGGTCGTATTTTGAGCTTCATCTAAAATTACAAAGGCTTCATCTAACGTTCGACCTCTCATAAATGCCAAAGGAGCAATTTGAACGACTCCTTTTTCAATATAAGAAGCCAGTTTTTCATGACTGATCATATCTCGTAATGCATCATACAAAGGCTGAAGATAGGGATCTAATTTATCTTTTAAATCACCGGGTAAAAATCCTAAACTTTCCCCTGCTTCCACAGCCGGGCGAGTAAGCACAATTCTTTTTACTTGTTTATCTTTTAAAGCTTTTACAGCTAAAGCAACGCTAGTATAAGTTTTACCGGTTCCTGCCGGACCAATGGCAAATACCATATCATTGTTTTCAACTGCTTTCACCAGTTTTTTAAGATTTTCTGTTTTAGCCCTAATAAGTTTTCCTCCTATTCCGTGAACAATAATATCCTCAGATTCGGCTCTAAGCTCATTCTGCTTTTCTCCATTAGAAAGTATTCCTTCAAGAGCGATATCATTTAACTTATTATATCTGTTTATATATTCTGTTATTTCTTTAACTTTATTATTAAACAAAGTTAAATCCGCATCATTTCCTGCTGCCGACAATACCCGATCCCTTCCTATAATTTTTAATTTGGGAAAATGATTTATCAACAGATTAAAGTTTTGATTATATTCACCATAGAAAGTTTTTAAATCCACCCCTTCTAAAGTAATTCGTATTTGATTCAAATTTTAACTCCTTTTTTAATTTTACATAACAAAAATAAGCAATAACTTTGTGTAGGATAATAAAAAATGGGAATAATAACACTTACTACCGATTTTGGTTTAGACGATTACCATGTGGCTGCTCTTAAAGGTGCTATATACAGCCAAATTTCGGATATTATAGTCGTTGATATCTCACATCAAATTATGCCTTTTGATTTAATTCAAACTGCTTATATTATTCAAAATTCATACAAAAATTTTCCTAAAGGGACCATTCATATAATTGGTGTCGACGCGTTGCCTTCTCCATTTGTAAAATCTTTAGCTGCAGAAATTAACGGTCATTTTTTTATTTGTAATGATAACGGCATTCTTTCTTTAATCGCTGAAGAATATATTCCCGATCAAGTATATGAAATCACGATTAATAAATATGATGACCTTCATTTTTTAACTAAAGACCTTTTCATTCCTGTGGCCTGTCATCTTGCCAGAGGCGGAAAAATAGAATTAATAGGTAGAAAAATAAATTCTTATAAGGAATTAACTCAACCCAAACCGGTAGAAAAAAGCGAAGATAATTCGTTAACAGGAATGGTTATTCATGTAGATAATTTTGGTAATGCTATAACCAACATTAGTAAAGAACAATTTCACCAATTTGGAAAAAAAAAGGACTTTATAATTTTTGCCAGGAACGTTCAATTCACTGAAATCAAATCTAAATATACCGATATACTTGGGACAGATCCTGAGGACAAAAAATATCATGGAAAAGCTTTTGCTATTTTTAATTCTTCCGGCTATTTACAAATTTCCATGTATAAGAGTAATTTAAAAACCGTTGGAGGGGCCAGTTCTCTAATGGGCTTATATATAGGAACTAATATCCGCATTGTTTTTTCTTAGTTAATTTATAATATTTTTATACTTCCTATTTTAAACCCATTTTTATCTATACATGCGATCATTCATGTGTAATACTTTAAAAATTCTGATTTATATTTTTTAGAAAAAAAATATAAACACAAAAATATACTTTGGTACAATATTTTCACATCTACACATCAGAATAATTTTACAAATTATTTATAACATTCTATTTTATAAAAAAATTAGTTTATTTTGTTCATTTAAACAATTAATATAAAAAAAATTAAAATATAATATATTATGAAAATTACCATAGATGATTTCCGTGTGATAGAAGGAAAATCAGTAAACCTTAAAAATTATACTACTCAATCACCTGAAAATTTCAAAAAAAACAAAAAAGAGATAAAGAAAATAATTAAAAATATAGATTATTATCAAAATATTTTAAATGCTGAAAACAAACAATCTTTATTAATTATTTTACAAGGAATTGATGCTGCCGGAAAAGACAGTTCCATTCGAGCAATCATGACGGGAGTAAATCCCCAAGGAGTAAATGTATCATCTTTTAAAACACCTTCTTCTTTAGAATATGAACATGATTATTTATGGAGACATATTATCAAAATGCCCGAACGTGGAAAAATAGAAATATTTAATCGTTCTCATTATGAAAACGTATTAGTTTGCAAAGTACATCCTGAATTTATTTTAAATGAAAAAATTCCTACTATAAATTCTGTCAAAGATATTAATGATGGATTTTTCGAAAAAAGATATGAGGAAATTAAAAATTTTGAAAATCGTATGTTTAACAATGGTACTCGAATTATTAAATTTTTCCTCAATATAAGTAAAGACGAACAGAAAAAAAGATTTATTAAAAGAATTAATGAAAAAGAAAAAAATTGGAAATTTTCAGCTTCTGATTTAAAAGAACGTAAATTTTGGAATGAATATCAAAAAGCTTTCGCAAAGGCTTTTGAAAAAACTTCCACTGAAAATTGTCCTTGGTTTATTGTTCCTTTTGATAATAAATCTTACGGGCAATTGATAATGGCTTACATCATAAATGAAACATTAAAATCTATGAACCCGAAATATCCGGAAGTTAATAAACAAGAAAAGGAGGCTTTAAAAATTGCTTATCAAGATTTACTCAATGAAAAAGATTAAAATTCACACTTTGTTTATTTTAGTTGAATAGAACAAACAACTTATATTTCATTGCTTAACAATTTTTATTTATCTTATAATTATTTCTTTAATCTTTGAGATAAATAAAAACTGTTTTTTCGAGTTTATATTTAATTTCTTTGTTGAGTTTACCATAAATCTATATTATATTAAAAAATCTTTTTTAATAGAATTATAAATTATACTCAAAATTATAACAAAGGAACTATATAATAAATTATTTTTTTATCTCAGATCTTTTAACATTGGTTATACCTTCAATATTATGCAACTCTTCTATAATTTGTTCTAATTGAAGAGTATTTTTTACAAATAATATTAAATTTCCGTAAAATATTCCATCTTCGGAATTAATATTTATTTTTTTTATACTAATTTTAAATTTATTAGAAATAAGAGTGGTTATATCATTAAAAATACCGTTTCTGTCAATTCCTTGTAATGAAACTTCTATCAGAAAATCCCTGCTTGAACTACTTACCCATTTAGCCGGAATTACTCTGTAATCATAGTTAGCTCGCATATCAATAGCATTGGAACAGCTTTCTTTATGAACTTTTATACCACTGTTTATGGTTACAAAACCAAAAATATTATCACCCGGAATTGGATTACAGCATTGCGCTAATTGATAGTTTAGTTTTTCTTCATCGTCTCCAAAAACAATCATATCATAATTTTCCTCTTCTTTGGGTTCCAGAAAATTATTTTCAGTGATTATAGAGGTTTTTTTTCTTAATTTGGATAATAAATTAGTTAAAACACCTTTACTGTCTCTATATTTTTTTAGTGCTTTACTATCGATGACTCCAGTAGCAACCTGATAAAAAACATCGTGACTGGTTTTTGCTCCGAAAAATTTTTGAATGGAATTTAATTCTTCTTCTGAAAAATTAATTTTTAAGTGCCGTAACTTACGAATTAATAATTCTTTACCTTCATCTGTATACGTTCTTTTTTCCGAATTTAATGCCGCTTTAATCCTTGATTTTGCTTTTGAAGTGGCTACAAAATCCAACCAATCTGCTTTAGGTTTTTGAACATTGGACGTCAGTATTTCCACCTGATCCCCGCTTGATAACTTATAACTTAACGGCACCAATTTATTATTTACTTTAGCTCCTAAACAATGATCTCCGATACCGGAATGCACTGAATAAGCAAAATCTAAAGCCGTTGCTCCTGCAGAAAGTACTTTTAAATCTCCTTTAGGAGTAAAGACAAAAATGTCCTTTGTGTATAAATTTAATTTAAAATCATCTAATAATTCCTTTGTAGAGGCCGTTCCCAAGTTTTCCAACATTTCTCTGACTTGAGATATCCAATTTTCAATTTGATTATCTTCTCTTCCCTTATATCCTTCTTTATATTTATAGTGAGCGGCAATCCCTTTTTCAGCCAATTCATCCATTCTCTCCGATCGGATTTGTACTTCCACCCACTTAGATTCCGGACCAATGACAGTAACATGCAAACTTTCATATCCCGTAGATCTGGGAGTTGTAATCCAATCCCTCATCCTGCTGGGATTAGGCATAAATTTATCCGTAACTATGGAATAAATTTTCCAAGCCAGGAATTTTTCATTTTTATAATCAGACTTATATATAATTCTAATAGCAAATAAATCAAAAACTTCCTCAAAGGAAACATCTTGTTTTTTCATTTTTTTATAAATTGAAAAAACGGATTTATGTCGTCCTTTAATAGTAAAATTCAAACCTTCGGCATTTAAGCTTTCCTGCATAATCCTTGAAAATTCTTCAATATATCGTTGTCGGTCTTTTTCTGTTTCCTCAAGTTTTTTAACGATTAAAGAATAAGATTCCGGATCGGTATATTTTAAACTTAAATCTTCAAGCTCAGATTTGATGGTATAAAGACCCATTCTATGGGCTAAAGGAGCATATATATAGGTGGTTTCAGCAGCAATTTTTTTCTGTTTGGAACTTTTCATGCTGTCCAAAGTTCTCATATTATGAAGTCTGTCAGCTATCTTAATTAAAATAACTCTAACATCTTCAGACAAGGTAAGTAACAGCTTTCTATAGTTCTCGGATTGTAACGAAAGATTTTGATGGTCTATGTTAGATATTTTGGTAAGTCCATCTATAATTTTAGCTACTTTAGGATTAAATAAATTGGAAATATCTTCAATGGTATACTGAGTATCTTCCACAACATCATGCAGTAAAGCACATGCTATACTAGTTGCTCCTAAGCCTATTTCATCTGCAACAATTTTAGCTACGGCTAAAGGATGATATATATAAGGTTCTCCGGTTTTTCTCCTTTGATCCTTATGGGCCTCTTTTGCAACTTCAAAAGCTTTTCTAATCAGAGATTTATCTTCTGTAGTCAAATCTCTGTAGGTGTTACGAAGCATATCTTTGTAACGTTTGACTATTTCTTCTTCTTCTTTTTTTAGTTCTATTTCGTCCATACCATTTTTTAGTCTATTTTACTAGTTACAATTTATATGCGAATCATAACATTAATCTTTATTTATCTGTTAAAATCTTAACTTTTATTAGTTACACAAAGCTAATTAATTTTTCTTTTAAATATGCATTCTAACTTTTTTATGTTATTATATTATTTATAAATTTATATTTTTGAAAAACTAATTATTGTATCAATGAAAAAAATTACGCTAAAATCTTTTTTATTAACCTTTTTTTTAAATGCTTCATTTTTAATCGCTCAAACGGGTGGGGGTATGTGGATACCTAATCAGCTCAATGAAAAAGAAATGAAGGAAATGGGTATGAAAATATCTCCAAAACAAATATTTAATACCCATAATCCAAGCATAAAGGATGCGGTTGCTCATTTCGGAGGAGGCTGTACTTCTGAAGTTATTTCACCAAAGGGTTTATTACTTACTAACCATCATTGCGGTTACTATAGCATACAATCGCACTCTACAGTTACCAATGACCTGTTAACCCATGGATTTTGGGCTTCTAACTATGATGAAGAAAAACCGAACGAAGGCTTAAAAGCAACTTTTATAGTTGATATTATAGATGTAACTTCTCAAATATTATTGGGTATTAGTGATAATTTTACTGAACAACAAAGAAATATTATTATTAAAAATAATATTAATAAAATTAGTTCAACCATCAAAAAAGAGGACTATCAAGACATTGCTATCTTGCCTTTTTACAACGGTAATCAATATTATGCTTTTATTACAGAAACTTACGAAGATATTCGATTAGTGGGTGCTCCTCCATCTTCTATAGGAAAATACGGATCAGATACCGACAACTGGATGTGGCCTAGGCATACCGGAGATTTTTCCCTATTTAGGATTTATGCAGATAAAAATAATCATCCGGCAAAATATTCTAAAGATAATATACCTTATACCCCGAAATACTATTTGCCTATATCAATTAAAGAAAAAAAGGAAAATGACTTTTCATTTGTATACGGATTTCCCGGAAGAACTCAAGAATATTTACCGGCATCTGCTATTGAACAAATATTAGAAATAACCAATCCATCAAGAATTTCTTTGCGTAATGAATCTTTAAAAATTTTAGATCATGCGATGCGTGAAAATAAAGAAATAAAGATAAAATATGCGGCAAAATATGCATCTATCGCTAACGGATGGAAAAAATGGATCGGCGAAAATCAAGGGTTACTTAAATCAAATGCTATCGAAAAAAGAAAAGAGTATGAAAATCAATTGGTAGAGCAAAGTCAAATAAATCTTGATGCTAAAAATAAAAATCTGTCTTTAGTAAATGCATTAAATGATTTATATAAAAATAATAGTCGGTATAATAAAGCTTATACTTATTTTAATGAAGTTTTCTATTCAAATTCTGAAACTTTTCGTATGGCATATTTAGTATCCAATCTTCTTAATGCTTCTGATAAAGACTTTGAAACAATTAGATTAAGAGTAATAAAAAATGTGAGTTCAATTTATAAAAATTATGATTCGGAATTAGACAAGAAAGTTTCTTCAAAAATGCTTTCCATGTACAGTATGAATATTGAGCCAAGATTTCAAGTAGCCGGTCATGAAGATTTTGAAAAAGAATCTTCGTGCAATATTTACCTAACCGATTTATGGAAAAATTCATATATAACTCGTAAAAAAGGAGATCTTATATCAATATTATCTTCCGATTCTAAGGAAAATATAAAGTATAAATTAAAAGATGATGCAGTACTAAACTTTATTACTCCTTATATTGAAATGTACAGAAGAAAAATTTTACCATTTCATGATGATTTTGATAAAAAAAATGACAGCCTGCAAAGAAACTATATGAATGCTCAATTAAAGAGTTTTCCTTCAAAAAAATTCTTTCCTGATGCAAATTCTACTTTAAGAGTTACTTATGGTAAAATAGACGGATATACACCAAAAGATGGAGTTTATTATAAACCTTTTACAACATTATCGGGTGTTATTGAAAAATATATTCCTGATGATTATGAATTTAATTTACCTAAAAAATTAATTACCTTGTACAATCAAAAAAATTTCGGACCTTATTCACAAAATGGAGATATCATAGTAAATTATATTGCAACCAATCATACTACGGGGGGCAATTCAGGAAGTCCCGCCTTTGATGCTCATGGTAATTTGGTAGGACTTAATTTTGACAGGGTTTGGGAAGGCACAATGAGCGATATTAATTATGATCCTTCTATCTGCAGAAACATTATGGTTGATATCCGTTATATATTATTTATAATCGATAAATATGCGGGAGCCCAAAGACTTATAGATGAAATGAAAATTGTAAAATAAAATAAAAAAGGTTTTCTAAATTAGAAAACCTTTTTTTTATATAATTACTTATTTAAAATAATCCTATCGCTTTCCACCAAGCGGTTCCCACTAGTAACCAAATGGCTAAGATAACTAAACTCATAAAAAATCCTATCTTCCACCATTTTGCCAATGGTATATATCCGCAACCGAACAAAATAGGAGCCGGTCCGCTTGAATAATGTGTAATTGACATATTTAAATTACTGAAAAATGCAAATAATAATATTGCTAACATTGGTGGAGCCCCTGCAGCTATCGATATGGAAACAAATATAACGTACATAGCACTGATATGTGCTATGGCACTTGCCATAAGATAATGTACATAATAATACACCAATAAAAGTATAAATAACATCGGTAACCAAGGTAAACCTTTCACCGATTCAGCTACATAATTTCCAAACCAAGGAATAAATCCTAAAGTATTCAATTGAGAAGCTAAGGTCATAAGTATCGCAAACCATATAATTGTATGCCATGCTTCTTTTTCACTAATAACATCATTCCATTCAAGAGCATGAGTTAATAACAAAATACATAACCCCACAAAGGCGGTAAATGTCGCATCTATTTTAAGAAATGATCCTAATACCCAAAAAATTACTAAATAAGAAAATACACCTAGAACAATCCACTCTTTGGTAGTCATTTTACCCATCTCTTTAAGCTTTTCTTTTGCAATCGCTTTCATTTCCGGGGTATGTTTTAATTCCGGTGGATAAAATTTATATAAAACATATGGAATTACAAGTAAAGATAACAAGCCGGGAACAATTGCGGCCTTTGCCCAATCAGTCCATGAGATGGTATATCCCATATTCTCAACAAATTTTGCTATCATAGGGTTACCGGCCATCGAAGTTAAAAACATGGCGCATGTAATTGCATTACATTGAAATATACATTGTACTAAAAATGCACCGATCTTATTCTGAGTTCCTTTTTCTGGAGTAGAATCATAAGCATTTGATATAGATAAAAATAAAGGGGTTATTATTCCGCCACAACGTGCAGATGTGGATGGCATTGCCGGCGCAAAAATTAAATCGGTCATAACCAATCCATAAGATAAACCTAAAGAACTGTTTCCTAATTTACTAATGAAAAGATATCCTACTCTTCTTCCAAAACCTGTTTTAATAAATCCTCTTGAAATAAAAAAAGCACAAGCTATCATCCAGATTGTTGTATCTCCAAAACCTTTTAAGGCACTTTTAATCGGAATTAAATCTAGAGCGACTACTGTTGTCATACTAAATATTGCCATTGCTCCCAAAGGAAACGGGGAAAGAATTAATCCTAAAACCGTCGCGATAAAAATTGACGCCAAATGCCAGGCTTTAACATCAAGACCATTCGGAACAGGTACAAACCAAAGAATAACTCCTACTAAAATAACCAATAAAAACTTTAATATATTTTTATTCATAATCTAACGTATATGTATTTAATTTGCGTTTATATATTATATAAATAAATTCTAATTGTTTAACGATATAAGTCAACTATCAATAAAATATATGAAGTAAAAAATGTATCATAGTATTTAGAATCATTTATTCCCTTCGAAATTACCATTTTTTAAACTTTTAGGTTATATGAAACATTTCATACAATTTTTTATTCTAAGAGCAATAATTAATCCAAAAAAAAGTGTAGGGAAACCTAGTTATTAAAAAGATTAAAAATGTAATGATCTAATAGTCAAAAAAATATATTTAATAGATAAATTTATAAATTAGTTAAATTTTAAGATAAGAAAAATTAAATATTAGAGATTTTTTTTAAATATTGTTCACTCCGAAGAATCTAAAGATAAAATATATCGCAAAGGATTTACTAGATAAATAGAATCAATAAAACCTATTTCTTCAAATTATAAGATTTCAAAAACTATTTAGATTTACTATTTTTAAATAAGAAGGTCTTTATCGGGATTGAGATTGTTTTTAATAACGTCTATGAGTAACCAAACTAACCCAAAACAAAAAAAGCCTTGTATAATCCTATACAAAGCTTTCTTTTTTAAAAAACCGGCGGCTACCTACTCTCCCGCGTTTGCAGTACCATCAGCGCAAGTAGGCTTAACTTCTGTGTTCGAAATGGGAACAGGTGAGCCCTACCGCTATAACCACCCTAAATATCTTAATGGGATTTTATATAAATTTGTAAACGCTTACGGCCAATTATATTAA
>NZ_PSZL01000008.1:0-25607 GCF_002964915.1 Apibacter sp. wkB309
ACTTTCTTTTCGATTGGAAAATAAAAATCAAAAGGGTAAAATTTTAAATAAATTAGAAACAATAGAGCTAAACACAAGTATAACACCGCTAAAAAATATGAATTTATTATATGTTCCGACTTCAATAGAGCGAGAAGAAGAAGAACATATATTAAATGTTATACTTTCCGATGATCTAGGTAATGAGTTTGTAAAAAAACTGACTTTTAAGGTAAAATTGGGCATCATAATGAATGTCGAAAGGTTAAAACCTAATGACGTAGTTTATCCTTTTGCTAAAAAAGCATATCAGACGAACGGGGAGTTTAATTTTAACTTTGAAACTAAATCGGAAATTGAATATAAATTATTTTTTAAGTTGGATGATTCAAATCAAAAGGGAAAGATTTTAAATAATTTACAAACTATTGGATTAAACACAAATATAGTTCCTTCAAAAAACATGAAATTAACTTATATACCTACCTCTTTTGTACGTGATGGAGATATACACACATTAAATATTATACTAAGAGATAGTCAAGGAAAAGAACTTATTAAAAAATTAACATTTACGGTTAATTTAGGAATTGAATTTAAAATAGAAAGGTTATCCATGGATAAAATTATCCCTATATATCAGTTAAAAACTCTTAATGGGACAATCAGTAATGGCGCTGAAAAATATAAAGGTATTGGAGATACTCAAATAACCTATTTTTCAAAATCTGATATCCACACAAATTTTGAAATAAACTCAGATAATAAACTAACTGGTAAAATATTTTACCAAATGGTAAATTATAATCTTCCTCGAGTTAAGTTAAACCTATCCGAAGGTAATACTATCTTTAATTATTCAAACAGTAATTTAGCAGAAACGCAACTATATACATTTAATAATACTAATACTTTAAATGTAGCTTTAACATTCGTTGAATTGCCAAATATCAGTTATAAAAAAGAAATTACTTACCCAGTATATCAAATCCCACTTATTGAGAACCTAACATACGAAAACAAAGAGGCTTCATATAAGAACAATAGCGGTGAACGTTATAGAAAATATTTTTATACATCTAGTTTTAAAGTTACCATTGAAAGAGAAGTAAATATAGCAGCAGCCTACACCTTCGGGAAATCCTCAGTAAATAAAGATCTAATTAGAGTAGGTACAATAGTTAGAAGCTCCCTGCCTGTATCTAACCAAAGAATTAATAATAGTATTAATTATGAAAATTCCAAAACTTATTTTCAAAGTCGAACACGGAGAAATAAAAATCTTACTATTATATTTCCAGAAGGAAGCGAATTAATGACGCAAATAATAGATACAAAAGGTATATTAAATGTAAAATATGGTAATGTTACATTCTCAACGGATGGCAATTTCGATAGAAACTGGGACGCGTACACAATCAACGGAAATAATTTAGGAAATTATATTACTTTATATTAACTATACATAAAAATAAAAATTGAAAAAATGAAAAATTATTTTTTAAAATTTGCGCTTATTTTATTTATTGTTTTAAATACGTCTTCGTGTAGTAATGATAATGATGACGATGATTTGCAAGAAATTTATAAAGATAAGGATATTACAGATAATACATTTTCATCGTATTTAGATCTTAAATATTTGTTTGATGATGTATTTAAAAATGATTTTCAAATACTATCATCGCTAAGTCCGACAGATGAAAATATTTTTTCGGTGAACGGTCCTAAATCAAATATATTTATGGATCAATTTTCTACTTATTTTACGCCTGATAATAATTTAATATATTTTGAATTTGTGTTTAATAAAGACAGGGGAGATATTCCATTTTTAGCCATTTCATATTTGAAAAATGGATATATAAAAAACTGGATAGATCCAGAAAATCAAAAAATAGAAATTGATTTAATCCGTAAAAAAATAAAAGTAATATATAAAGATGAAAAGGGGGATGAAAATATTATGTTACTTGATAAGTTTAAAATATTAGAAAGTAATACCCCAGGATATCAAAAATTTTACCTTGAATTTGAAATGATAATAAATGATAATAAAAAAATTAATTGGAAGTTTAAAAATATTTAAATTTAATACTATATAAAATAAGGTAGCTAAAAGCTACCTTATTTTTATTTTTATTATGAAAAAATCGGTCATAATTTTTTTTATAATTTCTTATTCTTATTCTTTTTCTCAAAAGTCATGGATTAACAAAAAATACATTTATAAAGAGGATAGTAAGGAAAGTAATAATACGTCTATAAATAATAAGGAAAATAAAGCGTATAAAGATCTGGTTTTTATTGAAAATGAGACAGTTATAGGTCCTGAAAATAGGAAAAGTAAGGATCCTGTTTTTAATGAAAATAAGACAAGTATAGATCCTGAAAATAGAAAAAGTAAGGATCCTGTTTTTAATGAAAAAAAAGAATTTTTTTTAAATCCGATTCGGCCGCAAGATTGGTCAAAAATTAGTTCTAAATATGGAAGTAGAAAGCATCCTATTTTGCATACAATTAAACATCACACAGGTATAGACATTCCAGCACCTATAGGAACGCCTGTTTATGCTGTTTTGAGCGGGTTTATTGAGGTCAAAACTTATGATAATATTAATGGTAATTATATAAAAATTAATCATCAAAATGGGTATATTACGGCCTATTGTCATTTGTCAAAATTTAATGTAAATAAAGGTCAATTTGTGGAAAGGGGACAAATCATTGGATATGTAGGTAATACAGGTAGGGCCACAGGTCCACACTTACATTATGAAGTTCGTTTTAAAGGTGAAAGGAAAAATCCTGAACATTTTTTACTTTTCAAATAAAATTATTTGGGTGTTACCTTCGGTCGGGCTTTCCGTTTCAATTCCTCAATTTCCTTATCTATTTATAGTAAGATATTTTATCTATAAAAGCTAAAATATCTTAATAAATAGTATAAGTAAATTTTGCGGGATTTACACTTCAATCCCTAACACATTAATAAGGAATAAAAGCATTTGCATGCTTTTATGACTTATTTGATTTATTCCCCTTTCTTAGACATCTAAATTTAGGATTTTACCTTTGCCAGAATTTAATATTTGTTTTTTATTGTATAAAATGAGTTCTCGTATGTTTTCTTTGCAAAGGTTTAAAATTACAGAATTAATAAAAAAATTAATTTAGGTTTCTTTTTTTATCACAATTTTTTTTTAATCATCTTCAATTTTTTTGATCTTAAAATCAAAAAATTTTGATTCTTAAAAAATTGTAAGATAAAAAAAAACACTCCTAAATTAATTTCAAGCTTCCGTTTCCTCCGTCTCCTCCAGTTTTATTGATTCTGTAATCTTAATTAAAAAAGCTAAGAAAACATACCCTCGAAAACTCATTTTATACGATATAAAAAAAACAAATATAAATTCTAAAAGGTAAAATTTAGATGTCTAAGAAAGGGGGATAAAAAAGAAAAACACCCCTCTCAAATCTATATTACCGATATATAATTTTTATCATTAAAATCTAAAACATATGAAAAAAACAAAATATAACAATCTAAAAATCATTAAATTACATTATTATTTTAACATTATTTTAACATTATTTATTAGATAAACTTGATGTTTTTTCGTAAATTTAATATAGAAAAAAAAAAATAATTATTATGAAAAGAACAATAATAAAAGTTAAATTTGATCATTTAAAAAATAAAATAACTGTAATTTTTATATTATCAATTGAAAAAAATATAAGTGAAAATTTATTTAATAAAATACGTGAAATAAAAAAAGAGCTTAACGTACAAACTACTATTTTTACTAAACCTTTATCTTTATTAGTTCAAACAGACGAAAATATCAAATTTGTTGATGGGCTCAATATTTTAGGATCTGTAAGCTTTAATAATAATTCTAATGAATATTTGCAATTAGTTCATTTTATTAAGTCAATTAAACCAGAAATAAAAATAACATATGCAACTAATAGGCCTGATCATAATAGTGATTTCTTTCTTTGTGATAGTGAAGGTAATATAACTAAAGAAGGTATTAAGGCTGAAAGTTTAACTCAAAATATTTTTCAATAAATATACAAATTTATAATTATTATATAATTATAAATTTGTATATTTGGATAGCATTAATAATAGTGTAAAATTAAATCTTATAAATATAATGATTAAAATATTTAAGGTATGTCATATAATTATTTTTTATATATATGCTTTGAACATTAAAACGGAACAAACTGTTCCGTTTCTTCCTCCTTTTAGACCTGATCTTGAATATAAGTTAGTAGCTGTAGTTTGGTTTTTTCTTAATTTAATCGTTGATTTAATGTATAATACGCTTATCTATTTTTTTAAAAAAAAGAGGACTACTAAAGAAGAGGACGAAGAATTTATTAACGAAAATAAAGAAGTATGTAAAGAAGCATATTTGAAAATAATAAAGGAATTTTTGATAGTATATATGTTAGCTGGCATAATAATGTTACTAATCATTATATATAAACAAGGTCATTAAAGTAAAATATAAAATAAATATACAAATTTATAATTATTATATAATTATAAATTTGTATATTTGAACAACAATACAATTATAATATAATTTTAAATGAAAATAATTAGTATTATTAATAATAAGGGGGGAGTTGGTAAAACAACTACTACAATACATTTTGGAGCTTTTTTAGCTTCACAACAAAAGAAAGTTTTATTAATTGATCTAGATGGCCAATGCAATTTGTCTGCCAGAGTCGGGGCAAATGGGCTAAATTATGATATTCTTAATCTCTTAGAAAAAGAATATGATAACGTTCGCATGAAAAAAGATATAAATGTTGAATTATATACTTTGAAGGGAAACAAAAAAATCGATCTATTTAATTTTAAAAAAAACTCTTTAAAAGAAGCTTTAAGGCCTTTAGACAAACATTTTGATTATGTGATTATAGATTGCCCCCCTAAGGTATTACATGAAGAATTATTGACATCTAGCGAAGTCGCTTTAATAGCATCGGATTTTATAATTATTCCTATACAAGCTAATGAAGATGCTATCAATGGTGTGCAAACTTTGTTAGACGAAGTACGAAGAATTAAATCTAAAGATAATCCTAATATAGAAATTTTAGGTTTATTATTTACTTATGTGTTCGAAAAAGAGAAGTTATTTAAATTTTTTTACGATGAAGTAGATAGTTTAACTAACGGTAAGGTTTTTAAAAATTATATTAAAAAAAATTCAGAAATTCAGAAAGCAGAATTATATAAACAGACGATATTTTCATATAATAAAAATTCGTCAGGCGCTACCGATTATGCTAATTTCAGTATTGAAGCATTAAAAAGATTAAAATAAAATGGGAAAACAAAAAAAGGGATTTGAAGATATTAATTTAAATATTGATATTGATATTGAAGATTTAAAACAAGAGCAAAAAAACGAAAAAGAAAGGAAAATACTTTTGTTAAGAATAGATAAAACCTTAAAAGATGAATTTCAAAAAGAAATAACAAAAGCGTTTTTTATTTATAAGTTGGATTTTTCAAAGCAAACAAGTACTTATATGTTAAGTTTACTTGTACATAATATGTCTGAAAATTATTTAGATAAATATAAAAGTATTTTAGATCTTAATGATAATGATATAGCCTTTTACTCAAATAAGAATACTAAAGGCCGTAATTTACCCCCCAACGTCTATTTAAACACTCCTATTAATTATTCAATAATCACAACTACAGAAGTTTTAGAAGGATATAAAAAATTAATGAATACTTATTATAAAAATGAATTGGCTAAGTTGGGCATTTCCAGATATAGTAATGCTTTTTTCTTTTACGAAATGGTTGACTTTTTAAAGTCGAATTTAAATAATTTAAAAATTATTTAATTTATAAAAATGAACAATAAAGATATCATAATAAAGACCATAACGGTTGCTAAAAACTTGTCAGATTTTATAAGTGTACCAAAAACCGTAAATAAAATAACTGATAAAGAGGATATGCCTATACATGCTATCAGGATAATTTTTTATATGATTAATAAATTGCGTAATAAACAATTTATGGCAGATAGAAGTCCACAAATAAAGATCCAGTTTGAAGAAGATTTTTTAACCGTACATAATACATATGCTGAATTTTCTTTGCAATATAAAGATATAAATTATAATAGTAGAAACACTTATGAGATAAGAAAATCATTAGAATATTTAACCAAACATTTGTATGGTTGGAAAACTGCTACAAATTCTAAAGGTGAGGAAATAAAAACTTTAGGAGGCTTTATTGTAAGTCCTAGTTTTGGAAAAGGTAAGGCCACTTTTTTAATTTCAAGTTATTGGCTACAACAATTATTAGATTTAGATTTAAATTATAATAAAAGTTTATATAATATTGTATTTAAGTTATCGTCAACTAAACAAGTACAATTTTATCTATGGCTTATGACTGTAAAAACTTATACGGCATGTTATATAGACAGTCTTAACGAGCGATTTAAATTAAATTACAAAAGCAATAGGGATATTTGTAACCATTTTTTAAAACCGATAAAAAACAAATTAGATAAAATATCTATAACATCATTTAATTACAGCTATAAAGGAAATTCTAAAATAGAAATTATTATTTATAATACCAAGTTACAAGAAATAGAATTAGATGACTCTACCAACGATAAAATTTTAAAAATTTATAAACTTTCATATATAAAGAAAAGACATCGGTTAAATGATACTGATATATTACCATTAAAAAACATTTTCTATAACGATCGAAAAAATGATTTACAATTGGTATATATAGGATATGATATGATGGTGATCAACTGTAGAAAAAATAAAATTAAAATGACTTCTTATGTTGGCCAAGTGTTTTTAAATCATTTACAAAAATATGTCGAAGAAGCTTATTTAAATACTACAACTGGAAAAAAATATCCAAAATTATATCCTAGATTATATTAATAATAAGAATTTACATTATTTGCACAAATTCACTCACAAATCTTATTATATAAAAATTCACTCAAACCCGTTATTTATAAGATGTACAGGTTAAAACCGCTTATTAATATACTCTTAATTAGACAAAAAAACCTTAAAAGTTAAAACTTTTAAGGTTTGAATATTTAAAAACTTTAAAACTAACTATTCATTAGAATGATATAGTACAAATATAATTAATTAACACCAATCAAACAAATATTTGTTAAATTTATTTTATCTATATATAGTAAAATTTAAAATGAAATTAATTTTTAAATACTTGAATAGTATTTTGTTAAAAAGAACCTTTGATATAAGAATATCAAAGGTTTTAAAAAATTATTTACTAACTATAAAAGATCTATAAGTACAAATATAAGTTAAAAATCTATACTCAAATAAATATTTGATATTTTTTAGCTATATAAATTTAAATATTAGAAAATATAGCATAATTCCACTCACATTATATATATCTATAATATATATATAGCATAATTCCACTCACATTGCACAATTCTACTAACAAAATCAATTTCTTAGATCTATTTTTTCACAATTCTACTAACAAAATCAATTTCTTAGATCTATTTTTTCACAATTCTACTAACTCAGTTTTCACAATTCTACTAACTCAGTTTTCACAATTCTACTCTCTTTTTTCTCACAATTCTACTATCAAAAAAACAAACCAAAGCTTTATAAATAAAGGGATTATTTGTAAAATTAAATTATTAAAGTATTATGTATAAATTATATTTAATTTTTTTAAATTATTTTTTCTAAAAGGATTTTAGATAGGCATAAGCCTATCTAAAGAATTTGTTTAAAGGTTTTTTTAGCTTTCTAAACAAAGAAAGGTAAATTTTTTTATAAAAAAAAACCTGGAATAAATCCAGGCCCTTTCTTCGTTATCTATGCGGCGCTTCTCAAGGTCCTCCTCAGGTTGCCTCTTTGTCCTTCCACAATAGACATTACAAATATATAAAATTTTATATATAAAACAAATTTTTATTTTATATAAAATAAAAATTACATCTATATATAAGTTTACAAAAGTAGATAAATAAAGAAATGTGTCGGCCCAATTTTCACCTAAATAAAGAAATGTGTCGGCCCAATTTTCACCTAAATAAAGAAATGTGCCGGCCCAATCTTCACCTAAATAAAGAAATGTGCCGGCCCAATCTTCACCTAAATAAAGAAATGTGCCGGCCCAATCTTCACCTAAATAAAGAAATGTGCCGGCCCAATCTTCACCTAAATAAAGAAATGTGCCGGCCCAATTTTCGCCTAAATAAAGAAATGTGCCAGGGATATTATCTTTTGAATAAAAAATGAGCCGGGTTTATTATCATATTTATAATATATTTACTTATTTATTAAGAATTTATCAGTTAATTTATTTTCTAAGTTCTGAGCTGTACTTAATTATTCAAGCGGGTATATATAATTATATTATAATTATATTTTTATAAAAAATAACAAATATTTATTTGATAATAAATAAATATTTTATATCTTTGATTTATAAATAAAATATATTTATCTATTATGAAAACAAAGAAATTAGTAATTACACAAGAAAGCTTATTGAAAGAAGATCTAGAAACAAAAGAAAAATGGAGCTCATATTTAATTCGATGGATATGATGGAAAAAGTAGTCGATCATCGCATAAATAAAATAAAGGAAATAAATATTGAACTAAAAAAGCTTATTGAAAAATGACAAGTTGTCCGAAAAATAGTAAAAAATACCTTTAAAAGTAAAATTTTGCTTGCAAAATACATTTACAAAGTAGTAAAATACTGATAAATAATATTTTATCAAATCACATAACAAATGTTATGTTAAATTGACCCCTTTAAGATAAGAAAAATATTTATAAAATTTTATAAATTAAAACTAAAGAAAAGGTATAAAATACCTTTTCTTCTTTTGTTCCGAACGAATTTACTTTGGAAGAGCGTCTGTATTTTCTTGTAAAGATTCATCTTGAAGATTATCTTTGTTTTTTTTCTGTAAACAGCCTGTAAATTCTAAATTTTTAGCTAAAACTTCTACTACACTTCTTTGCTCTCCATCTTTTTTAAATTTCTTTTGGTGAAGTTCTCCAGTAATTTCGATTTGATCACCTCTTTTGAAATGTTTTGTTATTAATTCAGCTATATTATTGAAAGCGCTAATGCTAAACCAATCGGTATCATCTATATAGGTTTCTTGTCCATCTTTCATTTCCTTTTTCTTTTTATTAACAGCTAAAGAAAAATTAAGAACTATATTATTATTAATAGTCTTTAACTCTAATTGATTTCCTATTCTACCAGTAATGTTAACAAAATTTTTCATAATTAATAAGTATTTTTTATTTATAAATCAAAGATACGAAATATTTATTTATTATCAAAGAAATATTTGCTATTTTTTATAAAAATATAATTATATTATAATTGTAAAAATACACATAAATATAAATAAGTGTTAAAATTATGTTAATATTTTTTACTTTTCTTTGTTTAGAAAGCTAAGAAAACCTTTAAACAAATTCTTTAGATAGGCTTATGCCTATCTAAAATCCTTTTAGAAAAAATATTAATTTTTTAAATTGTCTATGGAAGATTGTAAATAATTTATAATAGCATTATTTTCTTTAGATCTTATATAATTTTTAAAAGAAATATTTGATTTTAAAATTTCTTTTTCATTTTCAATAAGAAAAGAAATAATAGTATCAATGTTAGAAATATTTAATTCCTTATTATCGATAGTAAGATATGTATTTTGGTACATAGTGCCGCGCCCGTAATTTATCCATTCAGGGTTTATATCTGGAAATACATTTAATAAAGCGTTAATTGTTTTCAATGAAGGATCGCTTTTGCCAGCTTTAATATTATAAAATATTTGAGAATTAATACCTTTTTTACCTAATTCATAAGGTGTTATTTTTTTTTCTTTAATTACGGATAAAAAACGTTGCGCTAATTCGCTTAAATTTTTTTCACTCATGAATATGTATAAAATTAAAGATAATAAATATTTTTTTAAATATTTATTAATTAGATAAAATTAAAGTATTTAGTATACAAATATACTTAATGATATTAAGATATGGATTGAAAGAGTAAAAAAAATTTATGCATAGACAATGTAAAAAAGCACTCTTTTTAAAGAGTGTTTTTTTACATCATAATTTTTAATAATTCTAATGCACTATCTTTATCTTTTTTAGTGAACTTAATATTAGTATCTTTTAACATTTTTTTGTCAAAAATATCTATATCTTTTTTTAATTCTTCTAATTTAATTTTACTAGAATTATCATTAAAATTTGTAAGTATATCGTTTAATTTTTCTGAAAAATTGTATAAATTTAAACTGATTTTTTTTATATAAGATTCATTTAAATTAACTGAATTTTTATTTTTTTTTTCGTCATTTTTGTTTGTATTTTCTGTATTATTCATAGGTGAAAAATTTTAAATCATTATTAAAATCAAATATAATATTTAAAATTTTTAATATCAAAAAATAATTAAATATTTAGATATTTTTATTTTTTTATGAAAAAAAAAACTCGGAGAGAAAGAAAAAAACTCGTGGAGAAAAGCGTAGCGCCGCGACACGAGTTTTTTTTTAACAAGAGGAAGCAACGGAACATACTGTTCCGTTGCTTTAAGTAGCTGGAAATCAATGTACTAATATTATAACTTTAAATATATAATTATTTATATAATTATTTTATATATTTGTTTAATATTAAATCATTAATATTGAGCATTATAACTTATTAAAATTCAATTGATTTTTTAATTAATTATACATTTATGAAAAAAACTACATCTGTAACTATATTGTTAAGTGATAAGGAAATTTTAGTTAAATTATTAAAACGCGATTCAGAAAAATTCTTAATTGATTACTTTTCTTATATGGTTAAGTATTTTTTATCTACAGGTATTAATCCTAAAAATGTTTCAAATAATCCCATTATAGAATGCATTAATAAATTTTATGATTTAGTAGAAAAACGAAATAAGCAAATGTCAAATTGGATAGGAAAACTAGATAGCAAGTATTTTCCTGATATTTTTCAATTACTATCTAATATAGATAACAAAATCATTTTAGAATCTAAGAAAAATATTTCAGAATCTGAGGAAATTTCTATTTCTAATTCTAATAATTTTGAAAAAGAAATTGAAGATTTAAAAGAATTAATTTTAAAAAAAGATGAAGAATTATTATTATTCAAAAAAAGAATTAAAGCTAAAATTGAGTCTATTGATAATATGATAAGTGAGGATAGGAAAGGAATTTTTCTAAAAGAAAAATTATATATCTCAGAATATAATATTGTAAATTTTAAAAAAGATATATTAAAAATAATTGATGATTTAAATTAATATATGTATATAAATTTTACTGCTCATTTACCTAATAAAAGCGTTAGTAGTTCTACCTTTTTCGATTATTTAGAAAAAGAAAATTCATTATTAAAAGATATTTATTTTAAAAATAGAACATATAAAAACGATGTTGATGTACAAATACCTATTTTAGATAATTATAATATATCTGATGATATACTAAATTATAATAGTATGATTAACATTAAACGGGATGGGTTCGGAGAGTTTGAAATAAACGTTAATTTTAATAAAGATGAATTTTCTGTAAGTAATCAGGGAGAATATACTGTTAGTCGTAATTTATTAAAAGATAAAATAGATAAGATCTTCGATGAGGAGTTTAAAGATATGCCTAAAAAATTAAAAAATGATTTGAAAAAAGACGCTTATCAATCCTTTACAAATAATATACAAAAAGAATATTTAAAAAATGAAAATCACTTTTACAATCATTCATACGATCCCAATAATCTACATGATAATATTATTTTGAAAAGTGAAGCAATAAACGCAATCGATAATAATCGAGGGACACAATCATTAAAATTATCAAATTATTATACTTTTTGTATCAGTTTATCAGCAGCAGAGTTGCGACATCTTGATAAATTAGCTGAAAAAGAGTTAGAAAATAGGGGGATATCTAAATATATTGATACTGATAATACTGAATTAAATTGTTTTTATTTAGAACAAGTTAACGAATTAAAAAAAATACAACTTCAATTATATACAAAAGATATTATGAATGAATATGCTAGATTGATGGATAGGGAAATATATGTACACCAAGATCAATTGCCTAGCGATAGAGAAAGATTAAAATTTAATGCTTTAATAGATGATAAATATAAAGATTGGATGAGAAGCAAAAATTTTACAATTGAAACTTTTTCAAATAATAATGACTATATAGAGATTAATGAATTTTTTAAAATAAATGATTCCGATGTATATTATATAAGAAATGAAGATACAAATAATGAATATGTTAGAATTTTTATACCTGCAAGTCATTCTTTTTTAAAAAATAACATCTTAAATATTGATGGGAAATATTATAATCAAAATATACTAAAAGAGATAGATAGAGAGAATTTTTTAAATGATAGATTTGAGCTTGAAAAATATAATTACTCTATTTTAGAGGAAAAAGAAACATCTAAATATACTACCGTAGTTGATAAATTTAAAATTAATGATGTTGAATTGCAATCGAATTTAGGAAAAAAAAATCTTTATGTTTCAATTGAAAAAGGTCAATTAATAGATCCTTTACATTTTAGGATGAATAGTAAATTATTTGAAGAGGAAATTTACAGACAGTCACTAAGCGAAGCTAAGAAGTTAAAACCCGAAATAAAAGAAGATTGTTTAAATGAATTTTTAAAACAAAATAAATATATTTTTCAAGAAGATATATTATACAGGATAGAGAAAGATGAAAAGATAGAATTAACTAAAGATGAGCAAAAGAATTTTTATAATGTTTTAGAGGTTAAAATAAATCGAGCTTATGACAAAGAATTTAATTTAAAAAATCCAATGAATGAATATTTTAAAATAACGGATTTTTTAACAAAAACGTACTTTGATAATTCATGTATAGAGATCAAGAAAGAGAGTGAAAAAGCTATGCTAGTTAAAGTATTTTATAATGATAATTATTATAATTTTTGGACACCAAAGAAATTGGCCGACATAACAGATGATAAGATTGGGATAAATAGAGATACTTTACAGAATGCCGTAGATCGAAAGAATTTATATACTGATTACGATAGTTCTTACGAAGGCCAAAAAACACGAATACGAAAAGATAAAGAAATTGAAGACTATTTTATCTCTATACCAATAGATAATAATATATGTGTTAAAGTACCACAAACACAGGCAGTAAATTTAACGAATAGACATTTTAATTATTTGAAAGAACAAGCGCAATTAGAATATTATAAGTCATATTTTAAAAAAGAGTTTGATTTAATTAGCAAAAATAATACGGATAGTATTAAAAAAATTGAAGAAGATTTTAAAAAATTTTTAGAACAAGAAAAAAATATAATCGTAGGCGAAAGGATAAAAAAGGTAAAAATACCTATAAAGATTTTAAAAAAAGGCAATGATAAATCACTTATAAAAGTAAAGAAGGAGTCAAAAGATCTTCAATTTTATGTAGGCAATAAATACATTGATTTTAAACATAAGATTTTAGAAATGAAAGAAAACAATTTAAAAAAATTGATAGATAATGCAGAGGAAAGAGACAAAGCGTATAATTTACTTATTCCACTAGATGATAAAAATTGTGAGCTTACAACCAATAAAAAAAATGAAATATATATAACTTATTCGGAAGAAATTAAAGGATTGACAAATCCTATAGTAATGACTTTTCCATATGATGAAAAAATTGGATATAATGTAAAACAGGGGGAATATCTATTTAAAAAAGAGAAGGCCATTGAAAATGAGGTTAAAAAAGAGTATGGAGATGTTAAAGAAAATATTAAAAATGAGATATGGAATAATTGCGGTTATAATACAGAAAAAAGGAAAATAACGGGAGAAGATTTACTTTACTATGCCAAAATTGAGCAAGAACGAGTTTTTAAAGAAACAGATAGAGAAGTTTTACTAAATGAAGATATATTAAGGGAAATTGATAATTGTACAAATGACGTTGATAAAAAGAAATTGGAAGGTCTTTTACATAGAAATGTAAATAATGAAGTTATAAAACCAGGTGTAGTAAAAGACGGAGATAATACGCACATTCATATTGTGGTATCTCGCCATGATAAGACATCAATTAACCCGAAAGATAAGGTTTCCATGTCTCCTATAACTAATAATAAAGATGATTTTAATCGGAATGAATTTAGGCAAAATTGCGAAGAAATTTTTGATAATAAATTTCAATATGATAGACCTATTTACCAATCTTATTTATACCACATTAACAAATATAAACCGAATTTTAAAGACATGCTATTAACGAAAGTAGGTAATGAATTGAAAAAGGAATTATTAAACCAATCAGGGGTCTATGAAAGTATTAATACAATTAATCCTATAAAAGATGTAAAAAAAATAATTTTATCGGGTATACCTGTTCCGACAAGAATTCCTACTAATAAAATTCAATTACTTTTGGAAGCGGCTTATACAGTTAAAAAGATAATAGGACTAGGATATTAAAAAATGGAAACAGTAATTACATTACCAGTAGTTATATATTGCTCATTATTTATGTTAATATTTTTATTATCGACAACAGCAGCAACAATAAAAAATTCTTTAATATCAAAATTGCTTTGGTTATTATTTTTATTACTTGTCATTGTTGAATATGTTTTAAGATTTTATATATCAATATATATATCAATACCTATATATAAACTTATATTATATGAGTCTTTGACGTTTATAATTCTTTTTTTTATAGCTCATTTCACTAAAAAAGATTCAACAAAAAAGTTTAATTATAAAAATGACATGAAGTTGAAATTAGAAAATAATAATGAAATAACTATAAAAAATTTTTCTTCTGGAATCTCTATTTTTTCGGCGTCGGGTTTCGGTAAGACGACAAGTGTTTTATATCCTATAGCAAAAGAATTTAGAGATCGTTGTATGTCAGGTGTTGTTTATGATTACAAAAATGGAGAATTTACTGAGATCTATTTGCCTTTATATAAAGATAAAGCCGATATAATTGATATTTTTTCATTTGATGATATTCACACTAAAAAGATAAATGTTTTAGATCCTAAGCTTTATACTGATGAAACAGCAGTTAAAGAAATAATTTTAACGCTAATGCAATCATTACTGGGCAAAAAGGCTTTTCAAGGTCCTAACGCTTATTTTGCCAATACTGCAACAAGTTTATTAACCGCCGTTGCAATGAGGTTTATTTTTGATTTTCCACAATATTCAACGTTGCCGAATGTAATAGCTTTCTTACTCGGAACTGATTTTAGTAATGAAGTTTTTGAAAACGGAAAACCTTCTACACAAATTTTTTACGGTTTAGACAAATTTTTAAAAGAAAATCATCGGTCTTATATTCAGGCAAAGGATGCCATTTTAGCTTTTAGAAATCCCGAAACTATTTCAAATGTATCTTCTACTTTATTTAATGCATTAACAAAGCTTAGTAATCCTAAATTCTTTTGGTCTTTATCTGAAAGTGAGATAGACTTAGATATAAATAAAAGCGAAAAGATACTTATAATTTTAAATAACCCTACTGATGAGTTAATGTATACACCTGCTTTAATAACAATATTTAATATAGTAACAAAGCGTATGCAAGTTAAAGGAAGAAATAAAAGCTTTTTAATGATAGATGAGGCATCAACAATTGAGTTAGAAAATATGGCGAGTATTGTTGCAACTATGCGGACTTTTGGGGTATCAACTGTTTACTGTACCCAAGATATTTCACAGGGTAGGTATGCTTACTCTCAGGTAGGTTTCGATAGAATATTATCTAATTTAAGTACGCAATTTTTTGGAAAGGCCAATGAACCTAATACAATGAAATTTTATGAAGGTTACATGGAAAAAATAAAAGTAAAAGAAAAATCTCATACAAAAGGTAACGGAAGATTAAGTATAACGTCAAGTTTTCGGGAAAAACCCAAAATACAAGGATATGAGTTCGGACAATTTGAAAGAGGGGAATTTATGTTTATAACTGAAGGAACGCAAGAACGGATAAAATTAAAAAATAATAGTAATATAGAATTAATACCCTATAACCCAAAATTAAATGAAGATGATTATAAAATATTGTCCAATAATTACGATAAAATATTAAAAAATATGCGTGATTTTTCTAAAGATAGAAAGTACGGATTTTATGGTAATGAAAAATAATTATTTTTCATTATCTTTTTTAGTTAAAAAATAATATCCCGTTATGACAAAACCAATAATAAAAGACCCGATATAAATAACATACTTTATGTTTTTTGGAATATCTGCAAAAAAATCTAGTAAAGTAATGATCATAAAAATTGGTATTATAAATATTGTATATCTCATAGAAAACTATCAAAAAAACGGTTTATATCTGCTCCTTCTTTTCTCAAAAATAATAGGTATTTAAAAAGCTTATAACTCATATATTTTTTTTCTATATACCATTTATCATTTTTCCTTTTTAAAAAGTCATTAAATTCCCTCTCTTTTTTTAGACGTTCACTTGTGATTTTTCTTGCGAAAGTTTTTTTTCGTAAGTCTCGTAATCTGTTCATTTATATAGTGTAAATAATTCTTTAGGTCTTGATTATTCAAAGCTAATAAAAAAGATTGAGATAAAGGATATATACCCTTTTTAAAAAAAAATGTAGGCAGGAATATATTAAATAACTTTTTCATTAAACAAAGATAAAAAAAATCTCGAATATATTAGATATTTTTTTATCTTTGTCAGATAAAATAAAATAAAATGAAAAGTATATTTATATTTTACTTCATGGCTTTTTTTAATATATATGTGTATGCCCAATTACCTGTAACAGATGCAACAGCGGCAACAAATATGATGAAAACTATCCAACAAGGTGTAGAAGGTTTAGAAAAGTTAGATCAAACCATTAACCTTTTAGAAAAGGCACAAAATCAGCTAACGGATATTAATAATTATATTCAGACGATAGATGATATTAAAGGAGTTTATAAATTACAAAAAGACGCCTTAAAAATAGCAGGGGATTTATCCCAAAAAAAAATAGGAAGAAGCCAACTACAAAATATATCTACATCTTTAGCAAAAATTCAACAAAGCATAGTATTACTAAATAAAATATTAACAAAAGGTTTTTTTAAAATGTCAGATTATGAAAGAATGAATGTAATAAAAGATGTCAGGGATAAAGCATTTGTTAATTATAATAAAATAAAAAAATACACTTATTAGTAGTCAACTATGAAATTTATTGAAAATCTCCAAAATTTAGTAGATGAGAGCATTTTTGGATATACTTTCATGGGTGGCCAACTCGTAGCATTTGCGCTTTTAGCTTTTCAATTTATAGGAAGTGTATTTAGAACAAACATAGATACCGAAAATTCTTTTAGAAAGGAATCTTATGTTATGCTTTTTGGGGGAGCTTGTTTAATATTATCTTCTAATTGGATAATGGATGCGATTGAAGAAATGTTTGCGGGTATAGATATAAGTCTTTATTCTACAGAGTCAAATATATATAATAACTTAACAGATCAATTATATCAACATATAAGTGAAATGTGGGATGAGTGTGATTTCTGGTATGAGTATATTTCTACATTTTTTGAACATTTATGTATCTTATTCTATTATGCGATAAGTTTATTAATAGCATTTTTCGCAAAATTAGCTGACTTAATGACTACTGCTAGTTATTTAATACAAAGATATTTTATCTTAGTATTTTTAAAACTATTATTTCCGCTATGTATAGCCTTTTCAACCTATCCTAAATTAGACCATATTTTTTTTGGATGGATAAAAAGCTATATCGGCGTATTTATTTTAGGTATAGGATATATAGGTATCATTAAATTTTGCAATTTAATACCCGAAGCTGTAATTAGTTCTTTTAAAGAAGATCAAAATACTATCGGTCTAACAACTATCCCTTTTGCTTCTATCGTAGCAGTGGTTTTAACTGCTGGCGTAAAAATGGCTTTGTTTAAAAGTGTAACCGATTATGTTTATAGTTTCTTTAGATAAAATAGATATTTATGAATAACAAAGGGATAAATATATATCATGATTTAAAGAGAAACAATAAGGTTGTTTATCTTGTTTCAATAATAGCGATGGTAGCCGTTATATGCTCATTTATAAGTACAATATACATTTATAAAACATCAACAAAAAATGTATATGTTATTTCAGAAAAAGGGGAACTACTACCGTTATCAAAACTTGAAGAGAAAAGAGATAGGAAAATAGAATTAAAATCTAATATTAAATACTTTACGGATAAATATTATAACCTGAACGCATATAATATGAAGCGGAAACAAGAGGATGTTTTATGGTTGGTAGGATCTCAACCTACTAAAATTATTAAAGCTCGAATTAGATCAGGTTATTTCGATGAATTTTTATCAATTAATGGATTAATGCAAGAATCCGAATTAATAGAAAATACTTTACAGGTTAATGAGAAAGAACCTTATCAATTGTCATGTCAGATTTTAATAAAAAGAATTAATAATAATGTTATCAGGCCATATTTAGCTACGATAAAAATGGAAATGATAAACGTAGATAGAAATTATCCCTATAATCCCTATGGGCTTTTAATAACCCAATTTTCTGAGGAAATACAAGAATTGAAAGAAAAAAAAGAAATTGAGCAACTTGAACAATCGAATGAGGTTGTAAATAATCAAGTTCCACAATAATAATTGTAATAAAAAAGAAATAAATATTGAATATTAATTAAAAATTTAAGCAAATGAAAAAAATTTTAACGATATCAGTAAGCCTATATACTTTTATTATGTTTGGACAAACGGTTGACTTAGCTACTCCTGGTAAAAATCTTTTATCAAGTGTAGAATCAATCATGGGAATAGTTATAGCCATTATATTTTTATTTTTTGTATTTAAGCAAATACAAGGATATCAACAACATGAAGACGTATGGTTGACTATAAGGAATATATTATTCTTTGCCTTAGCTTCTGTGGCTGCATACGCTATTTATGCCTATGTGAAAAACCAAACTGCCTAAAAAAATAAATAGAATGAAAGAAATAAAAAACTATAGAAACATTAGAAAAGAACCAAATATATTTGGGTATTCTTTCATTAATTTTATAAATATGCTAATGAGTATATTTATCTCTCTTACCATATTTATAACGGGGACAACTCTATATCATTTTATTTCTTTCATTCTTCTAGCTTTTTTCTTTGTTATATTTTTTCGGTTTAAAAATATGAATATTTTAAAAAAAAATGTTTTTCCTGATGAAATTAATGATTTAACTAAAAATAGCTAATGGATAATTATATTATAGGTATAGATGGATCTTTTATTGTAGGATATTCATTAACACTTTTTGAAAAATTTTCTTTAGGTGAGGATGATTATGATACTATAAATAAAGAATTAAATATTACATTAAGAGATCTTCCTGATAGTGTACTTTTATGTAAGCAAGATTTCTTTTTAGAAAAAGAATACGATAATTCAAGTTTGCCTAATACTAATTATATTCAAAGATCTTATAAGAAGTATTGGCAAGGTTATAAATATATGGATCAAAAAACCTATCTATTTTTTATAAATCGAAATTCAAAAATAAATAGAAAAGATATAATTAATCCCTTTAAAATACCGAGTAAAAATAAATTTGAGGAGTTTGACAATGCTAATGATGAATTTTTGAAAATTGTTAATACCGTAACGCATCGCATCAAAACAATTACACTTAGTGGAAAAAAAACGTTAGAAGTTTCCGAACTTAGTAAAGACAACATTATAGAACATCTTAATTTTTATATGTCTGGTATGAATGACATATCAGTAGATATAAAAAAAGAATGGGAATATTTAAAAATCGGTAATCAATATTGTTCAATACTTACCTTTCCAAAAGAAGATAAATTTCCTGAAAAAAATTATACTTGTGTTAAAGATATAAATTTATCTACCGATAATAGTATTTTCTACAAAAATAACGGAGACTTTTTAGGTTTAGAGTTAAATTTTAACCATATATATAATCAAATATGTGCATTTGAGAATAATGCAAAGGTTATTGGCATGGTAGAAAATAATCAGAAAAATTTTTTTAGAAGTAGAAAAATAAGCCCACAGTTCAAAAAGATGGCAGATCTTTTAGAGGAAGATTTTAAAGAACTTATAAAGGATAACGAGAACACAAGATTTTTAAAAGGCCATAATAATATAATTATTTTTGCGCCTAGTTTGGAAGTTCTCGAAAAACGGATTTCCGAAACCATTGGAAAAATAAAGGATTTAAATTTAGTTCCTAAAAGAGTATACGGAGATAATTTATTAGCAATATACTTTTACTCGCATCCCTTATATAGTACTTTATTTGTAGAAAATCATTATTATCTAACTACTCTTCAAAATTTTTTAACATATTATGTTTTAACTGGTAAATATAATGATGATAAAGAAGGTATTTATTACAACTCCCGTATAAGTAATATTCCTGTAAAAGTTGATTGTTGGGATGATAATAAAAAATACATGAGGGCAAAAAATTTTTTTATAATAGGTCCTACAGGGTATGGCAAATCATTTAATGCATTGCATATATTATCTTATTACTCCACAAATAGTAAAATAGTCATCGTTGATTTAGGCGGAAGTTATCAGAAGCTAGCATTGTTGAATCCTCAAAAATCGGCATACATTGCATATGAAGAAGGTCAAAAACTCGGCATAGATCCATTTGAAAAAAAAGGAGAGTTAACCGCTTTAAAAATAGAAGATCTTACAGAGTTTATAATTGTACATTATAGGAGAGATAATTTGGCTACTCATCAAGAAAGGGCAACTTTAAGAAAAATTGTAGAATATTATTATTTAAAAAATAGGAAAAATACTTTTACCGATTTTATTATATTTTGTAATGAAAATAAAGAAGAAATTATAAAAAAAAATCAAATTCTACATAATTACTTTGATTATGATGAATATCTTTTATTGATAAATGAGTTTGGCCCTAACGGTATATATTCTTTTTTATATGATGATACATCAAAAAGTATATATGAAGAATTCTATAAAAAAGATATTGTCATCTTTGAACTTGAAAAAATAAGAAATAATCAATTATTATTAATGATAATGCTGCAATTAATAAGCGTAAGCATTAACGATCTTATTTGGACAGACACAAGTAAAAGAGGAGTTCTTATATTAGATGAAGTAGCAGAACAGTTACATTGGGATGGTATGTTAAGACGCGTTGAATATATTTTCCAAACTGCACGTAAAAAAGAAAGCGCGATAGGCATTATCCTACAATCTATTAATCAGTTACCAAAAAATGAATCTAGTGACTCAATTATTGAAAATACTGATGTTCTATATGTTATTTACTCTAAAGATTACGAAGCAATAAAGAAACGGTTTAACCTTTCAGATCATGCCTTCTATCAGTTATGTTCTTTAAAAAGTGATTTTTCAGCAATAAAACCATATTCAGAAGTATTTATAAAAAGAGGTGCTCATCATCAAGTATATAGATTATCAGTTGATAAAAAAACATGGTGGGCCTATCAAACAGACGGAGCGGTTAATAAAAAGCTTATGGATAAATATTACGAGTTAAACTCGATGGAAAAAGCTATTGATTATATGATTGATAATGATTAATACATTTTATGATAAAAAAAATTAAGTTAGAAATTTCCGAAATATTAAAGGATAAAAAAAAGGTATCTTATATTATTTTTACTTTGTCGATACTTCTTGTCATTTTTTGCATTGGTATTTATGCTTTCATGTCCCGTTCTACTGATAAAAGAGTTGTTGAAAATATGGAAAATCCTAATTCGGAAAAAAATTTATATAATACTAAGTTAGACGCTATTAATAAAAAAAAAGATAACAAAAATTTGTTTGGTTTATTTGGTAACGCAAAAGTAGACAGTGTTGACAATTTAAAATCAAAAGAGGATGAAGAATTTCAAGAAGATTTAAAAAATTTAAAGGCTCAAATAAATACACAAACTACAACCGTTAATAAAGTTAACGATAATTCTAATATTCAAACAAATTCGATTAAATCGAAGGCTAATGATAATAAATTTCAATATACAGAATATTACCAAGATCCTAAAGAACATAAGGAAATAAAATATTATTCAAGTAATCAGAAGGATGCAGTTGATAAAAAAAATATTTGGATAAACCCCAAATATTCTAAAAGCATGGATAAAACACCTAAAATAGATAATGTATATAAAGGGATAATCTCAGGAACAAGAAATAAATATATCACTAAATCAAACAATAGAGTATATATACGAGTCATAGAACCTTTTATTATTAAGGAAGTTCAAATACCTAAAGGAACTATTTTAGTTGCTTACGCTAATTTTGATAATGCATTAACATTAAGCGTTAAATCTATTCATAAGGACGGAAAAATAATACCTGTAAATATAAGGATATTAGACTCACAGGGTCAAGACGCTTTAGAAATTATTGGCGGCTTAAAAGATCAAATAAATAACGAGTTTGAAAATGAAATGATTAACGATATAAATACTGGAAATTCTCTCGTAAATAAGGGTATAAAAATACTCTCAAAAAAGAAAACAATTAAGGCTATAATTTCAAGCGATAATATACTAATGAAAATTGAAAATGAATAAATTAATTATTTTTCTAACTATTTTATCTAATGCTTATTGTATAGGCCAAAAAGTAATAAAGGATACTATTTTGGTAAATACCAGTATTAACTCACAAATAATATTAAACGGCGAGATTATAAAATTAGATATGAGTAATAATTTGGCTCTTTTACAAGATCCTTTATTAAATAAAGGAAAGAGCATAATTACACTAGCAGCGGAAAAGGAATTTAATAATTATGAATATATCAATATTATAAACGATAAAAATGAGTATTTCTTGATCGCTGTAAAATATCAAAAAACAATAGCTAATCCATTTTTTTTTATAGAAAAAAAAGAATTAACGGAAATGCAGAATAATAAAAATAATTTGATATTAAATAAAATTATTGATAAAGCAAATAAGATTAATTTAAAAAATAAAGAAGAATTACAAAGATTATTTTGCAATGAAAATAATTTACTAATAAAATTAGTCAATGTCCTTAGCTGTGACGATGTAATTTATTTGAGGTTGGCCATTGAAAATTTATCTGCATATACCTTTTATAATGAAGGAATAAATTTTAAAATATCAGAGTATGACTCTTACAAAAAAACAACTTCACCCGAAGAAATAATTACACCTATTTATTATACTGGAGAAAAGGAAATATCTGTTAAACCAAGAGAGAAGAAATATATTACTTATGCTTTTAATGCTTTTAAAATACCCAAAAATAGAATTTTAAAAATCGGAATATTAGAAAAATATTCAACGAAAGAATATTCAATTGATATTAATGCTAAATATATTAATAATCCTAAAAAATGGGAAGAATAATAAAGATTATAGAATAAAAAAATAAATAAATGAGAAAAAAATGGTCTTTAATAATTATGCTATTTCTTAATACCTCGCTTTATGCTCAAAGAGAGGGGGAATATTATTTAGGAATTATGGGAGGATATGAAAAAAACGGATATCTATTAGATATCCATTTAGAATATAACAACTATTCAGACGGTATTTTTAAAATAGGGGCAATGTTTCAACCAGAAGAATATAAATTTTTAGAAAAAAAGATACCTGTAAAATTATATTTAGGACAATTAAATTATTCGCAAAAGCTGATTTCTTTAGATTACGAAGATAAATATGTATTTCGATATGGCGGAGGGTTAACCATAGGATGGGAAGACGTTAACAGCGGTAAAAAATATATTTCGTCAGGATATGAATTAACACAAAAAAGTAAAATTCTTTATGGGATTAATGCAGGTGTTGAATTTGAAAGCTACTTATTTAATTTTGGCCATATGACTAGTGAAGTCTTTCTAACACTTCAAATAAATTACAACTATTTTTTTAATTCTGATATAGGATCACGCCAACCAACATTTAAAACAGGATTTAAATTTAATATATTTTAATAATTATTAACCTACAAAAATAAATGAAAAAGCTAATAAAATTCCTTTATGTGCTTATGGCCGCCTTTACCTTTTGTACTTGCGACGATAGAGCCTTCGAAGATGATAATGTTATTACTTCTTTTGATTATTCTTTTAAAATTTCTGAGGATAATATAAATGTAACTAAAGGCCTTTTTAATGGTTTTTATGAAGAAAAAATACCCTTCATTCTGGAAATTGATAATCTTCATGAATTGGATGGCCAAGACTATACAATTACTTATAATGTATTACCCAATACATTTATTTCTAATGAAAATAAAATTTTAAATGGACAATTGATTGTAAAAAAAGGGAAAATAAATTTAAGTTTTCTTGCAAAAGATCTAGGAGAAAAAATAATAGTATTTTCTTGTTCTAATGGTAATGATAAATATGATAAAAAGTTAACAATTAAATTTAATGTAACTGTACATTCTTTTGACGTGATCGTTGAACATTTAAAATCAAATGAAGTATTAATACCTTTTGCAAAAGAAAAATATCAAGATAGGGGAGCTACTTTATTTAAAATCAATACGGATGGCGATTATAAAAATATGGGTTTTGAACTATATATTAAGCCTAAAAATAACGATTCAAAAGGTAAACTTATATATGGAGATAAAGAAATAAAATTTAATGAAAAAATTGATCCAAAAGCTGAAATGCAATTTACATATATCCCTGAAAATTTTGGAAAAGATAAAGAGGAACATTTTTTATCTTTTCAAGTAGTAGATAAATTTGGAAATATCATTGAAAGAACACTAAAATATAATGTACAACAAGATGTAAAATTTCAAGCTAATAGGATTGAGCCCAATGAGATTGTTTACCCTTCTTCTATGGCAGAATATCAACATAATGGCGCATTTAATTTAAATTTTGAAAGTAAATCAGAACTTGAATATAAATTATTTTTTCAATTGGATAACAAAGATCAAAAGGGTAAAATACTGTATAATCAAGAAGCTATAGAATTACAAAAGAAAATAAGCGTATCAGATAGCATGAATTTTATATATATACCTACTTCTTTTCCTAAGGAAAAAGAAGAACATATTTTAATTATTACGCTTATTGATAATTTTAATAATGAGTTTATCCAAAAAATTAAATTCAAGGTTGAATCAGGCATTATAATGAATGTCGAAAGGTTAAAGCCTAATGATGTTGTTTATCCTTTTGCTAATAAGGATTACCAAGCGAACGGGGAGTTTAATTTTAACTTCGAAACTAAATCAGATTATAAATATAAACTTTCTTTTCGATTGGAAAATAAAAATCAAAAGGGTAAAATTTTAAATAAATTAGAAACAATAGAGCTAAACACAAGTATAACACCGCTAAAAAATATGAATTTATTATATGTTCCGACTTCAATAGAGCGAGAAGAAGAAGAACATATATTAAATGTTATAC
>NZ_PSZL01000002.1:0-340669 GCF_002964915.1 Apibacter sp. wkB309
AGTATTTGTCCTTCATATTTTACTGTATTTCCAAGAGTATCATATACCCAGGGGATTTCTGCCCATGCTTTTTTTATTAGTTCTCTGTTCGGTCTATATTCGGACAAAAAAACTCCTCTTGCCTTCGATTCTTCTATCGTCTCACTTATCTGAATTACTCTTGTTTTATCTTCAGCATCTATACCACATCCTATTATAATTATTAGGAAAAAACTACTAAAAACTATTTGTATCTTTTTATTCATACCATTATTCGGATCCGTATAAAAAAAACTATTTCTTCTTTATCAACAGCAATTCTCCCATACATTTTCTCTTTTTTCCTCCGTATATATAATAAATTAAAGTGTCTTTGGATAATTCTTCTTCTGTTAATATAAATGTAAGATATTTCCCCTTAACACCCACATTACCATTGGAAGTATCTCCTTGTTCGCATTCTGACCAACTATCGCTAAGACCTATACTGTCTTTGGCTTCTATGTATAACTCATGTCCTCTTTGTTTTTTGATATTTCCAAGGGTATCATATACCCAGTGGATTTCTGCCCATGCTTTTTTTATTATTTCTCTATTTGGCCTATATTCGGCCAAAAAAACTCCATTAGCCTTCGATTCTTCTATTGTCTCACTTATTTGTGTAATCTTTGTTCTATCGGGTACGTCAATATTGCATCCTACCATACCTAATAGGAATACACATGCTAAAATATTTCGTGTTTTTTTATTCATACCATTTTTTTGGGTTATAATGATAATATATGTTGTAAAATCCATTATTAGGAATAAAAGTCCCCACTCCTCCTCCATAGATCCCTATGGAGCTTAATGCATCTTTAACTACATGAAAACAGTTAGATAATAAAAAATGATATCTGGAAGAGGCACTCTGAAACGCTACATTCAATGCTTGGGCTACTTCTCTATAACTAAGCTTTTTTATAGTCATCATCTTATTATATACTCGTGATACTTTATCAAAATTCATCATAGATTCAAAGGAAGAAAAATATTCATTAGTAATCAGCGATTTTCCCCCAATTATTTCATTACCATCTTGATCACGCCCATCTTTGGATATAAAGCGATAGGATCTTGCTCCGGAGTCTTTTAATTTTCCTCCTATTGCTGAATGACCGTATCCATTTACAGCTTTTGTATTTTCAAATATATACAGCTCTCCTCGCTTAGGATCCAGCATTTTATGCGCCACATGATTTAATCCGCTTACAATTAATCCTGTAGCCGCACCTTGCCAGAAATTTCCGTCAGACAATACCGCTCCAAAACCTCCGCTTAAAGTTCCAAAAAATAGGGTTCCGCCTATTGTATTTTCGTCCATTCCTGCAAGCATACCTCCAATTCCTACTGTTGAAGATACCAGACTACTTATGCCTCCGCTGCTTATCCCTTGTTGTATATCTCCCCCGCTTATTCCCTGTATGATTCCTTGTGTCAATCCATTCATAACTCCCTCTATGCCTGAGGCTAATATGTCAACCTGTAAATTTGTCAAGGTTTGCGTAGAAGTACATATTCCGGTTCGTATTACACCCGCCAGACTTCCTACACCATAAGCAGCAACTCCACCGGCACTGCCCAAGGCTAAACCTTTTAAAAAGCCTCCCCAAAGAAAAGAATCGGTGCATAATGCATAAGTGGTATAAGTTACGGTTCCTATAGCAGCTCCTAATACTGCCGCACCTAACCAGGCTGATCCTGCTAGAGTAAATAACTCTCCGCTCGGATCGGTATATTTTAAAGGATTATTCAATACATATCCATAGCGATTGTAATTCTGTGAATTGTAAGGATCTTGGATATTATTATCGGGAGATAAAAATTGTTTTAAAACCGGATCGTACATACGTCCGTTCATATGGATCAACCCAACTTGGCTAAAATGTTCATGACCGGTATATCCGCGGTCCATAAATATAAGTTTCGGATTTTTAGTTTCTATATTTCCTTGTCTATCGGTTACTTGAATAAGTTTCCCCCAAGGATCATACAATCTTTTTTCAAGAATACCTCCTTTTTCATTTGTTATAGCCAGTATGGAACCTTGATAATCTCTATGAAAATAAACTAAAGATTCATCCGTTTTCTGATAATTCCCTTTTTTGAAATTAGTGATATTGGCAGCCGGTGCTTCGTAGGGATTCCCCCCTATATAGGTTATAATCGTGGTTGAATTCTTATCGGTAACAATTTCTACATCTTGGGCATTTGAATAATATTTTTTTTGTACTTCCTTTGAATTTAATTGAAAGGAAGCCGAACTGCGGTTACCATGGATATTGTAGATAAATTTTAAGTCATGAATATTCTTAAATTCCTTATTAGAGCCATAAGATAATTTTTCTACTGCTTTAATTGATGATGGTTTTTTAAATGCGTTGTATCTGATTTGTTGAAGTGGGGCAGTTTCGTAATAATTTCTACCCTTTGAATTAAGATATATGTCGGATTTTTTATAATGTGCCAATGTTTGATATTGATATTCTCCTACATGCGAATTTTCGGTAATTCTCCCATCGTTTGCATAGCGAAGTGTATGAATTCCATTGGCATCGTACCAGGTAACTAATCGCTCAAATCGGTCATAATCAAACTCTTCATTCCAATTGGAGTAATTATTGATTCGAGTATTTAAGTTCCCGTTTCTCCAATTAAATTCATATTCAATATCAAAGAGATGAGACCTTCTGGATGAATGCCTCATTCTTGTTATATATCCAGCCTTATCAATAGTATTATGAATATTTATACCATTACCCAACTTAATCGAAAGAGCTTGCATTCTTTCATTGACTCCTGTTATTTGCCAAACAGGTACATATTTTCCATTTTCTAAACGATCTATTTTTTCCAACATTCCGTTGTTTTCATTATAGCCGTAAGCAACTATGACAGAAGAATATAAATTACCATAGTAAACTATTTTTTCTTCGTTTACTATTTTTCCATAAAAATCATATTTATATTTATTTAAATATGTCACATCCTGCGTAATTTCTTCTGTTCCTGCCAATAGGTTATTGTTGTTGTAAGTATAATTATACGTAAAACGTTGATTGTTATAATATCCGTATTCTTTTTTCAATAAACCTGTGTTGGAATATTCATAATTAACATTTAGATAATTACCTATATCATCCATTTTTTTAGAGAGTAGTCTTCCGGTGGGAGAATAAGTATAAGTAGTAGTTCCTTCCGGAGTGGATTCTTTCAACAATTCTCCATAATTATTATATTCTTGAGTATAAGGTTTGGTGCTGACCGAAGGATCCTTAAAAGATATTCTTCTGCCCCATCCGTCATATAAATAAGTCAGAGTGTGGTCACCATATTTAGCTGTTTTTTGATTTCCGTTGGCAAAGTAGGTATAGTGAATTATTTCACCATTATCGTTAAGCATACGTATATTTCCACTTGCATCTCGAGTTAATGTTTGTTTTTTAACTTCATCATCAGTAGTAACGGACAATCCTTTATAAGTAGTCGTTATGGTTTTACCTGTAAAAAGTTTTTGTTTTACAGGTCGGCTGAATTCGTCGTATTCTATCGTATTCCATCTTAAGGGTTCTTGCCCTTCAATGTATGGTTCACTTTCTTTAATTTTTCTTCCTAATTCATCATATACGGTTTGTTTGGATATATACATTTCAGGTTGATCTCCTTTGATCGTGGATTTTATTTCATTTCCAAATATATCTTTATGTATCCGGGAATATTCATGGGTATCTTCATTGAAAGTGGTAATTTTTATTCCTCCTCCTTCTGTTCTTTCATATAGGGTAGTATTGAATAGTGGATCAATTGTAGAACCTATTATTCTTACATCTTCAACTTTCCCCCAATTATCATATCGAGATTCTGTAAGTACATCCTCTGGACTGGTATGACTCAATACCTGCCCCAAATTATTATAAGTGAAATATTCGGTTAGATTATTTATATCTGTTTTTTTAACAACAAATCTTCCGGTAGGATCATATTCTTCTTTAGTTGTTCGAGGAGATACTCCCGGAGCAGATACTGTTTTTTCTATCAAATTGCCAAAAACATCATACTTCATATCCTCGGTTATATAATCGGTACGGTGCCCTTTTTTCATTACCTTGGAAACTAAGTTACCTGAGTAGGAATATTTCTCTTCCGAAGTATATTCATCTCCATATGCTGATATTTGGCTATTGGTTTGAATTAATCTTCCTACATAATATCTGGTATCATAGGCATACGGAAAATCATCGTACGTATAATTTATGGTTTTTATTTCTACTCCATTATCGATGGTTTTTTGTTTTATATTATAAAATCCATCATAACTATATTTTGTTTTAGTTTCAATACCTGTTAAGTAATCTTTTTCATATTGTTTATCAAGTAATTTTGTCCACTTTTTATCACTTGATCTCATGATTGAATATTTAAAATCTTTTTTACTTATTAAATAGTCTTCTTTCCGCTCATTCATAATGAAATTAAGATTATTTCCTCGAGTTATCCAGTTGGATAGCGGGAGACCACGATATTGAGGTGAATATTGAGTAACATTCCAGTTAATTGAAGAAATATTTTGAGATTTCCAACTTGATTCTGCAACTTTTTTAAAACCTAGTAATCCCAATCCTTGAGCATGAGATACTAACCCGAAATATTTGTACTCTTTTTCCCGTTTTTTTCCTCCGGCTGTTATAAAGAGTTTTTTGACAACATCCAAATTAGATGCTTGTGAAATTTCTTTAAAGGGATAGTTTTCTGTTAAAGAAGAATGATAAACTCCTTCTATATTTCCTAATCCGTTATTTTTTGAATTAGGTTCCAAAGGAGCATATTCAATTTTAGTAACAATATTTCCATCAGATTCTGAAATGCCTGTCAATAATATATCTTTTCTCAAATCTTTATTAAAAGCGCCTTTCCAAATTTCATTTCCTTGTACAAAAACTAAATTCCCTGTTTTTTGATTATTACTATAATCCGCAAGAAGCAAGGTAATTGGATCACTATATCCGTATTTAGACCATATGCCGGTATCAATGGGTGAGGCAAACATCGGTTTTTGTTCTCCTCCCAAATTCTCATAGTATTGCAAACTTGCTTTTCCGTTTCTCGATCCGTCCCATCCATTTCCATATGATTCATATATTGAAATTATAAAATCTGATTTACCGTCTTTATTGAGATCTGCTACCCTATAGGTTTTATATCTTCTTCTTTTGGTTTGACTTTTACCTTTCCATAAGGGAAGATATTCTGCTAAATTTTGATAAAATACTTTTTCAAAATCGTTTCCTTTGGATAAATATAAATACCAGTTAGAAGATCCTTCCTTTTCAGGAATCAAAAGGTCTGTTTTTCCATCTCCGTTGAAATCGCCAAAAAGAACGGGTTTTATACCATCATATTCCGGTATATTACCACTTACTATAATTTTCAACTCTTTGTCTTTGGTTAGTGTCGAAATACTAAAATCGCCAACTTTTCCATAACTTGCCTTTTTAATAAAACTGATAATATCTGATTTTCCGTCTCCATCAAAATCAATCACATAATTGTTTGTATACATTAAAAAATCAGCTTTATTTAAAACTCGATAACTTTCCTTATCAGGCAATAAGGGATTCATATCAACATAATACGGTAAAATATATTCTTTACTTGGGCTGGTTATACAATGGAGGTTCGGCCTTCTTGAATGTAGATAGTCTCCATTTTTCCGGTAATCTATACCGTCTACATCACGTAATCTTTTTATACTTTTATCAGCACTCCCCAAAACTATGATCTCAGATATTCCGTCTCCATTAAAATCGCCTTCGATGAAATCATAATATACTTTATTGGTATAAGTAAATTTTTTACTCGGATCACCGGCACATTCATCTGCATGGAAACCTCCGTGCGGATACTTAATTTTTCTAATGTAGTTTTGTTCAAATTTATTTTGTTCCTTATTAAAGTTAGATACAGTCAAAATTAATTCATTATCTGTATGATTTTTGAAATCTGAAGGTGCCAAATAACTCAAATCGTTATTCTTATAAGTTACTATTGATTGAAAATTATTCATTTTACCCCGAGTTAAGGTTGAAATTGGATAATTTAAAAGCTTTTCTGTATTTATCTGAATTACACTACCACTTTCTTTTCCAAGATTTTGAAATAAATCTTTATACAACTTTCCTCCGGCTATTACATCTACTTGGCCGTTTCCACTGAAATCTCCGATCATTTTTATATTCTTTAAATCCCATAAAGCATCGGATTTATCTTTTATATATGAATCAAATGTATTATTGGTTGTATTATAAGAAAAATTAATTGGATTGGACGGATCTCCATTTCCATTAAATTCTTGTACTGAAACCACTCGTTGGTAATTGCCTGTGATTGCCTTATGTTTAATTTGATATTTTCTAAATAATTGATTACCTGCAGTTACCTCTATTTTATCCAATATACGGTTATTGACCATTTTTATTCCATGTACATAAGCAAACTCCGGACGTTCTCTTTTTTTATAATAAAATTGAATAGTGTTACTGTATCCGGTATCTTTCTTTTCATTTTTTCCCCATACTATTTTATTAATATAGGTTGTATTTTGATTCCTGTCATAAAAATATTCGATATAATTACCTTGTAAATCAACCCATTTTTTTATAAGCCATTCGGTTACACCTCGGGAATCGTCTGATGAACCGTATAATGCCATGGTCCCATCCGGAAAAAGTACTTTAAAATATTTTGGCCTTTTCCCATCTATTCCCGGCATTGATACCATACCCACAGACACAATATAAAGATTCGAATAAATTTCAGTTTGATATACTGTATTTTCTTTTCCGTAGTCTCCTTCTCTAATAACTAAACGTTGTCCATCTAAGGAATACTTATCATTTTCATTAAAATTAACTCCATCCACAAATCCATCAATATCTATTCGGGTAGAAACTAATGAAATAGAAGAAATTCCGGCTATATTACACCCATACCCGGCTACTCCATTATCTGAAGAGCTGTTGTAAGTTAAAGCTATTTGGGGAGCAACATTTTTTATTCCGGGCGGTAAAGCTATGGGAACTTTATAATTAGTTGATCCGAAAGTGGAAACATTTAATTCTCCTTTAGAATCTGCAAAGTGGGCTAATGGTCCGTTTTCCGGAGGGTACAATTCGTTGCGATCTTCTTCGATGAAATCACCTATTACACGGAGCAAAGGGTTATCAGAGTTCTCTAGATCTTTCTTATCCATTTTATTTTTAATTCCATTTACGTTTTTATCTAAATCATTATTTTCAGATAAAAGCGATTGGGCTGTAATCGGTAATGTCATAGAGAGAAAGACAGACATACCTAGGGTATATATAAATTTCATTTTTATGTAATTAGTTTGAGGGTTGTGGCTTATTTTTTAATAATGGAGTGATTAATTATTCTTCCATCTGAACAATATATTTTAACATAATATACTCCTGAAGGCTTTTGATTCATTGAGAGAACTGCTTTTTGATCCGAAGCCCTAAATTTAACTTCTTCTATCAGTTTAGCATTATAAGCAGACAATTCTATCTTAACTAATAAGTTAGCTATTTGTGTATCCCACTTGATGATTAATTCAGTTTCCACCGGATTAGGATATATCTCTAATCCATTTGTAGCAGTATACATTATAGGTTCATCAAGAACGGGAGTAATGACAGGCTCAGGATCCAGCGGTCCGGGAATGGGCTTCGGATTACCATCATATTGCAATATTCTTAACTCTTGATTTCCGGAAATATCATAATCAAAGTGAAGACTCTGGGCAGTTAAAGAGATTATTCCTATTAACAAACAGAATAGAAATAAGAAAAAATATTTCATAGTAATGAATTTAAAATAGTTATTATCTTCCAAAGATATAAAATAAAATTAAGTCAATACCATGTAATTATATTTTTATTTAAAAAAATAAGGGATTGCTATAAAATAAAGCAATCCCTCGGAGTTATTTTTGGTTTTTTGTATCTATTTTAACTCTTTAATTCCGAAATTTTTAAAAGCAAAAGCAAATTTATCTGCAGTTTCTTCAATAAGTAAATCAACAGGTTTTCCGGCTCCATGTCCGGCCCTGGTTTCAATTCTTATTAAAACCGGATTTTTGCAATTTTGTTTTTCTTGTAATTCTGCAACAAATTTATAGGAATGAGAAGGAACTACTCGGTCATCATGATCTCCGGTAGTAAGTAACGTTGCAGGATAGCAAATTCCTTTTTTAACATTGTGTACCGGAGAATAGGATTTAAGATAAGTAAACATTTCTTTATTATCTTCAGCTGTTCCATAATCATACGCCCACCCGGCTCCGGCGGTAAACGTATGATATCGTAACATATCAAGAACACCCACAGCAGGTAAGGCAACTTTGGCTAAATTTGGCCGCATGGTCATTACTGCTCCTACTAACAATCCTCCATTGGATCCTCCCGATAAGGCTAAGTATTCTGAAGAGGTATATTTATTGGATATTAAATATTCACCGGCGGCTATAAAATCTTCAAATACATTTTTTTTCTTTAATTGAGTTCCTGCGTCATGCCACTTTCTACCGTATTCCCCTCCTCCTCGAAGGTTAGCAACTGCATAGACTCCTCCATTTTGTAACCACACGGCAGTCGCTACAGAAAATACGGGAAGCAGACTGATTTCGAATCCTCCATATCCATATAAAAGGGTTGGATTTTTCCCATTGAACTGTGTCCCTTTTTTATAAGTAATTGTCATCGGTATTTTCGTTCCGTCTGATGAAGTATAAAAAATTTGTTTACTCTCAAATTGATTTGGATCAAAGTTTATCTCAGGTTTTTTGTACAGCTCTGATTTTCCGTTTTCCGTATCTAACTTAAAAACGGTTGATGGATATATGTAGCCGGTAAAGGAATAATATATTTCTTTTTGATGAGATTTCCCTGTAAAGCCTGTTGCCTGACCTAATCCGGGTAATGGTAAGGTTCGTATTAAGTTACCATTTAAATCGAATTGCTTCACTTCAGAATGTACATCAACAATATAGTTAGCAAAAAAATATTTATTAGCACCGGTCACATGTAAGACTGATTCAGACTCCGGTATGATCGTTTCCCATTTCGGCTCTTTCTGCCCTGATTGTGTTACATTCAATCTAACCAATTTTTTATTGGGTGCCTGTTCATTGGTTTCAATATATAACCAATCTCCATCGGTAGTGATTACTTCGTAATTATTGGTAAAGCCGGTTACGATGGGTTGTATTTTATTTTTATTTTGGGTGTCCAGAATATATAGTTCATTACCCGATGTTGAATTTGCTGCCGTAATTATTATATATCGTTGATCTTCGGAAACCTTTGCATTGATATATCTTCTTGGTGTTTCTTCTCCCCCGAAAATTATCGGGTCTTTGGATTGAGATTCCTTTAAGGAATGAAAATACAAGATATGATGTTCTGTTTTCCCCGATAATTGACTTCCTTCTTTCGGCTTTTGATAACTCGAATAATAAAATCCTTCATTGGATTTCCAAGCTATGTTTGAAAATTTAACGTGAGTTAAAGTATCTCCAATCTGTTTTTTAGTTTGGGTTTCAATTACTACTACTTTCCTCCAATCTGAACCACCTTCCGAAATTTGATATGCGGCTAAGCTTCCGTCTTTACTGAAAGAAATATCACCTAAAGAAGATGTCCCGTCTTTAGAAAAGGTATTGGGATCTAAAAATACCTCTTCTTTTCCTCCGGAAGTTAATTTTCTATAAAGCACCGACTGAGGCTGCAATCCATTATTTTTATAATAATAGGTATAATTTCCTTCCTCAAAAGGTGCTGAAATTCTTTCATAATTCCACAGCTTTTTAAGCTGGTCTTTTAGTTGATTTCTAAACGGTATGTTATGTAAATATTCAAATGTCAACTCATTTTGAGTTTTTATCCATTGTTTAGTTTTAGGAGATTGATCATCTTCCAACCATCTATAAGGAGCCGGAACTTTTTCTCCAAAATATTCGTCAACCACCGATTGTTTTTCTGTACCAGGATATTTCATGTGTTATGCATTTACGGTTAAGCATGAGACTAAACTTAACGTAATTATTTTTGGTTTTATCATAAAAACTTATTAATAATTATAAAATTAAAAAAAACCTTTAATTAACAAATTAAAGGTTAGATAAAATTATGGATGTTTAAAATATTAAAAGCTGTAATTATATTCGGTCAAATTTTTGAATTCATTAAGTCTATTTTCATATTCCATGGAAGATAACTCTTGTAATTTCTCTGTACCGAATTTTTCAACCGTGAAAGAAGCTAATGCACTTCCCACGATAATGGCTTTTTTCATATTTTCATAGGATAAATCTGCCGTTTGGGTTATATAGCCTGCAAATCCCCCGGCAAAAGTATCTCCTGCACCTGTTGGATCAAAAACATCTTCTAAAGGCAGAGCGGGAGCAAAAAATATTTTATTTTCATTAAACAATAAGGCACCATGTTCACCTTTTTTTATTATTACTACCTTAGGACCCATGCTTTGAATTTTTTTTGCTGCTTTAACTAAGCTGAATTCCCCCGATAATTGTCGGGCTTCTGCATCGTTTACTGTTAATACATCTACTTTGGAAATAATTTGAAGCAATGAATCCCAAGCGGTATTCATCCAGAAGTCCATAGTATCTAAGATTACCAATTTTGGTTTATCAGTCATTTGTTCTAAAACAGATAATTGTATGGCGGGATGTAAATTTCCTAACATTACTATTTCAGAATTTTTTTGAGAATCGGGTATTTTTGGCTCAAAATTTTCCAACACATTTAATTCGGTGATTAATGTGTCTCGATTATTCATATCTATATGATATTTTCCTGACCAAAAAAAAGTTTTTCCGTCTTCTATTTTTTTTACTCCTTCAATACCTATGGAATTTTTATGAAATACCTCTATATATTCAGGTTTAAAATCACCGCCTATTACAGAAACAAGGTTAACTTCTGCTCCCAGCTTGGAAGCAGCCAAACCTATATAAGTGGCAGCTCCGCCTAAAATTTTATCAGTTTTCCCAAACGGGGTCTCTATGGCATCGTATGCTACGGTACCCACTGCTAGTAATTTCATTTATTTTAATTAAAATTGTGTGTCTACAAAGATAAACCTATTGTAAAAGATAAGAAAAGTTTTAACGAAAAATATATCCTATTTTATAATTTTTTTTTACTTAAATGCCTATTTTTCAATAGTTATTTGATATATGTTTAAATTCATTCAAGTTGTTATCTTTTTTCGATAACTAATTCTATTCTCCTTACGATTATTTATTTTTTGACTTAAATCCATAGGATAAGCCTATCCCAAATGTTTGCCGTGTTTGAACTCTTTCTATTTGATCGTGATCATAAATTAAGTCAAAGGTTAGTTTCGTGGATATGTGGTTATTGACTTTCATATCAATAACACTTCCAAAATTCACATCAACCCTTTCGGTGTGAGATAAGTAATTAGTAAATAAAGACAAAGCATTATCCCAAACAACATTTTTCATGATTTCAACTTTATATTTAGCGGTAACCATTGCCCCTAGTTCCATAAACATACAGTCTCCGTCATGTTTTAATCCGTAATTATTTTTTTTCTGCAATTTTCTGTCCAGAACAAATGTATTTTTAGAGGTTATGGGTAATAATGATAATTGAAAATTTCCATCCGGTTTATATTCAAAACCAACCCCTAACGTTAAATAGCCAGGAGACATAAAAGAGGAAATTCTGTCTTTGGAAGTGTAATCCGGATGGGCAGAATAATCATATCCGTTAAACATTTGTGTTTTAAAAGACATATCTATACTTGCATACCAATTCTTTGATATGCTCCTTCCATACATCGACTCAAGTAACAAAATATCATCTGTTTTTCTCATCTTATCGTTTTTGTTGTTAACTTGACCATAACCGATGGTTATTGTATTTTTAAAAATATTTTTTCCTTTTTTGTAATCTAAGGAATATTTTATTCTTGCTGATCCTCCAAAAGAATTTGTTCCTCCGGCTATCCAATGTGAAAATGAACTTTGATTTACTATAAGTGAATGGTCTCCACTAATTTTCCAATTTTTAGTTTTCTTGGGAACAGTTACCGTATCTGTAACTGGATTTTCTGTACCTAATTGTTGAGCATAAATAAAATGTGAAAGGATGGATACAAATAAAAATAATAAAATTTTCTTCATCATTCTTGATCGATTTATTGGTTTTAAAAAAAGTTAAATATAGCAAGAATTCAATTTACGCATTAGTTTACTTTTATTTATCAATTAAAGGATTGAATTGATATTACTTTTCTTGTGTTATGTAAGTTTCTTGTTTAATGAAATAAATAATATACGAATATATTCGTATATTATCTAAATTCAAAATTAAATATGCGTATTGTTGATAACCTTACGAATAATTTATTTAAAAAATGAGAATTTTTAATTATTTATTTGTTGAAAAAATACTCCATAGAAGTATAAATGGAGAGTGTTTTATAGAGAAGTAAAATCAAAATGAACATAAATGCAAAAAAATAAAAATTACTATTATAAAAGCTATATCATATATAGCTTTTGTTTTTATTCAGCTATATATGATGTAACTAATTAATACTTACTAACTAAAATATAAATTTTATTTTTTACTGTTATAAAGAACCGGATTTAATTCATCATCATTGTACATCTTCATTTGTTTGTATACTTTCATATACTTTTTCCCGGTTGAGTAGTCGTCTAAAAGTTCTTCTATTGCTGTAGATAGATCTATATATTGCTGTTGTAAAACGTCTAATTTTTTCTGACAGCTTTCTTTGTGTTCTTGCCCTGCATCCGGACGCTCAACCTCAGCTTTCATATGATATATCTTTAAAGATAAAATCGATAAACGATCTATCGCCCAAGCCGGACTTTCCGTATTTATTTTTGCATCGGGAAGAATTTGAACGTCTTTATATTTATTTAAAAACCAGCTATCCAAATTTTCAACCCGATCAGTCCTTTCTTGATTAGATTTGTCAATCCACCTTTTTAATCGTAAGGCTTCAATCGGATCAATATTTTCATCTCTTATAAGATCTTCCAAATGCCATTGAACGGTATCAATCCAGTTTTTTAAATACAATAAGTGTTCTAAGCTATCTTGAGGATATGGGTTGTTAATTTTCTGGTTTACATCATCTTTTACATGATAATCCTGAATACTTTGATTAAATATTTTCCAGGCTTTTTCTGTAAATTTCATGTTGTTATTTATTATTTTACTAATAATTAATTTGTGATTAGTTTTCGTCTTTGGAATTAGATGATGATTGAGAATCTTTATTCTTTTCGTCATCTGACTTAGTAGCATCTTTAAACTCCTTCAATCCTGTTCCCAAACCTCTCATCAATTCAGGAATTTTTTTCCCACCAAACAATAATAATACTACAATCAATATTATTATTATAGACATAGGATGTTCAAATAATCTCATAATTTTTTTTGATTTGCTTCAAAGTTAATGAATTTTTCAAAATTCTTAACTTCAATAATACATTTTCTATAAATAACTTACATACCGGATAACCAGTTGGATGGATTTTGAGGAACAGTACCTTTCCATACCTGGAACCCTAAAAGGGTGGTATTCGTATCGTCTGTGTAAATTTTACCTAACGCTTGGCCTGTTTTTACTTTGTCTCCTACGGAAACAATAACAGTTGAAAGGTTTGAATATAAGGTAAAATAATTCCCATGACTGATCAATACTGCTTTCCCTCCTCCGGGAACTATCAAAATTCTGCTTACTGATCCGTTAAATACGGATTTAGCCAAACTACCCGGTGCAGCAGCTATCTCAACGCCTTGATGCTCTACATAAATATTCGGTACTACCGGATGTGGCGTTCTACCAAATCCCGAAACCACTGTTCCTGCAACCGGCCAAGGAAGTGAGTTTTTATTGGCTTCAAAATTTCTAGACAGTGTTTCTGAAGCACTCGTATTTATGTTAGGAATATCTAAGGACTTCTTCTTTGCAACTGCTTTTTCTTCTGCAATTTTAGCATCTTGTGCTTTTTGTGATGCTAATTTTTCGGCTGCCGACTTTTCAGCAGCTGCCTTTTCAGCAGCTTTTCTAGCGTCATCCGCCCTTTTTGCTGCTGCTTTATCATTAGCCTCTTTTTCAGCTGCTAATTTAGCGGCTAAGGCTTGTTCTGCTGCTTTTTTAGCTGCAGCCGCTTTTTGAGCAGCCATTTTTTCTGCCGCCATATGAGCCTCCATTGCTTTTTTAGCTCGTTCTTCTTCTATTGTTTTTTTTCGTAATCTTTCTGCTTCTTCTGCCTTTCTTCTTTCTTCAGCCTCTTTCGCCTTAACGACTCTAAGCTCTTCCGCAATAATTGCTTGAACCTGTCTTTCCAAATCCTTTCTTTGTGATTGTTTTTGCTTTATTTTTTCAGCTAAATCACCTTGCTCCTTCATATATCGCTCAACTAAAATTTCTTTTTCTTTCTTTTCTGTGTTTAGTTGATTAATTTGGGCTTGTTGTTGAGCCAAAACCACTAATTTTTCTTTTTTTGCGGCTTCTCTTAATTCGATGGTATGTAAAATTTGCTGTTGTTTTTCATTAATTTCAGCAACTTTTTCATCTTGGAATTCCGAATATTTCTGTAAATATTTTATGCGTCGAAAAGCTTGGGATATGTTTTCTGACGATAATATAAATAAAATCTTATTTTGAACGGATTTATTTTTATAGGATCGTATCAATACATCTGCATAATCTTCTCTCAGCTTTTTTAATTCTCTTCGTAATTTATTAACTGCTAATTGATTTAAATATATTTCTTCATCTAATACTCTGGCTTCTTTCCGTGTGGTGTTGATCAATTTTGCCCGTACGCTGATTTTTTTATTAAGATTCGCAATATATGTAATAGATGTTTTCGATTCATTTTTACTTGAAATCAAAGCCTTGTTGAGTTCGGCAATCTCTTGTTTTAATTGAGCACTCTGTTTTTGAAGGTCTTCTTTCTTATAGGGTAACTGACTATAGATAAATATAGTTAGTAAAAGAAAGAAAAATGTATATATTTTTTTATTAATAGCCATTAATTAATTTTTCTTTGCGAATATCCCTTTGGAATTTCAAAAGGCGTTTCCATATTAACGAACTCAAATTTATTATAATTCAATGTAATTTTAATCTCTTTTTCTCCTTTTATGAAAATTTTAATATTTCTTGGCAAAATTTTATTCTCAATATTTATATAATCATCATAATCTATCTGTAAATACGTATTTTTTGATGGATCATCCATACGTATCTGTCTTAAATTAGAATTGGAATCGAAGGTAAGTCTTCTTGAAAAATTTCTTGCATCTTTACCGCTGCCTACTTTCATAGTTTTTTTGGAAATAAGTATATAATAATTATTCTCAATTGAAAAATTAAAATCGTTGATATCTAAAGGAAAAAATAATTTACCTATCAATAAATCTTCAATATTTTTATAGGTTAAAAAATCAACTTTTAAAAGATTATTTAAATAATCAAAATTTGAATCAACATATGTTTTTCCTAATCTTTCGTACATCTTAAATCCTTCCGGATAAATGGAAGCTCTTGCTAAAGGAAGAATTAAAGATGCGTTAGCCCAAATTTGATTTCCTTTATCGATATATAGGGTTAAGGCTACCGAAGGATATGAATTCCCCGATTCTATATCTGCATTAGCTTTTATCTTTAGAGTAGTAAAATCGACAGGTTGAGCAATCGTTTTAACTAAATTTTCAACACTTGCATTTTCAGACTTGATTTCTTTTTCATTAATGGATATTCCTTTTTGGGTTTTACATGAAAATATCAATGCAGAAGCCAAGAATAGAATCAGTAATTTTTTCATATCTTTTATTTAGTTTCCAATACACTAAAGTCACCTAAGCTTAATGATCGAGAGACACCGATATACTTAGCAGAATTACCAATCATTGAATTGGTAAGATTTCCATGACTGATCTGAGTGTTTTCTTGTATCAACGAATTTTCTATATTACTTTTATTAATTTTAGTTCCATTGCCTAAAGAAACATTGGGACCTATTTTTGAGTTAATTATTTCTACATTTTCACCGATAAAACAGGGAGGAATAATTAAACTGTTTTCAATTTTAGCACTTTCAGGATATAAAGCTAATTCATCTTTTTCATAATTTAAAATTTTAGAATTAGTTTCTACCGTTACATCTTTGTTTCCACAATCCATCCAGTCATCTACTTTTCCAAGTGTAAATTTGGCACCTTTATCTCTTAAAATATCTAAAGCATTGGTCAGCTGATATTCATTAGCTACTTTAATATCGTTATCAATCAGATAATTTATTTCATTCATTAATTTATCTGCATCCTTGAAATAATAAATACCGATAATTGCTAAATCAGAGACAAACTCTTTCGGTTTTTCAACGATTCCTTTTATAATACCGTATTCATCTAATTTCACCACTCCAAAAGCACTCGGATCTTCCACTTTTTTAACCCATATAACTCCATCAGAATTTTTATCTAATTGAAAATCTGCTTTAAATAAAGTATCCGCAAATGCAATTATTATTGGGCCTTTCATACTTTCTTTCGCACAATGAATGGCATGTGCCGTTCCTAAGGGACATAATTGATGATATATAGTACCTTTAGCTCCTAATTTTTCAGCAATACCTATTAATTGATTTTCCGTTTCTTCTCCAAAATCGCCTATTATAAACGCTATTTCTTCTATTTTGTCATCCACTACTTTAGCGATGTCTTCAACTAATCTTTGAACGATGGGTTTTCCTGCAATAGGTATCAACGGTTTTGGAATAGTCAATGTATGCGGCCTTAACCTTGACCCTTTACCGGCCATTGGAACAATAATTCTCATAATTTATCTAATTAAAATGTTCTTAAAAAGTTTTTTTAGTATTATTAATTTTATTTGATTCCTGAACTTCCATATCCCCCTGTACCTCTCACCGTTTCACTCAGTTCTTCCACTTCTTCCCAAACTATTGTTTCATGTTTTGCTATCACTAATTGCGCTATCCTCTCTCCATCATTTATAGTAAAATCTTCTTTAGAAAGATTTACTAAAATTACTCCTAATTCACCTCTATAATCGGCATCTATAGTTCCCGGAGAATTGGGACAACCAATTCCGTGTTTAATGGCTAATCCACTTCTTGGACGGATTTGCCCTTCATATCCGGGAGGTATTTCAATATATAGTCCTGTAGGTATTATTTTTCTTTCCAAAGGCTTTAATAATACAGAAGCTTCCAAATTTGCTCTTAGATCCATTCCTGCGGAAAAGGCCGTTTTGTATTCGGGAAGCTCATGCTTTGATTTATTTATAACTTTAATTTTCATTATAATTATCCCTATTTTTATTACTTTACAAAATAATAATAAAATTCACAAATTACAAAAAATAACTTAAATTATCTAATTACTTATTTAAAGGATAGCCATTTTAAATTTACATATAAAAATGTAATATAATAATATACATTTAGCGAAGATATCCTCTTACATACTATTTAAAAATACTAACTTTACAACTTTATAATAATTATAATTTTCTTATAATGAAAGAAATGTTTATTAAAGACCTTACTTCTCGTTATAACTATAAGGGAGAAAAAATAATGCTTGGAAAAGCTATGTTAGATGGCCAAATAGTACCGGAAGTTGAAATATCGGTTCCTTTAAAAATGATAAACAGACACGGTTTAATTGCGGGTGCTACGGGTACCGGAAAAACCAAAACTCTTCAGGTATTGGCCGAGCAACTTTCCCTTAAAGGTGTTCCAACCTTATTAATGGATATCAAAGGTGATTTAAGTGGAATTGCAAAAGCCGGTGATCCTAATAACCCCAAAATACTGGAACGTTATAAAAAATTAGATTTATCTTACCATACACAAGGATTCCCGGTGGAATTATTAACTATTTCACAAGAAAAGGGAGTCAGACTCAGAGCTACGATTACTGAATTTGGACCTATTTTATTAAGTAAAATCCTTGAACTTAATGATGTTCAAACCAGTATCATGTCAATACTTTTTAAATATTGTGATGATAAGAAACTTCCCTTGCTTGATCTTGACGATTTGCGAAAAGTTTTACAATTTGTAACCGACAATGATCAAGGTAAATCGGAATTGGCTCAAAATTACGGTTCAATTGCTCCCAGCTCTTTAGGCTCAATTTTAAGAAAAATTGTTTCTTTGGAGCAACAAGGCGCCGGTCGTTTTTTTGGAGAACCCAGCTTTAATACAGACGATTTATTGGAAGTTAGAAACGGGTTGGGAGTTGTGAGTATTATTCGCTTAACAGATATTCAAAATCAACCCCAATTTTTTTCAACTTTTATGTTGAGCTTATTGTCTGAAATATATCAGACCTTTCCTGAGGTAGGTGATCTTGACAAACCTAAACTTGCCATTTTTATAGACGAGGCCCATCTTATATTTAATGAAGCTTCTAAAGCTTTACTTAATCAGATTGAAACTATGGTTAAGCTTATACGTTCCAAAGGGATTGGTTTATATTTCTGTACCCAGGTTCCGGGAGATGTTCCCGAAGGCGTTTTAAGTCAGTTAGGATTAAAGATACAACATGCTTTGCGAGGCTTTACCGCAAAGGACAAAAAAGAGATAAACAAAGCGATAGAAAATTATCCGACTTCTACATATTATAAGGCTAATGACCTGATACAACAATTAGGTATAGGAGAAGCATTTGTAACTTCATTAGATGAAAAAGGAATCCCTACACCTTTGGCAGATACATTCATGATTTCACCGAGTTCTCGTATGGATGTACTTACTTCCGATGAAATTGATGAGATTGTAAATAATTCAGATTTGGTTAAAAAATATGCGGAAGATATTAATAAAGAAAGTGCTTATGAAATTCTTAGTGAAAGAATGAATGCTGTTTCTGATAATAAAAATTCTACAACTACAGAAACTCAAACGAACAAAAAAGGAAATACAACTACTCAAAAATCCGAACCCTCTTTATTTGAAAAAATAATGAATTCACCATTTGTTAGAGATATTGGAAGAACATTTGTACGAGAAGGATCAAAAATGTTTTTCGGAGCTTTAGGGGTTAAAAAAAATACAAGAAGAAAAAACTAATTTTTGACGAGTATAGAATTTTTTATATGGACTATGCAATTTTAGATGTGGAAACCAGCGGTGGTAAATTTAATGAAGAAAGTTTAATTGAAATCGCCATATATAGATTCGATGGAGAAAAAATTACAGATTCTTTTAGCTCTTTAGTTAACCCTGAAAAGGAAATACATTTTTATGTTCAAAAGCTCACGGGCATTACGCAAAAAATGGTAAAAACTTCACCCAAATTTTATGAATTAGCAAAGCGAATTGTTGAAATCACGGATGATGCCATTCTTGTTGGACATAATATTAGTTTCGATTATCGTGTAATACGCAGTGAATTCTCTCGTTTAGGATATGATTATCAACGGCCCACCCTGGATACTATCACATTAAGCCGAAATCTAATTCCGGGTATGACCTCCTATTCTTTAGGTAAACTTTGTGATTCGCTGGGAATTCCTGTAAGCGATAGACATAGAGCTCATGGAGACGCTCGCGCTACCGTTAAATTGTTTCAGCTTTTATTAGCTAAAGATTTACATAAAAATATTATCGGCTCATCCATAAAGCATAGCAACTATCAATCTTTAAATAAAAAAATACTTTCTTTTTTAGAAAAGCTTCCCCTTGAAACCGGAGTTTTTTATTTTCATGATGAAAATGACAAAATTATATACATCGATAAAGGGTTAGATATTTCTACTAAAGCCAGACAGATTTTAACTTCAAAAAGTAAAAGGTCAAGAATTTTACAAGTTAAAACCAAGGAAATCAGCTTTGAGCTTACCGGAAATGAAATTATAGCGAACATAAAGGCTTTAAATGAAATTAAAATTAATCGCCCCACTTATAAGCCTACTAAAGTAAATTATACTACTATATTCGGTATTTTCTTTACGCCACCCACTTTAAGCATTGATTTTATAAATTTTAAAAATAAAAAACATGCTTTATTCACTTTTGAAACTTTAGATAAAGCTGAAGATGCATTACTTTCTTTACAAAAAAAAATAGACAGTGGTTTTAATATACTTTCAGAATTAAATTTTCAAACAGATACATATATTTTATTAACAGATAAGGGAAGAACATTCGGTGAAAAATCTTTTTTGTTTTTTGAAAACGGTCATTTTAAAGGATACGGTTTTTATTCACTGCACTCACAAATAAAAAATGTAGAACAGATAAAAAAAATTATGGTTCCATCCACCATAAATTCTGAAATTTTACTTCAAATACGTAATAAATTTTTCATTTCAAATAAGTTACAAAAAATTGTTATTTCAGAACCCAACCTTTTCAGTTAAATACAATTTAAACATCTTTTTAAAAGAAGTATGTCATTCTATTTTTCTATAAGGTGTGTATTACGAATTAATTAATTATTTTATAATATAATCAGTTCTTATTATGAGAAAAAGAAATTTATTACCAATAGATTCTTATTTTTGTAAATATATATACTAAAAAAAGATGAAAGGGATACTTTTGGTCAATCTGGGATCACCAAAAACTCCATCAGAACAAGATGTTCGAGTTTATTTGCGTGAGTTCCTAATGGACAAACGGGTAATTGATGCGCCGTGGTTAATTCGTAAATTCATTGTGGAATGCATGATCTTACCTAAAAGACCTAAAGAATCTGCTCATGCCTATCAAAATATTTGGTGGAAGGAAGGCTCTCCTTTAGTTGTAATTTCAAAAAGAATTACTCAACTATTGCAAAAAAAATTAAAACATCCTATCGCATTAGCGATGAGATATCAAGAACCCTCCATTCAAAATGGTCTGCTCGAATTAAAAAATCAAGGAGTTTCAGAAGTTTTGGTTATTCCATTATACCCTCAATATGCAATGAGCACAACTGAAACTGTAGTAGAAAAGACTAAAGAAGTTCAAAAAAAGTATTACCCGGATATATCAATAAGCTTTCTACCTCCTTTTTATAATGATGAAGAATATTTAAAGGTTTTAAGCAATTCTATAAAAAAACAGCTGCCCGAATCTTACGATTTGATTTTATTCAGTTATCACGGCCTTCCTGAACGTCATATTTACAAAACCGATCCGACTAAGCAATGTCGAATTGACGATACTTGTTGTTTTGAAAAAGGATTGGCATCTCATCCCTACTGCTACCGACATCAATGCTATTACGTTACCGAAAAAGTTCGCCAAAAATTAGGTTTAGATACATCTAAAATCAGGCAAACTTTTCAATCCAGATTAGGCAGAAATCCTTGGTTAAAACCTTATACTGATAAAACTTTGGAATCTCTTCCTTCTGAAGGGATATCTAAAATAGCGGTTGTGGCACCTGCTTTTGTATCTGATTGTCTTGAAACTTTGGAAGAACTTGCAATAACGGACAAAAAATTATTTATGGATTGCGGAGGCAAAGAATTTCATTATATAAAATGCCTGAATGAAGATGAGAATTGGATAAACTGGTTACAAGAAAAAATTAATACTTATTTATATCAATCTTAGTTAATGGTTTATCCAACAGAAAATTTAAATTATAAAATTCTTTATTACTTTTGTTTTAATATTCAATTGTTTTGAAAAGGTTAATAAAGAATATATTACTTCAGATATCCAAAGTATCTTTTCCCGTTCTATATGGTATCTCAACTTTTTTGTATTTTATTATATATTATATCATTGGTTATAGAAAAAAAATTGTCAGAAATAATCTCTTAATTGCTTTTCCTGATAAAACCAAGGAGGAAAGATTGAAAATTCAAAAACAGTTTTACAGAAATTTTATGGATTTTATGGTTGAACTGATTAAAACATTTTCGATGAAGGAGAAAGATTATGATGAGAGAATCAAATTTGTAAATTTGGAAGTTTCTCAACAATGCCACGAAGAAAAAAAAGATATTATTATGCTTATTGGACATATGTTCAATTGGGAATGGTTAACAGGAATTTCCATGGATTTAAGTCAGAAGCATTCGTATGCCGTATATAAAAAAGTGGCAAATAATTTTTTTGATCAGGAAGTACATGAATCTCGCGCCAGATTTGGAACTATTCCTCTTTCAGTTAAAGAGGTGGTAAGATCTATGATTAAATTGCCTAATGACGGTTCTCATGTATTTTTGTTTGTTGCGGATCAAAGCCCATTTAAAAGTAGAATTCATTATGAATTAAATTTTTTTAATCGAATAACTCCCGCTTTTAATGGATATGATAAAATTGCTCGAAAAAAAGATTATGCGATTGTGTATGTTGATATGGTTAAGGTGAAAAGAGGAAAATATGAAGCTCATTTGAAACGTATTCTTCCTGATGGCGACCAATTCAGGGAAAACGAAATTGTCGAAAAATTTTACTCTGAATTAGAACAAAATATAAAATCCAATCCAAGTCTTTGGCTTTGGTCTCATAAAAGATGGAAATACACAAGCGGAATAGACTATCAACTTTAGCAATTGCTATACTTAACTATAACGGAATTGGCTGGTTTGAGAAATTTTTACAAAAGGTAATCGATTACAGTCCGGGCTCATCTATATATGTAATTGATAATGCCTCAACGGATGATTCTATATATTACTTGCAAAAAAATTTTCCGTCGGTAAAAATCATACAAAACGATAAAAATTATGGTTATGCGGGTGGTTATAATGAAGGTTTAAAATTTATTTCGGAAGATATTTATTGTTTATTAAATTCTGATGTGCAAGTTACTGAAAACTGGACAGTACCCATTTTAAAATTATTTCAAGACAATTCGAATATTTCAGCTATTCAGCCTAAAATTAGAAGTTACAAGGAAAAAGATCATTTTGAATTTGCAGGAGCTGCAGGTGGTTTTATAGATAATTTAGGTTATCTGTTTTGTCGCGGAAGAGTTTTTTTCAGTCTTGAAAAAGATACAGGACAGTACAATGACAACTGCGAAATATTTTGGGCAACCGGAGCTTGTTTATTTATAAGAAGGGAGGATTTTTGGGAAAATGAAGGATTCGATTCCGATTTTTTTGCTCATATGGAAGAGATTGATCTTTGCTGGAGATTAAAAAATAAAGGTAAAATTATTTATTATTGTTCAGAGTCTATGGTATATCATGTGGGTGGTGGCACTTTGGATGTTTACAATCCTGAAAAGACTTATCTTAATTTCAGGAATAATCTTTTGATGCTTATTAAGAATTTACCGTCCGATCAAGTGGTATGGATTATTTTATTCCGGTTGTTATTAGATGGATTGGCCGGAATTAGATTTCTTTTTTCAAATGGTTGGAAACATTGTTGGGCCATCGTTCGGGCTCATTTTGCTGTTTATCGAATGTTGCCTAAATTTTTAAAAAAACGTAAAGCCGGAATTAAAAATTATTATAACAAAAAATACATTATATTTCAATACTTTGTTGAAAAAAGGAATACGTACACGCGCTTAAAATAAATTCTTATTAATTTATTTAGCTATCTACTTTTTTATAACTTTACAAACTGTTTATTATTTATAAAACTATGGAATTAGCAAGAATACAACAACTTGAAAATTTAGCCAAAGAATTTGGCGCTCCTCTTTATGTTTATGATGCCGATATAATTAAAAATCAATATAACAGACTAGTTAAAGCATTTAAAAGCGTTAAAAAAGTTAAGTTAAATTATGCGTGTAAAGCTAATACCAATCTTAATATTTTAAAATTTATAAAAAGCATTGGTTCCGGATTGGACACTGTATCCATACAAGAAGTTCAGTTAGGTTTAAGAGCCGGATTCGAACCAAAAGAAATTATTTACACTCCCAACGGGGTTTCTTTTCAAGAGATTAAACAAGCCGTTCAATTAGGCGTTCGTATCAATATTGATAATCTTTCAATTTTAGAAACTTTTGGTCACGAAATAAAAAATTATCCTGTTTGCATTCGAATTAATCCTCACATTATGGCAGGTGGCAACACTAAAATTTCAACCGGCCATATTGATTCTAAATTTGGAATTTCCATTCATCAGCTTCCTCATGTTTTGCGAATCGTAAATAATACGGGAATCAAAGTGGAAGGAGTACACATGCACACAGGTTCCGATATTCTTGATGTGGAAGTTTTTCTTAAAGGAGCTGAAATACTTTTTAATGTTGCTAAGGAATTTCATGATCTAGATTATATTGATTTCGGAAGCGGATTTAAAGTTGCTTATAAGGAAGGAGATCATGAAACCGATATTAATTATTTGGGTAAGAAATTGGGAGAGCGTTTTAATGAGTTTCAAAAAACGTATCCTCATGAATTGACCCTTATGTTTGAGCCGGGTAAATTTTTAGTTAGTCAATCCGGATTTTTTATTGTTTCAGTAAATGTAATCAAACAAACTACTTCAACTGTTTTTGCTGAAGTTGACAGCGGGTTTAATCATTTGATACGCCCTATGTTTTATAATGCTCATCATACCATTACTAATCTTTCCAATCCTGAAGGAAGACACCGATTCTATACTGTGGTAGGCTATATTTGTGAAACCGATACTTTTGGAACAAATCGAAAGATAAACGAAATACACGAAGGTGATTTGCTTTGTTTCCAAAATGCAGGTGCTTATTGTTTCTCCATGTCTTCCAATTATAACTCAAGATTGAAACCTGCTGAGGTTTTATTATTAAACGGTAAACCTCACTTAATCAGACGAAGAGAAAATTTAGACGATTTATTAACTACTACAGAGGAAATTTCTATTTAAAAAATTTGGAAAAAGAAAAAAGGTTTGTATATTTGCAACCGTTAAAAATAACCTACCTATAAGGTAGCCGGAGAGATGGCAGAGTGGTCGATTGCGGCGGTCTTGAAAACCGTTGACTGTAACAGGTCCGGGGGTTCGAATCCCTCTCTCTCCGCTAACAAACCCGCTTATATAGTGGGTTTTCTTGTTTTTACGCGGTTTATAGCTCTTTTTTACGTTTTTTTACCTGTGCCATATTCTGTCATATTCTGCCAATTTTTTGTTACACTTTTTTAAATTTGTAACAAAAATTTTGTTACTTTTTGAATAATGGAATAGCTTAACTCACAATAGGTACAAAATAAGAGCATTTACAGAATTATATTTTCCTTTAAAAGCGCTAAAAACTGTTGCTATCCATTTATTAACACTATTAAAGTCAGTCATAAATCCTTAAATATATTAAGCCTGATGCTAGTGAGATTTTCAACCAAAAGTATATTATTATCTAAATTTTAAGGGTTTATTTTACAATAAAATATATTTTTAAATAAATTACTTAATTGTATAAGATTATCCCATATTAAAACAATCGTTACATTAATTTTAAATGAAATTAAAAATATTTACTATTGATATGCTTATTTATGATATTTCTTATTTATTTTCTTATTCAACAGTAGTCTTTTACATGTAAAACCTATTACAATAACTAATAGTGATATAATTATTCCATAATTTGAGAATACATATTGTATATATTCCCCTCGTTGTGAATTAATCTGTTTTACTTTAGTTTCTTTAATTGGTTTACTTCTTTCGACATATGCATAATCTGCCTCATAAATTTGATCAGCGGAGTTATCCGGATCATTGGGTTGATAACTTTCTTTGGATTTATTTTTTTTCTTTTCAAATAATCTTTTAGCCCGGTAGCAGCAGCAAAGGCATCGTAATCAATTCCTGCTTTTTTACCCCCAATATATTTATAAACACGTTTATTATACTCAAGATCAGTTGAGATTTCTTTCCTAAATCTTTTTAAATCATAACCTTTTTGCGGACCATTTAAATAAATGTATAAATCGAATATATATTTATCATTCAATTTATTTTCTTTGAATTGATAATTATTTAGTTTAAAAAATCTCAATACATTTATATCTAAACATATTTAATTCAAATTTTAAAATATAAAAATATTGAGATTTAAAATCAAATACCTTTTTATAAATTTAGATTTGGAAATATCACAATAAAAATTTTCTTATTAATTGATTGATTTCTTATTTTTCCAATGTAAATATCTTAACGGTGTGACCAACAATAATAGCTTCCTTGTTGTGCACAATTTCGGCATTGGTACCCGTCTTTTTTTATTTTAATACATTGTCCGTACTGGCAATTTCTTTCTTGTGATACCTTTTCTGAATTTGTAAATGAAGCTAGAAAGCTCACAGCTGTTAAAGTAAAAGATGTGATAATTAATAATTTTTTCATGGTTATAATCATTTAATGACTTCAAACTCAAAAGTCAAATTTTTTATTAAAAATAAGCTGTAAGTTTGTAGTCTCTTAATTGTAATCTGACATAACCTTAAATAAATGAACAAGTATTTTCCCCTGTTATATTTGCCATCGTTTCTACTTAATACATATTTATCTAAATTTGGTAGAATTCAGATAACAAAAAGAAAGCTAACAGCTTAATTTAACTTATAAACTTACTCAAAAGTACAAATAAAATAAAATGTGTAATTATAATTATTTTTAATTAACTGAATAAATAAATAATTAATTATTATTATCAAGTGTAATTTATCAATAAATAAATATAAATATTGATCTAATATATGTTAAAATTATTGATATCACACATTATCGCACGATTATTAGTGAACATCTATTGAGACATCAGATGTGATTAAAAAATACTCTTAAAATTGTTGAAATTGTAAACTTAGAATTAAAAGTAAAAGCACCCTAAAGAGTAATTATCTAATTTATGAATTATATTTATTTTCTTTTAAATCAGAATTTCTTTCTAAATTTTAATTTTTTAATAAGCTTAAATACATAAAACTAATACAATAATTCATTAACCTTTTACTAAAAACATTATTTTTAGTTAATCAAACAGAAACTTAAAAAACTATAATGTTTTACATAGTTTCAAACGATTTATTCTTTTGAATGAGAATTAATCCCGTTGGTTTGAGCTTTTTCTATAGCCCAAGCAATAGCATTTGCGGTAAAGATTGAATTATATATAGTATGAATAGGTCCCCCTATATTAACATTTCCATAATTAGGCTTGGGAATAGGATAATAAGGATATGTATTATCGTTAATTGTAACTTTATCTATTAACATAGGATATTTATAAGAACTTGCATCATTTCCATTCATTTTATTGGGATAATTAGTAAGTGACGAATTAAATCCCCCATCTCCAACAAAGATTAAATTATATTTTTTATGTTTAAATGCAGAAATTCTTCCATCTTCAGTTCCTGAAAATATTTCAAGATCTTCTATAGGCAATGATTCTAAAACCACTGTTTGACTAGCATCGTCTCCCCATTTTTTTCCTCGTATGTCTCCAAAAGGACCATTTAAAACAGGACTATCCGCATCTGTAAAATCCCATACAATACCATTTCCTTTTTGATCAAGATACAATGAGCCTTTGATTGGTAAATCAGGATATAAGGCTTTAAAAAAACGTTCTACACGACCTTGATCTTCCATAAAAAGAAGCATAATCCCTTTTCTTTTAAGATACTCTACAAAAATTGAAGCTGTTTTGGGCGTGATTTCAGATGTTTGCCCGGTAATAACTATATCCGGTGGATTATCCCCCAGCAACAAATCTTCTAACTCTGTTTCTTTGGGATAATCTAATATATTTTTATTATCAATCCATCCTTTAAATTTAACTATACTGTTGGGTGAAGGTCCAAAATTTTCGGAACTATTTACCATTAAAGATAAATTACCACCATATGGACCTGTTGACAAAGCATTATAAACTCCCGCACCGGTAGCATATAATTTCACATAATCATAATAATAAGTCATGGGTACCGATGCTGAACATGTGGTTGATAATTCACTGTTAGAATATATAGTTAACTCTTTGGGTGAATAACCTTCCGGAATTCCATATCCTTGCAGCTTTACCTTTTGTGTTATTATATTATTATTGTTCTGCTGTTCATCTCCTTCTAATGTTAAATTTTCGGTCTTAAAACCAATACCATCGACAATATTTGTATATAAAGATAATGGAGCTCCAATGTTAATCCGATTAAAACTTATGGTTGCTTCAATATAATTTTTTGGAGATAATTGTGATCCACTTGTATAAGTTCCCTTTACGGATATAGAAGAACAATCTAAACTATATGCCGATTTCATTACCCGCTGTTTTACAATGACATTAAATTTACATGAATTACCTTCATTTATTTCCTGAGTTGTTAAAATAAATTCATCTCCTGAATTATTTTCAGGAGTAAAATCTATAGGAGTACCATATCCCGGAATTTCAATTGTGTAAGTTCCTATGGAAAGAAATTCTCCTGATTTTGAAAAAAAATACCTGTTATCCGGAGAAGAAACAGCATTAATTGTATAGGGCCCCGGTTTAGTAACATGTACCGTTACAGCGATTTTATTTTCCGAGGTAAGAGCTTCATCATTAACATAATTCCCTAATACTTTAATAGTGGAACAATCTATGCTGAAATCAGCATTTAACTTATTACCGCAAATACTTATCCATCTCGCTTCGATCTTATTCCAATAATTAAAGCAGTTTTCAGTAGTATTAAATATCAACAAACCATTTTTGCTAACAGCGGTTTCAATAGAATCTCTTTGTTTCTGACTTAGTCTTGGTATTAAAATTCCCTTGTTATTTTTAGGGGAAGAGATATCTAACATCGTTTGGGGATCCGGAAATTCATTTCCAATTCCTACTTGCGCATTAAGTGTGTAAATAAATAATAAGAAAATAATCAAATAGTTAGGCTTGCTCATAATCAAATTTTAGTAGTTATAGTATTATTATTAATTGTATTTTTTAAAATTATAAAATTTTTTACAATTAATTAGCCTTTTATACCTAAAATTTTGAAGATTTCTTAAAATTCTTATATAAAAATTATAAATTAATAATTAGGTTCGTAAAAATTTTACCCTTTACTTCTTGATAGCTAAAACGTTAAATATTTAAATAAGAACTATAAAATAATTTGTGCAATTAAAATTTATAAAGAACAAACATGCGTAATTATAAATCAATAGACTATTATTGGTTATTTAAAATCGATGAATTTTTAAATATACTCTGTATACCTATTATATTTAGTAAGAAAATTTTAAAAACTTACCATCTATTGATTCCAATTTGCAGAATATATTGTGTTTTTTTTAAGTATTATATGATTTAATATAAAAAATTCTAATTCTAATTCAGTATACATCAAGCTAAACCCGGATAAACTACTACTAAATTTGAAATAGTTTGTATTTTTTATACCAAGTAAATAGGATATTTTTAAATAGATGGTAGAACAATAATTTATTTTTCCATTAAGAAATTACAAATTTTATCAAATGTATAGGTAAAACATTCATTAACTTCATCTGAGATTTCTTTTCCACAAGGAAATGGATCTTCGTGAATATAGGTGTATGGATAATCCATTAATTCAATTTTTACCGGAATATCTCTTGCCGTTCCTTGTAATGTATTCATAATTTCGTAGAAGGGGATCACTTCATCTTTAGCCAAAGTAATTACATAAAATTGATCACTGATTTTTCTAAATGTTTCTTCCCTTTCTTTAATTAGGTTTTTATAACAAAGCATACTCCTGAAATTAGGCCCCTCCGGTTCAGTATACATATAGTGTCGAAGAATCTCGTCTCTTTTCATATGACTTTCCATATGTTCAACAATAAAGGAATATAACCCAACTCCGGCTTCACTATCCAAAATAAATTTGGAGACGGGTGTTAATCGGTTAAATACGGCACCTCCACAAAAAATGGCACATTTGGTATCTGAAAAATAACCATTTCTGTTGCTCATTTTTAAAACTTCAGCTAAAAAAGCACCAATGGAATAAGCAAAAAAGTCAATTTTAGCATCTTTATCAATTGCCGGATGTAGATCTTCTTTAATATCTTCAACAAAATCTATAACATCATAATAGGATTGTAAACCCGACCAAATAAACCTTTGAGGTTTATTATTTATACGTGTACTTATTGCTACATTTGAAAGGCTGGAACATATAAGTATGGGAATTCTTTTTTTTCGTTCCTCACTTACCCGATACATTTCTCTGGAATTACTCCACAACAAGGGAGCCCTATTCATATGAAATGCCATTGGAAATAAAACAATAGCTTTTCCGGTTTTTTCTGCTAAATAGGTTGCCCAGGGTAAATACTTACTCCAATACTTTTCATTAAACCCATGAAATAGAATAATTATTTCTTTTGCCTTTTTTTCTTTTTTAGGCATTATTATATGATAACGAAATTCAATATTCTCGGATATATCTGCGTCTTTTTTATTAAGCATCTTTTGTATGACATCCGGATCAAGATCGTTAATTGGATTACTTAAGAACTCATAATCATCATTATTACCTAAACCACCTGGAAGTATAAATCGATAATTTGATTTAAATGAAAAGTTTCTAATAACCAAATTCTCGTCTATTTCAATTTCATCCGCTGTATAATTTTCAATTTTCTTTAAATAATTAAACAAGTCTAAATATTTCATTTATATGTTAAAATTTGTAGTTAGGTATTGACTCACAAATAATTATACTATTATTAGGTATTTTAGGCTACAATTATAATAATTTTTCTGAATATATATAGGATATAAACCTATATTTTTTCGCAATTATAAAGATAATTTAATCTAATTATTAAAAAAAATATTCGCAGATGATTCAATATTTTCTTAAAAACAAAAAATACATTATAAATATAAATTTAGCCAATTAGTTAAATTATAATCATTTTTTTTAAATTAATTTTACAAATAATTAGCAATGGCATAAAATTTGATGTTAAATTACCCTTAATAATATGTTAATATATGCGTTCTTTTAATAAAACTCAGCTAAATAAATTAAAAAATAACTTATTAGAAGACTATATTTGCAAAAATTTTAATAATTAAATATTTTAAAATGTTTATAAATTCTAAAGGATGTTATATACCTACTAAGAGAGTTACTAATAGTTATTTTGCAAAACTTAATGATTTATCCGAAGATTGGTATTTTAAGAGGACCGGGATTTTGACCCGAGCCAGAGCTTCAGAAGAAGAAACTATAGACTACATGAGCATTAAAGCCGTTGAAGATGCTGTTAAAAATTTGCCTTACGACATTAGCGAAGTAGATTTAATTGTATTTGCTTCTTATACACCCAATGATACGGTGGGTACTACAGCTCATATTATTCAAAAAGAGTTTAACATCAACAATGCCAAAGCTTTTTATGTATCTTCTGCTTGTTCTTCTGCCATCAATGGTATGGAAATTATTAATTCTTTTTTTAAAAGCAAAATATCTTCAAAAGCATTATTAATAAGTGCTGATAGAAACTCCAGCTATTCAGATGACAAAGACATTCAATCCGGACATTTATGGGGGGATGCTGCCGTTGCTCTATTTTTTTCCTCAGAACCTATGCGTCCAAATGAAGCTGAAGTTTTAGATATTAATACACTTGGTCTTGGTAATATAGGCTATGGACCTAAAGCGGTTACTATGGAGCCTAAAAATGGTTTGCATATGCCTTATGGTAAAGATGTATTTACTCAAGCGTGTATATATTTAACAAAGTTAACAGATGCTATAATCAAGAAAAATGGTTATACGATATCTGATCTAACTTATTTTATCGGTCATCAAGCAAATAAAAGAATTTTAAATAATGTTTGTCATGAATTAGGATTAGCTGAAAATAAATCGCTTACAAATGTAGAAGAATTAGGCAATACAGGGTGTGCAAGTGCCCCTTTGGTTTTTGCTCAGAATTATGATATTTTTAAAGAAGGTGATCTTGTATGTCTTTCCGTTTTTGGAGGCGGCTATTCTTGCGGTACATGCTTAATTAAATTTAATTAAAAACTAACTGATATTAATTTTTAAGTTCTTACCATTTCAAATTTCATTGCTATAAGAATCATAAAATTTTAATATCTTGTTTATTCAGAATGTATTATAATACATTCTTAAAATTTTATTTTGCTAATTTTTAACTATACAAAATGTAAACTATTGTATAGCCGGGTATTGTTTTTTATAATTTTAAAGTGTTGTTCTTAATTAATAATATAGCTCTATGAATTCTATTAAGAAATAATTTTAAAACACATATCTATATAAACCATAATGTAGTGTGTAAATCGTTTCAGTAATTTTTAGTAATTAAGATTAAAGATTTACAAGACTTATAGAGATCTTTTATAGATTTTAAATAATTATCTTTTGTTAACTACTTCATAAGTATGATTAATTAATCGTATGTATACTTTTATAAAAGACATTAACATTTATATGTGTATTTTCAATTAAGATAGTATACTAATTTTGATAAATATTAATATTAAACAAAATCTTTATTGAACGATAATGCAAATATTTATTTTTAATAAAATTCTATAAAGCTAGTATAAATATTAATTTTTACTGTTTGAATCTTGTAAATGCCTCACAAATTACTTGATGAATCAAAGGCATATACTCATCCATATGAGAAATGGCATGTATATCATCCAATTCCAACACCTTTAAAAATTCACCAAATACTTTTTTATAATATTCCGGATAAAGAACTTCATCATTTTTAGAGATAATAAGGTGTATATTTTTGTTTAAAATATTTTCAGAAGTAGCAGAAAATATTTTTTCTTTCATTTCGGGAGGTATGCGTTTTTGATCTTTGATTTGTTCCGAAGAAAAAACAGGATTGGTCATAACATAATGAATATCTTTAAAGAAATTTACAAAATTCCAAGCAAGATTTGCCCCCATACTGTCTGCCATAATAATTTTATCCCCTTTATCCTCTTCGAAAATTTTTCCTTTTTCTTCTAAAAATTTGGGAATATCCATAAATTCATCCCATTCCCAATATATAAGACTAAATTCTTTACTATTGCGATAAAAATTTTGTAAGCAATTGAATTTTTTTCCTGAAGTTTGATATCCGTGAAGAAAATATATTTTTTTCATTTGTAATTTTAGCTTGTCTAGTAGCTATTTAGATAATTATATTTATATAGATCAGTGCAATATCATTTACAAGCTTAATAATCTTATAAACTTCTCTATTAGTTCATTATAAATTTCATTAAGCTTTTACCCTATTTAAAAATTGACACCTGTAAACCTAATCAAATTTATTAAATTTGTCAATAATATAAAATTAAAAATTATATTATAACATTTATCGTAACCGAAACAGAAATTATCTAAAAAGAACTCATTGTATAAGAAGTTATTTAGTCAGACATTAGTATATGGATTAAGCAATGTTTTAGTCCGGGTATTTCCATTTATACTTACTCCAATGTTAGTACGAGCTTTTGGTCCGTCTAAATATTCAATATATGCTGATTTTTACTCAGCTGCGGGGATACTTTCTGTTTTACTAACCCATGGAATGGAAACTACTTTCTTTCGTTTTTTTCAAAAATTTAAAGACCACGAAAAAAGACAAAATGCAGTTTATTTTACTTCATTCACATCTGTTTGCATTGTTTCTCTTTTATTCTTAGTGTTTGGCATACTTGCCAGACACCCGTTAGCCTCAGCATTTAAACATCCTGATGAGGTAATTTTTTTGGTATGGTTTCTATTTATTCTTGCTGCCGATGCTATTTCAGCCGTTCCCTTTGCAAAACTCAGAATTCAAAACAGATCCTTATATTTTGCTTCTTTAAAAATACTGAATTCAGTTACCATGTTCTTTTCCACAATTATATTAATATTTTGGATTCCTAAACAAATTGAAAATGATGGAATTGGTGCTGGTTTTTTTAGTAAGATTTACAATTTTAATTACGGAATAGGCTATGCTTTTGCTGCAAACTTATTTGCAAGTATTATTACATTCTTTGCTTTAATTCCCACGATGCTTGATGGTAAATATGCTTTTGAATTTTCTTTATGGAAAAAGATGTTAAAATATGCATGGCCAATTACCATTGCCGGTCTAGCCGGAATTATTAATGAAACCATGGATCGACAATTTATTAAATATCTCCTTCCGGAAGGCATTGCCGAAGTTCAAATGGGTATTTACAGCGCTGTATACAAAATTGCTACTTTTATAACGTTGTTTAAGACTGCTTACCTGTTGGGTGTTGAGCCTTTCTTTTTTTCTCACGCTGACGACAAAAATTCAGGAAAAACGTATGCTACTTTAATGAAGTATTATGCTATATTTAGTGCCTTCATTTTATTATTTTTAGTAGCCAACTTAGATTGGATCGGTCGTCTTTATATTAGAAACACCGACTACTGGAGCGGCTTCCAGGTTGTACCTGTTTTATTAATAGGGTCTACGTTTCTGGGAATATATCTCAATTTATCCATATGGTATAAATTATCAGACAATACTCATTATGGTGCTATTATATCAGGAATTGGCGCATTCATAACTGTTGTTTTAAATTTTATTGGATTGAAATATACAGATCTTGGCTATTGGGCGTGTGCAATTGCAACTTTTGTATCATACTTAACCATGATGCTTATATCCTATTTTTGGGGACAAAAAGAGTATCCTATACCCTACAATTACCGAAAACTGATTTTTTATATAGGCGGAAGTTCATTGTTAAGCTTTATTGCCTATTATTGCAGCAATCGCATGGCCGTGAGAATTGGGGTTGGTAATATTTTATTTTTTATTTTCTTATACCTGACTTTAAAAATTGAATATAAGGATGTACAAATTTTTAGAAAAAAACTCGTACAACTGAAAAAACACAAAAAGAACTAATTTTCAGTTGTTTTTACTGTATTCAATTTATTCCTTTTTATTATTATAGATATCATCGTTATCAAATATTCATCATTCTATAGCCCTACTATCTCTTACATATAACCAAGAACAACCTTGATTGTTAATCATACTTTTTTAAAAGACAAACAATCTTAAAGTTAAAATTTAAATTTTATTATTTTATATCATTATGATTAATAATTAAAATTTTATGAAATATATTTATAATTTATAATTATTGTTTAACCCTTTGTTTAACGTAGTTTAACCATAAAATATTTAAATAAATATATTGATTTATTCTATTAATTATAATAATTAAATATATAAATAAATATTTATAATAGCATATTAAAATAAATTTACTATATTTGCATTAATATTTATTTTATCTTATAATTATAATTTTGAGCATTCACAGATAGATATTCTTTCTATGCTGTGAAAACAAATAAAGCGGTCATTGTATGGCCGCTTTAAATTTTTAAAAAGTTTAATGCTGTGCTCAATTGTAATAAATCATATGCATTATAATAAGATATAATCAAAATTAAATTTCTTAACAAGTCATCATTGGTAACAGTTAAACGATTTCTTTGTATAAGTGGCCTTACTTGATCATCAATATTTGGAAATTCTAAGGTAATTAATACTAAATATCTTTTTCTTATTTTAAGAATCCATTTAGCAATAGGAATTATATCATTATTAAATTTACTCGAATTCATTTATTTTGAATTACTTTTTATTTACTACCTTTATTATATAACAAATAAATATAGCATGGTACTATCAAGACAAAGTTTATTTCGCGAAATAGATAATTCGCCATTGATTGTATTCCGTATACTATTTGGATTTTTGCTATTGACGGAAACTTGGGGGGCAATTTTAACAGGTTGGGTAAATATCAATTTAATTACTCCTAAAGTCTTTTTCCCGTTTATTGGTTTTAGTTGGCTCCACCCTCTACCGGGATATGGTATGTATGTTTATTTTATTTGTTTAGGTATATTGGGACTTTTGGTTATGATAGGTTATAGATATCGTTTAAGTCTTTTATGCTTTACTATATTGTGGACGGCTCAATATTTAATGCAAAAAACTGCCTATAATAATCATTATTATTTTTTAATTCTAATATGTATTATTATGCTCTTTTTACCTGCGAATGCTTATTATTCTTTGGACTCAAGAAGAAACAAAAATATAAGGTCATTGACCATGCCTCAATGGTGCTCATTCGTTTTATTATTTCAAATATCCATTTTATATTTTTTTGCGTGTATTGCTAAACTTTATCCTGATTGGTTAGATGGAACCTTTACGCGTTTATTATATTCCAATAAAACTAATATCCCTTTGATCGGCCAATTTTTTACCCAAAAATGGTTTTATATTTCTATAGCTTATCTTGGAATTCTATTTGACGGATTGGTTGTTCCTTTAATGCTTTGGAAAAAAACCCGGACATTAGCCTTAATTGCCTGTTTAATTTTTCATCTTGCTAATTCGTTTATTCTAAACGTAGGAATTTTTCCCTATTTTGCCTTAAGCTTTACCGTTTTTTTCTATCCTCCGGAAATCATCCGTAAAATATTTTTCAAAAAGCGTCCAAATCTTTCTTTTGAAGAAAATAAATATAATTACTCTAATAAAAAAACCGTGTATTTTCTTATAGTAATTTATTTCACTATTCAACTGATTTTACCTATACGTCATTATTTCATTAAAGGAAATGTATTTTGGACTGAAGAGGGGCATCGGTTAAGTTGGAGAATGATGCTGAGACAGCGTAATGGGTCAACACATTTTACTGTTATTGATAAAAAAACTAAAAAAATTCTACCCTTTCGTATGCAGGATATATTTACTGATAAACAAATACTTAGAATCAATTGTTACCCTGACTTTATATGGCAAGCGGCTCAATATGTAAAAGAGGATTTCAAATTGCGTCATAAAGATGTAGAAATTTATGCCGATACTCAAATATCCGTGAATGCTCATCCCTATAAGAGGTTTATTGACCCAAAAATTGATTTAGCAGATGTAAGCTGGAATTATTTTAAACATTCCGATTGGATTCTTTTATATGATGATTACAGAAAATAGATTTTTTATTAAATTTAACAGACAAGTGCTAAATAAAATTGATGCTTGCTATTTGTATTGTTTAATATAGTAAGAATAAATTAAATCATATAATTACTTTTTTTGGGATACTATAATCCCAAAAACACCCATTATTATGAGGAGAATACCAACTAACATCATTGAGGAAAAGGGTTCTGAAAACACAACTACTCCTATAATAACAGCGGTAATGGGCTCAAATGCGCCTAAAACTGAGGTAAGAGTAGATCCTATTCTTCTAACCGCCTCAACTAAAGTTATAATTGATACTATGGTGGGAATTAAAGCTAATAATGTTATATTTAGAACACTTGAGGTATCTTTTACCGGAAACCATTGAAAAGAACCGGTCAATAAACAGAATATTAGAAGATAAACCACGCCAATAACTTGAATATAAAAGGTATATCTAAGCACCGGCATATCTTTTACAGTTGATTTAACGGATAATACCAGAAAAAATGCATAAAATATTGCTGCTGAAAGAGCAAATACAATTCCTTTAAAATTGATGTGACCTATTCCTTCTCCCAAAGATAAAAGGGCAACACCAACAACAGCCAATAGTATTGATATAAAACCCTTAACGGAAATTTTTTCACGAAAAAAGATTCCCATAATGATGGTTACAAAAACAGGATATAAAAAATGGACGGTAGTGGTTACTCCTCCTCCTAAATACGTATAGGATAGAAAGAAAAAGAGTGAACAAGTATTGCAAAGTAAACTTAGAACTGTTAATGCTTTAAATTCTTTCAAGGAAACTGAAAAATGTACTTTTTTTATTTTCATCAGTATTGCGACAGCAATACATGCTAATAAAAATCGATAAAACAAAACAGTATCAAAATTCAATCCTTTTTTCATTAAAGGAATGCTAAATAAAGGAATTAATCCATAGGTCATGGATGAAATAATTGCGCTCAATGATCCTTTAAAAAAGGATCCTTTTCCATATTTTCCAACCAGTGCTTTTGACTTTCTTGGTAAGCGTAATAATATATACCTTGCTGCCCTCATTTTTAGTGCAAAATTTGCTGCAAATGTATTTCTTATATTTCACAAAAAAAACTAGATTATTCAAAAAATAATCTAGTTTACATATGTTTTAATTTTTTTAGACTATCAAATGCCGATTAAATAATTATTCGACTAATGGACAAAGCATTGGATCGTTTTTAGCATCAAAATTATCTGTTAAAGATAATATGAAAGTATAATTTTTATTTCTCTCATCATCCCAATTTGAAGTTAATCCTATAATATATTTATTATCATTTAAAGTTTGAAAAGAAATGATATTATTATATTTAAATTTCCTATAACTATCAAACCATAAAAAATTTCCATTTTCATCAATTCTAAATAAGCATAAAACATCTCTACCCACGGAAGTTGCAAATTTATAAATTCTGCCCCCAAAGATATATCCACCATTTTCCGCTTCGATAATTCCATAAGCAATTTCATTAATTGGCTTATCTTTACCTATATCAAACCCATACAGTTTACTGTATAAAATTGCACCTTTTTCATTTACTTTTGTTATTCTTATATCAGAATGTATTACATATTTTTCCGTAGTCGCTATTATATAATTTCCTAATTTATCTTGAATAAAATTGCCTAATTTATAATCAGAATTTGCAAAAATATTACTTACTAATTTTTTTTTCCAAGTTATTTTACCTTCATCATTAAACTTAACCAGATTCCATTTTTTTTCACCTATTTCATTAATGTCATAGGCTAATACAATATATTGGTAATCTATTGTGTTTATAACATCCACCATCTTTTGGTTATTAAATTGGGACATTGATATTTTCCATTGCTCTTCTCCATTTTCATTTAATTTATATATCCAATTATTTTCTTTATTATATTTTCCTAATAGAATATAACCTCCTTTATTAGCTGATATTAATTTTGAAGATTTTCCTACATTTCTCTTCCATAATATATCACCAGAATTATTAATTTTAACTAACTGATGTTGATTATTACCTAAATTTTTTGTTAATATTAAGAAGCCCGAATTTCCTTCTGCTATGTATTTTCCAATTATACTATCTTTTATTCCATCGGTTAAAATTTTTGACCATATAGTTTTCCCGTTTTGATCTAATTCTGCACTCCATAATCGATTCTTGTAATTAATTTCTTCACCTTTTTCCTCATTTACTTCCAATATTGGACAAAAGAAACCTGTTAAAACAAAACTTCCATTTTTAGTTTTTATTAGTGAGGATATTTCAAAATTTTCAAAAGAATTTTTTTCTACTAATGTTGGAAATTGCGCCGATAAATTAGTTATAAATAAAATACTTATTATTATAATTATATTTTTCATTTTATATTTTCAAATTATATTATCTACCTTTTTAATACTTTTTGTATATAATGACTGTTTTCGGTTTCAATTTTGATAACATATATACCCGGAGCATACATTGACATATTTATTTTATCTTGCATCTCTCTTCTTTCTATTAGTATTTTCCCGGTAATATCTGTTATAATTATTTTTTTAACTATTTGATTATCGGGTGTTTTTATATATAAATAGGTTTCAACCGGGTTGGGGTATAAATATATCGATTCATTTTTTTTATCCTGATCCTCAATTCCCAGATAAGTCTGATTATCTTTTATTTTAATAACAAAACCATTATTTTTATTCAATCCACTATATCCTCCGAAAATTAAATATTCATTATTTCCCAAATTAGAAATTTGATAATTTCCACATTTTATATTTATATCTTGCCGCCATAGGATATTCCCTTTCTTATTAATTTTAATAAGTTCATTACTTAATAATACAAAAAAGTTAGTATCTTCAGTTTCAATTAATTTGCAATTTTGATTACTAATCTCATCATAGTGACTTTTAAATATAATTTCCCCTTCATCATTTAGTTCAACTATCTGAAGTTTATTATTCTCGTTAAAATATGAAAATAAAAATTTTTTGTTTTTATTAGTGATATAACTAATTTCATTTAAATCCAAAATTTCTTTTTTAATGAGTATATCACCTTCTTTATTTAATTTTAATAAATAATTTTTACAAGACCTGTTATGATCACAGAATTTTGCTATAAAGATATATTCATTATCTATGGTTTCTCTCATGCATAGAGCTTCTATAAATTTTAATTCATTTTTCCACTTTAATTGCCCTAATTTATCAATTTTAAAAAGTACACTATTATCACCAATATTATAATAATCAGAATAGTCTATTACATTTATTATATAACCATCTTCAACAGGTTGAAGAAAATTTATCTCTATTAAGCATTTATCCAACCCACATGAATTATTTTCCCAATTAATCGGCCTGACTACTTTTGAAGAGATTTCAGTACCATTACAATCTGCATCCATCATCCATACACCACTTCTATCATTTTCCTCTATATCCGAATAGTGATTTCTATCCAGTCCAAAAATTGTATAACCATCCTGTTTTGCTATTATTTTATAAACATATCTATTTCCTCCATAGATATCCTTACCTAAATAGGTTTCTTTTAGATTTTTCCCTAGAGAATCCGTTAAAATTAATTTTGAATGTGAATAAACCTTGTTATCCAAAAAATTTTCCTCTTTAAAAGTAGCTAATGCAAATCCACCATTAGATAGCTTGTTAAAATCCTCGACTAAAGAACCAATTTCTTTATCCCAAAGTACCTCTGCACTTTGCGCATTGCTTTCTTGCAAGGTAAGAACACTTGCCCATAGAACTAGTAAAATTTTTTTCATAAATTACTTTTATTTTTTAGTGCATAAAAGTAGTAATCTTGGATAAAATACTCTACGGGATTTTAATATTTATTTTAAAAAAGTATTATCCGACTATAAACAAATGGAAACTATGTTGTTTAGAGTAATAAATTTATTTTTTATATTTCATAAAAAAACTAGATTATTTTTCAAATAATCTAGTTTTATAATTAATAAAATTTTAAATCACATTTTTTAATCTTTAATCTTCTGCCGGACACAACAACGGATTAAAGTTAGAATTTAAATTATCTGTAATTTTAAAAATTTTTGATTCTGAAAAATAATCCATTGGATTAAACTCTGAGTAGACAGAAACCATATAGGTATTTTTACCCATTGGAATTAAAGATCCGATAAAAGTAGCCTTATTAAGATTAAAAGATTCATACCATTGTAAATTTCCATTCTCATCAATCTTAAATATACTACTTTCAAAATAAGTTGTTGTATTAAATGTTTCCCTACAGCTAAAAAGATATCCTCCTTCTTCCGATTCAATAATTTTTCCTAAATAGGTTGAATAAAAGTCATTACCTATTGCATAACCATATAATTTATTAAATATTACATTAAAATCTTTATCTAATTTCACTAATCTGATATCTTCTGAACTAAAATCATATTTGACTTCATGATCAGAAGTATCTTCTGTACTGGAAACTAAATAATTACCGGACCTGTCTTGATAAAAACCTAGATTTTTATTAGATTGATAAATGATATGATTAGGTATTTGTTTTTCTGATATTATTTCACCATAATCAGTAAATTCCATTATATAGAAATTTGAAACATCTGATTTATCTTTCTTTTTTACTAACGCCAAATAATTTCCGTTTACAGATTTTTGTCTGATTGAAACATATACTGCCTTATACTGATCTTTAGTTATTTCCCATTCTATTTCACCTTGTGAATTTAGCTTTGATATCCATATATCCTCTTTATTAAAAGTGTTTGAAATAAAAAAACCTCCTTTATTTGATGCCAATATATTTCGAGGCATCATAAAACCTGTTTTCTTTCTAAAATAAATAATTCCTGAATTATCAATTTTGATCAATTGACCATCCTCTGTAAAAATTGAATACCCTTTATCATTCTCTATTAAAAAAATACCTTTTTCATCTGAATTTACTTTTTCTAAATTTCTTGACCATATAACCTTGCCTTCATCATTTAATTCATTTATTATTATGGAATAAACATTTCCAAATTCAGGCTCAAAACACCATATATTTTCTAATAGCACATAATTGCCTTTCGTATTCTTTATAATAGTTTTTACTTGACTCGGACCTTCAAAAGTAGTTAAGGTATTAATCTTAGGGTTTTGCGCATATATAGTTGTAAAAAATAGTATGCTTAGTAGTATAATTATATTTTTCATTGTTTCTATTATTTGGTGAATTATTAAATAAAAAATAATTTTTTACTTTTTAAGTATTTTTTGAACATATACTTTAGATTCGGTTTCAATTTTTAAAAAGTATACACCAGGCAGACACATTGAAACATCTAATTTATCCTGATATGTATTGTGTTCAACCACCTTTTTCCCACTAATATCGGTTACCAATATTCTTTTGATTTTTTCTCCTTTTGGAACATTTATATATAAATAACTGTCAACCGGATTAGGATATAAAAATACGTTCTCTCTTTTTTCAGTAACATCATCTATTCCTAAGAATGGCTGCTGATCCTTAAGTTTTAAAATATTAAAATTATTAAAAGCTATAAATTCATTATTTCCTAAATTAAATAGATTATTATAACTGTAATTGTTATTTACTTTTTCTTTCCATAAGATTTCTCCTTTTTTATTTATTTTAACAAATTCATTTCCTCCAATAAGATAGCAATCATCATCAGTTTCCATCCAAGTGGAATCATTTTCCATAACCTTATCATAGATAATCTTAGATATCACTTTTCCATCTTCATTTAGCTCAACTACCATAAATTTATTTTCTTCATTTTTAACTGAAAATAAGAGCTTATTTTTTTTATTTGTGATGGGTTTCATTTTAAAATCACCCAACTCAACTATTTCATGTTGAGTCAAAATCTTTCCTTCCTTGTCTAACTTGACATAAAAATTTTTATTGGATGATCTATAACTTTCTTTAATATACCCTATTATACAGTACTCGTTATGAACAGTTTCTTTTAGAACCTCAAGATTTTCAAAACTTAACTTTTCATCAAAATTAACTTCCCATAAAACTTGACCATTCTTATCGAGTTTGTAAACAACTTCAACAAATTGATTGTTTTTATCATATGTTTTTGCTGTAAGTAAGTAGCCGTCACTAATTGTTATAACAGATAGAATTTTAATCGTTTCATATCTACTATTATTCTTATCAAAAGATTTCATGCTCCAAATAATTTTTGTTTCTATTACACCACCATTGCAATCGGTCTTCATCATCCATAAATTATCCAATTTATTTTTTGATTTATCTGAAAATTTCTTTTCATCTATACCAAATATAACATAACCGTCAGAATTGGGAATTATCTTATTAGCTATTCTAATTCCACCATTTAAATCAGTATCTAAGAAATTTTCCTTGATTAATTCACCGTTTGGGTTTAGAAAAAATATTTTAGATAATACCCCTAATGCTAAAGAACAATCTCCAATTAGAGCAACTCCCCTAGATCGGGTTTTGGCCATATCATTAATGCCAGGATAACAAAGATTTCCCTCATCTAATTTTTTCTCCCAAAGTGTTTTTGGATTTTGCGCATTAAGATTTTGTAAAGTAAGAACACTTACCCATAAAACTAATAAAATTTTTTTCATAGATCATCTTTTTAATTATTAATGGGTTAAAGATAGTAATCTTGGATAAAATATTATCTAGGATTTAAATCTTTTCAAAATTAAAATTCTCTTATCATTTACTTTTACAACCCAATAATTCACTTTTATTTTTATTTTATTATTCTTGGATTTATTTTTTATATATATTTGATAAAAAAGAATCCAATTGTATGAAATGGAAAAAAATTTCATTAGGATTAATTTTTCTCTTTATTCTGGGAGTTGTACTTAACTTTGGAATTAATAGTTGGATTAAAAACAGTTTACCTGATTTCATTTCTAAAAGAAATGATACACCATATAATTTTAATTATTCTGATGTTACTTATTCGCTCCTCCGGGGAAAAATGAACATAAGTGATATCAATATTGCTCCCAAGTCCAATAAAAAGGGCATTTATACCATCAAAGTAAAGAAAATAGTAATACACGGGGTAAAATTTATACGATTTTTACTGTTCAAAGATTTAGCGGCAGATCTCATCGAAATTGACCAACCGGATATTGTTTGTAAACAATATGCGGATTCATTAAATCACAAAAATGATTTAGTAAGGTACAAACTTGGAAATTCAATTCAAATTGGAAAATTTGAAATTAATAAAGGAAATTTAGCTCTTTACGACAAGGCAGACGGAGCTAAAAAAGCTTCTTTACGAAATCTAAACCTTCATCTTTCCGGGGTATTATGGGATATGGTGGATAATGAAAAACGTATACCGCTTACTTACGATAAAGTAAAATTGGATGTGTCAGATATATTTTATCAGCTCGATGAAATTCATCATTTACAATTAAAAAAGTTTAAGTTTACCAACGGATTTCTTGAAACCAATCAAATACTTTTATATCCGAATATATCCGAAGAGAATTTTAAAACCGGAAATTATTTTCAAAAAACCTTACTTTCTATAGAGGTCCCGACCGCAAAGGTCAAAAATTTAGATTGGGGATATGATAAAAACGGTTACTTTTATCTTAAAACCTCTAAAATTGAAGTTGATTCCACTCATATCGCAATCATTGAAAAAAATTCAAATTCAAAACCTAAAAACATTACGGAACATATAGACCGAATAATCCCTTTTAATTTGAGTATTGATACCATCCAAATACTTAAATCGAAATTAAATTTCAATAATCATTTAACAAGCAATAATGTAAATATCGAAATTCTAAAAATAATCAACAAAGTTAATGATAAAATCACCCTGGAACGTTTAAAATTATATGATAATTTTTTAATTATAAAACAACCTTATGAAACTAAATCAGCTAAAAACAATGCAGGCAAATTTACCTATTTATTCGACGATGTTCTTGAGATAAAAAATTTCATCATAGCTAATTCACATATACAATATTTCAATCCGGCTAATAACTCATTATTGGAAATGGGAAACATTAATTATTCGATTCATGATATAAATATCAATACGATATTTACTAATACAAAAAAATATATTCCTTTCTCCTACTCAAATTTTCAATTGGAAGCAAACCATATATTTTATACGGGATTTAAATATTATAATTTCAAAATAGATAAAATGATTTTATCTGACAATAAATTTGAAGCAAAGAATTTAAACATTCTTCCAACTATATCTCCTCAAAAATTTGCAGCACAAAAAGTAAGCAAAAACCTTTATAAAATCCATATGGATCATATACTACTCCCGAGGATAAATTGGGATTTGAATAACAATAAATTCAGTTTACAAGCTTCTTCTCTGATTATAAATGAAATGAAAGCTTCTGTATTTCAAAATCCAAAAGTTAAAGTCAAATCAAAAAATATACATTTCAACACTTACGACCTGGATACAGAAATTAGATTAGATACATTTTTAATCGGCAAATCCTCCATCAATCAATATAACGCAGCCAATACAACACTCACTACATCAATAAAAGATTTAAAGCTTTCACTATACGATATTAAGGTAAAGGACTCATCCGATATCCATACCTTCGGTTTCCCTTTTTCTTTTTCAAAATTTAATATAACGGGTAAAAAAATTTATTATGATATGGGATCTCATACGTTACAAATGAACCATCTGTTACTTACCCATACTTCCCTATATGCAAACACTATAAATATACGGCCCCAAAAAAGTCAATTGAATTTTATGAAAAAAAAGGGTATTGATGCTTATACGATAAATCTTTCCAAAATTGCAATACCCAAAATAAATTGGGGTCCATTAGATAAACAAATCGATTTTATTGCTCCTAAAGTCATCGTTGAAAATATGCAAACCACTATCCATCAATACGACATTCCTGACAATGTTTACAAACCAGTTTACAAACCTTTTTTCAGCGAAAAACTTAGAAAATTAAAATTTAAGTTAAATATTAATGAAATTCATTTTTATAATTCTTCCTTAACGTATGAAGAAGAATCCCTTACAAACAATATTGGAAAAATTTTCTTTACCAATATCAATGCAAAAATTAAAAATATTTCCGGTGGATATAATGTTTCTCATTTACCCGATGTAGTCATAGATTTTAAAAGTACTTTCATGAAATCCGGAAAACTATCTGCCAGTTGGAAATTTAATACATTAAATAAATCGGATAATTTTACCGTTAAAGGAAATTTATACGGACTTCCTGCCGAAAAATTGAACCCATTTATAAAACCGTATTTACATGTATCGGCAAACGGAGATATCCAAAAGGTTTCATTTAATTTTAATGGCGATAATACAGTTGGAAACGGCACATTCGGTATGAATTATAAAAATTTAAAAATCACCCTATATAAAAAGGATGGCGAAAGAGAAAAAAAACTCCTTTCTTCTCTAGCAAATCTTGCCCTAATAAAAAATTCAAAAGACTCCCTAGAAATGTCGAAAATTAAAAAAGTAGAAAGAAGTAAAGACAAATCATTTTTTAATTTTCTATGGAAACTTACACTCAGTGGACTTAAAGAAACTTTATTGATTTTTTAATAAAAATAAGATTTACAAGAATAACATATATTAAATTAAACAATGTTTTCTTCATAAAATAAGTAATAACGAATAGCATAAAACATTCAACAAGATAAGTTACAAAAATCGTAACTTTGTTTATTCTTTGAATTACCCCATGCAGAATACATTAAAATTATCAGGATTAGAAGTTTTTACTGTTTATCCTGGAAGCAATTTTATAAACATCGGTGAAAGGACCAATGTTACCGGATCGCGTAAATTTTTAAATCTGATAAAAAATGAAAAATTCGATGAAGCTCTTTCAATTGCCCGAGATCAAGTGGAAGGAGGAGCTCAGATCATTGATATTTGCATGGATGAAGGCTTAATTGACGGCGTGAAAGCTATGACTACCTTTTTACGTTTGATTGCTTCTGAACCCGATATAGCACGAGTTCCTCTCGTTATCGATTCTTCAAATTGGGAAGTCATTGAAGCCGGATTAAAAAACATTCAAGGAAAAGGAATAGTTAATTCCATCAGCCTTAAAGAAGGAGAAGAAGAATTTATAAAAAAAGCCAAAATCATCAAACGATACGGAGCGGCTATGATTGTTATGGCATTTGATGAAGAAGGACAAGCCGATAATTTGGAAAAACGAAAAATTATATCCCAACGCTCCTATGATATTTTGGTGCATCAATTAAACATTAACCCTTCTGATATCATCTTCGACCTCAATATTTTTCCGGTAGGTACCGGAATGAAAGAACACCGAAGAAATGCGCTTGATTTTTTTGAAGGAACTCAATGGGTGAAAGAAAATCTTCCGGGGTGTTTCGTTTCGGGAGGAGTGAGTAATGTATCCTTTTCGTTTAGAGGAAATAATAAAGTTCGGGAATCGATTAATGCAGCATTTCTATATCATGCCATCCAATACGGATTGGATATGGGAATTGTCAATCCCACCCAACTGGCCATATATCAAGAGATTGAACCGCAATTGCTTAAAAAAATTGAAGACGTCTTATTTGATAGAGATGAAGAGGCTACCGAAAGGCTTATAGAATATGCAGAAACTATTGTTGAAAATAAGGATACAAAAGAGCAAAAAATAGAAGAATGGAGGTCGTGGCCGATTGAAAAAAGATTGGAATTTGCTTTGATAAAGGGCAATGCAGACTACATTGAACAAGATGTTGAAGAAGCCCGTTTACAAGCCAATAAACCTTTGGATGTAATTGAAGGTCCTTTAATGGATGGAATGAATACGGTTGGCGAGTTATTTGGAGCAGGTAAAATGTTTCTTCCTCAAGTGGTTAAAACTGCTCGAGTAATGAAAAAGGCCGTTGCATATTTACAACCTTTCATTGAAGCCGAAAAAAACGGAGAATCTCAATCTAACGGTAAAATACTAATGGCTACCGTTAAAGGTGATGTTCATGATATCGGTAAAAATATAGTCGGAGTCGTATTGGCTTGTAATAACTATGAAATTATAGATTTAGGAGTTATGGTTCCTAAAGAAACAATTATCGAAACCGCCATTCGTGAGAAGGTGGATTTGATTGGACTTAGCGGTTTAATTACTCCTTCTTTAGATGAAATGATTCATGTGGTTGAAGAACTCGAAAGAAGAAACCTTTCATTTCCGGTCATGATTGGAGGGGCTACTACCTCAAAAATCCATACCGCCTTAAAAATTGCTCCTAAATACAGTCATACGGTTGTTCATGTCTTAGATGCCTCTAAATCGGTTACCGTTGCATCTTCTTTACTCTCTTCACAAAGCGAGGATTTTAAGAAAAAAATATCAGAAGAATATGCCCATTTAAGAGAAGGCTATTTAAACAGAAGTACTGAAAAAGAATATCTTACGCTAGAACAAGCTCGTAAAAATAAACTAACTATTGATTGGAATCAATACATTCCCTGTAAACCCAAACAGCTAGGTGTACAAGTTTTTTGCTCCATACTCCTGGAAGATTTAACGGAATATATCGATTGGCAACCCTTTTTCAGAACTTGGCAACTGACAGGAAAATATCCAGATTTGCTTTCAGATGAAGTAACCGGAGAAGAAGCCACAAAATTATATCTCGATGCGTTACAAATGATTGAAAAAGTAATTGCTGAAAAACTATTGCAACCCAAAGCCGTAATTGGATTATTTAAAGCCAATTCAAATGAACAAGATGACATTGAAATTTACTCGAATGACAATAAACTAATCCATACATTTCGAACCTTACGGCAGCAATCTGTAAAGTCCGAAGGCAAACCGAATTTAGCCCTATCCGACTTTATATTACCTAAAAACAAAGAAAATTTACATGACTATATAGGATGTTTCGCTGTTTCTATTTTTGGAGCAGAAGCCTTGGCTAAACATTATGAAACAAACCATGACGATTATTCGGCTATTATGATAAAAGCTGTTTCGGATAGATTTGTGGAAGCCTTGGCTGAATACATGCATCACAAGGTAAGGAAAGACATTTGGGGATATGCTCCCGATGAAATGTTGGACAAACAATCACTAATTAAAGAAAAATATCAAGGCATACGTCCCGCTCCCGGTTATCCTGCTTGTCCGGATCATTTGGAAAAGCTTACTATTTGGGAATTGTTGGATGTTACGGATCGTATTGGAGTACAATTGACTGAGAGTCTTGCAATGTATCCGGCTTCTTCAATTTCGGGATATTATTTTGCCAATCCACAATCTAACTATTTCGGATTAGGGAAAATTACGCAAGAACAAGTTAAAGATTATGCTAAACGTAAAGAAATAAAACTAGAAGATGCACAATATTGGCTTAAACCTAATTTAGCCTAAGAATCTTAATATCTCACTTTTATTCTTGTTTTAAAAAGGAATGAATTAAATATTTATAAAAGCTAAACAAGAGACTACTTTTCTTTATAGAGAACATTACTAAGCCAATAATTCCTTATCTAATATAAAAAGAAAAGGTACATTTGCAATTATGAATATTCTTTTAGTTGAAGATGATTTAAGAGTTTCGGAACTGATAAAAAAGGGTCTTGAGGAACAAGGATTTACTGTAACCTTAGCTTATGACGGTTTATCGGCAAAAAATTTGTTTCTAAGCCATGATTTTGACCTGATAATCACGGATATTATATTGCCTGAAATTAATGGAATAGCTCTTTGTAAAGAAATAAGAATGTTAAAACCGGAACTTCCCATTATCATGTTAACCGCATTGGGAACTACCGACGATAAAATTGACGGTTTTGATGCCGGAGCAGACGATTATCTAGTCAAGCCTTTTGAAATGAGAGAGTTGACAGCAAGAATAAAAGCTCTGTTAAAAAGATCATCCAAAAATAAATTAGGATTTATCTTAAAATTTTGTGATCTGGAAATGAATTTGCAGACGAAAATTGTGAAAAGAAGCAATAAAGAATTAAATCTTACCCTAAAAGAATTTAAACTCCTGGAATTTTTATTGCAAAATCAAGGCAGAATTATTTCTAGAACGGAAATTGCCGAAAAAGTCTGGAATACTCATTTTGATACGGGAACTAATTTTATAGATGTGTATATTAACTATTTACGAAAAAAAGTAGATAAAGATTTTGAAAAAAAACTTATTCATACTCGCTCCGGTATGGGATTTATATTAAAATCCGATACATGAAAATTCGAACTCAGATCACCCTATTGTTTTCTTTGATTACAGCATCCATATTGCTGATATTTGCCACTATTATTTATATTTCAGCCAAACAAAACAGGGACAAAGAATTTTATTCTTTATTAAAAAAAGAAGCCATAACCAAAGCAAATCTCTATTTTAAAGCGAAAGTACCCTCACAAACTCTTCAACAAATTTATCATAACAATTATCAAACAATTCAAGAAGTTGAAGTAGCTGTATACGATAAAGAATTTCATCTTCTTTATCATGATGCGGTAGATATTGATTTTGTGAAAGAAACTCCTGACATGATTCATGAAATTTATTCCAAAGGAGAGATCAAATTTCATCAGGGCGACTGGCAAGTAATAGGACTTATCTATTCCTATAATAATAACAAATACATAATTACTGCGGCTGCCTATGACCAATACGGATACAATGAACTCAAGTCCTTATTAAGAAATTCATGTATTATCTTTATATTTTCCATACTTTTTATCATCCTTGTCGGATTTTATTTTTCCAAAAAAGTATTCCAACCAATTAAAAATCTAACCACGGAAATGAAAAAAATATCAGCCAATCATTTAATGGTTAGATTGAAAACCAAACCTGAAAAGGATGAGCTTTCCGAATTGGCAATTACATTTAATCAAATGCTGAATCGATTGGAAAATTCTTTTGAAACGCAAAAACATTTTGTTTCCAATATTTCCCATGAATTACGAACCCCATTAGCAGCCATTATTGCTGAACTGGAACTTTCTTTACATCATCAAAAAACAACGGAAGAATATCAAAGGATTTTGAAAAACGCCTTATCAGATGCTAAAAAAATCACCAAATTATCTAATAATTTGCTTGATCTGGCAAAAGCCAGTTATGATCCCTCTAAAATAACATTTAAGCCAACAAGGATCGATGAAATCCTTATAGATGCCTGCAGTCAAATACAACAAGCAAATGCTGCCTATCAAACAAAATTATCTTTTGAAGATGATTTCATTCTCGATAGTGAAACAGTACTAATGGGCAACGAATATTTGTTAAAAGTAGCCTTTATCAATCTTATTGAAAACGGATGTAAGTTTTCCGAAGATCATCTGTGCCATATATCCATTTCAACTAATAATTCAAAACTTCAACTGAAATTTTCAGACCGTGGAATTGGAATTCCAACGGAAGATATCACCAAAATTTTCACCCCTTTTTACAGAGGAAAAAATAAAAGCTTTACCTACGGAAACGGAATCGGACTTTCTCTTACTAAAAAAATTATTGAACTGCATTCCGGAACTATCAACGTAACCAGTCAATTGCATCAAGGTACTACCCTTACCATTCAATTATAACCTTTGAATTGTATTCTTTTCTAATAAAATTCTAATTTTTTTTTAAATCTTTTTTAATATTCATTAACAATTAGTTACCTTATTTTTGTATACAAAAAAAATTAAGAATTTTTAAAAAAGGCGGAAAATATGAAAACTATAAAAATCCGAAACATCAACTTACTAATTTTAGGATTATGCTTTATAACTTTTTCATGCCATAAACAAAATACAGAAGAAGAAAAGCCGGAATTTACTGTTAGTGGAAACACAATTATTTTACCGGATAATTCTAACATAAAAAATCACTTAAAAATAGAACCCGTAAAAAGTGAATGGTTAAGTCCCGACTTAGCAACCGTAGGAGTCGTCAGAGCCATACCAACCGGTTATGCGGAAATAGTACCTCCGTTTGCAGGCAGAATTACCCAATCCTTTGTAAAGCTGGGACAAAAGGTAGACGTGGGTTCTCCTCTATTTGCCATTAGTTCTCCCGAATATTTCAACGCTCAAAAAGATTATTTTGAAGCACAACAAGAATATTCCTTATCAAATTTAAATCTTAAAAGACAAAAAGACCTATTAGATCACGGAGTAGGAATACAACGAGTGGTAGAAGAAGCTAAAACCGATTACGAAACCAAAAGATCCGCACTTGAAAATGCAAAAGCTGCTTTAAAAGTTTTTAATATAAATCCCGGCAGTTTAAAATTAGGGCAACCGTTAGTCGTTACCTCTCCAATTAAAGGGGAAATTATTACCAGCAAAATAGTTATCGGTCAATATATCAAAGAAGAAGCTGAACCAATAGCCACCATAGCAGAATTAAATAAAGTATGGATTGCCGGACAAATAAAAGAAAAAGACTTAGGATTCATTAATAAACTAAAAGAAGTTACCATACAGGCAGACGCTTTTCCCGATAAAAATATAACCGGCAAAATATTTCACGTCAATGAAATGGTGGATGAAGACACCCGAAGTGTTGAAGTTTTGATAGAATGCGACAATTCGGACAGATCCCTGAAGCCGGGAATGTATGTAAACGTTCATTTTAAAAATGAACCGGAAGAAACTTTAACAGTTCCTACCCGAGCAATCTATCAAGTAAACGATGATCAATTTGTATTTGTACAAATTGATAAAAATAAATTCATCAAGAAAAAAGTTGAAACCAAAGATATTTCAAAAGACAAAACCGAAATAAAAAAGGGAATTAAAGCAGGAGAAAATATAGTGACCGAAGGAGGAATATATTTACTGGAAGCCCAATAAAACAAAAAGAAAAACATGAATAAACTTATTCAAACAACTATACACAAACGTTGGGTACTGGTTGCCCTTTTTGTTATGCTTGCCCTATTCGGGTATTATTCCTGGAAGCACCTTTCCATTGAAGCCTATCCGGATATCGCAGATGTAACATCTCAAGTGGTCACCCAAGTTCCCGGATTAGCGGCGGAAGAAATAGAACAACAAATAACCATTCCGGTGGAACGGGCACTAAACGGTCTTCCGGGAATGCATGTAATGCGTAGTAAAAGTACCTTCGGACTTTCCATTATTACCATCGTTTTTGAAGACGGTGTAGATGATTATTGGGCGAGGATGAGAATACAGGAACGATTAAATGATGTAGAATTACCTTATGAGGCAACTCCCGAATTAGACCCATTAACTTCACCTATTGGAGAAATTTATCGATACATTATAGAAAGTAAAACGCACGATTTACGCGAATTGACCGATCTGCAAAATTTCGTAATTATTCCACGAATTAAGCAAGTAGCAGGAGTTGCCGATGTAACAAATTTCGGAGGAATTACTACCCAGTTTCAAATTGAGCTGGATCCAAAAAAACTCGATCAGTATCAATTATCGTTAGGAGAAGTCATTAAAACCATTGAAAATAACAATGTTAATGCAGGAGGAAGTATTTTACCTCATGGAGATTTAGGATATGTTATTCGTGGAATCGGATTAGTTAAAAACCTGGAAGATATCGGTAAAATAGTAGTCAAATCGGAAAATGGAGTTCCTATTTTATTAAATGACATAGGAAAGCTTAAATACGGAAACATTGAACGAAAAGGAATTTTAGGTTATACAGATAAAAAAAGAAACTATTCTGAGAGTATTGAAGGAATCGTACTTTTATTAAAAGGACAAAATCCATCTAAGGTTTTAGAAGGAGTTCATGAAGCAGTAAACGATTTGAATACTCAAATCTTACCGGAAGGCGTAAAAATACATCCGTTTTTAGACAGAACCGAATTGGTGAACACCACCTTGAATACTGTTTCGCACACCCTGTTTGAAGGGATGTCATTGGTTATTGTCGTACTAATTGTTTTTTTAGGAAGTTGGAGAGGTGCTTTGTTGGTTGCCGTAACCATTCCTCTTTCCCTTCTCATTGCTTTCATATTGATGTACTTCACACATATTCCGGCAAATTTGCTTTCTTTGGGAGCTATAGATTTTGGAATCATTGTAGACGGTGCCATCGTTATGATGGAAACCATATTGCGGAAACGAGAAGAAGAACCTAATGAAGAATTGCAAGAAAAAACCATTGCACAAAGGGCTGCCGAGGTTGCAAAACCTATTTTATTTTCCACCATCATCATTATTACTGCTTATCTGCCTCTTTTTGCCTTCGAAAGAGTTGAAAAAAAATTATTTACTCCGATGGCTTTTACAGTCAGCTATGCTTTATTCGGTGCCCTTCTCGTTGCCTTATTACTGATTCCCGGATTGGCCTATTTTATATACAGAAAGCCCCAAAAACTCTATCATAATAAATGGTTGGAAAAACTGACCGATCGCTATTTTATAAACATACAAAGGATTATGAAAGCTCCGAAAAAAATATTTCTTCCTTTAGGAATTTTACTGGGAGTTACTTTTCTACTGGCTTTTTATGTTGGAAAAGATTTTCTGCCTCCTTTGGATGAGGGATCCATATGGCTTCAAGTTCAGCTTCCGCCGGGTATTTCCGTCGAAAAGTCTAAAGAATTAAGCGATACGTTACGCGCACGTACGATGAAATATGATGAAGTAACTTATATTACGGTACAAGCCGGTAGAAATGACGACGGTACCGACCCATGGACGGCATCTCATTTTGAGGTTTCTATTGGATTAAAGCCTTACAAGGAATGGAAAAAAGGAAAAACCAAATACGACCTTATCGCTGAACTGGAAAAAGAATATTCAAAACTTCCCGGTTTTACCGTCGGGTTTTCTCAACCTATGATTGATGGGGTAATGGATAAAATATCCGGAGCTCATAGTGAGCTGGTAGTAAAAATTTACGGAGATGATTTCGGGGAAACCCGAAGAATTGCCGAGGATGTTATGAAAACTTTAAAAACTGTTAAAGGAGCAGTAGATATAGCTATCGATCAAGAACCGCCCTTACCTCAACTTCAAATAATTGCAAACAGGGACAAAATTGCTCAATACGGTTTAAATGTAGCGGATGTTGCAGAGCTTATCGAAGTAGCCATTGGCGGGAAAGCCATTTCTCAAATTTTTATAGGAAATAAAGTATACGATATCATCTGTCGATATGATGAAAACAGCAGAAATACGCCTGATAAAATTTCAAATTTGATGCTCACCTCTGAAACAGGAGCCAAAATACCATTATCACAAGTTTGTGATATCAAGTTAAGTACCGGAGAAAGTACCATTACGAGAGAAATGAATAAAAGGCATTTAACGGTAAAACTTAATTTGCGAGATCGAGACTTAGGTAAATTCTTAGCAGAAGCACAACATAAAATAGAAAAAGAAGTAAAATATAATCACGAAAAATACCATATCAAATGGGGAGGACAATTTGAAAACCAAAACAGGGCTTATGCTCGTTTGGCCTTTATCATTCCTTTGTCTTTGGGAATTATGTTTATCTTATTATATAGTGCCTTCGGAAATTTCAGGCAAGCCGGTTTGCTGATGAGCATTGTTCCTTTGGCTTTATTTGGCGGAATGTTAGCATTAAATGTAAGGGGCATGACTTTAAATGTTTCTTCAGCAGTTGGATTTATTGCTTTATCGGGAGTAGCTATACAAAATGGCGTAATTATGATTTCGCATATAAACTTTTTACGAAAACAAGGACAAACACTTCTCCGAGCGGTACTATTGGGTGCAAAAGATCGATTCAGACCGGTACTAATGACCGCAACAGTGGCTATTTTAGGTTTGCTCCCGGCTTCTTTAGCTACGGGTATTGGTTCGGATGTACAACGTCCTTTGGCTACCGTAATTGTATATGGACTATTATTTTCAACTGTTATTACCTTGTTTGCCTTACCGGCTCTATATTATATTATAGAAAACAAATGGGGAAAAGATGAACAAACGGAAGAAATTTAAAATCTGAAATTTATGAAATCAATGTATAAGATTCTATCGATATTCATATGTCTCCTGTTTATACCGTTAATAGTACCGGCTCAAGTTGTTGATACTACCTTTGCTAAAAAACAACTGAACTATATTGATTTTATTCAGCAGGTTAAGAATAACAATTTGGAATATGCTGCACAAAAATATACGGTAAATCTCGCTGAAGCCGAGGTTGAAAATGCGAAAATTATTCCTGATGTGGAATGGCACATAGAAGGAAACAGCAACCAAAAACATATGGGTAACAATTTGGAAACCGGCTTAGGATGGACTATTGAGCTGGGAGGAAAACGAAAAGCCCGTATCGATTTAGCTAAAAGTCAAGTTGATTTAAATCGTTATTTGTTACAAGATTACTTGCGAAATTTATATGCGGATGCTTCTTTGCAGTTTCTCGAATGTATTCAGAATAAAAACCTGTTGGATGTACAACTCAATTCTTATAAAACATTATCCAATTTAGCCGCATCCGACAGCATTCGATATAAATTAGGAGATATTACTCTAACAGATTCTAAACAAAGTAAGTTGGAAGCTCAATTTATGCTCAATGAGGTATTTAAAGCCGAGTCGGAATGGAAAAACTCTTTACTTGCCTTAAATTTAGTAATGGGTAAATCTCAAAAAGATACTTTATATACGGCTAAAAGTAATTTTACCGACTTTAACAGAGATTTTGATTTAGCTGATTTGATAACGACCGCACAAAATAATCGTGCCGATCTACAAGCTGCTTTACAAAATAAAGAAGTTTCACAAAAAATGCTGAAGTTAGCGAAAGCCAATCGGGTAATGGATTTAGGAATTAATGCCGGAATGCAATTTAACGGAAAAGCTACCAATGAAGAAGCGCCTTCGCCGTATCATACGGGTGTAACAGCCGGACTTTCCATACCTCTTCGTTTTTTAAACAACCGAAAAGGGGAAGTGCAAACAGCACATTATACCATTCAACAAGCAGATTTAGAATATAAGCAAGTGGAACTTCAAATTCAAACTGAAGTTACTCAGGCGTATCAAAATTATGTAAATACCAAAAAACAAATGCAGCAGTTTTCCAATGGTTTGCTTTCCGAGTCCAAGTCCATTCTTGAGGGTAAAATCTACTCCTATAAGAGAGGTAATACGTCGCTTCTTGAAGTCTTAGACGCACAAAGAACGTATAATGATGTACAGGAAAATTATTATCAAACCTTATATAATTTCTGTTCTGCATTAGTAAGATTGGAAAGAACTGTAGGTATTTGGGATATAAATTTTTAATTTTCAACCCGATAATTTTTTCATACCCTTGTATTTTTTACAGACTTTAGGTATTTTAAATGGCAGATTATATCTTTGCAAAAATTTTAAATAATTGATTAAAATAGGAAACATAGAATTACCAGACTTTCCCTTTATTTTGGCACCTATGGAAGATGTGAGCGACCCTCCCTTCCGTCGTTTGTGTAAAATGCATGGAGCAGATCTTATGTATTCCGAATTTATTTCCTCAGAAGGTCTTATACGAGATGCCATAAAAAGTAAGAAAAAGCTTGATATATTCGATTACGAACGTCCTATAGGAATACAAATATTTGGCGGAGATGAAGAGGCTATGTCTCTATCTTCCAAAATAGTTGAAACCGTACAACCTGATTTAGTTGACATTAATTTTGGATGCCCGGTTAAAAAAGTAGCCTGCAAAGGAGCAGGTGCGGGAGTACTGAAAGATATTGATTTGATGGTTCGTTTAACTCGAGCTGTTGTACGAAGCACTCATCTTCCGGTAACCGTAAAAACCCGTTTAGGTTGGGATGAATCTTCCATTACCATTGATGAAATTGCTGAACGTTTGCAAGACGAAGGAATAAAAGCACTGACCATCCATGCCCGAACACGATCTCAAATGTATAAAGGGCACTCCGATTGGTCTCATATTGCGCGGGTTAAAAACAATCCAAGAATTAAAATTCCTATTTTTGGTAATGGTGATATCAACTCTGCTAAAAAAGCGATGGAATATAAAGACACCTATGGAGTTGACGGTATCATGATTGGAAGAGCTGCTATTGGAAATCCTTGGATATTCAGCCAAATTAAACATTATCTGAAAAACGGAGAAGAGCTTCCACCACCCGATTTGCAACAACGTATTGAAGCTGTTAAAAATCACGCTGCTTGGTCAGTGGAATGGAAAGGCGAACGCACCGGCCTTTTAGAAATGCGTCAACATTATTCTAATTATTTTAGGGGAATTCCTAATTTTAAAATCTATAAAACTCAATTGCTTTCAGCTCTTACGTTAGAAGAATTGAACCAAATATTTGACGACCTCCTTGCTAATCAAGCAATTTAAATTCCTATTCGAATTGATGGTTTACCTGATTAAGTAAATTTTTATTATTACTAAAATCTGTTGAAAAGGTTGATTTTTTAATTTGATTTATAAAAATATAGCCGTCACATTTTCCATAAATTCTATTACATCGATATTTTTTCTTTATCTTTATCAAGACTATTGAAAAAGCTATTTACTAATGAATCAGGAAATTGTATATCTCATTGCCCTACGAATGTGTCCTCTTATTGGCGATATGACGATTAAAAAATTAATAAGCCATTTCGGAAGCGCACAAAAAGTTTGGTCTGCAACTTCTCAAGAATTGCTTTCTGTGTATCATATAGGTCATAAAACCATTCAACATTTAGGTAATCAATCGCTTTTAGATCAAGCTTATAAAGAGTTTGAATATTGCATTACTAATAATATTCAAATAGTGCATTTATGGGATGATTCCTATCCTACTTTATTAAAGGAATGTTCGGACGCTCCTGTAATGCTCTATTATAAAGGTGCTATAAATTGGAAGCTACCTGCAGTAAGCATTGTAGGAACTCGTAAGATGACCTCTTATGGCGAAAATTTTACAAAAAAATTAGTAGAATGCTTTCAAAACAAAAAAATCAATATTGTCAGTGGATTGGCTTTAGGAGTGGATGGATGCGCTCATAAGAAAGCTAATGAACTTGCCATTCCCACTCTGGGAGTACTTGCTCACGGCCTATCTACTCTTTATCCACCACAGCACAAAGGATTAGCGGAAAGAATGGTACAAAACGGAGGAATCCTTAGTGAATTTGCACCTAATACTAAACCCGAAAAAGCTAATTTTATACAGCGTAACCGTATCATTGCCGGGTTGTCTTCTGTAACGGTCATTGTAGAATCAGGATACGGAGGCGGTGCCATTTCCACAGTAAAATTTGCTAATTCGTATCATCGTGAAGTGTTTGCTTTGCCCGGAAAAGTTACGGATGCTTGCAGCCAGGGATGCAACCAGCTTATCAGAAACTTAGAAGCACAAATACTCACCCGACCTGAAGATGTGGTATCCTTATTTGGAGAAGCTCCTATAAAAAATTTACAACAAGAATTATGGATTGATCTCACAGATCAAGAATTAAAAATTATTGAATTGTTAAAACGTAAAGGAAATTTGCAAATTGATGCTCTATCTTTAGAATTAAGTTTACCTACGTTTCAACTCATGCCGATTTTGTTACAATTAGAACTTAAAAACATCATTGAAACTCTACCCGGAAAATATTTTTCTTTACTTTGATCTCCTACTTATTCCTATAATAATATCAGTAATAAATAGTGCCCATCTCGGAAAAATTGTTTTTAAAAGAAAATCAAAAGAGAAAATAATATCCAATCACTTATTATCATTGTAAATGTTTTCGGAATCTTAAATTATTGAATTATTACTACCTAAACAATTGCTTTGGAAAAACAATAAAAAATTTCTATTAATTTCTTTTAAGAAATCAATTAAAAATAATAACCATTATCCTTTATCATTTATTCATATTATGGTACAGTATATGTTTTAAAAATATCTGATCTATAAGTATCAATAGTTAAAAAGATTATTCATTACTAATAAAAAAAAGGTAACATGCAAACAAAATGGTTAACTGATCCCGCTCACTCCGAGATCTTCTTTAAAGTAAAGCACATGGTAATATCAACCGTAACCGGAGAATTTACCAAATTTCAAGGCTCCATAGAATCTGAAAGTGATGATTTTTCAAATGCAAAATTTGATTTTTCCATCGATGTTGATTCTATCAATACAAAAATTGCTGATCGAGATACTCATTTAAAATCGGAAGATTTCTTTGACGTTTCTCACTATCCTAAATTGACTTTTACAAGTAATTCGGGTGTTAAAGACAATAAAATCACGGGCATCCTTACTATCAGAGACGTAAGTAAAGAAATTACCTTAGATGCAGATTTTGGAGGAATCATCAAAGATCCATGGAATAATCAACGAGCCGGATTTGAATTTACAGGAAAATTAAATCGTAAAGATTTCGGTTTAAACTGGAGTCAAATGACTGAAGCCGGAGGTTTGGTAGTGAGCAATGAAGTTAAATTGCAAATAAATTTAGAGTTTATCGCTCAATAAATATAATAGTAAAAAACAGACTGAATTTAAATTCAGTCTGTTTTTTTTGCTCATAAACTACTCTTGATATTCTCATTTCAATCCTTTTTTATTTATTCAATTGTATTTATCTGTTTAATTACAAGTGTATACACAAAGCGTTTATAAGAATTCTAATTTTAAGAAACTTATAATGTTTTATGTACTTTTGTATGCAGGTAACTTGTAACATGAAAATAGAAGAACTCATTAAACATAAGATTCTAATCTTAGACGGAGCCATGGGAACCATGATTCAACGTTATAAATTAAATGAAGAAGATTATAGAGGCACTAGATTCAGGGAATGGAAAACAGATTTAAAGGGAAATAATGATTTGTTGTCCATTACACAACCGGATATTATTAAAAATATTCATTTGGAATATTTTGAGGCGGGAGCTGATATTATCGAAACGAATACATTTAATTCGAACCGAATTTCCATGACTGATTATGATATGCAAGATTGGGTACATGAACTTAACCTTGCTTCTGTTCAAGTGGCTAAACAGGCCCGAGAGGAATATTGGAACAAAAATGGAACAAAACCTCTTTTTATTGCCGGTTCCATGGGCCCGACCTCAAAAACCGCTTCTATTTCTCCAGATGTAAATGATCCTGCCTATCGTGAGGTAGATTTTGATTATTTAGCGGAAATTTATAAAGAACAAGCAGTATCTCTTATTCAAGCCGGAGCGGATATTCTTTTAGTTGAAACAATCTTTGATACTTTAAATGCTAAGGCTGCTTTTTTTGGTATTGAGGAAGCTTTCGATACAACCGGCAAAAAACTCCCCCTAATGGCTTCAGGCACAATTACTGATGCGGCGGGAAGAACATTATCCGGACAAACGACGGAAGCTTTTTTAGTTTCTTTATCACATTTACCTTTATTATCCATTGGGTTAAACTGTGCTTTGGGTGCTGAACAACTTTTTCAATACTTGGAAATATTGGCTAATAAAGCTCCTTTTTACCTTAGCGCCTATCCTAATGCCGGATTACCCAATCCTTTAGGCGGATATGATGAAACGCCGGTAATGATGGCTGAAAAAGTTCAATTATATTTGGAAAATCAACTGGTGAATATTTTGGGTGGATGTTGTGGAACAACTCCTGAACATATTAAGCTTTTTAGTGAATTGGCTTCAAAATATACTCCTCGAACAATACCTCTTACCAAATAATGGGTTTTATGAATGTTGTTTTTATAGATTTATTTCCGCGCTATTACACATAAAAAAGGAGCTAAAGCATTAAAACTTTAACCCCTTTAACTAACTATAAATATTGATAGGTAAATATATAAGTAAAATTTTATTTTACTTCAATTTGTTTCGGTGCAATTTCTGTTTGTTCTTTCTTAGGTAAAACTAATTTTAAAACTCCATCATGATAGGTAGCATGTATTTTGGCTGCATCTATATTACTATCATCTAAAGTAAAACTACGTTTAAAGCTGGACTGATAATATTCAGTTCTGTGAGATTTTTTATTATGCGTTTCAGCTTTTTTATCATAGCTAATCGTTAGTAATCCTTTTTCTAAATTAACTTTAAAATCTTCTTTTTTCAATCCCGGAGCGTATAAATCCACTTCAAAATTAGCTTTATCTTCAGAAATATTTACAGGTGGAAATTTTACTTCTGCTTTATTCCATGCAGGAGCATTTGAGAAAAATTCATCTAATAAATTTCCGAAACTTTTGTTGTTGCTTTTAATTAAATCTGCCATAACTTTTATTTATTTTTTTAAGATTTTTATGTTTTATGATTTTCAAATTACAGACCAAATACTTAAAAAGAATTGTAATTTATTAAAACTAAACCTTTTAGATAAAAAGCAAATTTTAAAATCATGTCATTTTGTCTTATTTTTGATTTAAATATTCTTTTTTAACGACATTTTGTCATTATATAAAAAGAATTATGGTAGAGTGTTTTATTTTTATTTCATTTAACTTGCCTGTTCGTTTTTACTATATTTGCAATCTTAATTAAAAATTTTACTATTTTTTATTACTATTTATTAAAATAACAAGTATCAATATATTATTCATGGAAACTTTACACTATTTAGTTGATTTTATTCTTCATATAAATGTTCACTTAGATGAATTAATGCGCAACTACGGAAATTGGGTTTATGCTATTCTTTTTTTAATCATTTTTTGTGAAACCGGATTAGTAATTACCCCTTTCTTACCCGGTGATTCTTTATTATTTTCCGCGGGAGCTCTTGCTGCTTCCAGTGATGAATTTAGCATCTATTTATTAGCCCTATTATTTGTGGTTGGAGCTATTATTGGTGATACGGTCAATTTTGAGATAGGAAAATATTTTGGACATAAACTATTCAGTAATCCCAATTCTAAAATATTTAAGCAAAGCTATCTTCAAAAGACTCATGAATTTTATGAAAAACACGGAGGCAAAACCATTATACTTGCCCGTTTTGTTCCTATTGTTAGAACCTTTGCTCCTTTTGTTGCCGGAATGGGACGTATGAGTTATAAATACTTTATTTCCTATAATATTATAGGAGGCGTTGTATGGGTGTTTATTTTCTTATTCTTGGGATATTTTGTAGGTAACATTGGATGGGTTAAAAATAATTTACCTCTATTAATGATTTTAATTATTGTAGTATCTATTTTGCCTGCCATTTTAGAAATTTTACGTAATAAATTTATTGTTAAAAAGGATAAATAAAATGCTAATATTCATGTAAGAGTTTTTATAAAAAATTTTATTTTAATATATTTGTTAAATTATTATCTATAAATGGGTAATAATTTCGTAAAATTTTATAAAAAATCATAAACTTACATGAATATATCTCGTTTTTTTAATATTCTCCCTTTTATTTTTATTACTATTACAGGCGCACTGTACCTGATCAACTACTTTTTTGGAGTTATTCCGGAATCTCTTTTTTTCGCTTGTCGTTGGTTATTTATGATTTCAATAATCATCTTTGCATTTAAAAAGAAAAATTTAACCATATGGATTTTTGTAGCGTTACTAGTTGGTGCTTGTTTAGGGTATGATTTTCCGGGAGTTAGCGGAAAACTCGATATATTAAGTAAAGTATTTCTTAAGCTGATAAAAACGATTATTGCGCCTTTGATATTTGCAACCCTAGTTCATGGTATAGCCAGTCATTCAGATATTAAACAAGTAGGTAGAATGGGTTGGAAATCTCTGGTTTATTTTGAGATCGTTACTACCTTTGCGCTTTTTATCGGATTAGCAGCCATTAACCTCACTCAAGCAGGAGTAGGAACAAAAAAAATAAATATAGCCCATGAACAATTACCACAAGTCGCATCCCAATCTTGGGAGGATATTGTACTGCATATTTTCCCTGAAAATATAGCAAAGTCTGTCGCTGAAGGGCAAGTATTACAAATCGTCATATTTAGTATTTTATTTGGAGTAGCCCTTATAATGGTAACCAAAGAAAAGCGAATGTATTTAGTAAATTTTACAGATAGTCTTGCCGATACGATGTTTAAATTTACTAATATCATCATGTATTTTGCCCCTTTCGGTGTCTTGGGCGCTATGGCTTATACTATTGCACATATGGGACTGGATGCCTTAATTCCACTTATTAAGTTGTTATTAACTCTATATGGTGCTCTCATCGTATTTGTTCTCATCGTATTTCTTCCGATAGCTTTACTTATAAAAATGCCAATAAAACGATTTATCAAAGAAATTAAAGATGTGGCATTTTTAGCTTTTTCAACGGCTAGTTCAGAAGCTGCTCTACCTAAAGCCATGATTGCGATGGAAAGACTCGGCGTTCCTCGAAAAGTGATTGCTTTTGTAATGCCGACCGGGTATAGCTTTAATTTAGATGGAACTACTTTATATTTATCCTTAGCCATTATATTTGTAGCACAAGCAACGGGGGTTCATGTATCTTTTACTACCCAATTAATTATGATACTTACCTTAATCGTAACCAGCAAAGGTGTAGCCGGGGTGCCTCGTGCTTCTTTAGTTATCTTAATGGGTACGGCAAGTACTTTTAATCTGCAAGAATGGCCCATCCTAATGATATTAGGAATTGATACGTTAATGGATATGGCTCGTGCTACGGTAAATGTTATTGGAAATTGTTTAGCTACTGCTGTAATTGCCCGATGGGAAGGAGAGTTTGATCCTGAAGGAGCAGAAAAAAAGTTGTTGGAAGAAGAAAATGTTCAGAAAGCCTAAGTAATAAGTAATCTATAACCTATTATTTTTCATTTAAATTTATCAAAAACTTTAAATACATAAATTTAGTATTTTGATAATTAGCCGACTAATGTCTCATTACTGTGATATATTAAACATTAATATCCATCTTCATTTCACTGAATGTAGGATAAATTTTTTGTAAATACCGAAAAAGATATTTCGGCAGAACGTTGAGTGAATTTTTTTGAATATAGACTAATCAATTTTTATTACAGTTTTTTTAAGTCCAAACTGTTTTAAGTAATTATTTTATATTCTTTTAAAGCTTGAACTAAAATAAGTCACAACCTTATAATAGTTAAGAAATTCTTGGAAGTATTAAATTACATATAAGGCATAAAAGCTTTTATGACTTCGGGAGGAATATCCAATAATCGGTAATCTTTAGGAGAAACAAATATTAATTGTTGTTTTCCTTTTCCCAATAAATTTCCTGCGGAATCGAAAACTTGATGTTCCAAAGTGGCAATCTTTCGATTATATTCCGAAGCTCGTATTTTTACGCTTATCCTCTCGAATTCTCGAGTTTCAGTAATGTATTTGTGTTCAAAAGATCGTGTTAATATTAAATAGGTAGTACCTTTTAAATTAAAATCGGGTAATACATAATTAAAAAATAATTCGCGCGTCTTTCCAACCCAAAGAGCATAAACTCCAAAATAAACATTTCCTACAGAGTTGGTATCTGCATAAGTCGCCATAAAGGAATGCACAAACCATTTACCTTCAAAATGACTTCCCGTGCTAACTTCCAATGTTTTACCGTTAATAGCTGTATGAGTTGCTTTAGATAAATTTTTTAATACAGGAATTTCGGACGCAGCATCTATCACTTCTTCAACTTTCTCTTTCACAACTCGTAGCAAATCAGTATTTAAAACCAACCAAAACACATAGAGTATTGGAAGTATTGAGCCTATGATCATCAATACGGCCATTTGCATAAAATAACCTCCTGCAAATACCACTAATGAAAGTGCCCCTATTGAAAAAAGTTTCACTTGAGGCAAAGAATGCTGAGAATTAGGTACAAAACAACGCGCAATACCTAATGAGGCATAAGCCACAAAAAAAGTGGCATAAAATACCATAAAATATTCCAATTCAAAATTTGCCAATACGGAGAATATCGTAATTAAACCCGCCAAAATATAGGTAGGGATTGGAGAATCTGCAATTCCTTTAGGTATTATGGATAATACAGGACTATTACTGGATTTGGAAACTTCTTTCACAAACCACCGAGTCGAAACATATCCGCTATCTAAAGTTGTTAATACTGCGAATACTAAAAATAAATAATAGGACAACGGAACCCATTCGGGAAGTGTAGATCGAAAGTGGATCATATAATTCACAATTTGCTCATGACCGTATTTTATACCTCCCAATCCAACCGATGCCATATTCGGATTAAACCAATTACTGTTGAATACAAAACTTGCCAGTAATCCATGAAAAATAAGCAGGAAAAAAAATATAACGGATCCGAAAAAATATCCGGTACATATATTGGTTTCTTCTTTTTTCATTTGTATAGCGCGCTGCCATTGTTGTAAATCCAGCCAAGGCCCCACAAAAAAACCTACGAAAATGGCAACCATATAGCCTATGAAAATAGGTTTTTGAGTTTCACTTTTCACCCATGCCTCATAATTGTATATTTCTTTAGGTTGTAAATAAGATAATAAGGAAACTATTATAATTAATAAAACTGCTCCTATTAGTAGATGCCAGTATTTAATAGATTTAATCGAAAATTCTTCACCCAGTAAACAGGAAGCTGAAATAATCAATGATACTACAAGTAATAAAGAAAAAATTTGTAATATACTTCCCCCATCATCCCAGCCCGGCCAATAAGAAGTAAGCAAAGGAATAAACAAATATTTTACAGTAGCGAAAACGGTTAACGTAATTGCCAATAACTGATATAAATATAAACTGAGGCGAAACGGCTTATACCATTTTTTATAAAAACGTTCTAATGATTCTTGTCCTTTATCCCGATTGGCAATCTTTTGAGTACCGTAACCAAATAAAAATAATCCGATTGAATTTAATAAAGCAAAACCCAATAGACCTGTTAAACCGAATAAATAAGTTATTTGCACAGAAAAAAACAGTCCTAATCCCCACAACCAGGAAAGAGCAACCGAATTTCCCCAAAAAAAAGAATTTATGATTTTAGATTTCATTACTTTTAGTTTAAAGTATATGTTGTTTCATTAATTTGTTAATGTCAAAAATAATGCTTAAGAAACTTATAAAGAACATGTTCTATGCCTTTAAATAACTTTTATCAGACTCTCAATTTGTCTTTTTGTAGCTTACAATTGCACCTACATTCAACACTACAGCAAAGATAATAATTATATATAATTGATGAGAGATATCAGCCAAGGTACTTCCTTTCATATAAACCAGCCTCATCACTTCAATAAAATAACGTACCGGATTAAACATGGTAACGATTTGAGCCCATCTGGGCATACTGCTTATCGGAGTATAAAGTCCGCCCAATAAGAAAAAGATAATTATTATAAAAAACAACACAAACATGGCCTGTTGCTGTGTAGATGAAAAATTTGAAATTATTAACCCAAATCCGGTAAATGCAATAAGGTAGAAAAAACAAAATACATAAATTATTAGAGCATGACCGGCCGGAACTAACCCGTATACCAACCATGCTATTAGCATACCAACAGTAAGAATAAACATTCCCATAACCCAAAAAGGAATCAATTTTCCTATAATAAAAATATATTTTGGAATAGGAGTAACATTGATTTGCTCAATGGTTCCTGCTTCTTTTTCTTTAACAATATTCAAGGAAGAAAGCGCCCCGCCTATAATACTGAGTAGCATAACCAAAATACCGGGCACCATAAAATTACGATAATTCATTTCTGTATTATACATATAATAGGGCTTAACAATAATTTGTCCCGAACTTTGAGTCTGACTAACCAATTCACGATTGTAAGCTGCTAAGATTTGTCCTAAATACGAAGATCCCAATCCTGCTTTTTGTCCATTTATGGCATTTACCGAAAGCATAACATCGGTTGATTTTTCTCTTATAAAGGTATTTTCAAAATTATGCGGAATTTCTAAAATCAAGTCTGCCTCATTTTTTTCGACGACCTTTAATGCGTCTGAATAAGACGTTGAATAATTGGCCAATTTAAAATATCCGGATGAAATTACTTTTTGTATCAATTCTCTGGAAGCCGAACTATGATCGTTATCTATTATGCTTAATAAGATATTTTTCTGTTCAAAAGTGGCTGCCCATGGCAATACTAATAATTGAAAAACAGGCATAAAAAATACCAATCTCAAAATAGTTTTATTCCTGAATATCTGAAGAAATTCTTTTTCTAATAAAAATTTTAATGTTCTCATAACCTGTTTTTAAACATTTTGATACTTACCACTAATAAGAAAAGAGTCATACCAATAAGTATCAGACATTCTTGCCAGATAGCAAAAAAACCAAGCCCTTTAATCATTACATCTTTAACGGCAGTAATAAACCAGGTAGCGGGTAAAATGGTTGATATTATTCTAAGCGGTAAGGGCATATTTTCTACGGGAAATATTAATCCAGAAAGCAACAAAGTGGGAAGCAATAATCCCATGCCCGAGATTAACATGGCAGCTTGTTGGGTTTCCGTTATGGATGAAATTAAAATCCCTAACGATAAGGTAGATAGAATGAAAATTGTACATAGAAAAAGAAGTAAAAGTAAATTTCCTTCAATAGGCACTTCCAATATGGTAACAGATATAATTAATATAGAAAAAACGTCAATAATGGAGATCAGGAAATAAGGTACCACTTTAGCTAATACAATGCTTATAGGTTTTAGCGGAGAAACTAATAATATTTCCATAGTTCCTTGTTCTTTTTCTTTTACAATGGAAATAGATGTCATCATTGAACAAATTAACATAAGAACCAATCCCATAATTCCCGGTACAAAATTATACGCACTTTTTAATTGTGGATTATATAGCATTTTAACCTGACTTTTAATTACATAAGATCCTGAACCCGCTTTATTCATTTGTTGTTTTTGATATTCCGCTATAATTTGTTGCAAGTAGCTAACTATGGTAGATGCTTCATTAGGATCTGATGCATCTACAATAAGTTGAACTTCACTAGTTCCTTGATGATACAAGTCTTTATCAAATCCTTGAGGAATAACCACCGCCAATTTAGCTTTACCTAGTCGAAAACGTTGTTCAACCTGTTCTAATTTATCCAGATAGCCTGTAAGGTCAAAATATTTACTGGCATTTATTTGTTCTATAAGTTGTGTGGATTGGATGGTTTTAGAATTATCTAATACAATGAAAGAGGTATTTTTAATTTCTGTCGTAATAGCAAATCCAAATATCATAAGAAGCGCTATAGGCATAATTAAAAGCATAAGCATAGTTCTAAAATCACGGGTGATGTGAAAGATTTCTTTCTTTATGAAACTAAAAAATTGATTCATGCCCTATTCTTATTTTTTCTTTATTTACTTATTACTTAAAATCTATTCTCTTTTTGCTCCTCTTGCCAATATTTGAAAAACTTCATCCATTGTTTCCGCATGATATTTATGACGAAGTCCCGCAGGCGTATCCAATGCTTCAATTTTACCATCGACCATAATTGAAACCCGATTACAATATTCTGCTTCATCCATATAATGAGTTGTAACAAAAATGGTTATTCCGTTATTAGAAGCTTGATAAATCATTTCCCAAAAAGTACGTCTTGCTATGGGGTCTACTCCTCCGGTGGGTTCATCTAAAAAAACAATTTCAGGAGAATGAAAGGTCGACACTGCAAAAGAAACTTTTTGCTTAATTCCCAAGGGTAAGGATTTAACCAAAACATCCCTTTCTGTTTCTAAGGAAAGTTCCTCTAAACATTGTTCCGTTTTTACTTTAATATCCTTAGTGCTCATTCCATAAATACCACCAAATAATCGCATATTTTCTTTAATGGTTAAATCTTCATATAACGAAAATTTTTGGCTCATATATCCGATATTTTTTTTAATCTTATCCGACTCTTTGTAAATATCGTATCCTGCAACAGTTCCTTCCCCTGAGGTGGGAGATAACAACCCACAAAGCATTCGTATCGCTGTAGTTTTTCCTGCACCGTTTGCCCCCAAAAAACCAAAAATTTCACCTTTGGATACTTCAAAGCTTATATGATTGACTGCTATAAAATCGCCAAATTTTTTAGTTAACTCTTTCGTTACTATGGTTTTCATTTTTATTCATTAAATAAATAAAACAATCTTCGATTCCCGGTTCAATTTCTTTTACTTCAGCTCCCTCTATCGTAACCTTTTCATTTTTAAATGTCACGTGTAAATATTCTCCGAATATATAACTACTGTTTATTTCTTTTTGTTTGCGTAATTGCTGAAGAAGTTTATAGTTATTATCAGATCGCACCGAATATAATTTATACGGATATTCTTGCGTTATCTGCTTAGGAGTATTGACAGAAAGTATTTTTCCTTCTTGAATTAGCGCAATCTTATCACATAAACTTGCTTCATCCATATAAGGCGTAGAAACCATTATAGTAATTCCCTGTTGTTTAAGTCGGGTTAACATATCCCAAAATTCTTTTCTTGATACGGGATCCACTCCAGTGGTCGGCTCATCTAAAAATAAAACAGAAGGCTTATGTATTAAGGCACAACACAGAGCAAGTTTTTGTTTCATTCCTCCCGAAAGTTTACCTGCTCTTCTTTTTTTGAAGGGTTCGATTTGAACGTATATATCTTTAATTAAATCATAATTTTTTTCTACCGTTGTATTGAATACCCGAGCAAAAAAAATAAGATTTTCTTCAATACTTAAATCTTGATATAGCGAAAATTTACCGGGCATATACCCGACTCTTTCCCGTATTTGTAAAAAGTTTTTCTTTACATCAAACCCATCTACAAATGCCTCTCCTTTATCCGCCACCAACAAGGTGGTTAATATTCTAAACAGAGTGGTCTTTCCTGCTCCATCGGGTCCTATTAAACCGAATAATTCTCCTTTATTAATTTCAATAGATATATCTTGTAAAGCTTCAACCGGAACTTTCCCTGTATAGGTTTTTGAAATATTTTGTATGGAAATAACACTCATTATCTTTTTTTAATCTTCACTATAATTTAGTCTTGTTTACTTTTAGAAAATGAATTTAGAACTTATCAAAAATCCACATCACCATACATACCTATTTTAATAAGTCCGTCAATATTTGTTGCTGCAATTTTAACCGCATACACTAAATTTTGACGCTCATCCTGGGTCTGAATGGTTTTTGGAGTGAATTCGGCTTTATCGGATATCCATGTAATAGTGCCCGGATAGGATTTTTGTTTATCTTCAGAAATATTTATAAATACTTTAACTTTCTGTCCTATTTTAATTTTTTCTAATTGTTCTGAAACTATATATGCTCGTAAAAATAAATTTTTGGTATCTGCAATTTTATAAAGTGCTTTACCTTGGGTAACAATTTCTTTTTCTTCTACAAATTTGTTTAAAACAGTACCCTGAATTGGATTAACAATTTTACATTTTTTTAATTGATCTTCTATTTGAGATACTTGAACTGTATTGGTGTTACTTTCTTCATTGAGACTGTTAACCGATGTTGAAAGTGAATTTACTTGCGCATTTAAAGATTTTTTGAGAACTTCAATTTGTGAATTTGCATCATCCAATTGTTTTTGAGTAGCTGCGTTATCTGCCAATAATCTTTGTATTCTTCTTTTTTCAAATTCAGCTTTCGCAATCTGTTCTTTTATGGAAGAAACTTGGACGGATATGTCCGGTCTTTTTACCTGTATGGCTTTATTGGTAGCTATTAATTGTCTTTTCTTTAAATACAGCTGAATGCTGTCAACATATCCAACGTATTGCCCTTTGGTTAATTGATCTCCTTCCATTAATTGAAAAGATTCCAATTTACCATTAGCTTCCGATGAAACAATTACTTCGGTTGCTTCAAACGTTCCCGACGCATCATGCTCAAACTTATTTCGATTACAAGATAACAGGAACATAAAAGTTCCCAGGGTAAATATTATTAACTGTCTCATAGTTCTCTAATTTCCTTGTGTATATTTATAATTATAGATACTTTGTAAATATTGCATTTCATGTATAGACTGTGTTACTCGTGCCTGATTTTCTGCATTAATATCTCCGATTAAATCATTCATATTGTAAATTCCATTTTTATACTTACTCTCTCCGGCCTTTTTAACACTATTCCTCAACCGAATAATTTCATCATCTTTTACCATCAATTGTTGATATTTATTTATTTCATTCTGAATTTGGGTAAGCTGAACATGGGTGTTAAATAAAAAAGTTTCTCTTTGAGATTGAAGTGAATTCCTGTCATTTTTTAACAATCGATATTCGTTTTTCTTTGTGTATAAGTTTCCAAAATTCCAACTTAAACGCACCCCGCCAATAGCATACGTTTTAAAATTTGAGTTCAACATATTTAAACCGGGTTTTCCATATCCTCCTTGAGCAAAAAGTGAAAATTTAGGCATATTTTTAGCTTTTATCGTACTCTCTTGGGCTTCATATACTAAATTTTGCTTATCATACATCCTTAATTCCGGACGAGAAATCTCTTGTTCAAAATTGATACTATTGTCCGGTAATTTCAATTCAACTCCTTGACTTATTTCTTCATGTATAAATAAAGAAAGCATTTTTATATAAGCCATTCGTAAAGTGGTAAGCTCAATTCTTTTTTGATCGGTATTTAATAATTCCACTTTAACCAAATCTAAATCAGATACCATGGCAACACCATTTTTTAGCATGGCACTAACCAGGTTATAATTGGTTTGTAAATCGGAGGTTAAAACATCTAATTGATTCAGTTGCTTGTCAATCGTTAGAATTCCAAAATACAATTGATTAATTTTTTCCCGTACGGTATATAAGTTTACTTCAAGCTTTTGCTTTTCAAAATCTGAATTCGCTTGGGTAATTTTTTTTTGAGATCGTGTTGCTCCTCCATCCCATAGCAATTGTGTAACATCAAGAGTAATTTTGTATTGATCTTTGTCCATTTCGGGAATATTGTAACCAGGAATCTTTATGGGTATTTTAGTTACTTGAGTTTGATAAGAAGCCTGTCCACCAAGAGAAATTTGCGGTAAGTAATTTTTTGCCAAATTATCCAAAGTGTAATCTTCGGCTAGAGAAATTAAATCGTATTGTTTAATTAACGGATAATTTTCTCTTGCTTTTTCCTGACATTCTTCCAGACTTATTACCGATAATTGAGAAAACAACAGACAAGGAAGTAAACATAATTGTAAAAATATATACGTTTTAGTTTTCATAATCTCATTATTATTATACTAGCTTTAACATTGACTTTAACCAAATCGGAACTAAAGTTTTTCGTTGTTCGATGAAATCAGCAAAACTTTTTTCATCCATTATATTTACATATTTTATAATGGGCTGTCCTATTATCGGAACAATTGACATAGAGACAAGGTTTATAAAAAAATGTATGGCTGTAAAATTCAATTTTTCTTTACTTATTTGCTCATTGATCTGTTTAAACATATAACTATCTTTGAGGAAACCTTCCGTAATTTTAACTCTATTAAAAAGATGATGGGGATTAGCCTGTAATTCACTCAATAAAAAAAGAGGGAGATTTGAATTTTTGGATATTCCTTCTATATATCTTAAGACTCCTGCATCTATTTTATCAGATAAAGTTGTCTGTTTATTATTAATTATATGATCTAGATATGAAAACATTTCTTCAATGCTCTCCTGCATCACTATTTCAAATAAATTTTCTTTACTTCTATAATAATAATTCAGTAGAGCCAAATTAATACCCGCCTCTTTTGCTATATCTCGGGTACGAGTTAATCCAAAACCTTTTTTTTGAAAAACACGCTTTGCAGCTTCTTTAATTTTTTGCTCTGTTGAAACATCTCTGACCATATCCTGATTTTCATTTCCAATTTTATAACTTATTCATTGCAATCGTATTGCATTTTTTATACCACTAAATATATTTTAATGCAAATATATTTAAATTTTTGATTTAATCAAATGATTAAATAAGTTTCTAACAAAAAGAGTTTTTACTTAGATATATCCACCATAAATACCCTTAAGTTGATTAGATATATATCGAAATGAAAATTAATGCACTGAAAAATTAAAGAATAAAGATTCCTGGTAAATAAAAATAAAATAAACTATTATACGTGTAAATTATTATATTCAATTATCAAATCAACATTAAATAAAAATAAATAACCATTATTATAAATAATTTGATATAAATAATCAAGATATAAGTAGTTAAACTTATAAAATCTAAATTTTGTTAGTTCATAGTATTTAATGTAAATTTGCGTGTCAAATTGTACAAGGATGAAAGAATTTAGTAAAGAAGTATACCTCAAGTGGTTTGAGGATATGACTATGTGGAGAAGATTTGAGGACAAAGCTCGTTCTCTATATTTAAAAGATAAAATCAGAGGTTTTTTGCATTTATATAATGGTCAAGAGGCAATTGCAGCAGGTTTTACTCATGCAATGGATATAACCAAAGACAAGATTATAACCTCTTATCGTTGTCATGCTCATGCGTTAGCCATGGGGCTGGATCCTAAAGTAGCCATGTCTGAATTATGCGGTAAAGCCACCGGTTCATCTCAAGGATTGGGGGGATCTATGCACCTTTTCAGCCGTGAACACAATGTTTACGGTGGACATGGTATTGTAGGTGGTCATATCCCGTTAGGTGCCGGAATAGCCTTCGCAGATAAATATTTTGAACGCGACGCGGTTACTATTTGCTACATGGGTGACGGTGCAGTAAGACAAGGTACTCTACATGAAACTTTCAATATGGCTATGAACTGGAAATTACCGGTAGTATTTGTTTGTGAAAACAATCAATATGCTATGGGTACATCAGTTGAAAGAACTACTAATAATTTGGATATTTACCAATTAGGACTAGGGTATGAAATGCCATGCGCTCCGGTGGATGCAATGAATCCTGAGACAGTTGCAGAAGCAGCTTACGAAGCTATTGAAAGAGCAAGAAGAGGTGATGGCCCTACATTCCTTGAGGCTAGAACGTATCGTTTCCGAGGACATTCCATGTCTGATGCTGAGCCTTACAGAACGAAAGAAGAAGTGGAAGAGCATAAAAAAGAAGACCCGATTCTATTCGTAAAACATAAAATTTTGTCTAATAATTGGGCAAGCATCGAAGAATTAGATGAAATAGATAAAAGATTAAAGGATGAAATGAATGAAGTTGGTAAGTTTGCAGAAGATGCTCCTTACGCTGATGATGACGTATTATATAAATATATATACTCTGAGCCGAATTATCCTTTTTTAGATAAATTAGAAAACCAATAAAAACACGAATCAAAACCAAATTATGGCTGAAGTTATAAAAATGCCTCGTCTGAGTGATACCATGACTGAGGGAAAAGTATCTAAATGGAACCTAAAAGTAGGAGATCCTGTAAAAGAAGGCGATATCTTAGCAGAAATTGAAACAGATAAAGCTGTTCAGGATTTTGATTATGATGGTGATGATGGTATCCTTTTATACCAAGGAGTTAAAGAAGGTGATGCTGCACCGGTGGATTCTCTGTTAGCTATTATCGGAAAAGCAGGGGAAGACATCAGCGCATTAATTGGAGGTGCTAATAGCAATTCCACATCTTCCGAACCAACAACTAATAACGACTCTAGCAATACGAATACAACTTCTACCCCTTCTGCTTCTGTAGAAATCCCTAAAGATGTAGAAATTATCAAAGTTCCTAGACTTAGTGATACCATGACTGAAGGTAAAGTTTCTAAATGGAATGTTAAGGTAGGTGATACTATTAAAGAAGGTGATGTTATTGCTGAAATAGAAACAGATAAAGCGGTTCAAGATTTTGAATACGATGGTAACGGCGGAGTTTTATTATACCAAGGAGTAAAAGAAGGAGATTCTGCTCCGATTGAATCTTTATTGGCTATCGTAGGACCTGCAGGTACGGATGTTAGCGGAATTATTGCCGGAGGCTCTTCTGCTTCTACAGCAACTTCTAAACCTGCTGCTTCTGAGCCGGCAGCTGTCGCATCCAATGACTCTAAACCTTCTTCAGAAGCTAATACAGTTTCATCCGGCAACGGTAAAATATTCGCTTCTCCTTTAGCAAAGAAAATTGCTAAAGAAAAAGGAATTAGCCTAGATCAAATTAAAGGAAGTGGAGACAATGGAAGAATTATTAGAAAAGATGTTGAAAATTTTGTTCCATCAGCTTCCACAACTACAGCTTCTGCCTCTTCAGCTAAATCTGCGCCGGTTGCTCCGCAAATAACTCCGGGTGTAGACACTGAAACACCAAATTCTTCCATGAGAAATGCTATTGCTAAAAGTCTTAGCCACAGTTTATTTACTGCTCCTCATTACAATTTGGTATTTGAAATCAATATGGATAATGCTATGGAAGCTAGAAAAGCTATCAATAGCCTTCCTGATACCAAAGTATCTTTTAATGATATTGTAATTAAAGCCGTTGCAATTGCTTTAAGAAAACATCCGCAAATTAACAGTACTTGGTCCGATACTAAAATTATCCACCGTGGAAACATAAATGTAGGAGTTGCCGTAGCAGTTGAAGATGGATTAGTAGTTCCGGTAATTAAAAACACCGATTACTTATCTTTAACTCAAATTTCATCAGCAGTAAAAGACTTAGCCGGAAGAGCTAGAGATAAAAAATTAAAAGCTAATGAAATGGACGGATCTACTTTTACTATTTCTAACTTAGGAATGTTTGGAGTGGAATCTTTCAATTCTATTATTAATCAACCGAATTCGTGTATTTTATCCGTGGGAGCTATCATACAAAAACCGGTAGTTAAAAACGGACAAATTGTGGTTGGTAACACAATGCAAATATCATTGGCATGTGATCACCGTGTAGTAGATGGTGCTACCGGAGCTCAGTTTTTACAAACTCTTAAAATGTATCTTGAAAATCCGGTATCATTATTGGCTTAAAAGATTAAAATATTTAATTAAAAAACACTCAATTCTTTACAGAATTGAGTGTTTTTTTTTAACTTTATTTTATTATTACTTAGCTTAACTTTTAATATATATACCGATGTCTAATTTTACTCTTACTATGATAAAACCCGATGCTGTTTCCAAAGGACTAACGGGAACAATTTTAAAAGATATTACTGAAGCCGGTTTTAGTATCATTGCTTTAAAACTAACCTCCCTCACCTTAACAGATGCCCAAAGATTCTATTCTGTGCATCAAGACAAACCTTTTTTTGATGACTTAGTATATTTTATGACCTCCGGACCTATAATTGCAGCTGTTTTAAAAAAGGAAAATGCTGTGGAAAATTTTAGAAAGTTAATCGGTGCTACCAATCCCGATCAGGCAGAAGAAGGTACTCTCCGCAAAAAATATGCTGAAAGCACACAACGAAATGCTATTCATGGATCAGACAGCAACGAAAATGCAGCGATTGAAGCTCATTTTCATTTTGCAGAAAGAGAAATCTTTTCTTTCTTATAAAAATTGTTTTATAGGTTTTTTGTTTTAGCAAATACTTTATACAGGGTAATTATTTTACCCATTTTTATAATTAATTAGTAACTTAGGTGCACATAATAAGTATTAAACATGATTAAAGTCTTAGATCTAAAATATGAAGAGTATTCCCGGTGGGAAGACCTTTCCGACCAAGACTTAGTAGTAATTAATAAGGCTAAAGAAGCTCGTAATTCTGCTTATGCCAATTATTCTAATTTTAAAGTTGGAGCCGCCTTATTATTAGATAATGGTAAAATCTTAACAGGTAATAATCAAGAGAATGCCGCTTATCCCAGTGGTTTATGTGCTGAAAGGACCGCTATTTTTTATACTATAGCAAATTATCCGTCTGCTAAAATAATAAAAATGGCTGTAGTTGCCGGAAAGGATGATAACAGTTCCATTCCTGTCTCTCCTTGTGGAGCCTGTAGACAAGTACTTATTGAATACGAATTCAGACAGAAAATGCCTATTGAATTTCTTTTTACCGGTATGAAAGGTAAAGTAATTAAATTTAATCAATGTGCTGATTTACTACCCTTTTCTTTTAATGAAAGTGCTTTATAATTATAATGAATAAACTATAAATGATAATAATAACAACTAAAAATATTTTTCATCTCCAAATAAAATGGCCTGTTTTGAACAAAAATAATTAATATGAAAGTTACAGAACATATTTCCAATGCAAAGGGAAAAACTTTATTTTCCTTCGAAATACTACCGCCTAAAAAAGGAGAAGATTTACAAAATATATTTTCCAATATTGATCCTTTAATGGAATTTAATCCTCCTTTCATTGATGTAACCTATCATAGAGAAGAATACGAATATAGAGAGTTACCTAATGGATTGATACAAAAAATTGTTACAAGAAAACGTCCCGGTACAGTGGGTATATGTGCTGCAATTCAACAAAAGTATAAAGTTGATGCAGTGCCTCATTTAATATGTGGTGGGTTTAATAAAGAAGAAACTGAAAATATTCTTATCGATTTTAATTTTTTAGGTATTGATAATATTTTAGTTTTACGGGGAGATCCCATTAAAAGTGAGGGTATATTTAAACCACACTCCCAGGGACATTCATATGCTAATGAACTGGTGTCTCAAGTTCAAAACATGAATTCAGGTAAATATCTTCATGAAGAATACGCTCATGGAGCTACTGATTTTTGTATTGGCATAGCCGGATATCCTGAAAAACATTTTGAAAGCCCTAATTTAGATACGGATTTAAATTATTTAAAGCAAAAAATTAATGCCGGTGCAGATTACATTGTTACTCAACTGTTTTATGATAATACTAAATATTTTGAGTTTGTAAAGAAGTGTAGGAATATCGGAATTACTGTGCCGATCATACCCGGCATAAAGCCCGTATCTATAAAAAAACATCTCACTATTCTTCCAAACATTTTTCACATAGATATGCCTCAAGAATTAGTTATGGCCGTAGAAAAATGTAAGGATAATAAAGCAGTATATGAGGTGGGAATAGAATGGACGGTTAATCAATGTAAGGAATTAATGAAGCAAGGAGTACCCGTACTTCACTTTTATTCAATGGGAAGATCTGAAAACATAAGAAAAATTGCTAAACAACTTTTTTAAATGCAAAAAATAAAATTAAAAAATATAAAAATTTACGCCTATCATGGATGCTTAGAAGAAGAAGCTAAAATTGGTTCTTTTTATATAGTTAATGTGACAATACGGTTGAACTTAGAAAAATCAGGAAGATCCGATGAGCTTAATGATACTGTTAATTATGGAACTGTTGCACAAATAGTTAAAGATCAAATGGCTATTCGCTCCAATCTTTTAGAACATGTTGCCGATCGAATTATAAGAGAACTAAAATTTCAATGTAAAAAGGTAAAAGCTGTAAAAGTCTCTGTTGCAAAGGTAAACCCGCCTGTACATGTTAATTTAGATCAGGTAAAAGTAACTTTTAAAAAGAAATTTTATTAGATTTTAATTTTAATTCAAAAAAAATTGTAGATTTGCAATCCAACAAAACGGCTTCGTGGCCGAGTGGCTAGGCAGAGGTCTGCAAAACCTTGTACAGCGGTTCGAATCCGCTCGAAGCCTCAATAAAAACCATCTCAAATGAGATGGTTTTTTTATTATTCCTTATTTTGTTTAACTCTTGCCCAATTGGCTATCAATCGATCCGGAGTCTTACAAGCTCTTTTTTTAAGCACAAAACAATTTCTTTTTACAGAAAAAGAATTTCGGTCGTAAAGCATATCTTCTTTCATCTCTTCTAATTCTTTCTTTCTACATTCGGCTGCTTTTTCCGGATTAAAAGGTTTTTTCGAGGCTTTTTTATTTATTTCTTCTGCTTTTTTAGCTTGTACCCATAACCATTCATTGAAATTGTGTATTTCTCTGGGACCTATAGAATCAATTAATCCAATCTCCAATGCTCGGGTTACACTTACGGGTAAACATTCTTCGGTTAACCTTCTAGCCTGTTGCTCTCCTACCCGTTTAGGCAAAGTATATGTCCAATATTCTGAACCGTATAATCCCATCGTGGCATAATGAGGATTAAGTATTATTCCATCTCTGGCAGCTACAAAATCAGCTGTTAAAGCTAACATTACTCCTCCCGCTCCGGCACTACCTGTCACACCGGCAATTACCCATTGTTTCGTATCTAAAAGTTCTAAACATACATCGTCTATAGCATGTATATTTTTCCAGGCCTCTTCTGCCGGATTTTCTGCTGCTTCTATCGTATTAAGGTGTACACCATTGGAAAAAGCATTGTATCCTCCTTTAATTATCAACACATTCGTTTCCTGTTCTTTAGCAAATTGAATAGCTTTTATCATCCTTTCACATTGTTGGGTACTCATGGCACCATTATAAAAATTAAAGGTTAACTCTCCTATTCTTCCTTTTTGGGAATAATGTACTGTACTGTATTCCTCATTAGAAAAAACCGTATCGTACAATGAAAGGGTTAAATCTTTTAAATTTTCTGCTTTTTCTTTTAAAACTTGTACAGCCGGTAGTTTAAAGGGCAATTGGTCTTTAGCTGCTCTTTTTAACGAACCAATCCAAAGGCTTTTTTCTCCTGTTCCAATTAAAACTGCATCTTCACGGCGGGCTAAAAGTTTTCCCGCTTCACCTTCACGATGATCCAAATATGCATCATATATATAAAATTTTTCACCTTCTATTTCTGCTAATACACCGGGTATTCCTTCTGCTGAATTTACTATATTTAAAATGTCTTTTGCCGAACTAGTCCATTCAAAATGACGATCCGATTGTTTCATATTAGGTTCTAGCCTTCCCTTTACGTTTTCGTTATTATAATCTAATGGGATGGGTTTTTCATTATTTATAAATTTATCAATAACCTCAAAAATACATTTTATAGCGGCATCACTTACAAAATTGTTATAAAGCTCTGATTTTCTTATTAAAGCAGGTTTTTTAAATTCATGACTTGCCCAAATAGGACCGGCGTCCATTTCTTCTACGGCTTGTAAAGCAGTTACTCCCCATGTATCAAGATTTTTTAAAATTGCCCAGTCCAAAGAGGAGGCTCCTCTATCTCCTCTAATACCCGGATGGATAATTATGATAGGTCTTGTCTCATTTTTCCAAAGAACTTCAGGTACTCTATCTTTTAAAAAAGGACAAATAACAAGGTCCGGATGGGAAGTTTCAATTGAATCTATAACCTCTTGTTCTGTGGTAAAAAGTAAAAAACTAACCTGATATCCTGCTTCTTTCAATGAAAGCCAGACTCTTTGAGTTAAGCCATTAAAGGCTGACGAAAGCAAGATAATATTTAATGTATTCTTCATGATTTCTAATATTATTTAATTCAAAATATAATTTTTGTTTACCTAACAAATATATATAAATCAATTAAATACTATTAGAATATTAATATAATTTAAATTTATATTATATTAAATAGCTTATAGACTCTTCAAACTTATTAATTGAATTGATAATAAAAAAGGCAGATTTAAAAAAATCTGCCTTTTTATTATATTTTATAAAAGTTTATATATTTTCAAGTATAATTGCACTAGCTCCTCCTCCTCCATTACAGATTGCTGCCGCTCCATACTTTGCATTATTTTGTTTTAACACATGGATTAGAGTAACTATAATTCTCGAACCGCTATTACCTAAAGGATGCCCTAAAGAAACAGCGCCTCCATTTACATTTACTTTTGAACTATCTATGTTTAGTATTTTGGCATTCGCTAATCCAACTACGGAAAATGCTTCATTGAACTCAAAAAAATCAATATCATCTAAAGATAAATTTGCTTTTTTTAGGGCTTTGGGAAGAGCTAAGGAAGGTGCTATGGTGAATTTTTCAGGCTCACAAGCAGCATCTGCATAGGAAATAATTTTTACTAACGGTTTTAATCCTAATTCTTTAGCTTTCTCAGCTGTCATTAGTATTAGTGCTGATGCTCCATCATTTAAAGTGGATGCATTGGCTGCAGTTACGGTTCCTTCTTTCTGAAAAACAGGGGATAATTGTTTTAGCTTATCGAAATTTACATTTTTAAATTCTTCATCTTCTGAAATGACTATCGGATCTTTTTTTCTCTGAGGAACAGTCACAGGCACAACTTCATCTTTGAATTTACCGGATTTCCATGCTAATTGCGAACGTGTATACGATTGTATAGCAAAAGCATCTTGCTCCTCTCTGGAAATATTATACTCTTCTGCACAAGCATCTGCACATATTCCCATATGATTGCGATCGTATACATTTATCAACCCGTCTTTTAGTAATCCATCAACTAACTTTTGATCTCCCAATTTGTTCCCAATTCTTCCATTTGTTAGATAATAAGGTACTTGCGACATGGATTCCATTCCTCCTGCCACTACTATTTCATTATCTCCTGCTTGAATGGATTGTGCGCCAATAATTACCGCTTTCATTCCTGAAGCACATACTTTGTTTATGGTAGTACAAGGGACGTTATTTGGTATTCCGGCTCCTAAGGAAGCTTGTTTAGCCGGTGCCTGTCCTACATTGGCCTGTAAAACATTACCCATAAAAACCTCATTGATCAAAGTTTTTTCCAATTTAATTTTATTCAGTGCCCCTTCAATGGCTGCTGACCCTAATTGCACCGCTGAAAGGCTTGATAGACTGCCTAAAAAACTTCCTATGGGTGTTCTCGCAGCAGAAACAATAACTAGTTCTTTCATTTTTTAATGGTAGTATATTTTTAATCTTTAATTTTTTACTGTTGACTTGTGGTAAATTTACTTATTTTTATTTTACCATACGGTATTCTGCTTTTATTCTTATCATTAAAAAAGATGAAAATTAATCTAGTACACACAAGAGTATTTTAAAAAATTATTATGCTTCATCTAAATTAATGGTCAATGTTTTTGTTTTAGGATGAGCCATACAGGTTAGTATTTTACCTTTTTTTAAATCATTTTCTGTTAAGACTAAGTTTTCATCTAAATATACTTCCCCTTCTCTTTTAGTACAAATACATGCTCCACAAACTCCTCCTTTACAAGAATAAGGAGCCTCTACTCCACTATCCAGCAAAGCAGTAAGTAAGGAAGAACCGTTATTTATCCAATTCATTGTTTTTGTAATTTTCCGAAATGTATAGGTCACTTTTACTTCTTTTACTGTAGACCGTTTGACTTTATCATCAAAAAAAACTTTTTCTACCGGCTCATACAATTCGTAATGTATATTTTTTTTAGGGATACCTTGCTCATAAATAGCATTAGCCAGGGTAACAATCATGTCTTTTGGACCGCAAATTAGCGCTTCGTCCAATTCATCCCAATCCATAATTTGATTGATGATTAATTTAATTTTGTGAGCATCTAATTTTCCCTCAAAAAATTTATCTTGCATTTCTTGTCGGGTATAAAAAAAATAAGGAAAAAAATTAGTAGGATTTTGTTTTTGTAATTCAGTCAATTCATCCTTAAAAATTGCTTCATTTTCTTTCGTATTACCATAAAAAAGATAGAATTGAACGTTAGGCTCATGATATAAGGTATCTTTGATAATGCTTATTATCGGAGCTATACCGCTACCGGAGGCAAATGCTGCCAAAGTTCTTTTTTCATTGGGTCGCGAGGGAATTCCAAAAGTCCCCATGGGAGCAGAAATTGATACAAGATCTCCTTCCTTCACATGGTTTTGCACAAATTCAGATACAAATGCATTTTTAGCCTTTTTTACAGCAAAAGACAGATATCCTTCATACGGTGCAGTGCATATTGAATATTCCCTTTCAAAGATTTCTCCATTGATCTCAAATTGAAAGCGAATAAACTGTCCCGCTTTCCAACGGAATATAGATTTTAATTCTTCAGGAATTGACAAGTCTAATCGAACACTCCCTGAAGTAAGCGGTATCACTTTTTGTACATGTAAGGAATAAAATCGCATTATTTTATTATTTCTTTTAAGCCTGCAAAAATACCGGATTTAAATTAAAAAAATCTTTGATCGTATTGAGAATTTATCCGAAAAAATAATGTGAATATTTGAAAAAACAGTTTTAAACACAACTTTTACGGTATGGTTTCCGCATGGTTTTGTGAAGAAATTATACTGTCAACAATATATTTAGTATATCCTCTCCAAGGTAATGCTCCGAAATATTCCTTATAGTGCAATATAACATCCTTTCCGGTAAGCTTCATTAATTGATGCGCTAACTCTTCATTATCCACTGAAAATTCAAATTCATTAGATTGCATACCTCCGGTGGTTCGTGATTTGAAGCCGGTTTGAATTAATTTTCCTTCATAAGTTTTAAAAATAATCCCTTTATGCATAATATAATTTAATTGCCCGGACTTTACACTGCTGTCTCCATAAGGTACATAATAATACACATAAAATATTGCAACCCCTAAAACGCTGATAATTAAGAATAGAATTATTATTGTTTTTTTCCATGAACCTGATTTATTTTCCATATCGAACTTATGTATTTTTCTGAATTAATTGTATTCATTTTCTTTTTTGTCCCATTAAGTGAATTACCATAGTTCGATACTTATAATCATCGTAAAAGTTAGTTTGTCAACTTTTTATAATCCAAATTTATTCCAATTCGTACAATTAGTAATATATTTGCAGTTATTTTTTTCACCATACCTGTAACTATGGAAAAATCATCTCAACCAACCGGTACTGCATTCACCTTGTTGTCATTATTAGCACTATCTCATATGTTTAATGACACATTGCAATCGGTTATACCTGCCATATATCCGCTTTTAAAAAATTCGTTGGCTCTAACGTTTACTCAAATAGGTTTGATAACCCTTGTTTATCAAATGTCTTCCTCCTTATTCCAACCCATAATCGGAATTTTTACCGACAAGCACCCTCAACCCTATTCTTTACCCGTTGGAATGACTTTCAGCATGATGGGCGTTATATCGCTGGCCCTTGCCACGAATTTCACTCATGTGCTATTAGCTGTTTTTTTTACAGGATTAGGATCGTCCATATTTCATCCGGAAGCCTCTCGTCTTGCCTATCTGGCTTCTGGAGGTAAGCACGGTCTGGCTCAATCCATCTTTCAAGTGGGCGGAAATTTCGGAAGTTCCATAGGTCCTTTAATTGCGTTATGGATCATAACCCCTTATGGCCAAAAAAATGTGGGATGGTTAGCCATCATCGCTTTATTGGGTATTGGAATAATGCTTGTAATCAGCAAATGGTACAAAAAAAATTTAGTTCTTTTAAAAAACAAAAAAGAATCCGAAAAAAATATCGGAGATCAAAATTCCATAAATAATACTTCATTGCCTCGATCTAAGGTAGTTTTAGCTATAGGTATTTTATTACTACTGGTTTTTTCAAAATATGTTTATATGGCAAGTCTTACCAGTTATTATACTTTTTATCTTATTAATAAATTTGGTGTTAGTATTGATGAAGCTCAAATCTATCTTTTCGCTTTTTTATTTGCTATTGCAGCAGGTACAATTATTGGTGGTCCTGTTGGCGATCGAATAGGTCGAAAATATGTAATTTGGATTTCCATTCTCGGAACGGCTCCTTTTGCTCTCTTAATGCCTTATGCGAATCTTACTTGGACATGCATTTTAAGTATTATCATAGGATTGATTTTGTCGTCAGCCTTTTCGGCCATTCTTATCTATGCTCAAGAATTAGTACCCGGAAAGGTGGGACTTATAAGTGGACTTTTTTTTGGTTTGGCTTTTGGAATAGCCGGAATAGCTTCTGCTATTCTAGGTAAAATTGCTGATAAGACGGGTATTCAATACGTATACTATCTTTGTTCTTTTTTGCCTTTATTGGGATTGGTAGCATCTTTTCTACCCGAAACAAAGAAAAGAAATAAATAAGCTCCTAATTTTTAATTTAATTGTTTTTTGTGTTAAGGTTGTTTAAATTATTAAGACCAATCAAAATCGTCAACAACTTTATACTGATTATTAACAGGGTCGTAAGTAAAATACAAGTGTTTAAATCCATTGGTTAATAAAATATATTTGGATTTAATTTGCGTATTATATCGAGCGGCCTGTTCAAAGGTAGTTTGAGTAATAGGTATTTCAGGAGCTTTGCATTCAACCAATAATCTGGGTTCAGATTTTTTATACAGTAAGATATCCAAACGTTTGGTTTGTTGATTGAGGTTTATTTTTTTTTCGATTATAAACGCTGATTGAGGAATTTTTTTTTCGGTTTTTAAATAAAAAATAATATGTTGCCTTACCCATTCTTCAGGTGTTAGAATTAACCATTTTTTTCTAACTTCGTCAAAAATATACCAAAGAGATTTTTCCTCCTTTATTTGAAAATTATATTTTTTGGGGAAATTTAAAACCGGAAGCTCCATTATTCTAATTATGAAAGAATATAATAATTTAGTCAAAGATATTAAAAATAAAAAGTTTCTGCCTGTGTATTTTTTACAGGGTGATGAGCCTTTTTACATCGATAAACTTACCGAATTACTGGAAGAAAATGTCCTAAGCGAAGAAGAAAAGGCTTTTAACCAAAATATTATTTACGGTACAGAATCTGATTTGGATCAAATTATATCTTTGGCAAAGCAATTTCCAATGGGAGCCGATAAACAGCTTATAATAATTAAAGAAGCAAAGGGATTGCCTTTTGACAAATCCGAAGCCTTTGATAATTATATAAAAAATCCTCAGCCTTCAACTGTATTGGTCATCAACTATAAATACAAATCTTTAGATAAAAGAAAGTCAGTGGCTAAATTACTCAGTAAACAAGGATATATTTTTACAAGCGAAAAGCTATATGACAACCAAGTATCCACTTGGATCGGTTCATTATGTCAATCAAACGGTTTGGAAATTGACGAAAAATCCAGGATTTTACTTGCCGAATTTTTAGGCACTGAACTTTCCCGTATTGATAATGAAATTCAAAAACTTAAATTAATTGTAGGTAATTCCAAAAAGATAACTCCTGAAATCATTGAACGAAATATTGGAATTAGTAAAGAGTACAACAATTTCGAATTAAGAAAGGCCATCATTGAGAAAAATACAAAACAGGCTTATAAAATAATAGACTATTTTGAAAAAAACCCAAAAGCAAATCCTATTGTTTTGACTTTTGGAACATTAATAAGTTTATTTTCCAATATTCTTATTGTACACACTTTACCGATAAAAACTCCACAAAATATAGCTAAAGAACTTCGTATTAACCCTTTCTTTGCTAATGAGTATTTAACCGCCATTAAAAATTATTCTTTAAAAAAAACTACTGCATGTATCGCTTATTTGCGAGATGCAGACATGAAATCCAAAGGAGTGGATGTTTCATCTCATGCAACTTCTAAAGATATTTTAATGGAAATGTTATATAAAATACTTCATTAATCAAAACATATTCATTACATACTTTTAAAATTTATTTAAACAACATATATCTGGTTTTAATTATATTAATTACATTTGGCATATTAAATTATTTATACCATGTCAGAATTAAAAATAATTGCAACCATACAAGTAAAACCTGACTATCTTGATGATGTTAAAAAAATATTGTATTCCTTAGCAGATGGCTCCCGCAAAGAAGAAGGTAATGTATCTTACGATTTACACGAAAGCATAAAAGATCCTTCAAAACTTTCTATAATTGAAGTATGGAAATCCCAAGAGGCTATTAATATTCATAATAATACCAAGCTATTTAAAGATTTTATAAAATTCATTGATGGCAAATATGATGTTTTAGATATTGATGTCATCAAACAAATTTACTAGACATATAAGATTATGTTATTAATCTATATAGTAACCCCTTCATTTATATAGGATAGTATAATTGTAATTTATTATTAGTGCTTTATTATATTTTTTATAAATTTGTACCAATCAATATAAACAAAAATGATTCAAACACATATACATCATCATCATTATTTACACACTTACAATCAGGTGAGGTAAGTAATTTTGTTATGCAAAATGTCAAAATAAATAATAGCCGCCTGAGTTTTCGGGCGGTTTTTTTTTAGGATCACTTCAATAGAAAAAAATTTAAAAACTATGGCTAATGAGTAAACTGAAAATTGCTATCCAAAAAAACGGACGGCTAAGTCAAAAATCACTGGAATTATTGAGTGAATGCGGAATAAAAATTCCAAATGGTAATCAGAAATTGAAAACTGTATCTACCAATTTTCCTATTGAAATCTTATTTCTTAGAGATGATGATATCCCACAATATGTAGAACAAAATGTAGCCGATATTGGAATCTTAGGTGAAAACGAAGTTTGGGAAAAAGACCGAAATGTAGAAATCATAAAGAAATTAGGTTTCGGTAATTGCCGAATGTGTTTGGCTATACCTAAAGAAGAAACATATACCGGAATTGCTTATTTTAATAATAAAAGAATTGCAACTAGTTATCCTAAAATTTTAAAGAAATTTTGCAAAAAAAACAATGTAAAGGTTGAAATTGAAGAAATCGGCGGAAGCGTTGAAATAGCTCCGGGAATAGGTTTGGCTAATTGCATTTTCGATATTGTCAGTACCGGAAGTACACTTCTCATGAACGGACTGAAAGAAGTGGAAACCGTTACTAAAAGCGAAGCAGCCCTTATAAAATCAAAAAAACTCTCTCAAGACAAACAAGAAATTCTAGATAAATTATTGTTCAGAATTCAATCGGTACTATATTCACGAGAAAATAAATACATCTTGTTGAATGCTCCTAATGAAAACCTGAAAGATATTATTTCTTTATTACCCGGAGTTAAAAGTCCTACTATTTTACCCCTGGCAAAAGAAGGATGGAGCAGCATACATTCTGTAATTAAAGAAGATAAGTTTTGGGACATCATAGAACAATTAAAAGAATTTGGAGCGCAAGGAATTTTAGTCATTCCTATTCAAAAAATGATTCTTTAAATTTTTAAAATTAAAGGAAACCCATTCAGTTTACTTAACAATCAACCATTTTATCTATTAATAGAGCTCAAAAATGAACATTATAAAATATCCTCCAATAAATGATTGGCACCAATTAGTTAAAAGACCTGAAAATGAAAAAGTTTCATTATATGAAACCGTTAAAAATGTATTTACCGATGTAAAAAATGAAGGCGACGCAGCCTTAAAAGAATATACCCTTCAATTTGACCAAGTGTCTTTAACTAGCTTTACTGTCTCAGAACAAGAACTTTTTGAGGCGGAATCATTAGTTTCCGATGAACTGAAACAAGCCATCATACAAGCTAAATCCAATATTGAAAAATTTCATCTTTCTCAAAAAGAAAAGAAGAAAATTATTGAAATACAACCCGGTATCGAATGTTGGAGAGAATCCAGAGCTATAGAAAAAGTTGGATTATATATTCCCGGAGGGTCTGCACCGCTTTTTTCGACCGTTTTAATGTTGGGAGTACCCGCTAGAATTGCAGAATGTAAAGAAATTGTATTATGCACTCCTCCCAATAAAGAAGGCAAAATACATCCTGCTATTTTATATGCAGCAAAAACGATAGGTATCAAAAATATATACAAGGTAGGAGGTGTTCAAGCCATCGCAGCGATGACTGTAGGTACAGAATCCATTTCACCTGTCTATAAAATTTTCGGTCCGGGAAACCAATATGTAACCGCGGCTAAACAATATGCCCAAGAATTTAAAGTCAGCATAGATTTACCTGCTGGGCCCAGTGAGGTATTAGTAGTGTCCGATTCGTCCGCTAATCCTGCCTATGTTGCTTCCGATTTACTCTCACAAGCAGAGCATGGCCCTGACAGTCAAGTTGTATTCCTAACCACGGATTCACAAATTTTAAATCAGACCCTAGCCGAGATCAATACTCAACTTGAAAGTCTTCCTCGAAAAGAAATTGCTAAAAAAGCTTTACGTAATAGTTTAGGTGTTTTATTGAATTCCTTAGAAGAATGTTTTCAATTGAGTAATCTTTATGCACCGGAACATCTGATCTTGGCTATTGATCAAGCAAAAAACTATACACACTTTGTTGAAAATGCGGGATCTGTATTTCTAGGCAATTACAGCTGTGAAAGTGCCGGAGATTATGCAAGCGGAACGAACCACACATTGCCTACTAATGGCTATGCACGAAATTACAGCGGGGTTTCTCTGGATAGTTTTTACAAAAAAATCACTTTTCAAGAACTAACCAAAGAGGGATTGCAAAAGATCGGAAATACTATAGAATTAATGGCTGAAGCTGAGGAGCTGCAAGCTCATAAAAATGCGGTGAGCATACGTTTACGAACCAATTAAACTAATTTATATATTGTATTTAAAAATAAATAGGGTAGAATTAACGCTTTTAATTCAATAAAAATAATAACCATGAAAAATATAAATGAACTGGCCCGCCCAAATGTGCTTGCTATGCATCCGTATTCTTCCGCAAGAGATGAATCCGGAGGAATAGAAGGTATTTTTTTAGACGCCAACGAAAACCCTTTTGGAAACTATAACCGTTATCCGGATCCCTACCAAAAGGAGTTAAAACATAAATTAAGTGAAATTAAAAATATTGCCACGGAAAAAATTTTTATTGGGAACGGAAGTGATGAAATAATAGATCATATTTATCGGGTATTTTGCAATCCTGGTAAGGACAAAGTTATGTTTTTCAGTCCAACTTTCGGAATGTACCAGGTAGCAGCAGAGTTGAACGATGTTACGATTGTTGATATTCCTCTAACATTCGATTTTCAAATCAATATCGAAGAAGCTCAAAAATATTTCAACGATGAAAATCTAAAAGTAATTGTTATTTGTACTCCCAACAATCCGACCGGCAATGCGATTAATCCAAAAGATATAGATTTTATACTAAAAAATTTTAACGGAATTGTAGCAATCGATGAAGCATATATAGAATTTACCGACCAACCTTCCTATCTGGAAAAAATGGATCAGTACCCAAATCTTGTACTATTCCAAACGCTCAGTAAGGCTTGGGGTATTGCAGGAGTACGTATTGGTATGGCCTATGCTCAACCTGAAATTATTCATTTACTTAATAAAGTAAAGCATCCATATAACATCAGCGAATTGAATCAAAAGGCAGCTTTGGAAGCGCTGAATCAAAGCAGTGAATTTGAAAAAAGAAAAAAAATTATTCTTGAAGAAAAAGAAAAATTGCGTTCTGCTTTGGATAAGCTATCGCTAGTAACTAAAATTTACCCGTCTGATACGAACTTCTTGCTCGTTGAATTTTCCGATTCCAATCAAGTTTTCAAACAATTAATGCAAGAAGGTATTATTGTACGAGATCAATCTTCCAAAATTAAAAACAGCCTTCGTATTACGGTTGGCTCTCCGGAAGAAAATTTAAAATTAATCAATTCACTATCTAAGCTAAACGATACCTTATGAAAAAAGTATTATTTATAGACCGCGATGGCACTTTAGTTAAAGAGCCTCCGATAGATTACCAATTGGACAGCTTGGAAAAATTGGAATTTTACCCCCTGGTTTTCCAAAGCCTTTCCAAAATCTACCGTGAAATGGATTACGACTTGGTTATGGTAACCAATCAAGATGGATTGGGTACCGAATCCTTTCCTGAAGAAACTTTTTGGCCTTCACAAAATAAAATCATCCAAGCTTTTGAAAATGAAGGAGTGAAGTTTTCTGAAATTCTGATAGACAGAAGTTTTGAACATGAAAATCTCCCTACACGAAAACCCGGAACGGGAATGTTAACTCATTATATAAAAGGAAAGTACGACCTATCCCATTCGTATGTAATTGGCGATCGATTAACTGATATACAATTAGCAAAAAATTTAGGCTGTCTTTCTATATATATGGGAACGGAAGAAAATTCCGGTGCAGAATTACAAACGCAAAGCTGGGACGAAATTTATCACTATTTAAAAAAGCAACCCCGAAAAGCTAAAGTGATTCGTAATACTAAAGAAACCAAAATTTCCGTGGAAATAAATTTGGACGGTTCGGGAAAAAGTTCCATATCCACAGGCTTGGGCTTTTTTGATCATATGTTGGAACAAATAGCCAAACATGGTTCTATGGATTTATATATTAAAGTAGACGGAGATTTAAATGTAGATGAACATCACACAATAGAAGATACGGGAATTGTTTTAGGTGAAGCTATTTTACAAGCACTTGGAAGTAAAAAAGGTATTGAAAGATATGGATTTCTGTTACCGATGGATGATTGTTTGGCTCAAGTAGGCATCGATTTCGGGGGGCGTCCATGGATCGTTTGGGAGGCAGAATTTAAAAGAGAAAAGATCGGAGAAATGCCAACCGAAATGTTTTATCATTTTTTTAAATCTTTTAGCGATAATTCGAAATCTAACTTAAACATAAAAGCGGAAGGAAGTAATGAACATCATAAAATAGAAGCTATTTTTAAGGCCTTTGCTAAAGCTATCAAAATGGCTGTTAAACAAACCGATGATAATTTTGCCATTCCAAGCACAAAAGGCAGTTTATAATACAAAAACTTATTTTTTACTTTTTACCGTTTATTTTTAAAGTTTTAAATAATTAAGTAATTCAAACATTTAAGAAAAATTCATACTTTCAAAAATTATAAAAAAGGCTTGTGAAAAATGATATCAATTATAAAATACAATGCAGGTAATATTAAATCAGTACAAAACGCACTAACACGCTTGGGGGTTGAATCTGTTGTGACCGATGATCCCAACACGATAATACATGCCGATAAAGTTATTTTTCCGGGAGTAGGCGAAGCCGGAAGTGCTATGTCATATTTACAAGAAAGAGGTATGGATGTTTTAATAAAATCGATTACACGTCCTTTTTTAGGGATTTGTTTGGGGCAGCAGTTAATGTGTTCTCATTCGGAAGAAGGCAACACCCATTGTCTAAATATCTTCGATGTTAACGTTCGAAAATTTCCTTCTACCGATATTGTGCCTCATATGGGTTGGAATACAATCTATGATTTAAAGGGAGAAATTTTTAAAAAAAATAATGACCATGATGATGTATACTTTTTGCATAGTTACTATGCGGATTTATGTGCAGATACTTCTGCTACCTGTACTTATATTTTACCGTTTAGTGCCGCTTTACAGAAAGACAATTTTTTTGCCACTCAATTTCATCCCGAAAAATCGGCAGATGTGGGAGATCAAATATTAAAAAGTTTTATTGAGCTGTAAGCTTCTGCTTAGATAAAAAGTTATCATTCAATCAACGGTATGTTACGAGAAAACCCTCGTAACTTTAACAAAAAATAATAAAGCTGAAATAAAAAAATGAGAATTATACCCGCCATAGATATTATTAACGGAAAATGTGTACGTTTAACTAAAGGAGATTATTCTACGAAAAAAATTTATCGCGAAGATCCTTTGGATGCCGCTAAAGAATATGAGGATATCGGAATTCAATATTTGCATGTGGTAGATTTAGACGGCGCAAAATCCAATCGAATCATCAATTATAAAACACTCTATAAAATAGCTTCCCAAACTAATTTAAAAATTGATTTTGGAGGGGGCTTAAAAAGCGATGATGATTTGAAAATTGCATTTGAAAATGGAGCTTCACAAATTACGGGAGGAAGTATAGCCGTAAAAAATCCTGAATTATTTCTTTCTTGGCTTTCAACTTTTGGAAATGATAAAATTATTTTAGGGGCAGATTGTAATCATCGAATGATAGCCACCCAAGGTTGGACAGAATCTTCCACTTTAGATATAGTTGATTTTATTAAGGAATATGAGAAAAAAGGCATTCGTTATGTAATTTGCACAGATATTTCCAAAGACGGAACTTTGGAAGGCCCATCAAATGAATTGTATGAAGAAATCCTTCAATCGGCTTCCATACATTTAATAGCCAGTGGGGGGGTGTCTTCGTTGGAAGATTTACTTAAATTAAAGGAACTTGGTTGTGAAGGCGCTATTATCGGAAAGGCTATTTATGAAGGAAAAATCAAATTGAAGGAACTTAAGCAATTTTTAAATAACGGGTAAAGTAATTTTATAGAAACTTTGTATGATTACTAAATAGTCGCTTTACATTTTCCATGCAAATTTTAATTTTTTAAACAAAATATAAAAAGTAGTGCTAAAAAAACGTATAATTCCTTGTTTGGATATAAAAAACGGAAGAACTGTTAAAGGAGTAAATTTTGTGAGCCTCACCGATGCCGGAGATCCGGTAGAATTGGCTAAAGCTTATGTACAACAAGGAGCGGATGAATTAGTTTTCCTGGATATAACCGCAACTATTGAAAACCGTTCCACCTTGCTTCATTTAGTAGAAAAAATTGCTAATGAAATTAACATTCCATTTACGGTAGGAGGAGGAATAAATTCTGTGGAAGATGTATTTTCTTTAACTCAAGCCGGTGCAGATAAAGTAAGCATAAATTCTTCAGCTGTAAAAAGACCGGAATTGATTTCAGAAATTGCTTCTCGTTTCGGAAGTCAATGCGTGGTAGTTGCTGTGGATACCAAAAAAGAAAATACAGGTTGGAAAGTGTATACTCACGGGGGAAGAACCCCGACTACGATTTTAACATTAGATTGGGTAAAAAAGGCGGAACAATTGGGAGCTGGTGAAATTTTACTTACGTCCATGAATAGTGACGGCACGAAAAACGGATTTTCAATTGATATTACGCATGATGTTGCATCTAGCGTGAATATTCCCGTTATTGCTTCAGGGGGAGCCGGTACTAAAGAACATTTTTCGGATGTATTTTTAAACACTAAGGCATCGGCGGCTCTGGCTGCCAGTGTATTTCATTTTAATGAGATTCCCATCCCCGAATTAAAAAGATTTTTAAAAACTAAAAATATTCCTATACGATGAAATTAGATTTTGATAAAAGTAACGGATTGATTCCTGTAATTATTCAGGATGAACTTACCCTGCAAGTACTCATGCTGGGTTATATGAATGAAGAAGCCTTTGAAAAAACAAAAAGGGAAGGAAAAGTGACTTTTTTCAGCCGCTCCAAAAATCGTTTATGGACGAAAGGAGAAACCTCTCATAATTATTTATGGGTAAAAAAAATTGATATAGATTGTGATCACGATACTCTTTTGATTAAAGTTTCTCCTGAAGGACCTACCTGTCATACGGGAAGTTATTCCTGTTTTGAAGAACAAAATGCAAAAGGATTTGTATATAAATTACAAAATATAATCAGTCAACGAATTGACGAAAAAGTAAACGGGTCGTATACCTATCAACTTTATCAAAAAGGTATTAATAAAGTAGCACAAAAGGTTGGTGAAGAGGCTGTTGAAGTTGTCATTGAAGCAAAGGATACGGATGATGTTTTGTTTAAGAATGAAGCAGCAGATCTATTATATCATTACCTTATCCTTTTGAAAGCAAAGGGTTTTCAATTGGAAGATATTGAAAAAGTATTATTTGATCGAAACCATTAAATATATGAACTGCAATTAAAAATTGCAGTTCATACTCTAAGTTTTTCCATTTGTTTTTAACGTGTTGACTCATTTTCTTTCGGGTTTATGCCTTCTTTTTCAAATAAGTCTAGAAATTGATATTCATCTAATATATGTACTGTCCCCAATTGTTCAGCCTTTTTAAGTTTCGATCCGGCTTTTTCTCCTACTACCAAATAATCTAAATTTTTACTCACGGAAGAAATATTTCTTCCTCCATTTTTTTCTACCAATTCTTCGGCATGTTCTCGTGTGAAAGCGGTTAATTTTCCTGTAAATAAAAAGGTTTTTCCTTCTAAAATATGAGAAATTTCTTCATGAGAATCTTCTGTTTCGAAATGTAAACCTGCTTTTTTTAATCTGTCAATGAGTGCCAAATGTTCGGGTTTGGCAAAATATTCTTGTATGCTTATGGCTATTTTATTTCCTACATCAGCCGTATTTTCCAGTTCTTCTAACGTCGCATTATGTAACCCCTCAATTGATTTAAATCTTTTAGCCAGTTTCTTCGCCATGGTTTCTCCTATATGACGAATTCCCAACGCATATAAAACCTTCTCAAATGGGATTTGTTTTGAATTTTCGATACCGTCAATTATATTTTGAGCCGATTTATCAGCCATTCTATCCAGTCCGATTAATTGTTCTTTTTTTAAGGTATAGAAATCCGAGATATCTTTGACCAACCCATTTTCATAAAGCATTGAAACCGTCTCTGCTCCTACGCTGTCTATGTTCATGGCCCTTCTGGAAACAAAATGTTCCATTCTTCCCATCACTTGTGGCGGACAAGCCTTTTCATTCGGACAAAAATGAGCAGCTTCTCCCGGTTCGCGAACTAAAGGAGTACCACAAGCCGGACAATTTTTAATAAATTCCAGCTTAATCGTACCTGGTTCTCTTTTATCGTAATTCACATCCACAATCTTGGGGATAATTTCTCCTCCCTTTTCAACAAAAACCATATCATTGATTCGTAAATCCATATTGGCGATAAAATCTTGATTGTGAAGAGAGGCTCTTTTTACTGTAGTTCCTGCAACTAATACCGGTTTCAAATTGGCTACCGGAGTTATTGCTCCCGTTCTTCCTACCTGATAGTCAACACTCAATAATTGTGTTTCTACTTTTTCGGCCTTGAATTTATAAGCAATGGCCCATCGAGGAGATTTAGCCGTATAACCTAGCTCTTCTTGTTCTGAAATGGAATTTACTTTTATTACGACTCCGTCAATCTCAAAGGGAAGATGATATCTTTCCGTATTCCAATGTTCAATAAAAGCCGTTACCTCATCTAGATTGGTACACAATCGGGCATAATTTCCTACTTTAAATCCCATGTCTTTAGCATGTTGCAAAGAGTCCCATTGGGTACTGTATCCTCTTTCATCAGTAAGTACATAATACAAATAGCAATCCAGGCCCCTTTTTGCTACCGCCTCGCTATCCTGAAGCTTTAAGCTTCCACTAGCCGTATTTCTTGGATTGGCATAGGGTTCTAATCCTTCTTTTTTTCTTTCTTCGTTGAGTTTATCCAAAGATTTTTTGGGCATGATAATCTCTCCTCTTATATAAAAACGTTGCGGATATTTACCTCTAAGATGAAGCGGAACAGATCGTATAGTTCTCACATTATGGGTAACATCATCCCCTTGAAAACCGTCACCTCGGGTAACTGCTTGAACTAACTGTCCGTTTTCATATAATATACTGATGGATAGTCCGTCGTATTTTAATTCACATACATATTCTACTTTTTCATCTATAGATTTGGCTACTCTTGTTGCCCAATCTTTGATATCGTCAAATGAGTAACTATTATCGAGCGAATACATCCGTCTTTCATGTCTTACGGTAGGAAAAATTTTAGTTATTTGCCCTCCTACTCTATGGGTAGGTGAACCGGGACTATCTAATTCCGGATTTTCTTTTTCTAATTGCTTCAACTCTTCCATCATCTGATCAAACTCATAATCCGAAACATCTGATTGATCTAATACATAGTATTTATAATTTAAATCCGTTAGTTCCTTCCTTAAAAATTCAATTCTGTCTTTAGTATTACTCATATTTAGAATATTTATTCAAATTTATAAACAATGGTTGATATGTTAAATACTAATGGATACTATTTAGTATACTAAGTATTTTCTATCTATATTTTTATAAAATCGATGCATTTTAGATTAAATTATACCAAAATACACAAATCATGCTCAATTTTCATTTATAAGGGATTATGCAAAATACATCGTATAATTTCTTTAGTTTTTATGAATTGATTTATTAATCGGGTTAGATACTAAACTTTTCGGTTACATATAAAAATATTTACATAAATTTGTTCTGTTAACATATTTAAATAAATACTATGTCTCACGGATTATTAAAGGGGAAAAAGGGAATTATTTTCGGGGCGTTAGATTCTAACTCCATTGCATGGAAAGTTGCAGAACAAGCTCATGCAGAAGGAGCTGAATTTATCCTTACTAATTCCCCAGTCGCTCTTAGAAAAGGGGAACTTAACGCATTGGCTGAAAAAACCGGCTCTGATACGGTTCCTGCTGATGCCACTTCAATGGAAGATTTGAATAAACTTTTCGATCATGCTCTTGAAAAATTCGGAAAGCTTGATTTTATTTTACATTCTATAGGAATGTCTATTAATGTCAGAAAAAATAAAGATTATACTGATATAAATTACGAATGGTTAACTAAAGGCTGGGATATTTCTGCCGTTTCTTTCCATAAAGTTATGAAAACTGCTTGGGATAAAGACGCTATGAATGAATGGGGTAGTATTTTAGCTCTTTCTTATATTGCCGCTCAAAGAACTTTTCCCGGCTATAATGATATGGCTGATAATAAAGCTTATTTGGAAAGTATTGCAAGAAGTTTCGGTTACGAATGGGGAATCCGTAACAAAGTTAGAGTTAATACAATTTCTCAATCACCTACTCCTACTACTGCCGGAAACGGTGTAAAAGGTTTTGGAGGATTTATTGAATTTGCTGAAGAAATTTCTCCGCTTGGTAATGCTACCGCTGAGGAATGTGCAAATTATTGTATTACGTTATTTTCCGACCTAACCAGAAAAGTAACTCTTCAAAATCTTTTCCATGATGGAGGTTTCTCCAATGTTGGAGTTAGTGAAAGAGTTATGAAACGTTTTGAAAAATAATTGGTTATTACAATTCTATAAAAAAAGAGGCTTATTTTAAAGCCTCTTTTTTATAGAAATACTTTTATTTCAGTTTCGGTTGTAATTTAATTACTTGGTCATCATTAATATGATAGTATTTAATTACAGCGTTATAATCTTTGTAATCAATAGGCATTTTACTACTAAATGCATTACCGGAAGAGCTTCCCGGGATGATAACAATTCTAAAAACTTGTTTATTAATTAATCCAGGGGTTAAAGTCAAATCATAACTTCCACCGGCATAAATATTAAAATCTTCAATACTAAAATCAAAATCATAAGAAAATTCGCTTTCAGCAATCCCATCATTATTCAAATCAACATAAAAAGTTCGAGGTATAAGTTGCCATACATCTTTACCGGAAGCATTTTCAGCAGAAAGCCTATATATTAATAAATGATCTCCGTTTATTATGGCCGGTCTAAGCTCTCCATTAATCACCCAACCCAATTGACTGTCAAATCTAAAAGAACTTTCAATTTCAAATACTCTTGAAATTGTATCCGTGTTAACTACTACACTTCCGTTGTCATCATCGTCACTGCAACTAGTTAAAAATACAGTAAAGCATAATGTTAGTACTACTATTGATAATATTTTTTTCATAAAATTATATTAAAAAACTAATTTACATATTTTTCTTATAACAAAGACAAAAATGAAGGAATTAAGTTTAAAATCGTATCTTTGCATGTTCAAAATTTAACAAGAAAATGATATTAGTCCAGAATCTAGGATTACATTTTGCAGGATCTTATCTATTTGAAAATGTAAATTTTAGAATTAATAAAAATGATCGTATTGGATTAGCGGGTAAAAATGGTGCAGGTAAATCAACTTTATTAAAAATTTTGTCCGGTGAGCAACCTTCAACTGAAGGAAATGTTGAAAAAGAAGGAGAAGTTCGCATTGGATTCTTAAAACAAGATTTAGATTTTGAGAAAGGAAGAACTGTATGGGATGAGGCAAAACTGGCTTTTAAAGAATTAAATATAATCAATGAAAAAATTGATACAATCAATCATGCTCTTGCTACAAGAACCGACTACGAATCTGAGGAATATCACAAGCTTATTCATGATTTAACCGATCTAACCGATCGATTTTCTCATTTAGGCGGCTACAATATTGATGGAGAAATTGAAAAAATTTTAAAAGGGTTAGGTTTTAAAGAATCCGATTTTAATAGGCTTACGGATGATTTTTCGGGAGGATGGAGAATGAGAATTGAGTTAGCTAAACTCTTATTGGAAGAAAATGATGTGCTGCTTCTTGACGAGCCTACCAACCATTTAGATATTGAATCCATCATTTGGTTGGAAAGTTTTTTAATTACTTATAGCGGAGCGGTGGTGCTAGTATCACACGATAAACAATTTTTAACCAATGTTACCAATCGAACCATTGAAATTTCCAATAAATCCATACAAGATTATAAAGCTAATTATACCAAATACCTTATTTTAAGGCAAGAAAGAAAGGAAAAACTTCTTCAGCAACAAAAAAATCAAGAACAAGAGATTAAACGTACGGAACAACTAATCAATAAATTTCGTGCAAAAGCTAGTAAAGCTTCTTTTGCTCAATCTCTTATGAAAAAATTAGATAAGGTAGAACGCATTGAGGTGGAAGATGAAGACATAACTCGTTTTAATATACGTTTCGAACCGAGTATTACTCCCGGAAAAATAATTTTTAAAGCAGAAAATTTAGGTAAATCTTTCGATACTCATACTATTTTTGAAAATGCCAATTTTTACATCGAACGTGGAGAGAAAATAGCTTTCATCGGGCAAAACGGCCAGGGGAAAACTACTATGGCTAGAATTATGGATGGCTTATTATCTTATCAGGGTAAACTTGAAATAGGCTACAACGTTCAAATTGGATATTTTGCTCAAAACCAATCCGAAGAACTAAATGGTTCCAAAACTATCTTAGAAGAAGCTGAAGATTCGGCTACAGAAGAATCTCGTCCTAAAGTTCGAGACTTGTTAGGGTCATTTCTTTTTCAAGGAGATGAAGTTCATAAAAAAGTGTCTGTACTTTCCGGAGGAGAACGAAATCGATTGGCTTTATGTAAATTACTTCTTCGTCCTTTCAATACGTTGATAATGGACGAGCCTACAAATCACTTGGATATACAATCTAAAGCGATATTAAAACATGCCTTAAAGAATTTTACGGGGACGCTGATTTTAGTATCTCATGATCGTGAATTCTTAGATGACTTAGCTGACAAGATTTTTGAATTCAGAAATGGAGAAGTAAAAGAATTTTTAGGTAATATCAATGAATATTTAGAGTATCGTAAAAAAGAAAATATGAGAGAAGTTGATATCGAAAAATCAACTACCCGTAAAGTGACTTCAGAAAATACACCTACTAAAACTTCTCAGGAAAAGCAATTTAAATCGAAAGAACAAAAATCGTTAGAAAATAAATTGTCTAAACTTGAAAATGACATTGAAAAAACAGAACAAAAGATTTCTGCTTTTGAAGATTTATTTAGTAAAGAAAACCCAAAAGAGGAAGATATTAAGGAGTATTCTGAATTAAAGGATAAGCTTACCCGAATTACTCATGAATGGGAGAACATGTTTTCTCAATTAAACGGATAGTTATGGTATGATTTCCTTTTTTAATGGATAGATATCTTTTAATTGAAAGTAATTATATTTTGCAATTAACCCTTTGATCATCAGTATAATAAAACTCTAAGTAAAAAGTTGTTTTTTTACCTTAATTTTTCATTTATTGGATTGTAGAATTAAATTTAAATTAATAGTAACAGATTAAAGTAGGAATCTTTAAATTTGTTACTTAATTTCTTAATTTTAATTCATTTTGACTATAATAATTTTTACTATTATTCTATTTTTTGGAGCAATTGCAGCGGGTACTCTGGGTTCTCTTACCGGACTTGGTGGCGGAGTAGTCATAATTCCTCTATTAACTCTGGGTTTTGGTGTTGATATTAAATATGCTGTTGGAACCGCATTGGTTACTTCGATAGCTACTTCTTCGGGGGCTGCAGCTGCTTATATTAAAGAAGGAATGACTAATGTGCGTATTGGAATGTTTCTTGAAATTGCTACCACCCTGGGGGCGGTTTTAGGTGCCTTACTTGCTGTTTTTTTACCTACTTCCGCAATTTATATAATTTTAGGTTTCACTCTTATCTTTTCATCTGTCATGACTTTAAGAAAGAAAAATGCATCTATAGATTATACTGCTCCGGGGAGTAAATTAGCTACTACATTGAAATTAAACGGAACGTATCCTACTCCTGACGGAATTCAAAAATATAATGTTCGAAATATTGGTGCGGGTTTTTCTCTAATGACTATAGCCGGTGTGCTTTCCGGTATCTTAGGTATTGGATCGGGAGCGCTTAAAGTATTAGCTATGGACACGGCTATGAAAATACCTTTTAAAGTTTCGACTACTACTTCTAATTTTATGGTAGGAGTTACTGCGGCCGCCAGTGCAGTTATTTACTTTCAAAGAGGTCAAATTGATCCTTTTCTTGCCATGCCTATAGTGGTAGGGGTTTTGTTTGGAGCTTTTCTCGGTTCAAAAATATTGATGGCTATAAACGTTCAGTTGTTACGTAAAATTTTCAGTTTGGTTATTGCTATTCTTGCAATTCAAATGATCTATAGAGGATTGGAACCTTCATTTATTAAATGGTTTCCACATATCAATTTTCCTAAACTTTAAGCTGAGTGTGTTATGAGTAATTTATTTTCGAGAAAATTTTGGGAAGAACGTGATGTAGAGCTTTATATTGGTAAATTGCTGCGCTACGGAGTTATTCTTTCTTCAATTATTACCATTACCGGCGGAGTAATTTATATATCTCAACATCCGGATCAACAACTCAATTTTAAAACGTTTGTAGGGGCTCCTAATTATTTGAGGGAATTATCTACTTTATTACCTGCTGTTTTAAAATTTGACGGGTTAGCAATTATACAGCTGGGAGTTGCCGTTTTGATCGCTACTCCTATTCTACGGGTAGCTTTTTCAATTGTGGCTTTTGCTATTGAAAAAGATCGAATGTATATTGTTATAACCTGTATTGTTTTAGCTATTATCTTATCAAATATGATTTTTGGTCTGGAAGGATAAAACTAACCGGAAATTTTAATTTACTAATCACTGCTTACAGATTTTCATGCAGCAAAAAATTAAACATATAGTCTCCGAAAGTACCTTTTTTATTTTTGGTTTTTATTTTAGTCGTGGATTACGTATTGCTCTAGCCATTGTAATCCCCCTACTCGCAGGATGGTTTTTTAAGAGGCCCGATATCGGTATAGTTGCTTCTTCAGGAGCTCTTGTAGCCGGACTGGGAGATAATCCCGGATCTATTCGTGTTAAATTTTATACTCAATCTATTGCCGCTTTATTTTACTTTTTAGTGGTTTTTGTGTGTCAGTTATTGATATCGCATGAAATCATTTTCGGTATTTGGATTACTTTGTGCGGTTTTTTCTTTTCCATGTTTTTTATTTACGGTTCTCGTGCGGTTAGTGTTAGCACCTCTTCTTTATTATGTGTGGTTTATGCATGTAGTTTTGAAGCTAACCATATCATAACTAATACGTTGGGAATGATGATGGGGGTTGTATGGTATGGATTTATTTCTTTGGTTTTATGGAGAATTCAACCGTATCGGGTGATTGAACAAAAAATTAGTGAAAATATTAAACTTTTAAATGAGTATACTGAGCTAATACATGAGTACTTTTTGTTAAAAATTAAAAATCCTGCTAATAGTCAAAAACAAACAGAGATTTTAAATAAGCTTTTTGAAAAACAAACAAAAATACACAGTACTCACGAGGATATCCGAGAAAATCTTTTTAAACTACGGATTAATGCTAAAAGTTTTTCTGCAAAGGGCAGAAAAATGACTTTAATTTTCAGCGCATTAATCGATCTGTATGAGCAACTTTTATCATTAAATTGTCAAGATGACAAGCTGATTGAGTCTCTCGTTAAAAGTGGTCTAAAAAGGGATTTTGAATATCATTTAGCCAATATGGAAAAAATCCTCTATGAATTAAGTTGGTCTATAAATTTCCATAAAAAGGTTACTGTAACTATTGATACTGCTCCACTTAATCGTTTTAAAGAAAAAATACTTTCAATTGAAGAAAGGGAAAAAAATAATGAGAAATCCGTTATTGATATCAATGCTTTAAAACATGTTCGTTTTATTTTTAAATCATTTTATAAACAAACCGGTTTTATTAAATCACTTATCAACGGAGAGTTTAGATCGGAGAGAAAACAATATGAAGATTTGGATTTGGAAAAGTTCACCAGACAATATAATTATAGCTTTTCTACATTTAAAGCCAATTTAAATCTTAAATCCAACATTTTTAAACATGCTTTACGAGTAAGTGTCGCCATATCGGTTTCTTATATAATTTGTACTTTACTTAAAATTGAATATTTTGCTTGGGTATATTTAACGATCATTTTAATTTTAAAACCTTTTTATGGAAATACGAAAAACTCTTCTATTCAAAGGTTGCAAGGTACTCTAATCGGGGGAGTATTAACGTTGGGTCTTCTTCTTGTTACGCATAATATTTATGTGATTTCAGTAGTAACTTTTATTTGTATTGTGGGCGCTTATAGTTTTATACCTATCAGCTATAGAACGGGGGTTGCTTTTGTTACCATATTTGTTATACTACTGATTTTTCTGGAACACAGCGGAAGCGATGGTTGGACAAATATTTATCACCGTTTGGGGGGAACAACGATTGCCGTTGTAATCAGTTTTATTTTAAGTTTTTCTTTTCTTCCTACTTGGGAATATAAAAATCTTCCTGTATTGATTGAAAAGTTATTGAAATATAATTTAGATTATTTTACAAAAATAACTTATAATTTATTGAATGACGATAAGCTTTCTGATACCGATATAAAACTGTCCAGAAAGGACGTTTTGTTGGGAACTTCCAATTTATCAAGTACTTTTCAAAGAATTATATCAGAACCTAAAATTTCAAAAAATTACAAATCCGATATATATAATATTCAAACTTTTATAAACCTTCTTTCTACAAGAATATCATCCCTTAGATCCTATATTAATGAAAACAGTAAAGCATCAGATATAGATAAACAGTTGATCTCATCTATTGAAAATACTTTAAATAAATGTTTACTAAATATCAAAGGGTCTTCCTTTGATTGTGATACGGAATGTCAAGAAAAAGAGGAAGAATTGAATGTTTTAGCAGATGATCAATCATTAATTTCTTACCAGCTTCGGGAAATTAATCTTTTATCACAGCAAATTTATTCCTATATAAATAAGCTTAATAATTTTCAGGAGTGGAAAGATTCTAAAAGGGATTTTTCTATTTAATGAAATTTGCAAAACCTTTGTAAGCATACATAATCAAAAGGTAACGAAATAGTTTACCGGCTAACATAGACAGGGATACGATATAGACATTGGATCTCATATACCCTAAGGCTACAGGTATGATATCTCCAATAATGGGTAAAAAAGAAAAAAAGGAAATATATGCTCCTTTTTTATTTAATCTTTGAGTGGCTTTATCAATTTTTGTTTTATTTATTTTTAAATATTTTTGAATCCATTCTATTTTACCCAGTCTTCCCAGGTAGTAACCGGTCATTCCTCCTAACCAGTTTCCAATGGTAGCTATCAGAATACTTATCCATGGATTCCCGCCCATAATGAGTATTCCTGTAAGAACTGCTTCGGAGCTAAACGGTAAAATGGTTGCTGCGAGATAAGAAGCAATAAATAATCCTATATATCCATAGTCTACTAATCCGTCTAACATATAAAATTACTTATTTTACATTTATGAAATCTATCTTATCATCTTTTATCCTTTCATAAATTAATTGATAGGCTTTTTCTTTAAGTGATTCTTTCGTTTCTCCATTTGGATACAATATTTTTACACGCTCTACTTTCACTTTACCCGGATATCCTAAATTAAATACAAATGGAAACATATTTTTTAGATTATGAAATGCATAAACTACAATAGGACTATTACAATAAATTGAAGCTATAAATGCTCCATCTTTAAATTTTTCCAATTTTATTTTTCTCTTGGGAACTCCTCCTTCCGGAAAGATAACCACATTTTTATTTTGTTGGGTTAATTCTTTTTTTACGGCAGAAAAAACTGCTTGTTTGCTTTGTCTACTGGATCTATCTACCAGGATGGATACTTTTTTATAAATTCTTCCGAATACGGGATATTTTTCCAACTCTTTTTTTCCTACGAATATGATCGGATGATGAGGATGGAGTACATACATTAAGACCACGTCTATTAAGGAAGTGTGATTGGCAATAAATATGTAATTTTCTTTAGGATCTAAATTTACTTCCGATAGTAATGAATAGGTAAATCCCGATCCATAAAAAATCACCCATCCCCACATTCGCATAAAGAAATAGGTTAGCTTATTATTTTTCTGATAAGTCATCAGATAAATTACCACTCCAATGGTAAGTGTGCAAAGGGCGGCTAAAATATAAAACCAGATTCTCCAAAGTATGGTAGCTACAGTCTTAAGATATTTCATATTTAATCTATATGAACTTCTAAGAGTTTTGTTTGTACAAGGGGTTTTACTTCAACATTCTCAACTTCCGCAGGAAGCAACACCGTATCCCCTTTTTTAAGGGTTACGGGTAAGGTCTTATTCAATAGGGTACATTCTCCTTCTAAGCAAATCAGTATACGAAATGAATTGGGCAAGTTATTTAAAATTTTATTTTCTATAACTTCAATTGATGAAACCGTAAAATAAGGAGATGCTAATAGCGTAGTCTCTTTTGCATTTTTATCATAATGTGAAAATGGATCTTCAACAAAAGAATAATCCATTACCTCTTTAGCTTGATCAAGGTGTAACTCTCTTTTTTTTCCGTCTTTATCAATACGATCATAATCGTAGATTCTATACGTCACATCTGAATTTTGTTGGATTTCAACTACTGAAATTCCTTTTCCCATGGCATGAACTCTACCGGACGGTATATATATAACACTTCCTTTGTCAGGGTGTATTTTTCTGAGGATTGTATCTAAAGTATTTTTTTCAATATTTTCCGTAAAAATAGTCTTATTGGTTCCTTTTTCAAATCCTAGTATAATCTCTGAATTGGGCTCTGAATCCAATACATACCACATTTCCGTTTTCCCGAAAGAATGATGGTGAGCTGCTGCATACTCATCGTTTGGATGAACCTGAACAGATAAGGGTTGAGCTGCATCTAAGAATTTAATGAGTAAGGGAAATTTATCTCCATATTTCTGATATACTTTTTTCCCTACTAAACGGTCTTTATACTCTTTAATTAAATCGTCGAAATTTTTTCCCTTCAGGCTTCCGTTGCTTACTATACTAACATATCCCGGAACTGTTGAAATTTCCCAGCTTTCTCCCAGTTTTTCTTCCTTACTTTCTTTACCGAATTGTTTTAGTTTATTTCCTCCCCATATTCTGTAATGATAGGAAGGTTGAAATACCAATGGATATAGTGACATACTTATGTTAATTTATATGCAAAAATACAATTTTAAAATTGTATTTATCTTATTTTTAGTTTACCTTTACGTAAGTAGAAAGTTAAAATCTTCTTCAGAGCCCAGTTCTTTAATGGTTTGATTGTATTTAAAAATTCTTGCCGTTTTTTCTCCTATCAACTTTAACTTTCCATTTTCATAATGCAACATAGTACCCTCTCTTAATCCTACTACATATGAATTATGATTTAAGGTTATAAACTCTCTAATTCTTTGTTCACGGGTTTCTCCACCGAAATCATCAGGATGTGTATCTATATAATGGGGATTAATCTGAAAAGGGATCAAATTTAAAGTATGGAAATTTTCCGGTTCAACTATTGGCATATCATTAGTTGTTCTCAAGCTGGGACATGCAATATTGGATCCTGCACTCCAACCTATATAAGGAATTCCTTCTTTAACTCTTTCTTGGATAAGCGAAAGTAATTTTTCTTGTTGTAATTTTTTTACCAAATTCCAGGTATTTCCACCTCCTACGACGATTGCATCTGCCCTTTTTATCGCTTCTTTAGGATCTGAAAAATGATGTATACTTTTCACTTCTATACCTATTTCTTTCCAGGCTTCATTAACTTTATTTTCGTATTCTTCATACGAGAAAGTTACTGCTGCAAAAGGTATAAATATAATAGATATTTTTTCAGTACCCAGGAATGATTGTATTTGTTTTTTTGAAAATTCAAGATATTTTTCTCCAACATTAGTGGAATTACTGAGTAATAAAAGCTTCATTTTTTTTAGTATTATCAATCATTATTAAATTAAATAATTTTTATTTATTTATTACTTAAAATAAATCATTATGAGAACGTTATTAGCAATACTAATGTTATAATTTCAGTAATAAATTCTTACATTTTTAAAGTCAAATATAACTAGAAATTAACTTAAATTCCATTTTATGAGTTGAATAAATACATTTGATGTAGAAATGGTTTTTTCAATTCGTTAGCTTTTTCAAACCGTCGATTACAAATATCATTTTATCAATTTGATTTTATATATAATTTTGAAAAAAATTATTTAAATGAATACTATTAATTTTTTGGCAGAGCGACTATTGGGTAGAAAATTAACTAAAAGTGATGGAGTTAAGCCTTCGGAACTCGATAAAGTTGAAAGTAAATTGGGTTTCGCACTGCCTGATATTATACGAGATCTTTATTTGATGACCGGAAAAAATGGAATGTTGATGGAATCATTCAATCGTTTTGCTTTACCCACGCAACTTCAAAGAGATGATAATAAAATAGTTTTTTTAGAAGAAAATCAAAATATATGCTATTGGGGATTTGAAATTGATGCGGAAAATACTAATCCAAAAGTATATCAACTGTTAAATGAAAATGAATGGTATGAGGAACAAATTCCGCTGATTGAATTTTTAAAAGTCATGTTGTATTATCAATGCGCTCAAGGTGGTTATGAATATTTAGGAATTACCAACATTTCAGAAGAAGATTTTGAAATTTTCATCCATACGGAATGGGAAGATGTGGTAAGGTATAACGGTTTACAAATTTATTGGAAACCGGATTGTTTACTTTGGTATGTTTACAATAAAGAGAATATAAGAATCGAGGATATTTATTTTTCTGCAAGATCTGAAGAAGCTTTCCTTAGGCATGCACAAAAATATGAGTTGGAAATTATTTAATATACGATTTGCTACGCAAATGGTTTACTAGAGATTTGATTTATTAAAACAAATCTATTGGCCACAAATACGTAATAAATTCCATATAAATCTGTTTTTTCAAATTACCAAAAATTAAGATAAATGTAAATAATGTATTTTAGTTTTATCTATTCAGTAATTTATTTTATAAAATTCTTTTAAAATTGCAATGATTTAATTTATTTTTTGAATATTCTTATTTCTAAAAGTAGTACTTTTACAAAAAAGGTATTTAATGGCAGTAAAAATAATCAATCAGTCCAATTATGAATGGATAGACCTACTCAATCCTACGAAAGAAGAAATGCAAAAAATTGCGGAAAAATGCAATCTTAATTTCTATAATCTAGCAGATAGTTTAGAACCTAATCATTTACCAAAATTTGAAACTGAAAATGGCATTAATTTCCTAATATTAAGAGTAGTACATAAAGGCGATAAAAAAGACACCAATATTGAAAGTCTTTCCAACAAAATTGCCGTTTTTTTTAATGATTCTTTACTCATTACTATACACCGTATTGAAATGCCCTTTATCGATGATATTGCCAACAAATGTCAAAGTATGGGACAGACTTTCTCAACAAATATGGTAATTATAAAGATTTTAAAAAGCGTATTACAAACTTATAATGATTCCATATTACAAATTATTAATCGATTGGAATCTTATGAAAATAAACTTTTTTTAAAAGATCCCTCTTCTAAAGTTTTACAAAGCATTTATTCTTTAAAAAGAAAAACCAATCTTTGTACTAAACTTTTAATTCTTTCGGATGAGGTGATTAATTCTATTAAACCCTCTAAGCAAGAAAAGGCTGCCCATCAAGATGCTAAAGATTTATATTTAAAGTTAACAACTCTTTACGAGCAAGTCATAGACGACCTTAATAATTTACTCAATTTATATATTTCTCTATCTTCTCAAAAGAGCAATGAGATAATGAAAACTCTTACTATTTTCTCAATATTCTTTATGCCCTTGACATTTATTGCGGGTATTTACGGGATGAATTTTCATTATATGCCTGAACTGGAATTTAAATTGGGGTATCCGATCATATTATTGATTATGTTTATTATTACCCTGATTATTTATTATTGGTTAAAGAAAAAAAAATGGCTTTAAAACTTTTTCAAAAAATTTCAATTAATTTGATTTAACTCTACGATCTCAAAACAATTTCAATTCGTGAAATTTTACTTATAACTATTTCTATAGTCTTTTAAACTTTTTAGATACTTTTTTATCTATAAGATAAAATAATACAAAAGGATTTTAATGCTGACGAGTCAAATAATTATGAATAATTATTCTATTTATTTTCTATAGGTTAAATCTAAACTAAATATTTCTCCTAGTAAATAATTGAAAAGACTACTGAATCAAAAAATAATTCTTGATAAAATCTAGTACCTTTTAAATTTTACATTAACGTAAAATTTCTAATTCCTATTCAACAGATTATAATTATTTTTGTATAAAAATTGTCAACATGTATAGAACCAACACCTGCGGAGAACTTAATGAATCAAATATAGGACAAAAAGTAATTCTTGCCGGATGGATCCAAACTATTCGTGATAAAGGATTCCTTACCTGGATAGATTTACGCGACCGATATGGAATCACTCAACTTGTTTTTGATGAACAACGAACCGATAAGGATCTAATTGATAAAGCAAAAAAATTAGGTCGTGAATTTGTTATTAAAGTCTCAGGAACAGTAATTGAAAGATCCAGCAAAAATCCTAATTTACCTACAGGTGCTATTGAAATTTTAGTTGAAGAATTATTCATACTTAATCCATCGTTGGTTCCTCCATTTACAATTGAAGATGAAACAGATGGAGGCGAAGAATTACGTATGAAATACAGATATTTGGATATAAGACGTAATCCGGTTAAAGAAAAATTAATTTTCAGAAGTAAGGTTGCTCAACTGGTAAGAAATTATTTATCTCAAGAAGGTTTTATTGAAGTGGAGACCCCAGTCTTAATAAAGTCTACACCTGAAGGAGCACGAGACTTCGTGGTTCCGTCTCGTATGAATCCCGGACAATTTTATGCCTTACCTCAATCGCCTCAAACTTTTAAACAATTACTTATGGTTGGGGGCTTAGATAAATATTTTCAATTAGTTAAGTGTTTTCGTGATGAAGATTTACGTGCAGACCGCCAACCCGAATTCACTCAAATTGATTGCGAAATGTCTTTTGTTGAACAAGAAGATATTCTCAGAACATTTGAAGGTCTAACCAAACATCTTTTAAAAGAGCTGAAAAATCTTTCTTTTGACAACTTCCCTCGAATGACTTATGCGGAAGCAATGAGGAAATACGGTAATGATAAGCCGGACATTCGATTCGGAATGGAATTTATTGAATTCAATGAAGAATTACAGAACAGCGGTTTTAAAGTATTTGATGAAGCAGAATTAGTGGTTGGTATTAACGTTGAAAAATGTGCTGTTTATACTAGAAAACAGCTTGATGAATTGACCGATTGGGTAAAAAGACCTCAAATAGGTGCATCGGGATTGGTTTATATACGTTACAATGAAGACGGAAGTATTAAATCTTCTGTAGATAAGTTTTATTCTGAAGAAAAACTAAAAGCAATCATACAAAAAGCAAATTCTCAACCCGGTGATTTGATCTTAATTTTATCGGGGCCAACTCATAAAGTGCGCCCTCAATTAAGTGCATTACGTATGGAATTAGCTGAACGTTTAGGCTTACGAAATCCTGAAGTTTATGCTCCTTTATGGGTTGTCGATTTTCCATTACTTGAATGGGATGAGGAAGAAAACAGGTATGTTGCCATGCATCATCCGTTTACCTCTCCAAAACCTGAAGATATTCCTCTTTTGGATACCCACCCCGGAGAAGTTAGAGCCAATGCTTATGACCTCGTTTTAAACGGTAATGAAATTGGAGGAGGTTCTGTTCGTATCTATAATAAAGAATTACAAGGAAAGATGCTTTCTTTATTAGGATTTTCTCAAGAAGAAGCCGAAGCTCAATTTGGCTTTTTAATGAATGCTTTTAAATTTGGTGCTCCTCCTCATGGCGGTATAGCTTTTGGCTTTGATCGTTTTGTAGCTATTTTAGGGGGACAAGAAGTAATTCGTGATTATATTGCTTTTCCAAAAAATAATTCGGGAAGAGATGTTATGATAGATGCTCCTTCCTATATTCATGAGCAACAATTAGAGGAATTAAACTTAAAAATAACCAAAGAATAAATCAATTCTTATAGTATCCCTAGTAAAATAAAAAGCAAAATTTTTGTAACCAAAAATTTTGCTTTATAAACTAAATAAAATAAAACCAATTTTGTGAGAACACACAGTGAAAATTACTCCTTTACTTTATTTATATAAAGTAAATTTTTCATTTATCAATTCAAAGGTATGTTTTTTATTTAGAATGATTATAAATAACTATATGATTTAAATCATATTATCCGGTAGATAGCATTTAGTTAGCTAAATTCAACTTTTTAAAAATTATACTTACTAAGTTAAGCGAACCCATTTAATCTTTACTATCGATATCCACATCATTGTTTTGCCAATTTTCTAATGTAGGCAAATTCATTGAGTTTGTTTCTAATACCGGGAAATTAGCTTTGATCTCAGGATCATTGGTTATTACAGATTTTTTGTTGCTTTCCTTTTTTTTATCTTTAAAGAATTTTAATAAATCTGCAGCTTTCTTTCCCTCTTCTTTATCTTTATATAAGACAGCAATATGTTCTAACGATTGTTCAAACTCTTCTTTATTTCCTAATTTTGCATCACAAAAAGCGGAAAGTAAGGCAAATTTAGCTATTATCTCATCTTTGGGATATTTGGAAAGTGCCTGACTTGCCATGTCTTTTACTTCTGAATAGTTACCGTTTTTGTATTTTTGATAGGCATTTTCATAAAACAAGATTGCATCTGAAGAATTAGTTTTTAACTCATTAACTTGAGGATGCAAAATAGCGTAAGCATATTTAGTATCAGGATATTGGGCAGTTATTATATCTGAGTATTTTTTTGCTAACACTTGATTTTCTCCTTGATTAAATCGATACAAGTTATACATTGCCAAAACTTTTATTTCCTCATTGTAAGGTTGAGTTGATAATAAATGTTCTAAAGTAAAGGTAGCTGATTTTACATCATGTAACTGATCGTAATATAAAATTCCTAAAGATAATTCCACAGAATCTCTCTGATTTTTTAAAACATCTATTTCTGATTGACTTTTAGGTAAATTTTCTGTATAATATTCAACTTCAAATCGTCTAGGATTCTTAGAATCCGACTGACCCGATAATTGCGTTTTAACATCATCTAAATTTGAAATCTTATTGCTTATTCGCCAGTTATCCTCCAACATTCTATCCCCCCATTGTTTTCTAAATTCTGTTTGACCTACTTGCTTCAGGTTATTATTATAAAAATACCATTTTCCTTTGGTATTGGGTGTAATCATCGTAAATGCAGATGTTGTATTTTCAAACGATTCGGTAGCAAACTCGGTATTATTTTCTCTTCTTTGATTCTTTTCTTGTTGTAATCTTTCTTTTTCTTCTTTTTCTTTTAGTTGATTTATATATTTTTGATAATAATTATTTCTTTGCTCGGGTAACATTTTAGCAACCATTATAATACTATCATTCTTTTTTACTAAGTAAAATTTTTTGGTTACTTCTTCTAAAACTTTATTTTTAGCTGTTAATTTTCTTTTCATTGCCGGATCAACAAATCTTGAAATTGCGCTGTCATAATAGGCACTTGCATAGACATAGTCAGGTTTTGAAAAATAATTATCTCCTATTTCTTGATAAACTAATGCTCGTATTTGAGGATCACTCTCTTCCTCTTTTAAAGATGCAAAAAAATAGTTCATCGCATCTTTATTTCTTTCTTCTTTTAAGGAAGTTAGCCCCATTGCATAGTAAATTTCATTTTTTCTGGATTGGTATAATCCTTTTTTGGTTAATCCTTTTAAAAATTTAATTCTATTCGTATAGGCTAAGCTATCCTCTTTTTTATACAATCTAGATAAAGCTATTTGTGATTTGATCTCCAATTCAGGAGTAGATTTTTTCTTAAAAGCTAAATTATAATAGTTTCTTGCCAAATCCTTTTCGTTCAATTTTTCTGACAATTGACCTTGAATAAAACTAAAACGGGCTTGGTTTGTATTGCATTTATTATATTTTTTTGCAACATCTAAAGCTTTTACAGCTTCTGAATATCTTTTTTCATCAATTAAAAATTGAGAATATATTTTAGAGATAAATTTTGCATCTCTTTTTTTTAATTTTTGATTGATGAGTTTTTCATAAATTTCATTCGCTTGAAAAGAATTTCCTGATTGTGCTTGTGCTAAGGCCATATAACCTTCAACTTGAGCTTTTTTAGTATTTTTTACTAAGGTTGAATTCATATAATTCAAATAGTTAAGAGATTCAAACGGATCTCTTTTATAATAATAAGCTCTTGCTAACAAAAGGTAAGCCTCACTCATCATGGAATTATATTCTTTTCCTTTTATAAGCATTGAGTGTTTTTCAACGGCTTTCTTTCCTTTTTCTATAGCTTTGTCATAACCTTGCGCTTTCGAATCATTACCTGCACCTAACATCTTCCCAAAAGCGTCAGATAAGGAATTTATGGCTCCTTGGGCATCTAAATTTTTTAAATTATCTTTTAGTTCTCCTGATAGATTTGCAGTGTTATTATCTGAACTTGCTAAGAAATTATCAAAAGAATTTTCTTTTTCCTCCACAAAAGGATTACCCGGTTCTACCGGTAAAATGGCAGAAAAATTATCCCTGTATCTTGAGTTTCTTGATTTCAATTCTTCATTTAATGCTTCTTGGCCGTTGAATAAAGTATTGTTCCAAGTAGTAATCCGATGATATGTACGATGAGTTATCCCGTTTTTTTTGGTTGAGCAGCCTCCCAAAAGGCTTAAAATCAGAATTGAATATATAATTTTCTTCATTTATTTCTTATAATTGACAAAGCTAATAAAAAAACGAAAATTTATTAAATTTGTTGTTTTTAAATGCCTACTATTTCACTTATTATCTCTTATCTTATAAAACCTTAAATATAAGCTAAATTTGTTATTAAAAACAATTATAATTTTTATATTAAATGCGCAAATACATTCTAAACGAAAAAAATCAGGAAAGCAAAGATGAATTATTAAACATTATCAATAATTTTAATAGTTATGATGAAATTCTTGGAAACCCGGAAAGAAATGTTATAAAAAAAGTTCCTTTTAAGGGAGATTATATTACAATTAAAAGTTTTAAAAAACCTCACTTAATAAATAAATTTGTATATAGATATTTTAGAAAATCTAAAGCTAGAAGATCTTTTGAACACGGAACAAAACTTCTGGAATTAAATATATTAAACCCGGAACCTCTGGCTTATATTGAAAATTTTGATATCATGGGTATAACTTCCAGTTATTACATATCAAAATACGTTTCCTATGATTTTACCTTGCGAGAATTATACGATCAACCGGATGGTTTTGAATGTGTGAAAGCCTTTGCTCGGTTTTCCTACTATGTTCATACTAAAGGGGTTTATATTAAAGATAATACACCCGGAAATACTCTTATTATCCGTAAAAATAATGATTACGAAATGTATTTGGTAGATTTAAACAGAATGGAATTTCATGAAGAGTTATCTTTTGATATTAAGATGAAAAGTTTATCAAATAATATTAAGGAGCAACCCTATTTAGACTTATTAATTGAAGAATATTCTAAAGTTTCCGGATATCCTTTACATGAAGTAAAATCTAAAATTGCTCATTATCAGAAAGAATTTAATCGTAAAATTGAATCCAAAGCAAAATTTAAACGTTTTTTAAAAAAAATATTTAAATAGTTATTATTTATTCTTGATTAGGATTTGATTTTTTATAAATAACAAGGAAGTCACGAGCTAATCTCTCTTTGTATGATTTGCCGGAAGGAGCCACAGTATTTAAATCAACATACGAAACTTTTTTAACGTTATAAATTGAGCTTAATTCTTTAATTAAATTTTCCGTATCTTTTTGAAAGCAAAGGACTCCGACATAATTTTTATTTTTTAATACCAATTGATCTCTAATTCCTGCCTTGTCAATAGATGGAATCTTATCATCGTAATCCCAAACAATTTCGGGTGACATGTATTTATAATCATACAAGGTCATTTTATTTGCAGTAAATCTATGCAAATCTTTTACAGACTTATAATTGGGATTATACAAAAAACTCTTGGCTAGAGGGAAAACAAAAATTATAACCACACATTGTAATAGTATAATTGAATTAAATACACGATACCAAGATTTTTTAATAAGGAAATACATAATACTTATTCCTACTATAAATAAAACCAGGGATGAGTATAATGCCCAATCGGATTGTCGCGTAATTTTTTCTTTAAAAAATAAATATATTACCAAAGGATAAACAACTCCTACTAAACCTAATAACCCAAAGTTTATCTTAATCAACACAGAATCTTTTTTATTTTTAATTCCCTTAAGAATGAATTCTATATAGAATCCTGTATTCAAAGCAAGGGGAATTAAGGTGGGCAAAATATACCGTACTTTTTTTTCCGGAATAAAACTGAGTAAAAGCAAGGAAAATAGTGTCCACAGTAAGGTAAATTGATAGGCTTTAAGGTTGGAAACCTTATTTTTCATATAAGGATAAAAGAGAGCTACTAAGGAAGATATAGTCCATACTCCGGATTGAGTAAAAAAGCTCCAATAATAAAAAAAGGATTTGGAGTTATAATCATTAATCCATCGGGCCGTTTCTTTTTTTGCCATTGAATTCAAATGTTCCGGATCCATCCAATGTACATAAGCCGACCAGGAAAGGCCTCCTATAAGACCAATAAGCATATATATACATAGTGGTTTTAAAATCTTTTTATTTTTAAAATTAAATTTGTAAATAAACCCATAAGAAATTAAAAACGGAAGAAGCAATGCATATAATGAAACTGGACCTTTACTAAGCATGGAAAAGGCAAGAAAAATTCCTCCCGGTATTGAATTTTTTATTGCACCGTTTTTCAAACGTAACAGATTCCATAGATAAAATATGGAAACAATCATAAAGCTGTGACAATAAATATCCCATTGGTTATCTCTACCTGCAAAATAAACGTAAAAAGAAGTTAATAAAATTAATCCGTTTTGAAAACCGGTTTGTCCCGTAAGCCCTAATTTCAGTGAAAATTTATAGATATAAAATACGAGGAGCATGGTCACAAGAACTACGGATATACGTAAAATTGCCACCGAATGAAATCCGAATAAATACCCAAAAAAAGCAGTCATCCAAGTTGGAAGAGGTGGTTTTTCATACCTTGGTTCTCCGTTTAATGTAGTCAAAAACCAATGTCCGTCTTGCACCATTTCTCTTGCAGTGATAAAGTTTCGTGCCTCCATTATATTAACCGGCATGACTCCTAAGTTTATCCCTAATATAATCAGAGAAGTGCAAAACAATATTGTTATATGCTTAGTGTTATTATTTTTCATGCATATTTTATTTTATTTAAAATGATATTTTTAAATAAAAAATTTTCATTACTATATAATCGAAAAATAGTCAAATATATTTTATTAACTATTTTATTTAACTATCACTTTTCTTCAAAATAATTATGTTTCTTGTATAAACAATAATTCCTATGATATGCCCGGCAAATAAAACAGGGTCTTTTCTGATAATTGAATAAATAAAGATCATCAATGATCCGGTAAGGCTTAAAATCCAAAAGCCCATAGGTAATTCCGATTTCTTAATTTTTTCCGAATAAATCCATTGATAGATAAATCGCATAGTAAACAAAACTTGTCCGAGGCTTCCCCATATAAGTAACCATAAGGGTATATTTTCCCTGCTAAAAAGTTTATGTAAATCAAAAGCACTGTTCCAAAGGCTAAATATAATTGCCACTACAGGAAATAAATATAAAATATATCTAAAAACTACATGATATTTCATCCAGGCATCATGAAGCTGAATATTCCTAATGTAAATGTAATAAGTTATCAACTGCCCTAACATAATTGAAAAATCATGTCTTAAATATCCGTAAACGAATAAAAAGAAGGAAGCAACAAGACTTACCTGCCAAAAGATGAGATCAGAAGTAACCTTTTTATTTTTTTCTGCTGAAATCCATTGAATTATCATTCTACTTGAAAAAAGTATTTGTGCAAGAAAACCTAAACTTAAGGTAAAATACTTTGCAAATAGATCATTAAAAAAAAGATTCTCAGCTAAGATATTTTTCATATTTTTTTCTCAGCTACTTTATAATTGATATATTTATTTTTCATCCAAATGTAAGCAAAGCAATCACTTAGAGGCCCAATCAGACGATTCCATAAATGAAATTTGGATTTACCGGCAATTCTTTCGAAATGCTGTACCGGAAGTTGTTTAATTTTACCGTTTTGAAGTAATATCATTGCCGGAAGAAAACGATGCAATCCTTTAAACATCGGAATTTTTTTCGCATATTCAGTTTGAATAATTTTTAAAGGACACCCCGTATCATCCATCCCGTCATGAGTAAAAGCACGTCGGATTCCATTCGCAATTTTCGATGAAAGATTCTTAACTTTACTGTCTTTCCTGTTGGACCGAACTCCTGTAACTAATTGGTATTGATCTGCATAATCTAAAAGAATGTTGAAATCCATGGGAGATGTTTGAAGATCTGCATCAATATATCCGACCCAATGAGTATCGGCATAATCAAATCCGGCCTTTATTGCGGCACTTAATCCATAATTTTTATCGAATGATATATAAAAGAATTCTTGATTCTCGTTGCAAATTTTTTGAATTACCGAAAGACTTGAATCTTTAGAACCATCGTTAACAAAAAGTACTTTTGACTTTTTCTTAGCAGCATGTAGAAATGCCAACATTTCTTCTTTAACTCGTTCAAGATTATCTTCTTCATTAAAAACCGGTATTATTACCGTTAATTCATATTCCATGTATGTGGGATGTAAAATAATTATCAAATTTATTAAAAAAAATAGTGAATTTAAAATTGGAGAGTTATGTTTTAAAAGATGATAAACGACATTTTATTATAATTAAACTTATTATACCTTTGAGAAGATTATTAACAATAAATTAAGTATAAAAATATGAAAGTAACTGTAGTAGGCGCCGGAGCCGTAGGGGCTACTTGTGCTGATAACATTGCAAGGAAAGAAATAGTTGACGAACTAGTAATCGTTGATATAAAAGAAGGTTTTGCTGAAGGTAAAGCTTTAGATTTAACACAAACCACATCACTTTTAGGATTTGACACTACTATTACGGGAAGTACTAACGATTATTCTAAAACTGCCGGATCTCATGTTGCCGTGATTACTTCAGGTATTCCCAGAAAACCGGGAATGAGTCGTGAAGATCTTATTGGTACTAATGCAGGAATCGTTAAAGACGTTGCAACTAATATATTAAAATATTCTCCGGAAGCTATATTGGTAATTATTTCGAATCCTATGGATACCATGACCTATTTAGCTCTTAAATCTTTAGGATTACCTAAATCTAGAGTTATTGGTATGGGAGGAGCATTGGATTCATCTCGTTTCAAAACCTACTTATCTTTAGCTAGTGGAGCTTCTCAAAACGATATTCAAGCTACGGTTATAGGGGGACACGGGGATACAACGATGATTCCTTTAACTCGTTTTGCTTCTTGCCAAGGGGTACCTTTTTCAAAAATATTATCTGCAGATAAATTAGAAAAAGTTGCTTCTGATACAATGGTTGGTGGTGCTACATTAACTAAACTATTAGGAACTTCAGCATGGTATGCTCCCGGAGCTGCCGGAGCTGCAGTGGTTGAATCCATTATTAGAGACGAGAAAAAAGTAATTCCTTGTTCCGTTTACCTAGACGGTGAATATGGTGAAACCGATATTTGTATTGGAGTACCTGTAGTTTTAGGTAAAAACGGTATTGAAAAAATTGTTGAACTAGAACTCAATGACACTGAAAAAGCTAAATTTAAAGCTTCAGCTGATGCGGTAAGGAATATGAATAATGTTTTATACGAAATGAAGGTTCTATAAAGTTGTAAAAACTAAATATGTTTAAAACAGCTTATTATTAGTAAGCTGTTTTTTTATTATATCTCCTTTCACATTAATTTTAAAATTAATCCCTACATTACAAATTAGAAAATTTAACTTCAATTTAATTAACCGTTCTTTAACTTCATAAACCTATTTATTTGAAATTTTTGATTTTTTTTAAATAAAACATATATCAAAAACGACTTTTGTTTGTTCTGACTATATTTATATAATTGAATTATTAAAGATTGATTATTGATCTATGTAGCTAACAATTATTTATTTTTGTATAGTAAATTTCAAAGTAAACCAGGAAGATTATATATGACAATTATTGAATTATATTCCATTTTTTTGCAATCTTCAGGAATTGCAACGGACACCAGAAAAATTGAAAAAGGCAATTTATTTTTTGCTTTAAAAGGAAATAATTTTGATGGAAATAGATTTGCTGAACAAGCAATAAAAAATGGCGCTTTAGCTGCCGTTGTAGATGATATTGATGTATCAAATCCTGAAAAAGGCATTTTCTATTTTGAAAATTCTTTAGTTGCTTTACAAAATTTAGCAAGATATCACAGAAATCAAATAAACATTCCTGTTATTGGTTTAACCGGAAGTAATGGTAAAACTACTTCTAAAGAACTAATAGCTTCCGTTTTAAGTGAAAAATTTAATGTTTTATACACACAGGGCAATCTAAATAACCATATTGGAGTGCCGCTTACCATCTTATCTATAAATCCCGAGCATGAAATTGCTATCATTGAAATGGGGGCCAATCATCTTAAAGAAATTGAATTATTAAGCGGTATTTCACAACCAACTATTGGCTATATAACAAATTTTGGTAAAGCTCATTTAGAAGGCTTTGGAGGAAAAGAAGGAGTAATTAAAGGAAAATCAGAACTTTATGCTTTCTTGAGAGAATATAAGAAAACAGCTCTGATAAATACCGATGATCCTTTACAAGTTTCCTTGAGTCAAGGAATAGAAAAAATAACTTTCGGTTCTCATGGCTCATATACTTTCTCTTTATTAGAAAATAACCATCGGGTTAGTATTCAATATAAAGACCTTGTAATTAATTCTCAACTTACCGGTCAATACAATTTTACAAATATTTGCGTTGCTTTTTCCTTAGGGCTTTATTTTGGCATAGATACGAATACGATTAAAAAAGGGATTGAAAATTATACCCCTCAAAATCAACGTTCACAAGTTGTGGAAAAGGAAAACGTAGTTTTAGTAGTAGACACCTATAATGCTAATCCGAGCAGTATGGAAGTATCCTTAGAAAATTTTTCTCATTTTAAAGGAACTAAATCTATAATTATTGGAGATATGTATGAATTGGGCAGCGAATCGGTTTTAGAACATCAAAAGATTGTAAATCTTGCAGAAAAGTTAAATTTTGATTTTATTTATTTAGTTGGTGAAAATTTTTATTCAACCAACACGACGACTACCAGAGTTCAAAAATTTCATACGACTAATGATATGAAAGAATATCTTAAAAGCCATACCCTACCAACGCAAAATATTTTATTGAAAGGTTCTCGCGCCATGGCTTTAGAAAGGCTCATCGATTTTTTACCTTAAAATTTTTTAGGTGTAATTTCTAGGGTAAATTATTATCATATAAAGTGTTTATTACATCATAAATTTTTTACCATTTATTTAAAGTTTTAATCAATTTTTTTGTTTTTATACATAAAAAAAGAGGCTAATAAGCCTCTTTTATCTTGTTCTATCTTAATTCTTATTTTATTCCTAATTTAGCTTTAACATCATTTAGAATATTTGGTCCTTCAGCATATAAAAGAGATGGTTGAGAAGTATCAAAAACATAAAGGTAACCTTTAGCTTTAGCAACACTATCAATCGCATCTTGTGCTTTTTTCATGATAGGCTCATATAAATCTGCTTGTTTTTTATCTAAAGCTTTTGCTGCTTCTTCTCTTAAAGCTACTAGACTTTGTTGATCTTTTTGGAAATCTTCTTCGTATTTTTGAAGTTGATCTTTCATCTTTTCAAGATCAGCTTGTGATTTTCCTTGCAAATCTTTTTGAATTTTTTCATACTTAGCAGAAAAACTGTCTTCTTGTTTTTTAATTTCTGCCTTTTTTTGGTCTGCTAATGTTTTTAATTGATCATCAGCTGCTTTTTTTTCCGGCATCAGGCTTAATAATTCCATTGAATTAACATGAGCTATATTTTGAGCTTTAACTAATTGAAAAGCTCCAACAAATGCAGTTAAGAGGAATACTAATGTGATTTTCTTCATTTTTATTCTAATTTTATTATTTACTTGTTTTATCATTAGTTTGATTATTATTTTGAGTTTTTTTCTTAGGTATATATTTACTACCATATCCTGATTTTGGTTGCGATTTAATGGTAGTTTTAGATTCTTTATTATTTACTGTTTTACTTTCTTTATTCTTAGGAGCCGGTGCAGTTATTTCATGTACATCTTCCTCCTTAGGATAATCTTTACTTTTTACATTATTTATATTTTTTTCCTCTGAAACTTCATTTACTTCCTCTTTTTGAACATGTTCCTTTTTAGTTTGTTTGTTTTTAGGAACATACTTTCTTCCCCATCCTGATTTTTGTTGCTTTTTAGTAGATTCTTTATCTTTTTTATCTATTGCATTTTCATCAGAATTCTTAGCATTTTTAATTTTAGCTTCTTTATCATCAACTTCATCTGAATTGGATATCATAGAAGATGATTTACCATTTTTATCCTCTTTCTTTTTGGTTGCAATTCCTAATTGTTTCAACACTTTATCTGTGATGTCATATTTGGAATCTGTATAAACCATAATTAAATCTGACGATTTGTCTAAGATTAAATTATATTTATCTTTTATGGCTATGGCATTTATTGCGTTCCAAATTTGATCTTGTATAGGTTTAACCAAATTAATTCTTAGATTGACTGATTCTCCTTTTGATCCGAATTTTTTTTCAATAAATTCATGGAGCGCCTTATCTGTACTATCAATTGACATCAACCTTGACTTTTGCTGATCCTCTGTTAATAAAACTTTTTCGTTCTCATACTCAATACGAAGTTTTTCTAACATGGATTGTCTGTTAACAATCTCTTCCTGCCATTTTTTAACTTCATGGTCAAGTCTTTGTTCTGATTGTTGATATTGCGGCAATTGTTTTAAAATATACTGCGTATCTACGTAAGCCATTTTTTGAGCAATGCCAAAACTAAAAAGCAAGAGCAGAGCATATGTCAATGTTTTCTTCATGGTAACTATATATAAGGCTTTTCTAAAATCATACCAAGTTTTTATAAACTTTATTTTGCTATAAATATATTATTATAATTCAATATAAGCAAAAATCATCTAAAATTGTTGACCAAATATGAAATGGGTTTCCCATCCATTGGCACTGTTTGAATTAATGGTTGAATCAAATCCTTTAGCAAAATCAAAACCTAACATTCCGAATTGTGGCATAAAAATTCTAATACCAAAACCGGCAGATCTTTTTAGCTCAAACGGATTAAATGATTTATTATTGCTCCAAGTATTTCCTCCTTCCGCAAATGTTAATGCATAAATTTTCGTAGCTCCTCCTAATAATACCGGATAACGCAATTCCAACATAAACCTTGAATATGAGGTACCCCCTCCTAATGGGGTAATGTCTTCACCGGAAACTCCTCCGAAGGATGTAGCATCTCTATATCCACGTAAAGGGATAATTTCTCTACCATCAAATCTATTTCCGTATAGTCCGGTTCCTCCTAAATAGAATCTTTCAAAAGGAGGAATTCCTACTTTGGAATTATAATTACTTAAAAATCCGAATTCTCCTCCTGCTTTTAAAACAAATTTACCTACTAATTCCTGATACCAATAGGCTTTCATCTTTATTTTATAATATTCCAGCCATTTGTATTTTTCCTTATCGGTTTTTTTGCTGTAATCTTCATTGTTAAATGCGGAATATGGGGGAGTAAATTTTACTGAAAGCTCAAATTCAGAACCCATTGTAGGGAATATAGGATCAAATCCTGCTGAATATCTACCTAAACTTGCATAAAAACTGAAATTGTTACTTTCTCCATTATCCCATGTTGTATATCCTAAGGCATTTTCATCTGCTATATTAAACGGATAATTTCTAAAAGAGTATAATTGATAATTGATACCATAGGATAGTCTGAAATAATTATCCGGCCAATTTAAACGAGTGGTTAATCCCACTTGACCTCCATATATATTTAGTTTGTTTCTTCCTTCTGCATAATAGTTATTGTAATTCAATATCGTGCTGTAAAGAGAAACAGTCATGGAAGTAGGCCTTTTACCTGTAATCCATGGCTCTGTGAATGAAATGCTGTAATTCTGATAATTACTTCCTGCTTGAGCTCTTAAAGATATACTTTGTCCATCGCCGGAAGGAATAGGTTTCCAAGCTTTTTTCTTGAAAAAATCATTAAATGAGAAATTACCAAAAGTTAAGCCTAATGTTCCAATAAAACGATTTCCACCATAACCTCCTTGTAATTCTATTTGACTGTTTGTTCCTTTTTCTTCTAATTTATAATTAACGTCTACCGTACGAGTTTCAACATTCGGTGTAATATCAGGGCGCAAAGTCTGTGCTTCAAAGTATCCCATTTGGGCTAATTCCATAATGGTTCTTTGTATATCTTCTTTTGAGAAAAGATCTCCGGGTCTTGTGCTCAATGATCGTTGGATCACGTGATCGTGGGTTTTGGTATTTCCTGAGAAAGTAACTTTGTCCCAATAAGCCTGTTCTCCTTCTCTTATTTTTATTTCTATATCTATCGTATCATTTCTAACTGCTTTTTCAATAGGAACTACATTGGCAAAAACATACCCGTTATTATAATATAGTGTTGAAATATCATCGTTTTTTTCTGATCCTGATACTTTTTTATTGAAACCTACCGCATCATAAGGTTCTCCTTTTTTATATCCGATAACTTTTGAAAGTGTCTCACTAGAATATGCAGAATTTCCTGAGAAAGTTACATTTCCCAGATAATATCTTTTTCCTTCTGAAACATGAACATCTATATCAAAATTCTTTTTATTGGCTCTGAGTACAGTATCTGAAGTTATTTTTGCGTCTCTAAATCCATAGGATTGAAAAGTTTCAACAACTCTATTTAAATCTTCCAGGTATTTTTCAGGGACATATTTTGACTTCTTCCAAAAGCGATAAAATCTTTTTTGTTTAGTATTTTTGAAAGCTCGTGATCTGACGGTTGAAGCTTTTAATACTTTAGTACCTTCTATTTTAATTGTTTTAACTTTAACTCTAGGACCTTTATCTATGGTTACATTCCAATTGACTAAGTTAGGATCTGTTGGATTGGTCGATTCTTTTATAATTGCTTTGGCATCCGGAAATCCTTTGTCTGTATATTCATTTCTTATGGAGTTTTGAAGTTTAGAACGCAGATCATCGGTAATTTTAGCCTTTGTTTTAAGACCATTGTCTTTTATTAATTTTTCGCCTTTAGATTTACTGATTCCATGAAATTTTACAGTACCTAAATCCGGAAGTGCTACCAAATTTATACGAAGGTACACCTCTTTGTTGATTACTTTAGTTAAAAAAATTTCTACGTTTGCGAAAAGCTTAGAATCCCAAAGTTTTTTTACAGCTGTATTAATTTGCATTCCCGGTATTTCTACAAAATCTCCTTCATACAACCCCGTGTATCTCATGATTTGATTCTTAGAATATTTATCGGTTCCGGTAATTTTGATTTCTTTAATACGTAAAGCAGAATCGTCTTTTTTAATAGGGTCTATATCTTTTTGAACATCAGCCTTTGGTTCTTGTGGTGATATCTGAACACTGTCTGCAACCTGACCAAATATAAATATGTTTACTGAGAATAAAACGGCCGCTAATAATTTCTTCATGTACACTTTTTACTTCTTTTACTTTACTTTTAATTGTTCACTTATTTTCCCGAATCTTCTTTCTCTGCTCTGATAAAAATCTATTGCTTTTAAAAATTCTTCTTTATTAAAATCAGGCCATAATGTATCTGTAAAATATAATTCTGCATATGCTATTTGCCAAAGTAAAAAATTACTTATTCTTTGCTCTCCACTCGTTCTAATGAGAAGATCTACATCCGGTAGATCGTTTGTATATAAATATTGATTAAAGGTATCTTCATTTAATTGTTCCAAAGATATTTCGTTATTTGAATAATCCAGAGCAATTTTTTTGGCAGCATCGAGAATTTCATTTTTAGCCCCATAACTTAATGCCAATGTCAATGTGCCCCTTTGATTATTGCATGTATCTGTAGTAAGCAGGATTAATTCCTCTCGGACGTTAGTTGGAAATTTATCAATATTGCCGATAACTTTAACTCTAATACCTTTTTCTTTTAATTTTTTTGTTTCTTTTTTTATAGTGTTAATCAATAGACTCATCAAAGAATTCACTTCTAATATGGGTCTATTCCAATTTTCTGTTGAAAAAGCATATAAGGTAAGATAGGGAATATTTGCATCATCACAAAATTCAATCGCCTCTCGAACTGCTTTAATAGCATTTTGATGGCCAAGACTACGAATCATACCTCTTTTTTTAGCCCATCTTCCATTACCATCCATAATAATGGCAACGTGTTTAGGCATTTTATTTTCTTCTATAAATATATCTTTTTTAGACATTAATAATTATAATTTAATAACAATAACATGGAGGTCTTCCAAATGTGTAAGTAAGATTTATCCCCCATATTAAATACCAATCGTTACTTTTATATGTATTACCTGTTTGATGTTTTCCTATGATTTTAGCATTTCTTCTATTTATCTCATCCTTAAGCTTAGGGTCTACAGTACTTATATTGTTTAATTGAGGATCTATGTTTATAGTTATATTTTTGTTTTTTATAGAACTATAATCAAGATTATCCTGGAATGTATATCTTGCTCCTATTTCAAGAGATAATAACCAATCGTATTTAATTTTAAATTTATATCCCACGCCAAAAGGAATATTAAAATCGAATTTCATAGATTTCTTATAATTTTCTTCTGTTACAAAATCCTGAAAATTTAAAGGATCCCTGTAAGAACCATTATAATCTTTAGCTCTCGTATGATTGATTGTATATTTCCTGTCATAAAACCCATATCCGCCTACTCCGGCAAATATATATGGAGAAGAACCAGAATATTTTATATCATTGATATCAAAGAAATAATATTCAAATAAAACTGAGGTTTCAAAAATGGTATTACTTCCTGATATTTTTCTTTTAAATCTATAATCTTCACTTGCTTTCTCATCGTCAAAATAGACTCTGTTATAAATTAAATTTAAACGTAAACTTTGTCTATTATCTAAATTATACCTATAAAGTACTCCTAATGAAATTGGAATTCTATACCTATCCATAGGAAATATTTCAATATAATCGGTTTTACCTATATCACCAATTATATTGGCTCTTCCAATAGATATTCCTACTTCATTACGTTGAGCTTTTATATGCATTAAACAACAAGTACAAATCAGAATAATCAGTAAGAAAACTTTTTTCATTTTAATTTAATATTATTTCACGTAATTGCATAATTGCTTTAAACGTGAAATAAAGTCATTTTGTTGCATTATCCTCTGCAATATTATGTATCTTCTCAAGCAACAAAGATAATAATTCTTTTTATGTTTATACTCTTTATTTTGTTATTAACTTATTTTTAGTATATAACCTTTATTTTAATTATCTTTTTACCTCTTCTTTATAAAATAAAATGGAAATTTCAAATTAAAATATGTAAAATTTGATTATTTTTGAAACCTAATGTCCAAAGTTACTGAACAAATTAAAATTCCAATAGCAGATGAAATGAAGCTTTTCGAAAAAAGGTTCTATGAATCCATGAAAAGTAAAGTTCCGTTATTGGATAGAATCACCCAGTTTATAGTTAGAAGAAAAGGTAAGCAAATGCGTCCCATGTTTGTTTTTTTAACAGCTAAGCTTACGGGTACTGTAACGGATAAAACGTATCGGGCGGCTTCATTGATAGAACTTATCCATACAGCCACTCTTGTTCATGACGATGTAGTAGATGAAAGCTACATGAGACGAGGTTTTTTTTCAATAAACGCTTTATGGAAAAATAAAATTGCTGTTTTAGTGGGCGATTATCTTCTATCAAAAAGTGTATTATTAGCTACTGATAATCAAGATTTTGATTTATTATCTATTATTTCCAGAACTATACGAGAAATGTCTGAGGGAGAATTGCTGCAATTGGAAAAAAGTAGAAAACTTGATATTACGGAAGAGGTCTATTTTGAAATTATACGTCAAAAAACAGCTGTATTAATATCTGCTTGTTGTGAATCCGGAGCACGTTCTACCTATGCTTCGGATGAAAATGCTGAAAAACTTCGACTTTTTGGAGAATATACCGGAATTGCATTTCAAATAAAAGATGATTTGTTTGATTATACAAGTACTAATTTAATCGGGAAACCGGTAGGTATTGATATTCAAGAAAGGAAAATGACGCTTCCATTAATTTATGTGCTTAACAACGCAAGTAAAGAAAATAAAAAATGGTTGATAAATTCCATTAAAAATCACAATAAAGATAAAAAAAGAGTTGCTGAAATAATCAAATTTGTAAAGGAAAACGGGGGGATTAATTATACGATTGATAAGATGAATGAGTATAAGCAAAAAGCGCTCGATATTTTAGTTAATTTTCCAAAAAATGAAAATAGAGATTCATTGGAATTGATGCTTAAATACGTTATTGAAAGAAAACACTAAATTACCTCGACTTATTTCTTCAATTTGCAATTATTTTTATACTAATAAAATCCAAAAAATTATTGATTTTTTACTTTACCTCTCACTAGCATTTAAATATATATACAATTATATTTGAATAAGATTAGGAAATTTAAAAAATAATTAAATCATTTTTCAAATTTCCTAAAGTCATTTACTAGTTTAATTTATTTTCTAAAAATAAATAAAAGGCATATTCCAAGGCTACTTCTTTTAAGGATTCAAAACGTCCGCTAGATCCTCCATGACCAGCATCCATATTAGTTTGAAGTAATAAAAGGTTAGAATCTGTTTTCATATCCCTAAGTTTAGCCACCCACTTGGCCGGTTCCCAGTATTGTACTTGAGAATCATGTAAGCCGGTTGTTACCAACATATTGGGATATTCTTTATTTTCAACATTATCATAAGGTGAATAGGATTTCATATAATTATAGTATTCAAGTTGATTCGGATTTCCCCATTCATCGTATTCTCCTGTCGTTAAGGGAATACTGTCATCTAACATAGTTGTTACTACATCTACAAACGGTACATCTGCCACTACTCCATGAAATAGTTTGGAGGCATAATTAATAACCGCTCCAATTAATAATCCACCGGCACTACCTCCATTGGCATATAAATGATTAGACGATGTATATTCTTTTTTGATTAAATATTCAGCACAGTCTATAAAATCGAAAAAGGTATTTTTCTTTTTTAACATTTTTCCATTTTCATACCAAGGCCTTCCTAAATCTTCTCCTCCTCTCACGTGAGCAATTACATAAATAAAGCCCCGATCTAACAAGGACAATCGTATGGAGCTAAATGTTGCATCCATAGAATATCCATAGGATCCATAAGCATACAATAACAAAGGGGTATTTTTAGATGGCTGAGTGTCTTTCTTCATCACTAATGACAAAGGGATTTGTTCTCCGTCTCGTGATTGAACCCAAATTCTTTTAGTAACATAGTTATCTTTATCAAAATTACCCAAAACTTCTTGCTCTTTTAAAACCTTTTTTTCTTTGGTGCGCATATTAAAATCAATATCGCTCCATGGGGTGGTCATTGAAGTATAACGATATCTGATAATATCTGTATCGAAATCTCTGTTTACAGAAGTTCCTACTGTATAAACTTCTTCTTCGAAAGGTATCTCATAATAAATTGAATTATCCCAACTCTTAATTTTTATATGAGTTAACCCTCTTTCTCGTTCTTCGGTTACTAAATAATTTTTAAATAGTTCAAAACCCTCCAATAAAATTTCCTTATTGTGTGGTATTACTTCAATCCAATTTTCAATTGAAGTATCCGATATAGGGGTCTTCATTAATTTGAAATTAGTTGCCCCGTCTTTGTTCGTAAGAATATAAAAAAATCCTTCATAATGATCAAAAGAATATTCCAATCCCCTGATCCTTTCTTGAAATATTTTCCATTCAGCTTCGGGATGATCGGCAGGAATAAATCTATACTCATCTGTTAAGGTACTTCCGGAGGCTATTACAATATATTTTAAGGATTTAGTTTTGGTTACATAGACATTAAATGTTTCGTCATGTTCTTCAAAGACCAATAGGTCTTCCTTTTGAGAAGTTCCTAAAATATGTTTATATATTTTAGATGAACGTAAAGTTTTAGGATCTTGTACAGAATAAAAAATGGTTCGGTTATCATTAGCCCATACTACATTTCCTGTGGTATCTTTTAATTCATCGGAAAGTATTTCGCCGGTTACCAAATTTTTTATTTGAATGGCATATATTCTTCGACTCACTGTATCAACTGAATAACAAGCCATGGTATTATCCGGACTAACGCTAACACTTCCAATTTGGTAAAATTTATGTCCTTTGGCCATCGCATTGACATCAAACATAATTTCTTCTTTGGCTTCTAAAGAGTCTTTTTTTCTTATATAGAGAGGATATTCTCCTCCTTTTATGTATTTGGTTGTATACCAATATTGATTGAATTTATAGGGAACGGACTCATCATCTTCTTTTATCCTGGACTTCATTTCCTCAAATAATTTTTTTTGCAATAAGTCGGTAGACCTCATCTGCTCTTTTGTATAAGCATTTTCTTCCTCCAAATATTGTATTACTTCAGGGTTTTCTCTATCGTTAAGCCAATAATAATTATCAATTCGAATATCGTTATGAGTAATTAATTTTTTAGGAATTTTTTTTGCTACCGGTGCCTTCATAGATATTTTAATTATATAAAGATCAAAAATAAGGGTAATACTATAGAAAATCAATTATATTATTCATTTTATTTAAAAACATATTTAATTAAAACAGATCTATTGTATTTGTAAGTAATTGTTATTAATTTAACAATTAACTTATCTCATTGGGCTAGAAAATTATCCTAAACATCATACGTATAAATTGGTAATCTGTGCAATTATATTTTGACATTATAAGAATAACCATATATTTACATTTATTTTTAAATTTAATAATCAATGATTTTAACTACAACTAACTCTATTGAAGGATTTACAATCAAAGAGTACAAAGGTATTGTTACCGGAGAAACCATAATTGGTGCTAATTTTATTAAGGATTTTAAAGCCAATCTTACCGATTTTTTCGGTGGCCGATCTAACGCTTATGAAAAAGTATTAGTTGAAGCTAAACAAACCGCATTAAAAGAATTGGAAGAAAAAGCAATTCTTTTGGGAGCTAACGCTGTAATTGGTATTCATATTGATTATGAAGCCTTAGGAGCTAAAGGCAGTATGTTAATGGTTTCGATCTGTGGCACTGCAGTTATAATTTAAAACCCTGTTATTTATTAGATTTATTTTAATATTTTTCTTTTATGGGTCCTTTTATAGCAATTCCCAAATGGAAATAGATTATAAAATGTTACCATATTATTTAAAATAAAAAATTTACACAGAGCTTAGACTTTAAAATCTGTTTCGGGATTTTCAGGAAAAAATTTTAATGAATGGGTAAAATATGAAATGAAACATTAGAGTTCAACTATTTTACTCATTTATTTTTATTTATAAAAAAGCCTGTATCATCTACAAGTACCTACGCAGGATGTTTTAACTTAAATAAAAAAGTGGAATTCTAACTAATGAATCTTTCTCTGAACCATCCGAAATAACTTTCCCGAAAAATAAAACAGCTAAATTTTAAAAAAAATGTATAAATTCTCTATATAACCCGATTGAAGACAGCTTTTATTTATATAAATTAGATTCTGAGCATATGATTATTTATAAGTTTGTACCTCTTGATAAAAATAATGAATTATATCGAACGCTGTTTATAAATTACATGAAAATTCATTTTTGATTATCCACTATTTTAAGAATTTTCATTTTCTAAGTATTATTGCACTTTTACCAAAGAAATTTGCCATATTTTTGTTATAAAAATGGTCATTAATTTCCTTTAAATCACTTCTAAAAATAGTTTCTGGTTTAATCTTAATAGGCTTAACATAGATTGTATCTTCTTTAGAATTGCGTATAACTTCATACCTTTCCTCCATTTCTTTTTTATATTTTATCATATCACCACTTACTATGTCTTTATAAGAATGATATAGATTATTTGTTAAATCATAACTTTTCTTATCTTGAATAGCAAATACATAACTAAAAATAGTTACAAATAAGATTACTACCAAAAAATAGGGTGAAATTTTAATAGTATCGAAATAGGGCATTATAACTATTTTGTGTGCTATAATCATGGAGAAGATTAACATCTCGAAGAAAATCACATTTACCGTTCGCAAAGGCGGAAAAAAACCCACAGACCATAAACTTGGAAAAGAACCTAAAAATAAAACAGCTAGTAAAAGAAATATAAAAAATGCTATGGAATGTTTTAAATATGGAAAATTTCTTTTTTTTAGCCATTCCCTTATATTAAATAATACTAAAAGTTGAATTATAAAAACTAATATAAAATACCTTACTATGATCGTTATAGACTTTTTTATAGTTTTTAAAATACATTGAGACAGAGACAAATGATGAGCAATTGTTGATGAAGACCTAAGTTGATTTCCGGGAGATGCAAAAATGAGCAATGTTAATGCCCCCGCAAATATAAACAATGACAAATATAATACATCTATTTTCTTATTATTAAAATATGAATAGACGAACAATAGGAAAATAAAAACATCTATATAGATCATGGATATTTCATTGCATCCAATAATTAAAAATACTAATACAAAAGCAATGATCTTATAAAAATAACTATCGCATTTTTTTGCCTTTATTATGCTTCCTATAAAAAATAAAGAAAGAATATTACCTAAATTATAGGTAGCTGAACCCGCCAACCAGTAAAAAGCCGAGGTTATATCCGGTAACATAAAAAAATAGGTAAAGCAAAATGCAGCCATCAAAACGACTGTCATTTTTTTATTCCCTGAAATCTGATAAAACATAAAATTTGATCCCAAGACAAATAAAAATATCATTAAGAATGAAAGTACGTGATATCCACCAAACCATCCAAAATATATTGGATTAGTAATTAATATTCCGGTTGCTGTATACCTACTACCCCAATACATATATTCATAAACTTGTACATCTAAAAAAGATCTCGATAAAAGTTTAATGGCATATACATAATCATCAAGTATGGGTTCTGAATAAAAACTTAAAAGTAATAAGGGAAATAAAGTTGCTAAAAATAATATTATTATACTCCAATTAAAAAATTTGTAGGGAAAGGTTGATTTCATAAAATATGCTTACACGCTATATACCCCGCAAAATTATTAAATTTAAACTAAAAATAAATAATTTTGTCCCATATTGAAATATATATAATAATTATATGATATTTATATTATAATATACAATTAATGTAAACCACATTATTATTAACACATAAAAAACAACAATTATTATCTATTAAGCCATAATTCAATAAAAATTATAATATATAATGTTATTATTTTTTATTAACAAAGTATCTTAGAGCAATAATAAAGAATATAATTATAAAACATTAAATTATAATGTCAACTATTTCAAAATGAAAAAACTCTCGATAATGAGAGTTTTATATTAATTTAATTTTGTGTTGAGTAACTTTTACGCATCAAGTTCACCCGCAATCACGTTTAAACTTCCTAACGTAATAATAGCATCAGACAGCATTTGGTCTTTGATCAATTCCGGATAGGCTTGGTAGTAAATAAAGCAAGGTCTTCTAAAATGTAATCTATAAGGACTTCTTCCTCCGTCACTAACCATATAAAATCCTAATTCACCATTTCCCCCTTCAACTGAATGAAAAACTTCACCGGTAGGAATATCTGTTTCTCCCATGATAATTTTAAAATGATAGATAAGAGCTTCCATACTGGTATAAACATCCAGCTTATCCGGTAGATAATATTCGGGAACCTCTACATGATAATTTCCTTCAGGTAAATTTTCATAAGCATTTTTAACCAATTTGAAACTTTCCCTCATTTCTTGCAAACGAACCATGAAACGATCGTAAGCATCTCCTGAAGTCCCAATAGGAATAATAAAATCAAAGTCATCATAAGAAGAATAAGGGCTCATGACTCTCACATCATAGTCTACCCCTGCTGCACGTAAGTTTGGACCGGTAAATCCATAATTCAAAGCTCTTTCAGCTGAAATACCTCCTACCCCGATCGTACGATCCATAAAGATTCGGTTTCTTTCCAATAATTTAGCGAATTCTTCCAATCTTTTTGGAAATTCTGCAATAAATTCTTTAATTAATTGATGGAATTTTGGACTAAAATCACGCTCAAACCCTCCAATTCTTCCAATATTAGTAGTCATTCGAGCTCCGCAAACCTGTTCATATAGGTCATATATCTTTTCTCTATCCTGAAATACATAAGTAAATCCGGTTAAAGCACCTGTATCAACTCCCATTACTGAATCGCAAACCAAATGGTCCGCAATTCTTGCCAACTCCATAATAATGATACGCATATAATCAATCTTTTTGGATACTTTCACGCCCAAAAATTTTTCCATGGTCATATGCCATCCCATATTATTTATAGGAGAAGAGCAATAATTAAGTCTATCGGTTAAGGTGGTTATTTGCGAATATGTTCTTCTTTCAGAGATTTTTTCAAATGCACGGTGAATATATCCAACGGTTGATTTTGCTGAAACAATCCTTTCCCCATCCATTAATATTTTATTTTCAAAAATACCATGAGTAGATGGGTGTGTTGGTCCTAAATTTATTTTTTGTAATTCTCCATCGACTTGTTCCTTCACAATGTATTTGTCCACTGAATTGGATAAATCGACCAAATCACTTATATTTTTTTGTTTAGACATTTTTTAATTCTAACTTTTTTAGTTTACTAATTATCTGCCGAACATGGCATCATTCTTATCTGTACGGGTAGTATCTTCCAGCGTATATTGTTTTAAAAGCGGATGATAGTCCATATCATCCCTGTTTAAAATCCTTGTTAAATTAGGATGACCTTTAAATACTATTCCGTAAAAATCAAAAGTTTCTCTTTCCTGCCAGTTAGCTGCAGAATAAATTGAGGTAACCGAATCAATTTCAGGATTCTCAATAGAAAAGAATGCTTTAATCCGTATTCTAAAGTTGTTTATGAAACTATGTAAATGATAAATAACTCCTAATTCCGATCCTTTATTATTGGGATAATGTATTCCGCACACATCAGTTAGAAAATCAATTTTTATCTCATGATTTTTAATAAATGTTAGCAAGGAAAGTACAATATCTTTTTTTATTTCAATGGTTAAAATACCATCCGGCTCATATGCTCTTATAATACCATCACCAAACTCATCAGATATGAGTTGTAATACCAATTGATTATCTATAATTTTTCCTTCCATGATTACGATATTTCATAGGATTTTAACAACTCTTTATATTCAGTAGATTCTCTTCTTCGTAAGCTTTCATTTCTAGCTATTTCTTGTATCTGCATAAAACCTTCTATAATTTGTTCGGGTCTTGGAGGACAACCGGGTACATATACATCTACAGGTATGACTTTATCTATTCCTTGCAATACAGAATAGGTATCAAAAATTCCACCGCTGGAAGCACAAGCTCCGACAGCCATTACCCATTTAGGTTCTGCCATTTGAGTATATACTCGTTTTAAAACCGGTGCTAATTTTTTGGATATTGTTCCGCAAACCATTAAAAGGTCTGCCTGTCTTGGCGAAAAACACATATTCTCTGCTCCAAAACGCGATAAATCATAATTGGCAGCTTGTATAGCCATAAACTCAATTCCGCAACAAGAGGTAGCAAACGGTAATGGCCATAAAGAATATGACCTTGCCAATCCTATAATTTTATCAAAACTTCCGGCAAAATATCCGGGCCCACTTACTCCTTCAGGAGCATCAACAATCTTAACTTTTTTTTCTGCCATGTCTTTTTTAAAAAATATTTAAAATAGATATTTTATTCCTATTTTTCCCAATCTAACGCTCCTTTTTTAACTACATATACGAATCCTAAAAGAAAAACCGAGATAAAGGTTAATACTGCTAAAAAGCCTTCAACTCCAAAATCTCTGATGTTTAACGCATAAGGATAAAAGAAGATAATCTCAATATCAAATAGTACAAATAATATTGCTGTTAAAAAATATTTAACTGAAAAAGGCGAACGGGCATCACCTTCATAAGCAATCCCGCATTCAAAGGTATCATCCTTAACTTTACCGTGTACTCTCGAACCTAACATTGCTGAACCGACCAGCGCTATCACACTGAAACCCAAAGCAACTGCAACCTGTATAAGTACCGGAACATAATCTATAGGTAAACTCATCCTTTCTAATTTATTATACTTTCTAATTTAGATTGCAAAGTTAATATATTTTTTAGAGTTGATCTCTATTTAAACCTGTAAACATCACCTAATTAGTCCTAATTTTATTCATATTAAAAAATCCTTAAAAAAACACATATCTTATTATATTTTAACTATTTACAAAAAAAGATAATATAAAACATCCTTTTTATTTGTAATTGGTCTAAATTAAAATTATATTTGCCTAAAAATAAAAATTATTATGAAAAAAACATACATAGCTTTTGTTCTTTTATGTTTAGGGCAGCTTCTATTAGCGCAATATACGTCAGGGATCAAAGGATATTTATTTGATGTAGAAGACAAACCGATAAAAAAAGCAACTTTCTACATTGACGGTGAAAAAATTTCTGAGATCGACAATCAAACCGGTTTTTTTGAAATATCGGGATTAAGTGATGGATTTCATAAATTGACCATTTCTTCTCCTAAATTCAATGATTATAACGAATCCTTTATTATCAATCCTGATGAGGTAAAAGAAATTAATATAACATTATACGGTAAAGGAGATATTGATGATGTTACCATATACGGAACTAAACAAATACATGGTTTAGACATGATTACTCGTTTGCCGGTTGCTCCCAGAGAATTACCACAAAATATATCCGTAATTTCCAGTGAAATTATTAACGAACAGGGCGCACTTACTATAACCGACGCGGTTAGAAATGTTCCTGGGGTTAATTTATTCGGTACTTATGGGGGGTCTTCGGAAAGTATGTCTATCAGGGGATATCGTGGAACTCCTGTATTGAAAAACGGAGTTCAGGTTGATTCCGATTTTCGTTCTGCTTCTCTTTTGACTGATATGCAAGGGGTATCAAGCATCCAAGTTTTACGTGGATCAGCTGCTATAACTCAAGGTATTGGTAACGGATTAGGAAGTCCGGGAGGTGTAATAAATGTAGTTACCAAGACTCCATTATTTTTAACCGGTGGAAATGTTGCTATTGAAACCGGTAGCTGGGGGTTATTTCGACCAACTTTTGATTATCAAACCATTTTGGACAAAAAAGGTACTGCTGCATTCCGTTTAAATGGTGCATATCAAAGAGCGGACAGCTATAAACCAAGAGTTGACAATAATAGAGTTTATATAAATCCTTCTTTTGAATGGAGACCGGATGATAGAACGACTGTTACTTTAGAAATGGATTATATTAATAACAATATAACTCCAGACAGAGGTACTGTAAATTCAACTGATGCCGATAAAAATAATTTATTAGATACTACCCATAAATTTTATGGTTGGACAACTGATAATCAAAATACTAGGACTACTACCTATAGCGCCAAAATTGTACGAAAATTAAATGAAGTATTAAGTTTACGTGCCTTATATGCGGCCTCTATAAATAACGAAGAAACCTATGGATTAGGTTCTTTAGCTAGTCCTTATACTTTTACTGATAAATCTACAGGTCGAAAAGTTTCGGATTTTTCAAGACGTACAAGAACTCTAACTTGGTCTGAAAGTGAAGATAAAAACAAAGTGATTCAGATTGATTTAATTGGAAAAAATTTATATACCGGCAAGGTAAAACATACGTTTCAAACAGGATTTGATTACAAGATCAATAATACGAATTCTACCACTCACGGAAAATACAGAAAAGATAAAGACGGAAAAGTTATTTTAGATCCAAAAACCGGTTTGCCTCTTATTGACAGATCCATTGAAGTAGATGTTATTAATATATTTGACAAAATACCTAACGTATTACCTAAGGGAATCAATAAATCATCTTTTGATGCCATAGCTTCTACCAGCTCCAGCGAATCTGAAGTTTATGGTATTATGATTCAAGATGCTGTTGAAATTAATGAATATATAAGAGCCAATGTTGGATTACGTTATAGTCAAGATGCTAAAAAACCCAATATAGGAGCTGCTAATGAAGCATGGGATCCTTTTGTAGGAATTATGGTTAGTCCTGTAAAAAATATAAGTCTTTTTGGTAATTATGCTACTACAACCAATTTGCGTTCAGCAAGTAATCCTACTAAAGATGGAGGAACTATTGGATCTTCAGTTACTAACCAATTTGAAGTTGGAGTGAAATCTGATTGGTTTAATAAAAAATTGGATTTCAATGTAACCTATTACTTTATTAAAAATAATGATATTTCATATCAGATATACGAAAATGGAGTGGGAACAGGCTTTTACTCTAAAGCAGGTGATTTACGAAGAAACGGTGTTGAAATTGAGGCAAACGGGCATATTTTGGAAAATTTACAAGTAATTTTAGGATATTCTTATTCGGATGTTCAATATAAAAACAGCGTTGCTTATGTAAACGGTTCCAGACCAATGAATGCTCCTTATTCTACCGCTAACGGATGGGTACAATATTTATTTAACCGAGGAACATTAAAAAATCTTGTTTTGGGTGTAGGTGTTTATTATGTGGGAGATCGCCCTATTAATGACTACAGTTCAAACTTAAGAGCAGATGGACACGGTTCAACACCGGGTATTAAACCTTTTAACATGCCGGATTATACAACTGTTAATGCTCAATTGGGATACACGTATAAAAAAGTTGGTTTGAAATTCTTCTTTAATAATATATTCGACAAAATTGGTTATACTTCATATTATAGAGGAGGTTATATTAATCAAATTGATCCTAGAAATTTTAAACTTCAACTTTCATATAATTTCTAATTTTTTCATAAAATAATTTTTAATTACACTATAAAAACTACCTGTTTTACAGGTAGTTTTTTGTTTAAAAAAATTTTTATTTCTTGATAATTCAATATGATATAAATAGGATTGATAATTTTTGAAAATTAACTTATGACTTATACAACTTTTGCCAGGTTTAAAATTCTGTATGTATTGCCTATTTTTTCATCTGTATATTAAAAACATGTTTTCATTTTCTGAAACAAAATTGAATATATGAGTTATTCTTAAAATAGAATGCTTTCTCTTTTTCAATTCATATACGACCTAAGAAATTAGAGTTCAAATACCTTTTTATATTTATTGCATTTCTGTGAGATATTTCCAATACCTTTTAGGCATATGTTGTTTTTGTAGTTTCAAATTAATTCTCTCTTTTATAGATAAAGCTTGAAAGTATTTTTTCCACGATTCTTGAAATAAAATTTCTTTTGAATCTAATAATATTTCGTTAGGTTGATCTGAATTAAAATATTCATTATCGCTTTCCAAAGTCATTTCAATCACTACTTTTCCATCATAATAAAATCCATAATTGCGGTTTAAATCATAAATAATCCAAGACTGTGAAGAAAATCGATCTTTAAAATGAGGAATCGCCAATGGTAAACTATTATAAATTGGATATACAGAAGCAAAATAAATTCCGTCTTTAGACTTTTTAAATCTTACAAATTGTTTCCAATTATAACCTTCTTTATATACTTTTTTAGCCAAATTATGAATGTTTATAATGACTTCATCCCCAAAATCAGTATGTCCTGTAAATTTTGTATCAATGGCTTTTTTAATAAATTTATATAATAGCCAATCTCTATCTTCTTGTTCTGATAACCATACAGCTTGCATTATATTAAGAGATTCTTTAGACATCTTTTTCTCTAAATATGCCCAAGTTTTACTAACAATTTCTTCTCGTGTTTGTATTTCAAGTAATTGATCAACGAACAACGGGGGTATTTCTCCCGATTGAATTAATAGTTCAGGAAAAATTTTTCTTTCGTATGCTTCATAAATTACACATAAAAGTCCATCCAACGATTTATCGTAAGAGAATATTATCATAATTTTAATAGCTTTTTTAAGGGAAAATCAAAGATATTTGATTGGTGTTTTGGGAAGTATGTTTTTTATTTACAAGTATTTTTTTTACAAATTCAGGCTTTAATTCATTAATTGTTGTTCCTGACGAATCTCTACAAGTAATAAAATATTGGGCTCTTTTTATGATAACACCTATTTTTTTTAATTGATACCTATCTAATTTACCAAACTTACGGGAGGCTATAATCAATTTAGCCGATTTAATTCCGATGCCGGGCACTCGTACTATTTGCCTGTATTCTGCTGTATTTACATCGACAGGAAACATTTCGGGATGACGAAGAGCCCAGGATAATTTTGGATCTACTTCCAAATCAAGGTTTGGGTTTGTATCATCAATTATTTCATCAGCCGTGAAATGATAAAATCTCATTAACCAATCCGCCTGATATAATCGATTTTCTCTTACTAAAGGCGCTTGTTGTAAAGCAGGAAGCCTGTTATCGTGAGGATTGACCGGTATGAATCCCGAATAATACACTCTTCTCATGCTTGATTGCATATATAAAAGTGAAGAAACTTTCAATATATCCTGATCGGTTTCATTAGTCGCTCCAATAATCATTTGTGTACTCTGCCCGGCAGGGGTGAATTTAGGAATAGATTTATATTTTTTCTTTTCTTCTTTATATTCTAATACCCCGTTTTGAATGTACTTCATAGGTGCAAAGACACTTTTATGGTCTTTTTCGGGAGCTAAAAATTTGAGATTTTTTTCTGTGGGTATTTCAATATTTACACTGAGCCTGTCTGCATATAATCCGGCTTGTGTAACTAATTCTTTACTGGCGCCAGGAATGCTCTTCATATGGATATATCCATTATATTTATGAACCGTTCGGAGTTCTTTTATTACCCGCACCATTCTTTCCATTGTATGATCCGGACTTTTAACCACTCCCGAACTTAAAAATAAGCCTTCTATGTAATTCCTTTTATAAAATTCCAGGGTTAACTCCACCAATTCCTTAACGCTAAACGAAGCTCTTTTTATATCATTGCTTTTACGACTAATGCAGTAGGCACAATCGTACATGCAATAATTGGTCATCATAATTTTTAATAAGGAAACACATCGTCCATCTTCAGTAAATGTATGACAAATTCCTGAAGATGAAGTTGAGCCTATACCTCCGACTTTACTCTTTCTTCCAACTCCACTTGAGGAACAAGAAACATCATATTTAGCTGATTCTGCTAAAGTTGCGAGTTTATTGATAATTTGTTCATTCATATATAACAAAATTACAAATACTGCTATTTTTAAGGAAATATTAAATCATAAAAGAAACTTAAATATTTAATTAACAACTACTTAAGATAAATTATTTATTTAGTTTTTTTTAAATTTAGCCATTAAAAATACTATTTTCATAATTGGATGTTATTGATCATTTAATTATGCCAAGTTGTGTTTATTAACTTGCCATAATCAAAAGATTGATTTTTATTATTTATTCAATAAGTTTAGTAATTTTTTTAATCAGTGATTATGTCCGGATTCCATTTCTCCGGATTGTAGATAATAAACTCCTGAAATTACAAGTTCTTGATGAGGATCTAAATTAGTCACCTCCACAAAATTATTATTTGAATTTCCAATTAGTATTTCTTTTTGTTCTATTTGATTATTTTTTCTAATAAATACATAATTTTTGCCTTCTTCTTCAAATACAGCCTCTTTAGGTACAGTTAGCACTTCCTTACTTTTATTAATTATATATGCATTTACAAATCGATTTTCATAGAAATTTGTGTCAGGCAATTTTGTTTGAATATCTGCATGAACCTGTATGGTGTTGTTTTCGGTACTTGTTACTTTTCCTATGATGTGAATAGTTCCTTGTAAGGTATCTTTGATTTCAGGCAATGTGAATTCAATTTTTTGTCCTACAAAGAGGGTTGAAGCATATTTTGCTGGTACATTTAATTCTACATGTAGTTTTTCCTGATTTATTATTAAGAATAATTCTTCTGTGGTAGTTATTTGTTTACCTGGAGAAATTTCCTTTGCTTGAATAAATCCGCTTAAAGGACTTATAATTTTTAATTCCGGATTAATTTTTCCTGTTTTAATTATAGTAGCAGGAGAAAATCCCAGTAATTGTAATTCTGATTTTAGACTTTCATATTCTGCAGTTGAAACTTGGTATGCTGCTAAAGATTGTTCATACGATTTTCTGCTAATTGCATCACTTTCTAATAGGGCATTTTTTCGCTGATAATCCTTATATGCCAAGTTCATTGTATAATAACTCTCTAAAAATTGTTTTTGTAAAGAGATAAATGAAGGGTTATTTACCGTAGCCAATTCTTGCCCCTTACGAACGAAATCTCCGGTTATGAAGTTTATTTTTCCAATAAATCCATCTACTTTACTATGTATTGATGCCTTATTTTGAGGCAAGGCATGTATTACGCCGGTAACCATAATTTTGGATTCAATGGGACGTAATTCTGCAGTACCGAATTTTATATCATTGGTTTTAATCTGTTCTTCGCTCAAGGTAATTCCTGAATGTACACGGGATTCTTTTTCAATAGAGTTTTCATTATTTTTGGATGAACAGGAATAACCAAGCAATATTGAAATAAAAAGTAGGATTATATGAGTTATTATTTTCATGATGGATAAATTAATTGGATTGTGTTAAATAGTTTAGCTCAATTAGGGTTTGATTGTAGTTGTTTAATAAATCTAAATAGGTGGTTTGAGCATCTATAGAAGATTTTAATATACTGCAATATTGCAAATAGTCTATTTCGCCGTATTGGTATTTAATCGTTGCTATTTTTATCATTTTTTGTAGTTCTTCTGAATGTGAATTTCCAAATATGCTTAATTCTTTATCTAAATATTTTTGCTGCTTTTTTAATTGCCTGATTCTTAAATTTAAATTTCGTGTGATCTCCTTTTTTTTAAATTCAACATTGTTATTTTCAAGAAGAGTCTGTTCTTTAATTTTTTTGTAAACATTGTTAAATAAGGGTATGTTTATATTAACTACACCCGCAAAATAACTGTTTTTGTGTTCAATGCTTTGCATTAATCCTCCAATTGAAAATTCAGGTAATTTTTTGGCTTTTTCCAGAATCAATGTTTTGTTATTAACATGCAGCTCTTTATCTAATTCATTCAAGTATAGATTATTCAAACTATCCGTCAAGGGATTTTTTTCTAACTTTTTAAATGATTCAAGAGGTACTATATTTTCATCAGCACTTATTCCACATAATGAATATATCTTATTTTCAACTTCCATATTTTCTTGCTCATTTATAGTTTTTTGCTGAATTACTTGTTCTAATTCTGCCTTAAAAAATTGTTTTTCCATATAATCCGTCTCTCCTTTTACATACTTTAATTCAGCTTTCTTTAATCCTTCTCTATATATAGAATCTATTCGGATAAATAAATTATTCTTTTCTAAGATGTAAATCCATTTATTATATAATTGTTCTAATTGATAGGTTATTATATGTTTTTGTAAGTTAGATTTAGCCGTTAACCATTCTAACCGGCTTTCAATAAGGCTCTTTTTTTTAGTTTGTGAAAATAGATTTCCTAAATCTTGTGACACTTCCCATTGATAATCAGCATCTTTATTGTTGAATTGTCCAAAACCGATAGTCATTGAAGTAGAATTGACTGTATAGGCATATTTTTTTTCAATTTTTTCTTTCTGAATTTGCAATTGACTTGATTTAAGCTCTCTATTTTCCTTATAAGCTCTTTCTACAAGGTAGGAAAGAGAAACTTTTTTTTGAGCACTCACTGAGCCAATACTGCCTAAAAAAATTAGTATGATTAGCATTTTTTTTACATTTATATTCTTTTGAAAATTTTTATTTTCAAAAACATAATATAAAGCCGGAATAACGAGTAAGGTTAATAAAGTTGAGGTTACTAATCCTCCGATAACTACAGTAGCCAAGGGTCTTTGTACCTCTGCTCCGTTTGATGTTGACATGGCCATTGGAATAAAGCCTAACGTTGCAACCATTGCTGTTATAACCACCGGACGCAGACGATTTAGTCCTCCTTTTTTAATTATTTCTTTGAGTGAAGTATAGTTGCCCGAATTTTTCAGTCTATTTAATTCACTTACTAACACGATTCCATTTAAGACAGCTACTCCAAAAAGGGCAATAAAACCTATTCCTGCTGAAATGCTGAACGGCAATTCACGTATCCATAAAGCTATAATTCCTCCTATGGAAGCCAGGGGTACGGAGGTAAAAATTAATATTGCATCTTTAAAGCTTTTAAAGGTTGTATACAATAATATAAGTATGATTACTAAAGCTATGGGAATTGCAATGCTCAGTCTTGAAGTTGCTTCTTGTAAATTTTTAAATGCTCCACCATATTCAATGGAATATCCCGGAGGTAATTTGATGTTATCTTCTACTCTTGATTGAATTTTTTGTACCAGGGAATTTATATCGGAATTACGCACATTTACTCCTATATTAATTTTTCTTTGTGCTTGTTCCCTTGAAATCATCATTGGTCCGGATTCATAATTCACGGTTGCCACTTCGGAAACGGGAATTAAATTTTGGGTAGCCGTACGTATGGGTAATTGATCTAAATTTAAATCTCTTCTATATTTTTCATCCAGTCGCATTACTAAATCAAAACGGCGTTCTCCTTCCATTATAACCCCTGATTTTACTCCTGCTACCCAAGATCGGATTACTTCATTTAAGGTAGTTATATCCAATCCATATTGTGCTAACTTATTTCTATCATAACTTATTTTCATTTGTTTTAGCCCTTCGGTTTGTTCTACTTTTACATCGGCTGCTCCTTCTATTTTATTTATAATCTGAGCCGTTTGATCTGCCAACTTTTTTAATTCTCTTGCATCTTCTCCATAAATTTTAATTACTATGTCTGATTTTGCTCCTGTCATAAGCTCATTAAATCTTAATTGTATTGGTTGAGAAAATTCAAAAGAAGCCCCTAATATTGTCGACAACTTTTCTTTTATTTTTTCCACTAATTCATCTTGTGTTTTGGCTGAAACCCATTGTTTTTTTTCTTTTAAAACAATCATGATATCTGAATCTTCTATACCCATTGGATCCGTTGGTATTTCGGCCGTTCCTATTTTTGAAATTACATGTACTACCTCCGGAAAATTGTCTTTAATTATCTTTTCAACTTTTGAAGTAGTGCGTATACTCTCTTCTAATGAACTTCCGGGCTGTATGCTCATTTGCATAGCTATATTTCCTTCTTGCAAGGTAGGTACAAATTCGGCTCCCATATTGGCGAAAACAAAGAGAAAAAAAAGCCAGATTATAAAAATGCTACCTATGAGAATATAGGGTATTTGCAGCACTTTATCTAAAACAGGCAAATAAATTGATTTTAATTTATTCATGATTTTATCTGCGAAGGTTACTTTGTTTTCAATATTTTTTTTAAGGACAAATGTTGATAATACAGGCACATAGGTCAATGATAGTATAAAAGCTCCAATTATGGCAAAACTAACTGTGAAGGACATGGGCCTAAACATTTTACCCTCTATTCCCTGTAAAGTCATAATGGGAATAAACACTAAAATGATAATAATGATTCCGAAAGCTGCTGATTTATATATTTCCCCTGCTGTTTTAGATACTACGTTATCTAATTTTTTTTGAGTAAGCTTTTTTCCTAAATAGTTTGCATGTAAAACTGAAATGACCGATTCTATAATTATAATTGCTCCGTCTACAACTATTCCAAAATCTATAGCTCCTAAGGAAAGTAAATTTGCTGAAACTCCGAATAAATTCATCAGTATCAGCGCAAATAATAATGAAAGTGGAATAATGGATGCTACAATTAGCCCCGCTCTTATATCGCCTATTAAGATAATTACAACAAACATTACTATTATTCCACCTTCTAGTAAATTTTTTTTAACGGTTGAAATAGTCTTTTCTATAAGATTTGCTCTATCTAAATAAATATAAAGATCTATGCCTTCGGGTAATGTTTTTTTTATCTGATTGATTCTTTCTTTTACCTTGTTAACTGTTTTATAAGAGTTTTCTCCTTTTAACATCAACGTGATTCCTCCAACCACTTCGCCCTTTCCATCCATTGTCATAGCTCCAAATCTTTGGGCTGAAGCATATTTTACAACCGCTATATCTGAAATTTTAATAGGTACTTGATCTTTTACTGTTATAACCGTATTTTCAATATCTTGAAAATTTTTTAGCCTTCCTTCTGTTCTTATGTAGAACAAATTATGTTTTTGTTGAATGTAACCGGATCCGGAATTTTGATTATTTTTCTCTAGTGCATTATTAACTTCTTCTAAAGTGATGTTATAACTTTGTAATAAGATAGGATCTATAGCTACTTCATATTCTTTTACTTTTCCTCCAAAACTTGAAATTTCTATTATTCCTTCGATTCCGTTGAGTTGCTTTTTAATTATCCACTCTTGAATTGTCCTTAATTCCTCAAGATTATAAGTAGATTCATATCCGGGATTAACTTTAATTATATATTGACAAATTTCTCCTAATCCTGTAGTAATAGGCATTAATTGCGGTTCTCCTATTCCATCGGGAATTTCGCTTTTAGCGATATCTATTTGTTCTTTAACCAGTTGTCTGGCTTGTATTATGGGAATGTCTTCTTTAAATACAACGGTAATTATGGATAAACCAAATCTTGAAATAGATCGTACTTCTATAGCTCCGGGAATATTTCTTAATTCTGATTCAAGGGGTATGGTTAATAATTGTTCCACTTCTTGTGGAGCTAAGGTAGGTGAGGTAGTTACTACCTGCACTTGATTATTGGTTATGTCAGGGGTAGCATCTATGGGTATATTTTTAAGAGAATAAAGTCCCCATACCATTAATGCTACTACTCCCAATGCAACCAATAATTTATATTTTATTGATAAATCAATTATGGTTTGAAACATGATTAAATTGTTTGAATTATGAATTGAAATGGATCATTATTCTCATTAAACAATAATTTAAATAATGAGTTGTAATACATCTATATTATTTTTTATGTAAAAATTAACTGTTACTTAATTTTTTGAATAGAAACTTTAGTTAAGGAGAATAAGAATCAATAATATATTTATTATCTCCAAATACTTAAATCAGTTGGAAATTTAGGGATTTACTAATGGGGGAGCTCTCAAACCTTTTCCTAAAAATTTTTCAGAAGTGGTTTTTGTATATGCATAGTAGAAATTTGAATCTTTATTCGAAGAATTTAATAATATAAAATTATGCCCCAAAAAAGATTCTGGTATAATATAATAAATGAATTGTTGAGAAAATTCATAATTAGAGATAGATAATTTAAAATCGTCTAAATTTTTTTCTCCTAAATTTATATGTTTGATTATATCTTCGAGTTTCTCGAATAAGTTTATAGAATGAGTATTTTTAGCCTCAGATAAAAAACATTCGTGAAAAACAATTTCAAATTTAACCTTGTGCTGATGAGGAACAAAGGAATGTGCTACAATTAGTAACGTAGCAAAAAATATGAATATTTTACTTATTTTTTTCAAACATTACAAAAATATATATTTTATTAAAATAAATTATATGTTTTATGTATTATTTTACTATAAAAAATTAAATTGCTTTCTTATCTCCTCCAATAGTCTTAAATACGGTTCTCAAGATTATAATCATATCTAAATAAAAAGTCCATTTTCTAACATAATAAATGTCTGCTATTATTCTTTTTTGCATATCTTCTCTGGAATTTATTTCCCCTCTAAAACCTTTTACTTGAGCTAATCCGGTAATTCCAGGTTTAACATGGTGTCTACGACTATATCTTAATAAAAGATCATTATAATAATTATCTTGAACAACCATATGAGGTCTAGGTCCAACAACAGACATATTTCCTTTCAATACATTAAAAAACTGAGGCATTTCATCTAAACTTGATTTTCGTAATATTCTACCTAATTGAGTAACTCTGGAATCATCTTTCACAGTAGCTTTAATGTCATTATCTTTACTGTTTTTCATCGTTCGGAATTTATAGCAATAAAATATATTCCCTCCTAATCCCACTCTTTTTTGAGCATAGATTACAGGTTTGCCCGATTCTAGAAAAATTGCTATTGCAATAAGAGGGTATAGCCAACTTAAAATAAAAATTATAACAAACAATGAAAATAGAATATCAAATAGCCTTTTGATAAATTGATTCCAAAAATCATCTAAAGGAAATTTTTTAAATAACAATATTGGATACGTATCATAATATTCTAAATCCAGACTATAAAATGAATTGTATAAAGTGCTTGGAATAAATCTAATTTCTATATGAAGTTTTTGTGCTAATACGACTAATTGATCATGAACAGAATGCGAAAGTTTACCGTTTAATGAAAAAAATATTATTAATATTTCTTCTTCAAGTATAAAACTTTTTAACTTTTCTAAATCAAATTTGTATTTATTTTTTTCTATATCATCTTCAATGTTTGCTAAAAAACTTCCACAATTTACATATCCATAATCTTTTCTTTTAGACAAAAATTTTATAAATGATGGGGTATTATTATTCTCATCAATAAAAATAACTCTTATATAATTTCCTCCTAAAGTTCTATAAATTTTTAAAAATAGAAAAAGAACAGCTCTAATAAAAAAAGTAATCAGAAATAGAGATATTAAAAAATATATAGTCACTTTATTTGAAAATAGATCATCCTTTTTTAATCCGGACACAAAAAAGGTTATGACACCAAATAAAATAATCTGAAAAATGTTGTTTTTTAAAATTATTCCAATACCGGTATTCCTTTTAATCTCATATAAATGGGTTTTCAGTGAAATAAAATACCAGCTCATCAAAAGTAATATTAACGCCTTATAATGTGCATCTAATAATTCTCTTAATGAAACAACATATATACCTAAATGATAATATTGAATTTTTAAAAAATGAAAGAATAAAATAATTATGAAAACTATATCGAACAATAGTTGTAAAAAATAACTATTTTTTAAATATCGAGTATACCTCATACATCCTATAATTTATAAAAAAAAAATAAATTTATTAATCGATAAAAATAGTTATTTTTTCTTAAACCAATATTTTTTATTTTAGTATTTTAGTTTGTTTTAATATGAACATAATATTTACATAAAAATTATTAATTTCACAAAATTATGGATAAAATAAAAGTTTTACATGTTGTTGAGGCCCTTGGTGGGGGTATTTATACGTATATCAAAGACTTAACGATTTTTTTTGGAAAACAATCTAATTTATTTGATACTACTATTGCATATTGTGGAAAACGTCGTGAAGTTGCTAATATAGATATTAAAAAGGAATTATCTAACGGGGTTTCATTAATTGAATTAGATATTAATAAAGAAATTTCTTTAAAAGATTTTAAAAGCATATATGAATTATTAAGTATATGTAAATCATTAAAACCTGACATTATACACCTTCATTCATCTAAAGCGGGAGTAATTGGAAGATTTGTATCCTTATTTTACAAAAAAGCAGTTGTATTTTATACTCCTCATGCTTATTCTTTTTTACGTAAAGATATTTCTTATTTAAAAAAAGAATTTTTCTATTATATAGAAAAATATACTTCCAAATTTTTTGGGGGAACGACAATTGCATGTGGAGATAGTGAATTCGAATATGGAAAAAAATTCGGCAAAACATTATTGGTGAGAAATGGGATTAATATTGAAACTATATCAAATAAATTTAAACGCAAAAAGATTAATAATAAACGGTTAGTTATAGGTATCATTGGAAGAATTTCACATATTAAAAATCCTTGGTTATTTAATAATGTTGCCAAAAATAACCCCGATATAGATTTTTTATGGATCGGAGACGGTGAATTACGAGATGCTATTACTTCCCAAAATATAACTATAACGGGTTGGTTAAATCGTGAAAATATTTTTGATTATTTAAACCAATTAGATATATATATTCAAACATCCTTATGGGAGGGACTACCTATTGCCCCTTTAGAAGCTATGGCATTTCAAAAGCCGATTCTAGCAACAAATATAATTGGAAATAAAGATATCGTAAAACACGGAGAAACCGGATTTTTATTTACGAATGAAAATGACATTCAAGAATTTATTAATATCTTAAAAGATCATTTAACCCGTGAAAAAATGGGAAAATTAGGATTAGAAAGATGTATGAAATATTTTGATCTTAATAAAAATTTTACTCTTTTAAAAAATATTTATCTTAATTCCTTACATATAAATACCCAAAAAAACTAATTAAAATACAGCTAAATACGATTCCATCAAAACGAATTAAAAAATCATCTGTTATATTGGCTACTATAAATGATAGAGAATAATAAATTATTAAAGAGTTATGTAATTTAAATCCAATATAAAGTGGTAATGTCATAAAAATAATTAACAATACTAGACCTACAATTCCAAACCTTACTAAATAATCTAAGTATTGATTGTGAACCGGAAATTTATATTTAAACAAAAACATTTGGTCTGTTTCATAGTAGTAATCGAATAGTTTTCTTTTTCCGTCAGAAGCTCCCACTCCAAACCAGATATTCCTTTTAGACAAGTCCAAAGCTGATTTCCAAATACTTATTCTTGTTACTAACGAATTGTAAATTTCACCTTCAGGATTTTCAACCTCATCCAGTTTTCCAATTTTATCCATGTTTCCAAATGAAACAGTTGTATATTTCTTTATTGTATATGGGAAAAGTGTTATAAAAATGATTATAAAGATAAAAACTATGGCTGCAATTAAAACGCTTTGTTTAATAGTAAATGAAGATTTGAATTTATATAAGGTTATAAATATTGAACCCAGTATTGAACTACAAACAGCTATCCGCGTATTGATTAAGAAAACAAAACCCAACAACATTATATAGGTTATAAAATTAATAACTTTTTCGAAACGCCTTTTTGACGAGATTTTATAAAAATTATATAAGGAACTAATACAACAAAACGATACAATTAAATTAAGTGCCGGTGCATGATTATTGTCTATACTTCTAGAAAAACTATATCCCATATCCCATACATCAATTCCATTAATATAATTAATTATATTATCTTGATATAAAAATACATACCTAATTAAAAAACAGATTAATATTAAGCATAAAATTTTCGCCCAATAATTAATTATTTTAAACACATCAATTTTAAAAGGTGATAAAAGAATAAAAAAAGGAAAAAATAAATAGATAATTTTTTTTTCTAAAGATTTAAAACCATAATAAGCATAATCATTGTTCCAAAACATTAAAACTTCAATTAGAAAAGGCATCGATAATAAAATTATCAACCCATTTATTTTTATTTTGATTTTAAATTTAATAGAAATAAAAAATTGAAAAACGATATAGGCAATAATTAAAATCGTACAAATCGATCTGAATAGTATAGTACTTAATATTAATATTAAAAAAATAAAATTTATCTGTTGAAAATTATTTTTTTTTAGCATCATAAAATAAAATAAAATAAATCAATGGAAATATACCTGCTTTATGTCTTATGGAGGATCCTAAGTCTGGCTCAAATAAGCCTTGAACAATAAAAAATGAAAATGTTATATAATATGCCCAACTAATATTATTATTTTTTTTAACCCTCAAGATTTGGTCAAATTTTAAAGATAAACAAAAAAATAATCCTAGTTGCCAAATTGCAAATATAATTATCTGGGGTGATGTAGAGAAAATTGATGTGATAGGAATATTTACTACTATAAAACCATATAATATTGACACGACTTCCCCATACCATGTATTGGTCGGTAAAGGAGGAATTATAGCTGATCTTGATTCTTCTTTTATTTTAGGATCATCTAATCTCTCTTCATTTAATTCCGTGCGGGTTTTATCAGACATATATCCCTTATTACCAATATTATGCACAAAACTTATAAGAATGATAACTAACAATCCGAAGATAATAATTAAAATTGTATTAAACTTAAATTTTAAAAAACTTAAAAAACTAAAAGATATACATAAAATTAAAATTGCATAAAAATAAGTCCTAAATATCATTGCAAATAATATTAATGATGAACATATTATTATTCTATTTTTTAAAATATCTTTTTTATTCCTAATTAAAAAAACAAGAAATGCACAAAATATAAATGAAATAAATTCCTTCGTTTGCATTGATATATATATACCAATTACAAAAAAAGAAAAATACATGATAATATTGGTCATTTTTGCTTTATCAAAATTTGAAGGAATTCCTATTTTAGTTAAAATATATATTAGAATCGGATATTGTATTAAAGCAACTAAAGGAAAAGGCATCCATCTCATCCCTGTAATGGAATAAAAAAAAATTGAAAACTGAAAACCTCCTATTATCCCACTTAAATTCCATGGATTATGAATAATCGTTAATGCATCGGAAAAATATTTTTTAGGTAATATAAAGCTACTGCTAATGGCTAAAATTAAACCTAAAAAAGCAAAACTAAAAAATATGAATTTACTTTTTGTAATCTTCAGATTATTCATTAGTATTTAAAAATTTAAATATTTGTAATGAAATAGTATCCCATTTAAGAGATAGTTTCTTTTTATGCATTTTCTTAATTAAATAATCTCTTTGAGATTGATTTTCAATTAAATGTACTAAACCTTTCTTTAATGAATCTTTATTGGGCTCAACCCAAATACATTCATCTTGATCTAATTGTTCATTAAAACCTCCAACATTTGTACAAACCATAGGTAATTCTGAACTAATCCCGAGAGTTATAACTCCCGATTGTGTCGCTTCCAAATAAGGTAAAACTAAAATATCTGCCCAATTTAAAAGTCCACCTATTTCGATATCAGATAGGTATTTATCCTGAATTTTTAATTTATCTGTATCTTTAATTTTTAATTCATAAATGCTTTTTCCGGCAATTACACATTTATCTATTTTATCCCTTATATCTTCAATGACCTCAGCTAAAAGCTCTACCCCTTTATAAGGACTAATTCTTCCTATAAAAAGTATATTTTTTCCCCTATTTATTTTAGAAGGAGAATCAACTAATGATATTGTTTCAATCAATCCATGAGGAACTATAATACTCGTTTTAATTAATTTTAACGTTTTTTCTACATTAACTTTAACATAGTTTGTCAAAAAAATTAATTTAGAGCTCAATCTAATATTTAAATTAGAATATTGCTGAAGCAAAAAACCGTTTTCACCTTTATGCAAAATACCATCATGTACTGTCAATATTACGTCGCGACCTAATAATCTAAAGAGCAAAATAAACGGTAAATTCCATAAATGAAAATATGGTAAATATAGTATTCTGTAATTTTTCACTATTTTAGGTAAAAGAACTAAACTATAAAATGGGAGTATAAAAAGTGTATTTAAAATAAAGGAAAAAGCTGATTTATAGGTTATTAATGATTTTTGATTAGGTATTGAAATACCTTCTATAGCATATTTAGATTTATAGTAATCGTAACTATTTTCAGGAAAATGCAAAACTATATTATCAGAATATAGTGGTAAACTTCCTGTCCTACCTAAAGATAAGATCATAATCTTACTACTCATTTCACATCATATTTTATTCCTAAAATTATTTTAAATATCATCTTCACCCTATCCCATTGCCCTCGTCTTATTCTATTAATTATGACGGGTGCATAACTTAAATAAACTGATGGTAAATGATACCATTTTAAGTTTTTCTTTGCAAAAACCAGTTTATTAATTAACAAATAATAATCTGAAAATAAAGTTTTTGATTTACCTTCATTATTTCCGTTATCTATAGTTGTTCCGTGTTTATGATAAATATATAAATCAGTAAATATTATTGATTTCCAATCTTTTTTCTTTGCTCTACTAGTATAATCCCACTCTTCAAAATACAAAAAATAATCTTCTTCGAGAAATCCTATTTCCATAAAACATTCTTTTTTTATAAACATTGAAGCTCCTATGGGGATTAAATTATAAATTGCCTTTTTTGGAATATCCGAATAATTCATGCATTCATATAAAGGAAAGGTATGAGCAAGCCAATCACTATATTTATTAGCTACACATTGTAATATTTCCGGCTGATTATAATAACACAAAGAGTTTCCTATTATACCGATATATTTGGATATTTTTTCAAATTTTTTCGAAATATTATTCAAAAAATCTACGGGTACTACTGTATCATTATTTAAGAGCCAAATATAGTCATATTTATCCTGTTTTTTTAAATATTTTAAAACAATATTATTTGCAGCTGAAAATCCTTTGTTTTCATTTGCTCTAATAAAAACAATTTTTTGTTCAATATCTTTTAACTCATAAAATTCTTCTTCATTTAAATACAACAAATCTTGACTCGACTTTTCTGAAATTGGAAAAACTAATTCTGGGAATTTAGTTTCTATATCCATGAAAATGTTTTGACCCCATTTCTTAAATATTTCATAATCATCATTTTTTGATGAATTATCTACAATAAACAATTGAAAGTTTTGATTGGTAGATTTTAATAATGATTCCAAACATTCTATAGTGTCTGAACATCCATTATAATTTACTATAATAATTTTATACTCCAATTTTATTATTTTTAATACTATCAACTAATGATTTTAAACATATTTGCCAAGAATTATCAGAATGATCCTTATCAGGATATTTTAAAAAATAATCATTATCATTAATTATTTGTTCTAAAATAGATTTTAATTCTTCATCATTATTTTGTCCCACTAATTTTCCAAAATTTTGATTTTTTTCTATGGTATCTTTTGCCCCACCTACATCCGTTGAAATAATATAATTATTAAATCTATATGCTTCCGTATATACTAAAGCAAAACTTTCCGTAATCGAAGTTAAAACAAATACTTTTGCTTTATTATAATACTCCCATAAATTCTTTTTCTCATAAATTGATCCTGTAAAAATAATTTTATCTTTTAATTTTGGATTTTTAATATAAAACTCATTTATACTATTTTTAAACTTATCTTCAATTGGGCCTATTAAAAAAAATTTCCAATCCTTTAATTCAGATAATTTTTCAATAGCTTTTAAAAACATTAATGTATTTTTTTCAACCGCACCTATTCGTCCAACCGTGATAACTATATTTTCTTTTTTTGTAAAAGGAATAAATTTAATTGACGATTTTTCAAGCTCCATTTCATCGAATCCATTTCTAACTAAAAATATTTTTTCTTGAATATTTAAGTGATCTATCCACAATTTATATACTTTACTCGTTTCTAATGAAATATAATCACTTTGATTTAGCAATTTATTATATAATATATTTTTAAAATATGATGCTTTTTTTCTTACTTCGACAATATCTTTTCCTCCATCCACTTTTAAATAAAACTTCCCATTTGGATTAATCATTTTATATAAAATGCATAATATGGCACTTGTAAACCTGAAATGAAAAGTCATTAATAGATCAATCTTTTTACCATTCTTAATAACATAAAGCAAAGAAGATAAAAAAAATGATGCATTTTGTAATTTATTTAACTTAAATATATTTATTAAGGAACGTAATTTAACTCCCTTGTAGGTATTATTTTTAAATAAATTGTTTGTTTTAGTTTTTTTATATACTATGGTTACTTCATAGGATAATTCTTTTCCTAGATAATAAGGGACTAGAAAAACATCTTTTCCTAAATGTTCTTTTTCAAAATGAGCAAAAATTAAGGTTAAATTTTTAAATTCCATTTATTTAAGTGTTGATTAAAATAAAATAAAACATTTATTCCTAACAAAGGAGTGAAAGCTAAAATAATAATTGACATTATCCCGGTTTTAAATAAGAGTGAAAAATAAATATTATTAAAATGGATAAAATGGTTTATGATTTCTCCAATTACTAATAATAATATTAATAATAAGATAGATTTAAATAGATATAAAAATATTCTCTTCTTATTATGAATAGATATTATATAAAGCATTATAAAAGCTATTAATAAATGAAAAAGACCTATAGATACGGGAAACGTAAATTGATAATATAGTTTATAAAAATAACAATTAAATATAATAATTCCTATTTGAGTTAAAACTCCCAATACCGCTTGTTGTTTATTTTTTAATTGAGAAATCATTACCGGTGATATATAAACATATAAACAAATGGCTATAAAAGATATGGAATATAATTTAGTTAAATGCGAAATTTGTTCTATGTTACTTATGCTAACTACTCCTTTTTTAAAAAATATATAATTAATCTCATAAGCATTTAAATATAGTAAGGGAACAAAAAAACTCACTATTAAAATTATAAATTTCAAGTAATTATAAAAGGAAGTATAATATTCTTCCCATTCCTTTCTATAAAAATTTTTAGTAAGTTGGGGAATTATGACTGTTAATATAATACTAGTAAAAACAACCTGAAATAATAAAGTGAATTTTTGTGCATAATCAATCATTGAAACAATACCTACTCCCATTTTATTGGATAAACTTTTTTCAATTAATGAATTTATTTGACCAACTATATAAGGAAAATAAAAAGGGATACCAAATACTATAAATACCTTCGCTTGAGATATAAAAGTTTTATTCCATTTAAAAATAGGTAATAATTTATTTTTTCTTAAAAAATAAATTATTACTAAAGATAAAATTAGTAAATTAAAGTATTGACCCACATATAAAGAGAAAATACCTATATATGATGTACCAAAATATATTATCCCTAAGTTAAAAAATGATGTAAAAAATGATGTTATTTCTGGTATATAAAATATATTATTTGCATTTAAGATACCTATACCGATTGAAGTAAATTGCGTAAACAAAATACTATAAAGTAAAATATTAACAAATAAACAATATCTATTTAGTAATAAACCATCCACAGTGAATAAACTATGAATAATATTTTTACCGTAAAAGAAAAAAATAACTACTAGTAAAATAACCATAATAGTATAGACAAGCAATAAAGAACCCGTTTTAATTAATGCTGATTGAACCGATTCTTCCTCTATAACTTGAACATATTTTATCCTAAAAACATCTGATATAGGATTAAAAAATGTATTGTTTAAATTGACTATAAATGCAGTAGCTATAATCCAGATATCCCTATCTAAAGATAATCCAAAATACTTTGCAGAAACACTAACAATTAATAAATTTATAACAAGAGTAAGTGCCTTTATAATAAAGATGTTTAAACTAATTTTGCGTGATGAAATCGCCATTTCCTATTGAATAATTTACAATCAAATAAAAGAACTTTTATATCTCTACCCATAAAATAGAAATAATTTATTGCCCATATAATATTTATTAAAATATAGTCTATAAATATGATTGATTAAAATATTTCATTATAATATATATAAATAGCAAACTATATGTAAATATATTTTTAATAAATTAATACTTTGAAGATTTAACCAATTAAAAACTCTTAATTAGTAAAAAGTATAATTAAGAGTTTTATAGAAGTATTTATCTTCTTATTTGCTTTTTTGTGCAGTTTTAATACCAGAATCATTCCACCATTTTCCGTCAGGGGTTCTAACGAAAACGTCTCCAGTTTTACCATCAAAAACATAGGTTCTTAATCCTTCAGCAGACTCAATAACTTGGAAAGAATACCTGTTTGGTGGCGCCACTTCTTGACCGTTAACCGGTTTATCACAACTAGTAAGTAGTAGAGTTAGCCCTAACATGAAGATTGAAATAAATTTTATCATATTTTTTTTATACAAATATAGATAATTTAAATTATTATATTCATCTATTGAGCAATTCTTTTAAACTATCTTTCCATTCAGGGATTGAAATTCCAAATGTATTTTTAATTTTAGTTTTATCTAACAAGCTATACTGCGGTCGTTTTGCGGGAGTAGGATAGTCTGAAGTAGGAATAGGATTGATTTTAATTTTAGATTTACTTATTTTTTTTATTTCTTCACTAAATTGATACCAAGAACATTCGCCTTCATTTGAAAAATTGTATATTCCATAAGCTCCTATATCATTTTGTATAATAGTTAAGATAGCATCTGCTAAATCTAATGCATTTGTAGGAGATCCTATTTGATCGTTAATAACATTTATTTCTTCTTTTTCTTTAAATAATTTTAACATCGTTTTCACAAAATTATTCCCAAAAGGAGAATATAGCCAAGCCGTTCTTATTATATATGTTTTTGGATTATAGTATTGAGCTAGTATCTCTCCATTTAATTTGGTTTTACCGTAAATACCTAAAGGTGCTACTGGATCATCTTCTTTGCGTGGTGTTGATTCATCTCCTGAAAACACATAATCTGTTGAAATATGTATGAAAGTAGCTTTTTGAGAAGCACTTGCTTTTGCTAAGAACTTAACAGCATCAGCATTAAGTTTTTCGGCCATTTCAATATCTGTTTCTGCTTTATCAACAGCAGTATAGGCAGCACAATTAATTACGTAATCAAACTTGTTTGAAAAAAAATACGTTTTTACAAATATTTCATCTAATATATCTAACTCTTGAACATCTGTAAATGTAAAACTATAATTTGCAAGAGGTTTCTCTTTTAATCTTTGCTTTAAAGATCTTCCTAATTGCCCATCCCCCCCTGTAACTAATATTTTTTTCATAATCTATTATAATTCAATGGGTTTGAATTCTTTAAAAGAAATCGCATTTAAGTCTTTTTCAGAAATAATTCTATCCCCAGCATCAATCCCCCAATCAATATTTAAATCTTTATCTAAAGGATTAACACCCAGTTCACTTTCCTTATGATAAAATCCTTCACATTTATAAGCAAAAATAACTGATTCTGATATTACTGAAAATCCATGTAAAAAACCTTTCGGTATAAACAGTTGTTTCTTATTGGTTGCCGATAATTCAACTGATATATATTGCCCGAAAGTCGGAGAATTTTTTCGTACATCAACGGCAACATCAATTACCTTACCTTGCAATACGTATACTAATTTAGCTTGAGAATAGGGGGGTAACTGCTGATGTAAACCTCGTATAACCCCGTATGAAGACTTAGAGACATTATCTTGAACAAAATTGGGTTTATATCCTACTTTTTTTTCAAATGTATCAAGATTAAATGTTTCCATAAAAAATCCGCGTGAATCTTCAAAAAATTGCGGTTTTAAAATATAGCATCCTTTAAGTGTGGTTTCAGTTACTATCATCTATTTTTTTAACTAATTTTTTTATTTTGTTTTCTTAAACTTTCCACTCGTTCCTCAAACAAATTTTCCGGTATACTTACACATATTTCTTGAAACAAATCCAAAAAATTTTGCGGTTGAACTTCAGATTTTCGGGTAGATAAATTAAAATATATTAAAGTAACCCATAAAACTGCATGTGTCAAACTTTTGTCTTTATTTAACATTAACACTTCAACTGTGTTAGTCCTGTCTGTATATTTTACTATTTTACTAGTAATTATAATATCTTTATTATATCTAACTTCTTTGATATAAGCAATCTGATTTTGTAAAGCAACCCATAAACATCCGGTTTTTTTAGATTGTTCAAAATTATCTAACTGATAATTATCTAAACAGTGATCTTCCCTAGCATTTAGCATATAATCAAAATAACGAAGATTAGAAAGATGACCTATAGGGTCACAATCTGCAAATCGTACTCTGTATTTAGACTCAGGTTCTTTTACTTTCATAATGTGAATTTTATGATTTACTATTTGATCATATTATTAAATTAAAATTAAATACAATTTAATTTGAAAGTTACTAAATATCTATAACCAACAAAAATTTTTAAAGAATCCCGTTTTAATTTATAAATGATTACTTTTTTAAAAATATAAAATTATTATTCACTATACCTATTTACAAGTTTTGTTATTATTTCTAAATCACTATTTTCTAAACCAACATATAAAGGCAAACATAAAATTTTTTCTGATATGGACTCTGATACTGGCATTTTATTACCTTTAACATAATTTATTGTATTTAATGAAGGGTAAAAATAACGTCTGGGTACAATATTTTGTTCTGCTAATTTTTGTAATACCTGTAATAGTATCTTTTCAGAATTAAATATAACGGGATAATAGCTGTAATTCCACTTAGTATTTTCTCTTATTTGAATTGATTTTAATTTACTAAAATCTAGTGATTCATTGTAAAAATCTACTACTTTCTTCCTTTCAGCAATTATATAATCAATATAATGTAATACGGACAAGCCCATCGCAGCTTGTAGTTCAGATATTTTAGCATTAATTCCTACACCATAAATATCATTGGTTTCAGTGTATCCAAAATTATGACTATAATTTAACCTTTTCATCAATTCGGAATCTTTGCAAAATAAAGCTCCTCCTTCTCCTGTATGAAATAATTTGGTAGCATGAAAACTACAGGTACTTATATCACCATATTCGAATACGGATTTGCTGTCATGCTCTACTCCAAAACAATGCGCTGCATCATAAATAACCTTTATTTGATATTTCTTTGCAATTTTTTCAATTATTTTTACATTGCAAGGATTACCAAACACATGGGTTGCTAATATTGCCGTAGTTTTATCTGTAATTGCTTCTTCAATCTTATTTTCATCTATAGTCAGATGATCCGGATCAATATCCACAAACACCGGTTTACAGCTTTCCCATATAATGGCGGAAGTAGTGGCCACAAAGCTAAAAGGTGTAGTAATAACTTCTCCACCCTCAGCAATATTTTTCAATGCTATTTGTATAGGGACGGTACCGTTATTAGTAACTAATATATTAGTAATATTTAAATACTTCTTGAGTTTCTCTTCAAGTTTTAAAACTAATTCACCTCTATTGGTCAGCCATTGATTTTTCCAAACTTTATCTAAATATGTATTATATTCAGATAAAGGAGGTAAAAATACCTTAGTTACATTAATTCTTTTTTCCAAAATCAAAAAACGCCTTTAATTATTAAAATTTAAAAATCAAAAATATAACAAAATTTATAATTCTCACAATGAATATACATAATTTTATATTTAGAGCATAATTTATTGAATACAAACATTTAAAACAATTATTATAATAGCGTCAATAACGTTTATATACTCCATATATAAATCTGCTATTTATTTTTATTTACCTTTGCAAAAAATATGATATGTCAAATATTATAGCGCTTGTAGGAAGGCCTAATGTAGGAAAATCTACTCTTTTTAATCGATTACTACAAAAGAGAGAAGCAATTGTTGATAGTGTGGCCGGGGTTACTCGTGATCGGCATTATGGAAAAAGTGACTGGAACGGAGTCGATTTTACTGTTATTGATACCGGAGGTTACGTAGTTGGATCAGAAGATATTTTCGAAGAAGAAATAAGAAAACAAGTTGAACTTGCCGTAGATGAAGCTTCTGCGATTATATTTTTAGTTGATGTAACAGAAGGCATCACCGATATGGATAAAGAAGTTTCCAATCTTTTAAGAAAGACTGACAAACCTGTCTTTTTAGTTGTTAACAAAGTGGACAATGCTATGTTGGAAACGGAAGCCATGGAGTTTTATTCATTGGGAATGGAGAAATATTATACTATATCAGGAATGACAGGTAGCGGTACAGGAGACCTGCTGGATGATATAGTTGCCACATTTAAAGAAGATGATTATGTAGACCCTTTTGAAGGCTTGCCGAGAATAACCATTGCAGGAAGGCCTAATGTGGGAAAATCAACGTTTACCAATGCTTTATTGGAAAACGAGCGTAATATCGTAACAGATATAGCCGGTACTACCAGAGACAGTATCGAAACCTTATATGAAAAATTCGGATATAAATTTGTATTGATTGATACCGCCGGTATGCGGAAAAAAACTAAAGTAAATGAAAACCTTGAGTTTTATTCCGTAATGCGTTCCATACGTTCAATTGAGGATTCAGATGTTGTAATCTTAATGATAGATGCAACCTTAGGTTGGGAAAAACAAGATATGAACATCTTATTTTTAGCCCAAAAATACCGAAAAGGAGTTGTTATCGTCGTTAACAAATGGGATTTAGTTGAAAAAGAAACCAATACCTTAAAACAATTTGAAAATTTTATAAAAGAAAAGATTGCTCCATTTACGGATGTACCCGTCATTTTTACCTCGGCTATTACTAAACAGCGTGTGTATAAAACGGTAGAAACTGCCATGAAAGTTTATGAAAATCGTTCACGCAGGATCAAAACCAGTAAATTAAATGAAGTTATGCTTCCTATAATTGAATCTACCCCCCCGCCAAGTATAAAGGGCAAATATATAAAAATTAAATACTGTACTCAGCTTCCCACCAGAACTCCACAATTTGCATTTTTTGCAAATCTGCCGCAATATATCAAAGAACCCTATAAACGATTTATTGAAAATAAATTACGTCAAAATTTTGAATTGACAGGTGTTCCGATTGAAATATATTTTAGACAAAAATAAATTCCATTATAAATAAAAAGCATCTCATGATAGAGATGCTTTTTTTATAATAAATACTTTTAATGATTAGAAAGGATATTCAAATAATTCACTTTCATGATAGTATGGATTACCTTTAGCTTCTAAATTAAGCTTACTTATAGAATACATTACAGTAAATATGAATAGTCCCAACATAAAAATGAAAGCACCAATTTCTAATAGTCCTATACCCCAGAAAGCACCAACAGTTCCAGGCATAATAATATTAAACATATCTAAATAATGACCGAATAGTACCACACAAGCCATAATAGGGACAATGACATAATTTCTCTTCACTTTACTGCTTACTAATATCAAAAACGGTAAAACTAAATTCGGAATCAACATGGTAAAATAAGTAGGTCCATATAACTTGTATCTTCCAAAGAAATATACCGTTTCCTCAGGAATATTAGCATACCAATACAACATAAATTGCGCAAACCACAGATAAGACCATAAAAGACTAAATCCAAACAAAAATTTAGCAAGATCATGCATATGATTATCGTTAAATGCCGGTAAAAAACCTTTCTTTTTCAGATATATGGAAATAATCAACATCACTCCAACGGAAGAAACCAAACAGCTAATTAATACATACCACATATATAAAGTGGAATACCAATGAGGATCAATGGACATTAACCAATCCCATGCCCAGCAAGCGGAAGCCAAAGCAAAGAAAACAATAGCACCTACACTCCAATTGTATACTTTTTTATAATCGGAAACTTCTTTAGTTTCATCCAACTTTCTAGTTAAAGATTTTATTTTCCATAAAAAGAAAATACATCCGGCTACATAAATCAGTGTTCTAATAACAAAAAACGGTCTATTTAAAAACGGTTCCTTAGATTTTATAAGTAAATCGAAATGCGAAGAATTAGGATCGGTTAAAGACGGATCCATCCAATGATATAAATGATTAAGTCCTCCGTGTTCACCACCATATGATGAAAGAAGAATAAATATGACCATTAATAAGCCGCCAACAGGTAAAAATGAAGCTATACCTTCCATTACTCTGATAACAACAATAGACCAACCGGCATTACCTGCATGTTGCACAGCAGCAAAAAACAAGGCGGTAGCTGAAATACCGAAAAATAACATCAAAGAAACAAAAAATGCCGACCACGGTCTGTTATGAATTTGATGTTCAGCATGTTCAATATGTTCTTTAGAATGCGCAACATCCCCTTTATAAACTGAATTCATGGGTTGAGCTCCCGCTAATTCTTCATTATGATGCAAAATTTCCTTAACAGCATGTTCATCTATACGTGAATTCTGATAATACCCTATACCAAAGGCTATCAATCCTACTACGATTAATACTATGGACGTTAATTTAAGACTTGATGAAAATGTATATCTCATAGCTGTATTATTGTTCTGTTGTTTGTGTCTGTTCTGCAGAGTTTGATGTTGCAGAAGGTTTAAATTCGTTTATTACATATTCTGCAACTCTCCACATATCTCCGGGTAAAAGTTGCCCCGCATAAGATCCCATGGCATTTCTTCCATGTTCCATAACATAATGTACAGATCCGACTGTTATATCCCTATCCTTATAATTAGGTACTCCCGAAAATGCTCCGGATTGAACAATATCACCTTGTCCGTCTCCGGCTGTACCATGACAAGCCGAACATGTTTTTATATATAAATCTTTTCCTCTGGCTAAGTCCTTATCTTTGTTTAAAGGGTTTAGCGGTGAAACCGTTATTTTTTTAGAAGCATCATATCCTTCAGGGGTATTTGGCAAATCCATAGGTAGAATTCCTTCGGGATTTTGAGCTATGGTTCCGGGTACAGGCGCTAATGCGGTTGCTCCTCCTTGTTTTGAAAATAAAGGAACCGTCGTGCCTTGTTCCCCATAAGCAATTACTGCCTCTTGATAAGGATCATAGGCTACCGGATAGTACATATCTGGAAAATAAACCAAACTGGGTTTTTTCTTACTACAAGAAATTATAAATAAACTTCCTGTTATAGCAAAAAGAATATATTTAGTTATTTTTTTCATCTTCAATTTTTTTTACAGTTATTTCCTCAACACCTGTAGCTATCAAAATTTCCTTTACTTGGTCATAATTTTGATTAGAAATTTCAACTAAAAATTTATCATCGGTAGTCCTTGGATCAGGATTTTGAGCTTTTTGTCCCGGATAATGCTTGTTTAAAATAAGGTATGTTATGGACATAAGGTGAGCGGCAAAAAATACAGTCAGCTCAAACATAATTGGAATAAAAGCCGGCATATTTTCTGTCCAAGTAAAACTCGGTTTTCCTCCTATATTTTGCTGCCAATCATAATTCATCGTATACCAAGTAAGCACAGAAGCAACAGCTAACCCTAAAGCTCCATAGAAAAAAGCAAATTCAGACATTCTCGATTCTTTTAATCCCATTGCCTTATCTAATCCATGTACCGGAAAAGGTGTATAAACTTCATTAATTTCAATTCCTCTATCACGAAGTTGCTTAACCCCATCTATAAGGAGATCATCATCTCCGTATAAACCGTAAATAATTGTCTTAGTGGTGCTCATTTTCTAAATGATGTTTTTTATACCCTTCACTTGATGTTTTTATAATTGTCTTCAATTCTGCCTGCGCTATAACAGGGAAAGTCCTTGCATATAATAGATATAATACTGAAAAGAAACCTATCGTTCCAATGAATATTCCTACGTCTACAAAAGAAGGTTGGAACATTGTCCATGCACTCGGTAAATAATCACGTGACAGATTGATAACAATAATGTCAAATCTTTCAAACCACATACCGATATTTATAACAATGGAAACAATGAAGGTCCATAGAAAATTTCTTCTTAATTTTTTTATCCAAAGAGAAGCAGGAATTAATACATTACAAAGGATTAATAACCAAAATGCCCACCAATATGGTCCAGTGGCAGCTCCAACTGAGAAATAAGTAAAATCTTCATATCTGCTACCTGAATACCATCCGATAAAGAATTCTGTAATATAAGCTACTGTTACCATACCTCCTGTCACAACAATTACAATATTCATATATTCGATATGCTTTTGAGTGATATAATCCTCTAAATGACATACTTTTCTCACCACGCTAAGCAAGGTTTGAACCATAGCAAAACCGGAAAATATAGCACCCGCAACAAAATACGGCGGATATACTGTTGAATGCCATCCTTTAATAACTGAAGTTGCAAAGTCAAAGGAAACAATGGTATGAACAGAAAATACTAAAGGAGTTGCAAGACCTGCCAAAACTAATGAAACTTCCTCAAATCTTTGCCAATGCTTGGCTTTTCCTCCCCATCCAAAACTCAATATAGTATAAATCTTTTTAGTTACCGGTTTAACCGCTCGATCTCTAACCATGGCAAAATCAGGAATTAGTCCGATATACCAAAAAACCACAGATACCGAAAAATAGGTACTGATGGCAAATACGTCCCATAATAAGGGAGAGTTGAAATTGGGCCATAAAGTTCCGAACTGGTTAGTTATAGGAAATACAAAATAAGCTAACCATATACGCCCCATATGAATACATGGGAACATGGCAGCCTGAACCACCGCAAAAATAGTCATGGCTTCCGCAGAACGGTTAATGGAAAGTCTCCATTTTTGACGGAAAAGCAATAATACAGCAGAAATCAATGTTCCTGCATGACCTATTCCTACCCACCAAACGAAATTTGTAATATCCCATCCCCAATTTATCGTTCTGTTTAGTCCCCATACCCCTATTCCGGTACCTATCGTATAAGCGATACACCCTACACCATAGATAAAGGCTACTAAAGCAATATAAAAAGCAAACCACCAAAGTTTCCCGGCTTTGGTTTCAATAGGACGGGCAATATCTTCCGTAATGTCATGATAGGTTTTATCCCCTAAAATTAACGGCTCGCGAATAGGTGCTTCGTAATGTCCTGACATAGTAACTTTCTTAAAATTTTTATGATTCTTTTCTATTCCTAATTTTGTGCTGATAGAATACATTAGGTTTAGTACCTACTTCTTCTAACAATACATATTTCCTTTTATCTTTTGATAGCCTTGCAATTTCTGATGAAGGATCATTAATATCTCCAAATTTAATTGCTCCGCTAGAACAAGCCAGTGAACATGCTACCTGGAATTCTCCATCTTCCACTTTTCTGCCTTGTTTTTTAGCCTCTAAGATGGTAGCCTGAGTCATTTGTATACACATGGAACATTTTTCCATAACTCCTCTGGAACGAACAACGACATCAGGATTTAATACCATTCTTCCTAAATCATTATTCATATTATAGTCAAACTTATTGTTAAGCGCGTAGTTGAACCAATTGAAACGACGTACTTTATACGGACAGTTATTGGCACAATAGCGTGTTCCTACACATCGATTATAAGCCATATGATTTTGTCCTTGTTTTCCATGAGAGGTAGCCGCTACCGGGCAAACCGTTTCACAAGGTGCATGATTACAATGTTGACACATCACCGGTTGGAAAATTACATCCGGATTAGTTGAATTAGGCTCAATTAATTCCTTATACATAGGAACTTGATCCAAATTTTCCAAAATTTCTTCTTTTTGCTCTATTTGCTTTTTAGAAGAATAATATCTGTCTATCCGTAACCAATACATGTCTCTTGACATCCTTATTTCTTCTTTTCCAACTACGGGAACATTATTTTCGGCTTGACATGCTATAATACAAGCACCACATCCGGTACATGCATTTAAATCAACTGAAAGGTTAAAATGTGGACCGTCTGTACTGTCATAATCTCTCCATAGATCTACTTTATTCATAGGAACTTCTCCTACGTATGAATCCATTTTTAACGGCTCATTCCATTCTTTAGGATCCTCGTTTAAGTAAGTATCTAAGGAAACTTCTCTTGCTATTTCATACCTGCCCATTAAGGTGCCTTGCATTTGCATTGACGCAAATTCATGAATTCCTTGAGTCGGTTTAATAGTTATATTATATTGAATTAAATTAGAGTTAAGATAAAAAGGATAGGCATTTATTCCGGTTTGACCTACTTTTCCTGATTTTGATTGACCGTATCCTAAGGCTAATCCAATCGATCCTTTAGCTTGTCCCGGTTGAATTAATGCCGGAACACTTTTTATTACTTTTCCATTAACCGTTAAATCTACTAAGGAACCATCCAATTGCATTCTGCCATTGGTCTCATTCTTAATTCCTAATTGTTTAGCATCTTCTAATGAAATTGTAATATAGTTATCCCATGCTAGACGAGAGATAGGATCCGGCAACTCTTGCAACCAAGGATTATTTGCTTGAACTCCGTCTCCAATAGCTGTTTTAAGATATAAGTTTAATTCAAATGTTCCCGCTTTAATAGCTGCTAAGTTAGATAATGCCTGTTCCGCATTTCCTCCGATTACATTTAATTCTGTAATTTCGGATGTTTCATTGTATCCATTATATAAAGCCTGATTAAAACTATAACCTAATTTAGTTCCTAACTGCGTTTGCCAGTATTGTTTTAAATAATTATAATAAGCATTGGTTTGCTGAGGTGTTGCTGTAGTAGTATAGGTAGAATTAAACGGAGTGGTTGCATCTTGAACCGTATCTTTTTTAGATTGAGTAGCTAAAGAATCAACCGAAGGAGTCGAACCAACGGGAGCAATTGTGATATTTTCTTTAACCGCATTTGTTTGTAATCCCGCATTCCTCCAAACCAATAATGAATCTTGGAATTGACGTGTATCAAAAATTCTTTGGATGGTTGGTTGTGATAATAAGTAAACCCCTGTTGCCGGATTTAAATCTCCCCATGATTCTAACCAATGAGGAACAGGTGCAATGGCTTTACATATAGAAGCTGTTTCATTTTCATATTCTGAAAGAGATACAGAACAATTCACTTTTTTAAATAAATCTTTCAGTTTTTCTCCCTCTGAGTATGAATAAATCGGATTGGTATTAAAGTTAAGTAATACTCCAACTTGTCCGGTTGACAACCAAGATAGTAGTTCCGAAAAACGAGCATCATTGGATTCTTTAGTCAATAATACTTTATCTTTTCTAACTGCTAATGAATTTAATTTTTGATTTATCAGATTGGCTATCACATAGGCTGATTTATCGCCTTCCGCAAATACAACCGCTTTTGAACCTTTTTTTGTAAGTTCTTTAGCTATTTTTTGAGCAGTAGGATTGGAAGAAGTTCCATCCAATGCTTTGTACACTTCGCCCAATAATTTTTGAACTTCCGAAGGTTTTAACGGCATTCTTTCATCGGAACTAGCCCCTGATAAACTTAAATTGGATTCAATTTGAATATGCTTAAGCATAGTTTTCCCCGGGGTTTTGGCTTTCGCATAATCTGCCTCAAAATGCCCTCCATTCCAATCATTCAAAAAATCAGCACCAAAAGAAACCAATAATTCAACTTTAGTTAGATCATATAATGGTAAAGCTCTTACTCCATAAACCTCTTCTGCAGCATCTAAAGCCGGTGAATAGGAAATCGCATCGTAAACGACATGTTCTGTGCTTGGGTATATGGTTGTAAAATCTTCAATGATTTTTTTAGTGGAGGGAGAAGGAAAAGATGGTGTTAAAATTACAATCTTTTTACCCGAAACCTTAGCTGCCTGTAATTCTTTATTTACATAGTCATCTAATGATTTCCAATCGGTTTCAGATCCATTCAGTTTAGGCGCTTTAGCTCTGTTATTGTCATATAATGAAAGAACAGAAGCTTGACTTCTGGCTGTGCTTTCACCAAAAAAGGCAGCATTTTTATTACTTTCAATTTTAATGGGTCTTCCTTCCCTTGTTTTAACTAAAACACTGGCAATGTCAAATCCATTGTAAAGAGTTGAGGCGTAATAACTGGGTACCCCCGGAATGATACCTTCGGGTTTAACCACATATGGTACCGATTTAATAATTGGAGCTTCGCAGGCTGCTAAAGTTACAGCTGCTGTTCCAAAACCTAAGAATTTTAAGAAATCTCTTCGAGAGGTTTTTGTAGAATACATTGCTTGATCATCTCCTAAAAATTCATCGATAGGAAGCTCTTCTACAAATTCATTTGCTGCTAATTTCTCTGGTAGTGAAGGATCTTGTAATTCTTCTAAACTCCTAAATTTTATTTTATCTTTTGAAGCCATAATGATCTTCTGATGATTTTAATTAATTAATAATGACATTTACCACATTCTAAACCTCCTATGGCATCTACCGTTATTTTAGATTTATCTTCTCCATATTCTTTCTTCAATTTTTCATGAAGCTTGTTGAAGTAAGCTGCATTATATCCATTGGTCATATCGACTTCTGTAGTACGGTGGCAATCTACACACCATCCCATTGTGAAATCATTCGCCATTCTTACTACATTCATGGTATCTATGGAACCATGACAGGCTTTACATACCACGTCAATTTGATGATTCGGGTTCTTTTTATTGAAATCGGCTATTATTGTTTTTTCTCCTGCCACTACGTGTTGTGAGTGATTAAAATATACGAAATCCGGCATATTATGAATTCTTTCCCATTTCACCGGTTTTTGTATACCTGTGTATTTTTGGTTTTCTTCATCCCAACCAATATGATCATAAATTTTCTTTATTTCAGCAGTATAGAATTCTTTAGATTTCCCCGGTTCAATATATTTTCCGGTATATTCGCTAATATTTCTATGACAATTCATACATACACTTAGAGAAGGAATTTCGGAAACTTTTCCATATTTTGCTCCGGAATGACACAATTGACAATTGATTTTATTTTCTCCTGCATGAATTTTATGTGAAAAATAAATAGGTTGATCCGGTTCATAACCTTTATCTACCCCTATTCCCATCAACCAAGCCCATAATCCGTAAAAGGATAAGGCTAATAGTAAAGTTACCAATCCATACAAAACCCCTTTGTATTGCACATAAAATTGTGAAAAAGTTCTAATTCTTGTAGATTCAAGTTCTGATAATTCAGCGCTGGAGGTTTTTAGTTTTACTAGTTTATTGATTTTAAGTAAGGTAAAAATCAATATTACTCCAATTGAGGCAAAGGAAAGTAAAATATAGTTAAGATCATTTGATGGTTTCTGTTCAACTACGGCAGGAGCAGCTTCTTCCGGTGGAGCCGGTGGATTTTCAAGATAGGCTAAAATATCATCGATATTTTGTACTGATAATCTGCCTTCGAAAACATCCATAGCAATTTGATTGTTCTCTTCGAAGATTTTATTCGCACGCTTATCTCCACTTTTTCTTAAGGCTTCATTATTCATGATCCATTTTTGGATCCATTCTACATCAGCGCCTTCTTCAGTTAATTTTGTTACAATTCCTTTTAGTGCAGGTCCTGTAAGTTTTCGGTCTAACGCGTGACAAGCGGTACAATTGTCTTTGAATAATTTCTCTCCATTCTTTACATCTCCATTTACTTTCTGCGCTAAAACAGAAACACTTGTAAAGAGAGTCAGCATACAGACTGCTATAATTTTATTCATAATAATTGATTTCAATTGAATGAAACTTATTTATAATATAATTGTCCCATTAAAAGCGACTTATGCAAAAATAAAAATATGCTCTATATTGCCAAATGTTTTTTTTAACATATCTTTTAGTTTTTGTTAATTTGTAATTATTCTAAATAACGATCGCTTTTATCTAGCTGTTAAACAGCTTATTAAATTGAAATACACGCAAATAACCATTCTAAAAACCGGATGAAAAATCAACTTTTTTTTATCTTATATGGCAAAAATTACTCATTTTTTCTAGCCAAAAATCGTGTTAATTTTATACCCATATCTAAAAAAATGATTTTAGCACTTCCATTTCTTTCAATATGAAAAAATGCGTTATTAATTTCTTCTAAAATATCTTCTATATTTTTCCCATGAACAAAATGACTAAAATTATCCCATTTAAAGTTTTCATATGTTAATGGATTATTTACTAAGCTTGAGGATTCGTAATTTTGAAGTAAGGCTTGTCTAAAAGTTTCGGCACAAAATTGTAAGAAATTCTTTTGTTTTTCTCTACCCCAAGCAGATATTTCTAAAGACCAATCTACTATTTCTCTTAAAAATTGTGGTTTTTTAGGTGCCATGACCGCTGCACGGTTCCATCGAATAAAATATTTCTCGAATTCTTCTTGTAAGGTATTGTTTTTTATTAGCTTACAAGCTACATCCCAATCGCCATCAGCTCTTTTTGCTAAAGTATCGGCCGTTTCTTTGTCTAAGGAAAACCTATTTTGTAAATGATCAGATATTTCATTGTTTTCCAAAGAATTAACAGTTATTTTTTGGCAACGAGACAATATGGTTGGAAGAATTTTTTTATCATCTTCAGCAATGAGTATAAACAAAGTTTTAGCAGGCGGTTCTTCCAATATTTTAAGTAATTTATTGGCAGCTTCTACTCTCATAGTTTCTACCATCCAAATTATTTGAACTTTATATCCTCCTTCAAAACTTTTTAAGTTTAAGTTATCAATTATATTTTCTATTTCTTTAACAGAAATGATCCCTTGCTTTTTATCTTCATTAATATATGCATACCACTGGTTTATATCCCTATAAGGATCTTCGATAATAAACTCCCTAAACTGTTTAATGTAGTCAGAACTTATGGCTTCTTTTTTTTCTGTTGAATTATTAATGGTAGGAAAAGATAAATGCAAATCGGGATGTTGCAATCGATTGATCTGTAATAAACATTTTTCAGATTGTTTACAAATAACTTCAGAAGCATAAGCAAGTGCAAGCGGTAAAACTCCGTAACCAGGTTTTCCTATATACAGTTGCGCATGGCTAATTCTATCTTCCTTGATTGAATTTTGCAATTGCTTTATTAAATTTTGCTGGCCTATTATTTCATCCCATTTCATGTAAACAAAGATAGATCAACTTTTCTAATTCACTTACTTTTATATAATAATTGAATTACTTGATAAGTTTACTTTTTTTATCTCAGGCTTAATTAATTTAGTTTTATATAGACAGGAAATCGATAGCCGGAAATCGTTTACATTATTTACTAAAACGAATAAAAGACAGCATATCTCAAAATTGTTCATAAGTTGTTTAGATGAATTTACATATATGAATAATTATTGCAATAGTTTATTGAACGTTATATCCGACTTCTAAAAAATTGTTTAGAAAAAAGATAGGTCTACCTTATAATTTTGCATATTTTTGAAACTGATATGGAACAACTAGAATCTAAATACAATAAAATTCCTAAATCCAACAAAATCATTAACTTAGAAAAAGGAAAGCTTCCCCCTCAAGCTATTGATTTAGAAGAAGCTGTACTAGGTGCCATGATGATCGATAAAAAAGGGTTAGATGAAATTATAGATATTTTATCTCCCGAAGTATTTTATAAAAGAGAGCACCAACTAATATATGAAGCCATTGAAGATCTTTTTAAGCAAACAGACCCTATTGATATTCTTACTATATCCAATAAATTACGATCTCAAGGTAATTTGGACGCTGCAGGAGGCGATTTTTATTTGATTCAACTTTCCAACAAAATATCTTCTTCGGCTCACATTGAATACCACTCAAGAATTATTCTTGAAAAATATATACTTAGGAAACTCATTGAAATATCATCTAATATGATTGAAAAATCGTATGATGAAACTTCAGATGTTTTCGATTTGTTGGATTATTCTGAAAGTCAGTTATACGAAATTACCAACGGTACTTTGAAACGAACATTCAATGAAGCGAAAAATTTAGTTTCCAATGCTTTAAAAAAGATTAAATCTTTAGAATCTAAACAAGGGATGAGCGGTATCCCTTCAGGATTTAAGCATGTGGATAAAATTACTGCCGGTTGGCAACCTTCGGATCTTATAATTATTGCAGCAAGACCCGGTATGGGTAAAACGGCTTTTATTCTTTCCATGGCCAGAAATATTGCCATAGGGGCTGAAACTCCTATCGGTGTATTTTCATTAGAAATGTCCGCAGAACAATTGATGATGCGTATGATATCCAGTGAAACAGGAATTGAATCTGAAAAGTTGAGAAAAGCCAATTTATCCGAATTAGAGTGGCAACAACTCTATTCCCGTGTTAATAAATTGGAAAATGCGCCGATATTTATAGATGATTCTCCCGGGATTTCTGTTTTCGATTTGAGGGCTAAAGCTCGTAGACTTGTTTCTCAGCATGGAGTAAAAATGATTATGATCGATTATCTTCAATTAATGTCGGCAGGAGGAAAAGGTATAGGAAATAGGGAGCAAGAGATCGCTACGATTTCTCGTTCATTAAAAGCTATTGCTAAAGAGCTTGAAATACCTGTTATAGCACTTTCGCAGTTATCCCGTTCTGTGGAAACTCGAGGAGGAAGTAAAAAACCTTTACTTTCGGACTTGAGGGAATCGGGGGCTATTGAACAGGATGCCGATATAGTAACCTTTATATATCGACCGGAATATTACAAATTAGATACTTGGGAAGATGGAACACCTTGTACAGGTCAAGCAGAATTTATTATTGCAAAGCATAGAAACGGTGCTCTGGAAGATGTTCGATTACGTTTTACGAGTTCTCAGGCTAAATTTTCGGATATAGATGAAGATTATTTTTCCGTACAGGAAAGTATAAGTTCTACCACTTTTGAAAGTAAAATCAATGATGAAACTTCATTTGACAGTTCCATAAATATTCCATCTATTAATCCTAGCGATTCGTTTGGAATTGATGATACTATTGATGATCAGGATTCTGATATGCCTTTTTAAAACTTTGGCAGCATCTTGTGAGTCTTCTGCGTATTTTGAGCATTTAAATAAAGTATACTAAAAATAAAAAACACTCACTATATAGTGAGTGTTTTTATTATGATAACGAAAATATTATTAAATTTATTTTTTTACAGTATCCACAACCGCTTTGAAAGCTTCTGGATGGTTCATAGCTAAATCTGCAAGAACCTTTCTATTTAAATCTATATTTTTTTCTTTTAGTAAACCTATAAATTTAGAATAAGAAAGACCGTATTGTCTGACACCTGCGTTAATTCTCTGTATCCATAAAGCTCTGAAATTTCTTTTCTTTTGCTTTCTACCTACATAGGCATATTGCAAACCTTTTTCAACAGCATTTTTCGCTACTGTCCAAACATTTTTTCTTCTCCCATAATAGCCTTTAGCTAATTTTAAGACTCTTTTTCTGCGCGCTCTTGACGCTACTGAATTGACTGATCTTGGCATACTTTTTTGTTTTTTTGAAGTGGGTGGAAGTATTTTTTATCTTCTCTTCTTTTACCCAATCCAGGGTTAAACTTTTAAATGATTTTTAAAAAACCGGAATATCTTTAAAAAGATATTCTCTCTTACTTAATTAATAATTGTCTTTTAACGCTTTTTTCGTCTGCAATATCTACTAAAGTAGAATACGTCAGATTACGTTTACGTTTTGTGCTTTTTTTAGTTAAAATGTGACTTTTAAATGCATGTTTTCTTTTAATTTTACCTGATCCGGTAATTGAAAAACGCTTTTTAGCACCTGATTTTGTTTTTAATTTTGGCATTTTCTTATTTATTTACCTCGTTATCAATGGTACAAAATTAGATATTTTTCAAAAAATAAACAAATCATTTAGACTTTAGCAAAATTTTTTGTTTAGACTATCCTTTTCTATTCTGATATTTTATTTTTAAAATTCCCGGATGATAAATTTATATCATTAAAAAAATACAATATAATATATTAATAAAACCAATGAATTTCCTTATCAATGGTTTAATTACAGTTATTTATGAGTAAAATAACCATATCTAAAAAAATTATGAAAATAAATTACGTATTCTTTGAACATGGAAAAAATAACATCCAAGTTAACTAACTAATTATTGTAAAAAATTATATAAGTCTATAGGTATCAATTTTAAATTTAAAATTGATGTTTTATCTTACTCAATTGATAAGTAATACAAATTTAGTTACTATCAAGATAAGAATAAAAAATAAAGAGCTCTTTTTATGTATACTTACTATAAAAGAATAAATAGCTATTTTTATAGCCATTTATTTTTATCTTATTTTTTGGGAGACATCATCATAATCATTCTTTTCCCTTCGAGCTTTGGCATTTGCTCTACTTTACCCCATTCTTCTAATTCTTGCGCTAATCTTAATAATAAAATTTGTCCTTGGTCTTTAAAAACAATGGAACGCCCTTTAAAGAAAACGTAAGCTTTTAATTTAGAACCTTCTTCCAAAAATTTTTGAGCATGTTTCTTTTTAAATTCGAAATCATGTTCGTCGGTTTGTGGTCCAAATCGAATTTCTTTAACCACTACTTTGGTTTGCTTGGATTTAAGTTCTTTTTGCTTCTTTTTCTGTTCGTACAGGAATTTTTTATAATCAACAACTCTACAAACAGGTGGATTTGCACTTTCTGTGATCATTACCAAATCCAACTCTAAATCTTCGGCAATAGCTAATGCTTCTTTTATAGGATAGATTCCTTGAGTAACATTATCTCCTACTAAACGAACTTCCGGAACATCAATTTTTCCGTTAATTTTGTGTTCTGGCTCTTGCTTCTTTGGGATATACTTCCCTCTTGAATTATTTCTGTTAAGTGCTATGGTATTTAAATTTTATTGATTATTTGTTGCTTTTTTCATCATCGTTACTACTTTTTCTAAAGAAAAAGTACCTAAATCTCCTTCTCCACGTTTACGAATCGACACAGTGTCGGAGGAAGCTTCCTTCTCTCCTACTACAAACATGTAAGGAATTTTATTGATCTCTGCATCTCGTATCTTTTTACCTGTCTTTTCGTTACGATCGTCTATTCGTCCGCAAATATCCGAATTTTCCATTAAATCCAAAACTTTTTTTGCATAATCTACATACTTTTCACTAATAGGAAGTATAATAAATGGTTCAGGACTTAACCATAAAGGTAAATCTCCGGCAGTGTGTTCTAACAGAATGGCTACAAAGCGTTCCAAAGAACCGAAAGGCGCTCTGTGTATCATTACAGGACGATGTTTTTCATTATCTGCTCCTATGTAATAAAGATCAAACCTTTCCGGCAAATTATAGTCTACTTGAATAGTACCTAATTGCCAGTTTCTACCTAAGGCATCTTTAACCATAAAATCGAGCTTTGGCCCATAAAAAGCTGCTTCGCCATATTCAACAACCGTTGGCAATCCTTTCTTTTCGGCTGCTTGTTTAATCGCATTTTCAGCTTTCTCCCAATTTTCATCACTTCCAATGTATTTTCCTTTATTTTCTTTATCTCGCAATGAAACTTGGGCTGTAAATTCGTTAAATCCTAAGGATTTAAATGTATATAATACGAGATCAATTACATTTTCAAACTCCCCGATCAATTGATCCGGAGTACAAAAGATATGGGCGTCATCCTGAGTGAATCCTCTTACTCGGGTAAGTCCATGCAACTCTCCACTTTGCTCATATCTATAAACGGTTCCAAATTCTGCGAATCGTTTCGGTAAATCTTTATACGACCAAGGGGAAGATCGATAAATTTCACAGTGGTGTGGACAATTCATCGGTTTTAATAAAAACTCTTCACCCGCATTAGGTGTTTTTATAGGTTGGAAGCTATCTGCTCCGTATTTTTCGTAATGTCCGCTGGTAACATACAAATCTTTATGCCCGATATGAGGGGTTGCTACAATTTCATATCCTGCTTTTCGCTGTGCCGCTCCTAAAAAGTCAATAAGTTTTTGTCTTAGTTTTGCTCCTTTTGGTAACCATAAAGGTAATCCTGCTCCAACTTTTTCAGAAAAAGTAAATAATTGAAGCTCTTTTCCTAATTTTCTATGATCACGCTTTTTTGCTTCTTCTATTCTTTCTAAGTATTCAGTTAATTCTTTTTGTTTTGGAAAAGAAATTCCATAGACACGAACCAACTGTTTATTTTTCTCATCGCCTCTCCAATAAGCTCCTGCTGCATTTAATACTTTTACGGCTTTAATTATTCCGGTAGAAGGAATATGTCCACCTCTACATAAATCAGTAAAATTATCGTGTGTTACAAATGTGATCGATCCATCTTCTAAATTTTCAATTAATTCAGTTTTAAACGGATTATCTTTATAGGCTTCTAATGCTTCATTTTTGGAAACAGAACGGATTGCGAATGTGGAGTCTTTTTTGGCATTTTCCAACATTTTCTTTTCAATTTTTTCAAAATCTTTTTCTGAAAAAACTTCATCTCCAAAATCAACATCATAATAAAATCCATTTTCAATGGCCGGACCAATAGTTAATTTGGCATTTGGATAATATTCCATAATCGCCTGTGCCAATAAGTGGGCAGAAGAATGCCAAAACGCTTTCTTTCCTAAATCATCATTCCATGTTAATAATTGTACCGTTGCATCCTCCGTAATAGGATCGTTAATTTCAACTTGTTTACCATTTACTATTGCAGAAATTGTATTTCTAGCCAAACCTTCAGATATGGATTTGGCAATGTCCAACGGTGTTACGGAATTTTCAAATTCTTTCACACTTCCATCAGGAAGAGTAATTTTTATCATTCTTCTAAAATTTTTAGGATACAAATTTACGAAAGTTTTATAAATGAAATTATTGCGTTTTTTAAATATATCGAAAATAATTTTTTATTTATTCTTGGATTGTAATTATCTCTTTACTAAATTGTTATCTTTATACTAAAACCTTTTTTTTTTATGAACACAAAAAATATTTATTGATTTTATTCAACTGTTTTTAAATATTTTTGCTTGAAGGAGTTTGATTAAATCTTGTGGATTTAGTTGAATTTGTAATCCTCTTTGTCCGGCACTAATGTAAATGGAATCGAAATTCAAGCAGGATTCTTCTATATAGGTTGGAAATAATTTTTTCATGCCTATGGGTGAGCATGCTCCTCTTATATAGCCCGTTAATCCTATTAGATTTTTCATCGGAATTAAGTCGCATTTTTTATTACCGGATAATAATGCTATCAGCTTTAAATTAATATCTTCATTTCCGGGAATTACACAAACAAAATAACCGTTTTTATCCCCTTCCAATACCAAAGTTTTAAATACCTGATTTATATTTTCACCTAAAGTCTCTGCTACATGTATGGCGCTTAGATCTTTTTCATTTACTTCATAGGGAATAAGATCATATGTAATTTTATGTAAATCTAGTAGTCTGGCCGCATTCGTTTTATGTATTTTCTTCTTACTCATGCAAATATTTCCCAGACTTTAATTCTTTACTTAATTTTTTATACAATTTTATCTTTCAAATTCTAATGCCATTCCTCTTACTTCTTTTACTTCCCCTTCACTGTAAGCCAATTTTCCGTTCAAAAAAGTTTTTTCAACGGATGAACTAAAAGTTATATTTTCTAACGGTGACCATCGACATTTGTAAAGAATGTTTTCTTGTGATACTTTATATGGCTTTTCAGGATTAATCAAAACTAAATCTGCATAATATCCTTTACGTATATAGCCTCTTTTTTTAATCTGATACAGTTGAGCCGGGGCATGACACATTTTAGTAATAACTTTTTCTTTGGTAATTTTCCCTTGTTTAACCAATTCTAACATCATCACTAAAGAATGTTGTACTAAAGGACCTCCTGAGGCAGCTTGCAAGCATCCGCCTTCTTTTTCACTCAATAAGTGCGGAGCGTGATCAGTTGCAACAACATCTAATCGATCTTCTACAACTGCTTTAAGTATAGAATCTCGGTCTTTTTTTGTTTTTACTGCGGGATTCCATTTAATTTTGGATCCTAATTTTTCATAATCTTCGTCGGTAAACCACAAATGGTGTACGCAAGCTTCTCCGGTAACTTTCTTTTCTTCTAATGGTTTATTTTCAAATAAACTTAATTCTTTTTCTGTGGATATATGTAAAACATGAAGACGAGTTCCATATTTATGGGCTAATTCAATTGCCTCAAATGAGGATTGATAGCAAGCTTCTACGCTTCTAATTAAAGGATGACAGGGTATGGGTATATATTCGCCATAAATAGCTTTATATTTTTCGATATTTTTCTTTATAATTTCTTCTTTTTCGCAATGAACCGCAATCAGCATATCAACCTCAGAAAAAATAGTCTCCAGGGCTTTTTTATTGTCAACCAGCATATTCCCTGTGGATGAACCCATAAATATTTTTATTCCGCAAACCTTCTTGGGATTAACTTTCATTAATTCTTCTCTATTATCATTGGTCGCTCCCAGGTAAAAAGAATAGTTCGCATAGGATTTTTGTGAAGCAAGGACAAACTTATTTTCCAAAGCTTCAATTGTTGTGGTCTGTGGATTGGTATTAGGCATTTCCATATAAGAAGTTACTCCACCGGCAAGAGCAGCACGGCTTTCACTATGAATATCTCCTTTATGGGTTAATCCCGGTTCTCTGAAATGTACTTGGTCATCAATAATTCCGGGAATAAGCCATAAACCTTCTGCATTTATTTTGGTTGATTGAGCGCTAATTTCCGCAGGAACCTCGCCTCTGTATATTTCGGAAATGATATCTTTTTCCAGTAAAACCGATCCTATAAACGATTGTCCTTCATTTATAATTGTAGCGTTTTCAATAAGTATCATTTGTTTTTTTATTTATTTGAAGTTAATGTCCTGCTGTTTTGGAAAATAGATTTATAATAAGTACTCCTATGATGATAAATACGATTCCAATAATAGCCGGAATATCTAATTTTTGTTTGTATAAAAAATAGCCTGAAAGACTTATTAATACAATTCCTATTCCTGACCAAATAGCATAGGCTATCCCAATAGGTATAACTCTAATGGCTTTAGTCAGGCTATATAAAGCTGCAAAAAAGAGAGCAAAAAAAAGGACTGTCGGTTTCCATTTGGTAAATTCTTTAGTCATCGGAAGTAAAGAGGTCCCCGCCGTCTCTAAGCATATAGCTATAAATAAATAGATATAGGATTTCATATTAAAATAGTTCTGATTGATTGCCCGGCATTTTTATTTTGCCTAAATGTTTATAGGCTTTTTCTGTTGCTTCTCTACCTCTGGGTGTTCGCATAAGATAGCCTTCTTGAATTAAAAAAGGTTCATATACTTCTTCTAAAGTTCCCGGATTTTCTCCTACTGCTGTTGCTATAGTTGTTAATCCTACCGGTCCTCCTTTAAATTTATCAATAATGGTACTTAAAATCTTGTTATCCATTTCATCTAGACCGTGTTTGTCTACTTTTAGCGCTTCTAAACCAATTTCAGAAATGGTAAGATCTATCTTTCCATTACCTTTAATTTGCGCAAAATCTCTGATTCTTCGTAGCAAAGCATTGGCAATACGCGGAGTTCCTCTGCTACGGGATGCAATTTCTATGGCAGCCTGCGTATCTATCGGCATATTCATTATGCGCGAACTTCTTTCTACAATACTGCTTAATAATTCTGTGTGATAGTATTCAAATCTAAAGTTAATTCCAAAACGTGCCCTAAGTGGAGCTGTTAATAATCCTGAGCGCGTCGTTGCTCCAATTAACGTAAAAGGATTTAAATTGATTTGAACTGATCGAGCATTGGGCCCGCTTTCAATCATTATGTCTATTTTATAATCTTCCATGGCTGAATATAAGTATTCTTCAACTATGGGAGAAAGCCTATGGATTTCATCAATGAACAGTACATCATTTTCTTCCAATCCGGTCAATAAACCTGCCAGATCACCGGGCTTATCTAATACGGGCCCTGAAGTGATTTTTATTCCAACATTTAATTCATTTGCAATGATATTAGCTAAGGTAGTTTTACCTAGCCCCGGAGGACCGTGTAGTAATACATGATCCAAAGATTCGCGTCTTAATTTGGCAGCCTTTACAAAAATCTCCAGATTATCCATAATATGAGATTGACCTACAAATTCGTAAAAACTTTTAGGACGCACCTGCTCTTCTTGAGCGATATCTTCTTTTGAATATTTATTCTTATCCGGATCTAATAAATCTGACATTTTGTAAATTTAAAACTTCTGGAGAAATATAAAAAGTAAACAACTTTAAAATTATTATTTACAATTTTTGAATTGTTTTCTTCCTTTTCTTAAAGATGATAGTTTCTTAATCTCTAATTTTAGATTAGAAATTGGAAATAAAAAAACATTTTAAGCTTTAATTAGCTAAATAATTTTGTAAATAATAAAATAAAAGGAAAATTAATTTCAACAACAATTGATATGAAAAATAAATGATTTATTTTTTGGAATAAACTTTTTCCAAATTTTTCACATTTATCACTCATTTACCTAGTAAAATTGTCAATTGAAATGAGCTGATACCATTAGTACTGTCTAATTTCAAAATGTTTAATGTTTTAAACTAACCCGAAAATACAACTATTAGAAAAATTGTTACTTATTGATCAAGTAACTTATTTAACTAAAAGGGATACTACGTGTTGAGCCGTTTCTGAAGATAATGATAATAGGGGTTGAGGATAAATTCCACAAACTATAATTAAAGCTGCTATTACGATCAATCCTAATTTGGTTTGTAAATTAATATCTTTCTGACCTTCTAAAAATTCTTGATTTCCTTTACCAAACATTGACATTCCGTACATTTTGGTAATATAAACGGCACATAAAATTAAGGTTAATCCGGCTATAATTGCTCCCCAAATACTTAATGTAAAAATACTTTTCAATAAAAGGAATTCACCTATAAATGCATTGGTTAACGGAACAGCCATAGTTCCAACAGAGATTATCATAAATAAAACAGCTAAAAATGGAGCTTTAGATGCTAATCCTCCCATTTTACTTAAATCTCTTGTACCGAATTTTTTAATTAAAACATCTGCTACATAAAATAAACCGACTACATTAACTCCGTGTGCCAACATTTGAATTGAGGCTCCTTCAATACCGGTTCTATCAATACCGCAATGCATGGATACGATTGCACTTGCAAATATACCGGCAGCAATAAGTCCCACGTGTGCCATTGAAGAGAAAGCAATTAGTCGCTTAATATCTTTTTGAACGATAGCGATTAAAGATGCATATACAATTCCAATAATTGATAAAATTAAGGCTATGGAACCGGAAGTTCCTCCTACAGCTTCAGGTGAAAGAGGTAATAAATATCTGATAATTCCAAATACTCCCATTTTAAGCATGATACCGGATAATAACATGGAGCCTTGGGTAGGTGCCATTGTATAGGTATCTGCTTGCCAAGTGTGGAAAGGAAATATAGGCAATTTGATTGCAAATGCTAAGAAAAACATCCAAAAAATGAATGTTTGTGCTTGTGCAGGAATTTTAACAGCATATAAGGCATTTAAGTCAAATGATCCCGCTTGCAAGTAAACATATATTAGTGCAACCAGCATAAATAAAGATCCAAAAAAAGTATAAATAAAAAATTTATAGTTTATTTTCAATCTGTTTTCACCTGTTCCAAAAATTCCACATATAAACCAAATAGGAATTAAAGTTACTTCCCAAAATATATAAAACATTAGACCATCTAAGGAAGAGAAAATACCCACTAATCCAAATTGCATTAATAAAATTAATGCATAAAAGTTGGAAGGGCGTTCATCGTTCCATGATGAATAGAGTATAATTGGCGTTAATACATTGGTTAATAGAAGCATTAGGACAGTTAATCCGTCAACTCCGAAATGTAACGTAGATTTAATCGGTGAAAAATACAACTCTTTTCCAATTTCAAACTGAATTCCTGAATCTGCTTTGAAGTTACACCATATAATAGCGGTTAATACCAATTCGGATATTGCAATTATAAATGCTATATATTTTGAAATATTCCCTTTTAAGGCAAATAATAAGCCTGATCCTATGATTGGTAAAAGTAGTACTGCTAAAGTTAACATTATATCTTTTTACTTTTTGTATTTTAATTAATGACTTAAAAATTCTGCAACTAATAGTAATATGAATATTCCCAAGGACATTGCAAATACATAAAATTCTACATTTCCATTTTGTATTAGTCTAAGGACACTTCCGCATCCCTTAACTGTTTTTGCTGTTCCTTCTACAATTCCGTTTACTATATATTTATCAACTATATTTTTCAGAAATTTTCCTAAGTTTAAAACCGGATTTACAATGACTTCATTATAAAATTCATTGATATAAGCAGCATGTGCTGAAAATTTTTCCCATCCGGTCATATTTTCTACAATAGTTGCCTGTACTTTTCGGGTAACATATTTGTTGTAGGTAACAAGGGCTACCATAACTATTACAGCTAAAGTTATTCCTAGTAACATCATTTCAGTACCTAAAGAAGGTTCTTGATGTATAGGTAAACCTACATAAATAGGATGCAACCAATGCGCCAATTTTTGAGAAATTCCTTCTCCTAAATAATGAGGTAAGTTTATTCCTCCGCCTACAACGGTTAATAAAGCTAAAACCAATAAAGGAATGGTCATTATAGCCGGACTTTCATGCAAATGTTTCTTTTGCTCCTCGGTACCTTTGAAATCTCCAAAGAATGTAAGGAATAGTAAGCGAAACATATATATACAGGTTAAAGCTGCTGAGAATAAGGTAAGTCCCCAAATAATTTTGTTTTTAGTCCAAAGTGCTACTAAAATTTCGTCTTTAGAGAACATCCCTGCTAAAGGTGGTATTCCGCAAATAGCTAATGTTCCAATTAGGAATGTCCAATAGGTTACCGGGATTTTTTTTCTTAATCCCCCCATGTATCTCATATCTTGTTCTCCACTCATCGCATGAATAACACTACCCGCACCTAAAAATAATAAAGCTTTAAAGAATGCGTGAGTGATTACATGGAATAAAGCAGTAGTGTAAGCTTCTGCTCCTAAAGCGGTAAACATAAGTCCCAATTGTGAAACTGTTGAATAAGCCAACACTTTCTTTATATCGTTCTGTCTTAATCCGATGAATGCTGCGAGTATAGAAGTAGCTAAACCAATATACATAATAAAGTCCAGAGTAATCGGCACTAAACTATAAATGGCATTGGATCTGATAATCATATAAATACCTGCTGTTACCATGGTAGCGGCGTGAATTAATGCAGAAACCGGTGTAGGCCCTGCCATTGCATCAGGTAACCATGTATAAAGTGGTATTTGAGCAGATTTACCCATAGCTCCTATGAATAGAAATACAGTAGCTGTAATTAATATAGGGTCATTTAATTTAAATAAATGGGCTTTAGCTGCTATGTCGGAGTATTCTACACTTCCAAAGTAATAAAATAACATGAATATTCCTATTAAGAGCCCTAAGTCTCCTATTCTATTCATTACAAATGCTTTTCTGGCAGCATATCCATATTCTTTATTGGTATACCAGAAGCCAATAAGTAAATAGGAACAAAATCCTACTCCTTCCCATCCTATAAATAGTATTAAGAAATTACTTCCCATTACTAACAAGAGCATGGAAAATATAAAGAGATTTAAATAAGAAAAGAATTTATAAAAGCCTTTATCTTCATGCATATATCCAATGGAATACAGATGAATTAAAGATCCGATTCCTGTAACAATCATCATCATCACTAAGGATAATTGATCTATTTGAAAGGAAAAGTTAACTTTTAAAGCGTCAACTGCAAACCAATTAAACAGGGATGCTTTAACGGGTTCTGTAAACGTGCAAAATAAATATACGGATAGAAAAAAAGGTATCCAAACAGCAAGATTAGCAATTGTTCCTACTGCCGTTTTAGGCATTTTACTTCCAAAAATTCCACAAATAATAAATCCTATAAGTGGTAAAATTGGTATTAAATATATTATATTCTCCATTTCTTATCCTTTTAATCTATTAAATAAGCTAACATCTACAGATCGTGTATTTCTATACATCATGGTTATGATGGCTAATCCTACTGCAACTTCGGCTGCTGCCACAACCATAATAAAAAATACTAATATTTGACCGTCTGCATCTCCTTTGTAGGCAGAAAATGCTGCCAACAATAGATTCACTGAATTCAACATCAGCTCCACACATCCTAAAATTATGATTGCATTTCTTCTTACTAATACTCCTGTTACTCCTATACAAAATAGTAATGCGGATAAGTATATAAAATAATCTACCGGTATACTTTGTAATAAACTGTTAACCATTTCTTTTTTGTTTCAAGAAAATAAATATTTTTTTATAAATCTCTTTTTCCTATCATAACTGCACCAACTAATGCACCTAAAAATAGAATCCCAGCTAATTCGAAGGGTAATACGTATTGACTAAATAATAAGTGTCCTAAATTTTTAGTTAATCCAATTTGACTGTCGGGATTAGTAGGAAAATCTATTTGTTGATATCCTCTTAATGCTCCAATAAATCCAATGAATACTAATCCTCCGCATATGGTTGCCAAAATTCGAAAAGCACTTCCTTTTAATGGCTCGTCTTTTTCTTTCAAATTCAACATCATGAGCACATAGAGGAATAATACCATAATGGCTCCGGAGTAAACTATAATTTGAACTACACTTAAAAATTGAGCATTTAACATTATATATAAACCTGATATGGAAAAAAAGGTTATGATCAATGAAATGATGCTGTACATAGGGTTTTTACTGAATACAACAAATAATGCGCTCACAATTGCACTAGCAGATATTAAATAAAACAAAATTGCTTCCATATTCTTTATTTTTCTACCGTATATTTTTTTATTTGCCTTTGTGAAACGTCTATTCTATTGTCCATGCTTTCTACAAGCTTATCTTTCTTGTATATAAATTCTTTGCGTAAATGTTCCGGCATTACTAAACGGTCAGTAAGAAATATGGCTTCTTTAGGGCATGCTTCTTCACACATTCCGCAAAATATGCATCGTAACATGTTTATTTCATAGTTTTCAGCATATTTTTCCTCTCTATATAAGTGTTCTTCTCCTCTCTTTCTTTCAGCGGCAACCATTGTAATGGCTTCAGCCGGACAGGCTAATGCACATAATCCACAAGCTGTACAACGCTCTCTTCCTTCATCGTCTCTTTTGAGTACATGTCTGCCTCTGTATACAGGACTAAACTCTCTTTTCTTTTCTGGATATGAAGTGGTAACCGGTTTTTTGAAAAAATGACTAAAAGTGATTTTCATTCCTCCTAATACTGCAGGAAGATATATCTTTTCTTTTAAGGTCATTTCTTTATTTGAAATTATCTTAGATTTATTGGTAAGCCTCTGCATAAATTTAATTTCTTTCTTTACTTTTTTCTTTATTTTAGCCAAATACTACTATAGTAGCAGTTATTAATAAATTGAGAATGGACAAAGGTATCATGACTCTCCAACCTAAACGCATTAATTGGTCGTATCTGAATCTAGGTAATGTCCATCTTACCCACATAAAACAGAATATACAAAAGACTATTTTTATTAAAAATGCTACTATACTTATAATTCCTATTGCATTTTCTCCGACTGTTCCGTTTTTGGCCAATTCATTCATAAACGGAAAGCTGTAACCTCCAAAAAATAGAGTGCTTATTAAAGCTGAACTAATAAACATGTTTATATATTCAGCAAAAAGGAATGTACCGAATTTCATGGATCCGTATTCTGTATGATAACCTCCGATCAGCTCGGATTCACACTCTGCCAAATCAAAAGGGGCTCTGTTTAGTTCTGCAAACGAACAGGTAACGAACAATACGAATGCTAAGGGTTGATAAAATACATTCCAAGCCATACCATTTAAAAATGATAATCCGTATAAGTTGGAAGCTTGTTGTTCTACCATGGCTCTTAAATCCAGTGTTCCTGTCATCATAATGATGGAAAGAAGGGATAATCCCATAGCCAACTCGTAAGAGATCATTTGTGAAGAAGCTCTTATAGCCCCTAACAATGAATATTTATTATTGGAAGCCCAACCTCCCAGCATGATTCCGTATACTCCGATGGATACAATACCCATTATATACAGAACTCCTACATCAATGTTTGCTACTTGAACTAAATGAGATTCTCCTGCTATAAATAAAGATTTTCCCCAAGGAATCACTGCTCCTGTGCTTAATGCTATTAGCATTAAAATTCCCGGTGATATGATAAACAACCATTTTTCTGCATTTTTTGGAACAAAATCTTCTTTGAAAAAAAGTTTTCCTCCGTCGCATAAAGGTTGCATTAAACCAAATATCCCTGCTCTATTGGGTCCTATTCTATCTTGTAAAAAGGCTGCTACTTTTCGCTCCATTAAGGTTTCATAAGCTGCAGCTCCTAAACACAACGCAAATAAAATAACTACCAATACTACTGTAAACCACATATTATATATATATTATTCTAATGTTTTAGCTTTAAATTTTTCGATTTTATAATGCGGATCATTTTTAGGTAATGGTAATTCGTAATGATTTACCGAAATTACAGAATGATCGCTGATATGGGCAGGACCTTCTATATTCCAATAATTCAGGTCTTTTCTTTCAAATCGACAATCATTGCATATAAATTCTTCTACTTCATTGTATGAATCTTTTCGCGCTGTTACCCGTATAATGGTATCTCCTTTCATCCATAATACCGCTTTGCCGCTGCATTTTTCACAAGTACAAGTTGCATTTACCGGTTCTGTAAACCAAACTCTACTTTTAAATCGAGCGGTTCTATCTGTTAAAGCTCCCACCGGACAAACATCGATCATGTTTCCTGAAAAATCATTTTCAATAGCTTTGCTTATGTATGTACTTATTTCCGCATGATCCCCTCTGAATAGTATCCCTTGATTTCTTTGGTCGGTAAGTTGATTGGCAACTAATACACATCTTGCACAAAGAATACATCGGTTCATGTTTAATTTTATGTACGGTCCTAAATCATCGGATTGAAAAGTTCTTCTTGGGAATTCAGAACGGGTTTTGTCCAACCCATGCTCATAAGCCAAATCTTGAAGTTTACATTCTCCTGCCTGGTCGCATATAGGACAATCTAAAGGATGGTTAATTAATAAAAATTCTGTAACTCCTTGTACGGCTTGTATTACTCTTTCAGAAGTAATAACTTTTACTTCCATACCATCCATTACATTGGTACGACAAGCCGGTACTAACTTAGGCATAGGACGTGGATCTTTTTCTGATCCTTTAGTCACTTCCACCAAACAAGTGCGGCAACGTCCCCCACTTCCTTCCAATTTACTATAATAGCACATAGTAGGCGGAACAGAGGCTCCTCCTATTTGTCGTGCTGCTTCTACAATTGGTATCCCTGGATTTACTTCTACAGTAATTCCATCTATTGTTACTTTTATTTTATTTGGTTCTTCGTTCATTAGATTTTAATATATCTTGGTGCATTAAAAATGCCAACTGAATCCGAATGTGTAATTCCATTGGAGATACAAAATATTTTGAGAAGCTTTATCTGAACTACTAGATGTTGTTCTAATATCCGGCATGGATATAACTCCTTCTTTTAATTCCGTTCTAAGGAAAAAAAGATCCCAGAACAGCAATTCTGCCCCTACTTTTGCATCTAACCCCCATCCTGCTAAATGAAATTTATCATGTCTTTCATTATTCATTATAGTTGCATTGGTTTTTGGGATTAGCAATCCTAAACCTCCTCCTGCTATACTATTAAATTTAAAAAAGCCGGAGCTTATGAAATTGTGATAATATTCTATTTCTGCATTCAAGTAATTTAGACCGTCAGTATGTTCTAAATGTAAAAAATCATCAGTTAAATAAATGTATTCTCCGTCAATGATTGCCTCCTCATATCCGGGAGTGTTAATTGTTCCTGTAGATTTAACCCATTGCCCCGGTCTAACTACATATTTCATATGATCCATACCTAAAGAAACCGCCCAGTTATCCTTGAAGAAATAACCAATTCTATAATTTACTTGAGGTATTGTTACTCTGGTTGGGTCTAAAAAATCGTGAAAATTCCAGCCAATCGGCTTATCATCGCCTTTTACTCCATGTAGGGTAAAATTATAATCATTACCTGTGAAATGGACGGATGACCTTCCATAATAGGCTCGGTTCCAACCCCAGTAGGCGTATACTTCACCTTTTCTGTGGGCTTTTCTTTTGTTCTTTTCTTGTTCTTGGGCATCCACTGCACCAATTGTAAATATTGCTAATAAAAACAATAAATTACTTTTGTTAAATAGTTGCATATTCAGCTATACCATAATTTTTTGTTAAACATTCTGGATTATTTATATGCCATTGGAACTCATCTCTAAAATGTCTAATAGCTGCTGCAACCGGCCAGGACGCTGCATCTCCTAAAGGACATATCGTATTACCGTCTATCTTACTTTGTATATTCCATAGCAAATCGATATCGTCGTATGTTCCCCGTCCTTCTTCTATTTTTTTTAGTATTCTGTACATCCACCCCGTCCCTTCGCGACAAGGTGTACATTGTCCACAACTTTCATGATTATAAAAACGTGCCAGAGTCATCGTATGTCTTACTATACACTGGTCTTCATCTAAAACTATAAATCCGCCTGAACCTAAGGCTGTTCCTGTAATAAACCCTCCATCTGCCATACTTTCGTAATTCATCAAGCGGGTTTCGCCGTTAGCTGTTTTTAGCAATAATTTAGCAGGTAAAATAGGAACTGATGATCCACCCGGTATACAGGCTTTCAATTTTTTACCTTTAGGTATTCCTCCGCAATATTCTTCACTGAAAATAAATTCTTCTATACTTAAATTAAAGTCAACTTCATATACTCCCGGTTTATTCAGGTTTCCACAAGCGGAAATTAATTTAGTCCCCGTAGATCTTCCTACTCCCATTTTAGCATATTCTGCTCCGGTTATGGAAATAATAGCCGGTACAGTTGCAATGGTTTCTACGTTATTAACCACGGTAGGGCATTGGTATAACCCTTTAACGGCCGGAAAAGGTGGTTTCAATCTAGGGTTACCTCGTTTTCCTTCTAAAGATTCCAACAAAGCTGTTTCTTCTCCGCATACATAAGCTCCTGCACCGCGTTGAACATAAATTTCCAGATCATATCCTGTATTTTTTATATTCTTCCCTAAAAAACCATTGGCTTTTGCTTCTTGTATTGCGTGTTCTAATATCTCGGGAATCCAAGAATATTCTCCTCGTATATATATATAGGAAACGTTGGCTCCTAAACAAAAAGATGAAATAAGTATACCTTCTATTAATTGATGAGGTATATATTCCATTAAATATCGGTCTTTAAAAGTTCCCGGCTCTGATTCATCAGCATTTACCACTAAATAGCGCGGCACTCCTTCCGGCTTAGCCAAAAAGCTCCATTTCAACCCCGTAGGAAACCCGGCACCTCCACGACCTCTAAGTCCGCTGGTCTTAACTTCTTCTAAAATTTCATCAGGAGTCATTTTAAGGGCTTTTTCCGCTGCAGTGTAGCCTCCATGCTTTCTAAAAACTTCAAAAGCTTTTATTCCTTCTACATCAATATTTTTAAGCAATAATTTTTTACTCATTATATTATAATATATGCTTCTAACTTATTGTTTAATCAATTGCAATATTTCCCGCCCTGCAAAGGTCAATGATTTCGTCTACTTTTTCTTTTGTCAGATGTTCATGATAAAATTTACCAATTTGCATCATAGGGGCATACCCGCAAGCGCCTAAGCATTCTGCCGGTTTTAGAGTAAACATACCATCTGCGGTTGTTTCTCCTTCTTTTATCTGCAATTTTTCTTTAATATGTTCTATGATTTGATCGCTTCCATTTAACATGCATGGACCGGTTCTACATACTTCCAACACATATTTTCCGACAGGCTGCATATTAAACATTGTATAAAAAGTAGCTACTTCATATACTTCTATTGGTGAAATATTTAATAAAGAAGCCACATAATCCATAACAGGGACATCTAGCCATCCTCCAAATTCTTTTTGAGCCAAATGCAATACAGGAATTAAAGCAGATTTTTGCTTACCTTCCGGATATCTTGCAATTATTTCATGTACTTTATTTAAGGATTCGCTGCTAAAAACTATCTCTTTATCAGGGCTTACACCGTTTTTAGTCATTTTTATTTTAATGTTAGGTTGCAAATATACAATAATGAATTTTACTTGAAAAGTTTAAGTAACTGTTTTTAATCTATATTTAACAATCTGGAATCATTATAAATAACAGAAAATAACTGTTTTATAGAGATTAAACCGTTTATAAGAACCTTTGCTTACCTTATTTCTGGTTAAATTTACTTTTTATACACTCCTTTTTCTTATAAGATTTGTTTTACAACGCATTATCTTTCTCTATTGAAATTTATTCTCATTCATTATTAGTATATTTAAATGAATAGTCCTTAATAAAATAGTTTGATTTTTAAAATATATTGAATCAATGTATTAATCAAAATCTCAAAAAATAATTAAAATATTATTTCCCGTTTTATAAAATAAATGTATATTTGCAGTCCAAAACCAGTAAGCGGATGTGGTGGAACTGGTAGACACGCTAGACTTAGGATCTAGTGCCGTGAGGCGTGGGGGTTCGATTCCCTTCATCCGTACAAAAATTAAAAGCAATTAACTGAATAAAGGTTAGTTGCTTTTTTATTTTATAGAATTTTCAAAACTATTGCACGATTATATTAACACTAAGAATGATTTCTAATACCATCTTTGTAAACATATTCAAAATATTTTAACGTCTCTTTATAAGAATATTCGCTTATGGATGTAAAAAGATCATATTTAGAGGCTGTTTATTTATTTCCTAAATAATTGTAAATTGTTCGTTCATGTTCAATTAAACATGATTTTTAAATAGCTTCAACCTATTTAGCATGATTCGATTCTTATCATTTGAAAATATGCCTAAACTAACTCCGACAGATATTTCAATAGAAGTACAACTTGTAATCATTCTTGACAGGTATTTTAATAAAGTATAAATACTGTTTTGAGAAAATTTATTTATAAACTGTTCCTCAACAATGATCTTATAAAGCTCTAGGGATGCTAAAAAGATAGCTTCCATAATTTTTTTTTTCAACAATTTACTGGATTTTCATTTATTTTTTTAAAAAAATTTAAAAGAGATATTCTTATTATAAATTTATGAAATAAAATTTAATGGTTCATTTGTTTTTTTACTTAAATTATAATCAATTAAAAATACTGTTAATACTGAAAAAAACATTAATAATCCAACAGGGCCAAATAAATCATTATAATCAATCTGTATAAAAGCTAACGTTTGTTCAACAGCATTAATTCCTCCGTGTAAAGCGCCAATGACAAATAGGCTTTGTGTTCTTTTTAAGGCAAAAGAAAAGTAGAATGATATAGCAATACATAATATAACCGACATAAGAATCCCCCAATAAGGGTGATTAGAATAATTATGTCCAGATATTATTATGGGTATGTGCCATACTCCCCAAATGATCCCGATTATTATATTTTTTTTAAAAAAAGAAAAATTTAAATTTTTCTCTAAAAAGCCTCTCCAACCAATTTCCTCCCCCAAAGCAATGAAACCATTTATAGATATTGAGGACATTAAACTTGCGATGAACATTATTGGAACCAATAGGAATAATAAATAGTCTATTTTTAATATAGATGGTATTTTTTGTAAAATTTCTGGACTTAGTTGTCGATAACTTGTAATTAGTTTTCCAAAGGGTTCAATTTCTAATACATTCCCAAATAAATACCCATAAAACATCACTAAAACCGGAAGTAACAAATTGGTTATCAGCAGATATTTAAAAGTTTGTTTCCAGTTAATATTTTTAAAATTTAATTGAAATTTTTCTGATGTTACCAAAAATTTCCTTTTTTCTACTTTAAATGCTACTAAAGCAGGAGTAATCATTAATAACAATGTGAATAGTAACTGAATGGGATTAACAGTATTTTGTGACTTCGGAATATTCCAGATAATTACCCCTATTATACCTGATATAAGATAACATATACTTATAAATGCAAGAATTTTCTTCATTTATAACAGGTTTTAATTTTCATATAAATATACTAATTTTCCTAATTTATAATACTTCTCTGATATTAAACCAAAATTTCCTATGTGAAATATAACCTGTATTAATAAAATAAATAGGTTTATTTCGTTCTTATAAATTAAGCGAAGTTTTATTGCTCCTGTTTCTTTTTTAGATTTGCTTCAATAGAGAAAATTAATATTAGCCTTAAATTTTGTAATTTAATATTACGCTAATATAAAGGCAAAAATATATACAATATTTACACGATTATATTGTATTTAATTAGATTATTTTACACCTATTTATATTTATACATTTTATATAAATATATTTAATAATAATCAAATATATAATTAATTATAGGGTTCAACTCCCTTCATATGCATCAAAATAAAAAGCAATTAACTAATTGAAAGTTAATTGCTTTTTTTGTTTTATAAAATTTAGCAGATTAAATCGATTGTAATTATGCATAAAAATTTTAAATAAATTCTTTTGTAAATTATAATAAACAATTAATTAATTGCTTTTAGTGATTTGATACAAATTTAAGACCTACTATGGAGCTAACCAGTGTAATAATAAAAAATATTCTCCAAAAAGTTGCCGGTTCTTTAAAAACAAATATTCCTAACAATACTGTACCCACTGCTCCTACACCGGTCCAAACTGCATAAGCTGTACCTAACGGAAGGGTTTGAGAAGCTTTAATCAACAACAACATGCTTGAAAGCATACAAATTAAAAAACTGATATACCAATAGTATACGACATTTCCTTGAGAATTTTTTGCTTGTCCTAAACTAAAGGTAAATCCGACTTCAAATAAACCGCCGATAATTAACAATATCCAATTCATATTATTCTCTAATAAGCCTTTTTTTTAACACAAAAATAAATAAAAACTTATTTTTTATTTAGTATGGTTTATATCTTATATATATTATGCGTTTATTTATAATTAACAATCTCTAGCTGTATGCAACTGTTAAATCATAAATGATTTTTTATCAAACATTGCATAAAATAACTGATCTTAAATTATGCATATATTTAATTCAAAGTTTTAACAACTTATCTGAATATACTTTATTCTATAAAAATATTTAAATGCATTTTCAAGTAATATTTTTTAATCCTATAAAATTTCACTAAAATTGTAACCAATTGATAGTAATCGTATGAAAATAGTAAAATTTGGAGGATCATCTGTCGGTTCCGGTCAAAGTATACAAAATGTACTTAATATTCTAAAGAACAAATATGCTTCAGGCGAAAAATTTATAGTAGTATCATCTGCCATGAGCGGAGTTACCAATATTTTAACGGAACTGGCACAAATTGCCTCTGAAGGAAAGGATTTTAAAAAAGGTCTTATTGAAATTGAACAAAGACATTTTACGGTTATTAAAGAAATGATTACGGTTAAAAATCAAAATCCTGCATTTACCCAGATTAAGATTTTTATAAACGAGATAGAAGATCTTTTGCAAGGAGTCTATAGCTTAAGGGAACTCAGCCTTCAAAGCAAAGATCTTATTTTAAGTTATGGAGAAAAATGCTCCACTTTTTTATTGAGTCAAATAGCCAAACAATATTTTTCAGAAAGTATTTATGTAGATACTTCAAACCTTATAAAAACAGACAGCAATTTTGGAAATGCCCGAGTACATACTCCCGTTACTGAACATTTATTGCAAGAATTTTACAAAGAGCATTCACATCAAATCCTGTTTTTTACAGGTTTTATTGCCTCCAATGAAAACAATCGAATTACAACATTAGGAAGAGGAGGCAGTGATTATACGGCGGCCATAATAGCTGCTGCTTTAGATGCTGAAGAAATTGAGCTTTGGTCTGATGTAGACGGTATGCTAACCGCAGATCCTCGTGTCGTAAAGAAGGCTTTTTCATTATCTGAACTTTCCTATACGGAAGCTATGGAATTATCTTATTTTGGAGCGAAAGTTATCTTTCCTCCTGCCATGATTCCGGCTTTTCGAAAAAAAATACCTATTGTATTGAAAAACACCTTTAATCCTTCTTTTAAAGGCACAAGGATTGAAGAACATACTCATAAAAATGCATACCCGATTCGGGGTATTTCTTCCATAGATGAAATCAGCCTGATCAATATTACGGGAAGCGGAATGATTGGCAAGATTGGTTTCAGCGGCAAACTTTTTTCTTTATTAGCACGCGAACATATTAATGTAATCCTTATTACCCAATCGTCTTCAGAACACAGCATTACATTTGCCATTGAGCCTAAAGATGTTCATAAAGCAAAACAGCTTTTCAACAGTGAATTTGAGTTGGAACTGGAAACCAATAAATTAAATCCGCCAACCATTGAAGAAAATTTATGTGTATTAGCCATAGTTGGCGAAAATATGAAACAAACCCCGGGGATATCGGGCAAGCTTTTCCAGGCTTTAGGACGTAATGGAATCAACATACATGCTATTGCACAAGGTTCATCCGAATACAATATTTCGGTAATAATAAAACGTAAAAATATATCTAAAGCTCTGAATGCTGTTCATGATGCTTTTTTCACTCAACTAACCAAAACACTTCATGTATTTAGTGTAGGTACAGGAAATATCGGGGCAACCTTGTTGCGACAAATCGATGCTCAAAGTGATTTTTTACGTGAAAACAATGGTATTGAAGTAAAGATAAACGGAATAGCTAATTCCAGAAAAATGATTATTGACGAAGAAGGCATTGATCTTACACAATGGCCAGAAAGAATAAATAAGGGAGAAACCTCTAATTTGGATGAATTCATCCAAAAAATTAAGTTGTTAAATCTTTCCAACTGTATTTTTGTCGATAATACCGCAAGTCCAATAACCGGAACGTATTACAAAGAACTTTTCGAATCTAATGTTTCGGTAGTTACCTGTAATAAAATAGCTAATTCTTCTTCATATAAAGATTATAAAGATTTAAAAGATACTGCCAGAAGAAGAGGCGTCGATTTCTTTTATGAAACAAATGTTGGAGCCGGATTACCCATCATACGAACTTTAAAAGATTTAATGACCAGCGGGGACAGGATCATCAAAATTGAGGCTATTTTAAGCGGTACTATTTCTTATATATTCAACAATTTTAGAGGCAATACTTCTTTTTATGAGGTTGTTAAAAAAGCTCATGAATTAGGCTATACGGAGCCGGATCCTCGAGAGGATTTGAGCGGAAAAGATTTTATGCGTAAAATGATGATTCTCGCACGTGATGCCGGATATCAAATTGAAGAAAAAGATGTTGAGTTAGGAGCTATCCTTCCTGAAACCTGTTTCAAAGCTCCCTCGATTGATGACTTTTATGAAGAATTAAAAAAATCTGATTCTTATTTCAACGAGCTGAAAGAAAAGGCTGAATATGAAAATAAAGTCTTACGATATATCGGAAAGTTGGAAGATGGAAAGGCTTCCGTAAATTTGGAACTCGTAGACGCTTCTCATCCTTTTTACAATTTAACGGGAAGTGATAATATTATCTCATTTACAACGGAACGATATAAATTTAATCCATTGGTAATAAAAGGTCCTGGAGCAGGTGCTGAAGTTACCGCAGCGGGGGTTTTTGCTGATCTTATTAATGTTGGAGCTAATTAATATTTTATAAAATCTAGATATTTATTAGATTAGGTTGAAAACTATTTTTTTAATTTAGGTATAGACTTTATTATAAAATAAGACATATAAAATTTTTAAATAAAAAGTACAATTTAATCGCATCGGAATATTTAAGAAAAGTATTAATTCTTATAGAATTATAAACTTGACACACCTATTGTTTAAAAAAGTTAGTCTTTTGAAATCACATATAATTAGCTTACATTTGTCTCACTAAAAATTGAACGTTTTCAAATTTCGATGAAAGAAAAAGATAGTGTGCATGTATTTGCTCCGGCGACTTCAGCTAATTTTATTTGTGGATATGATATTTTAGGATTAGCGTTGAATGAGCCGGGAGATGAAGTTTTTTTAAAACGCGTGGATGAACCCGGAATAAGAATTACTAAGATTACCGGAGATCAAGGGCTTTTACCTACCCATCCGGATAAGAATACGGTGAGTGCATGTGTAAAAATGATTCTCGATTTTTTGGGTAAAAAAAATTACGGAATTGAAATTGAACTTCATAAAAAAATGCCTATCGGTAGCGGTCTGGGCTCAAGTGCTGCAAGTACAATAGCGGGTTTGTTTGCTATTAATCAACTTTTAGGAGAACCATTATCTAAAAAAGAACTGTTGCCTTTTGCCTTAAAGGGTGAAGAACTGGCATGCGGGCATGGCCATGCCGATAATGTTGCCCCTTCTTTAATGGGCGGGATAACTTTAATTAGAAGCTATCAACCATTGGAAGTTATTAACCTTCCTGTGCCTACGGAACTTTGTTGTTCCATTATTTTTCCTCATGTAGAGGTTCAGACTCGCGCAGCCAGACAAATTTTAAAGAATAAAGTTGAACTAAAAGACGCCGTTTCCCAATGGGGAAATATCGCCGGATTGATAACGGGCTTATTTTCAGAGGATTACAGCTTACTATCCAGAAGTTTACAAGACCAATTAATTGAACCTACCCGTTCCATTCTTATACCCGAATTTGAAGCCATGAGAAGAATTGCTATGGAATGCGGGTCCTTAGGTTTCGGAATTTCTGGTTCCGGACCTTCAGTAGTTGCTTTTACCAAAGGAATTGAAACAGCAAAAACAATTACTGCAAAACTTAAAGAACATCTTAAAAATCACGAAATAGAAAGCAATGGTTATTCCTCACCTATAAATACTAAAGGAGCAACTGTGCTTTCATAATTCAGCCATATAATCTACTCTATCATGAAACTATACAGCACAAATAATAAAAATCTTTCTGTTTCTTTTAAAGAAGCCGTATTTACCAGCTTTCCTTCTGATAAAGGATTGTATATGCCTTGGCAAATCCCAAAATTATCAGAAAGTTTTATTCAGAATATTACGGATTATTCTTTTCCTGAAATGGCTTTAGAAATTGCCCATTCTTTTATTGGAGAAGATATCCCTATAAAAGACTTGGAAAAAATTATAAAGGAAACGATTAGTTTTGATGCTCCATTGGTATCACTAGAAGAAAATTTGGCTGTATTGGAATTATTTCACGGTCCTTCGTTAGCATTTAAAGATTTCGGAGCTCGTTTTATGAGTCGACTTATGGCTTATTTATCCGACAAAAACGATAAAACGTTGGATATTCTGGTGGCTACATCAGGAGATACAGGAGGTGCTGTCGCTTTAGGTTTTTTAGGGGTTGAAGGTACTCGGGTAACTATTTTATACCCAAAAGGTAAAATCAGTGAAATACAAAGAAAACAATTGACTACAAACGGTCAAAACATTAGAGCCTTGGAAGTAAATGGAACTTTTGATGACTGTCAGGCTTTAGTTAAAATGGCTTTTAATGATGCTGAACTTAATTCAAAATTACGATTAACTTCTGCTAATTCCATCAATATTTCAAGGTTATTGCCGCAAACATTCTATTACCTTTATGCTTATGCTCAAGCAGTCAAAAAGTATAAGAAAGATATAGTTTTTGTAGTTCCCAGTGGAAATTTCGGTAATATTGGTGCCGGGTTACTAGCCTATAAATCAGGTCTTCCCGTAAAACATTTTGTTGCTGCAACTAATGTAAATGATACTGTTCCCGTTTATTTACAAAAAGGCACTTATGAGCCTAAACCATCCATACAAACTTTATCTAATGCCATGGATGTAGGAAATCCAAGTAATTGGGTACGAATAACCGATTTATTTAATGAAAGCTTAGATTCCTTACGTAATCTTATATCTGCTTATTCATTTACTGATTCAGAAACGATGAACGGTATTAACGAATTATATGAAAAATACAACTATATCGCTTGTCCTCATACTGCAGTTGCTTATTTAGCTGCAAAGAAGTATAATCATCCACAAGATTTCACCATATTTTTATCTACTGCTCATCCTTGTAAATTTATGGATGTATATCCTGAAAACTTAAAAAATAAAATTATTATACCTGAACAAGTAAAAAAGTTGGATCATAAAATAAGTTCGGCTACGCCTCTTGAAAATAATTTTTCCGATTTGAAAACATTTTTAATGAATTCATAAATCGTAAAATATGTTTAATTCTTAAATGGAAGTGAGAACAGCACATTAAGGGAAAAATAAAAAGCAGTTACATTTTTTAAATATTCCTTATTATATTTGCATACAGAAATTTAACATAAATGATTTTATTACTATTTATAGTACTTTCTGTAACTATTTACTTTTTTTTAACTCTTCTATTTAAGTATATAGCATTACTATCCTTTTCGAATTCATTGTCAAAAAATAATAAATATACCCTAGTTAATCATGAAATATAAAAGAATACTTTTAAAGTTAAGTGGAGAAGCTTTAATGGGAAATCAACAATATGGAATAAGCTCCGAAATTCTTCAAAGTTACTCTAAACAGATAAAAGAAATTTCTGAAATGGGAGTAGAAATAGCAATTGTTATAGGAGGCGGAAACATATTCAGAGGAGTTGCGGGAGTTGCTACCGGTATTGACAGGGTTCAAGGCGACTATATGGGAATGCTTGCCACGGTTATTAATGGAATGGCTTTACAAAGTTCTTTGGAGGCAATGGGAGTACATACCCGATTGCAAACTTCCATAAAAATGGATCAAATTGCTGAACCTTTTATTAAGCGAAGAGCTGACAGACATTTGGAAAAAGGAAGAGTTGTAATTTTTGGTGCAGGAACCGGAAACCCTTATTTTACCACTGATACAGCCGCTACATTAAAAGCTATCGAAATTAACGCTGAAGTTATCTTAAAAGGGACTCGAGTGGACGGTATTTATGATACAGACCCGGAAAAAAATAAAAATGCAGTAAAATTCAACAGTATTTCTTTTGATGAAGTTTATAAAAAAGGACTTAAAATTATGGATATGACTGCTTTTACGTTAAGTCAAGAAAATGCGCTTCCTATCATTGTATTTGATATGAACAAAGAAGGGAATTTAAGAAAAATTATTGAAGGTAAAGAAGTAGGAACTTTAGTTTCTATTTAATTAATTAATAGTTTATATTTGCAAGGCAACTTATCTGAAAATTATGGAAGAAATAAATTTAATTATAGATACGACTAAGGAAAGCATGGAATCCTCTCTAAAACATTTAGAGTCAGCTTTTAATAAAATACGAGCAGGGCGGGCTAACCCACTCATGCTTCAAAACATTTTAGTGGAATATTATGGAACTCCTACTCCTTTATCTCAAGTTGCCAATATTTCCGTTCCCGATGGAATGACTCTAAGTATACAGCCATGGGAAAAATCTACTTTGGGCGCTATTGAAAAAGCTATTTTTCAGTCCAATTTAGGCTTTACTCCAAATAATAACGGGGAAAATATTATTATTAACATTCCTCCTTTAACAGAAGAAAGAAGAAAAGACTTAGTAAAACAAGCAAAAGCAGAATGCGAAAATTCTAAGGTTGGTATTCGAAAAGCCAGACAAGAAGCAAATGCCGATATAAAAAAGATAGAGAGTGCTTCAGAAGATGAAAAGAAGAATGGTGAAGAGCAAATACAATCGTTAACTGATAAATATGTTAAAATGGCAGAAGAACATCTTTCCGTTAAGGAGAAAGAGATCATGACAGTATAAGCCGTTCTTAACATACTTTTAAAATACCTAATCGGTTTCTTTTTTTAAGAACCGATTTTTTTTATCTTTGAATCTTTATATGTCAAAAACTATAAGTGTCATCGGATTAGGTTTGATTGGAGGTTCTATAGCCCTGGATCTTAAAAAAAGCGGATTTGCTTCAAAAGTTATAGGGACCGATAAGTCTAAACTTCACGAAAAAGAAGCCTTGGAATTATCCATTGTCGATGAAATTATGCCGATGGACGAGGCAATATGTTCTTCCGAATTAACCATTCTATCCACTCCGGTCGATGTAAGCATTATACTTCTACCTCATCTATTGGATATTCTCCCTGACGGTTCGGTACTTATGGATGTGGGAAGTACTAAATCCTCTTTGATTGAAAAGGTTAAAAATCATCCAAACAGAAAATCATTCGTCCCTTCTCATCCCATGGCAGGAACGGAATATAGCGGTCCATCTGCTGCCTTTCATGGGTTATTTAAAGATCGGGCTGCTATCCTATGCAACTCCAATGAATCTCATCAAAATGCTGTTCATCTGGTTTCTCAAGTTTATTATCATTTAGGATCGCGGCTTATTCTTATGGATGCGGAATCTCATGATGAACATGTGGGGTATGTTTCACATCTTTCTCATGCTATTTCCTATGCTTTGGCCGTTTCCGTTCTTGAAAAAGAAAAAGATGATGCTGCCATATTCAATTTAGCATCCGGTGGGTTTGCTTCTACCGTTCGACTGGCTAAAAGTTCCGTTGATATGTGGCTTCCTATTTTTGAACAAAATTCCAAATATATTCTACCTATTCTTACTACTTATTTGGAAAAGTTGACTGAATTTAAATCTTATTTGGAAAATGGAGAATCTGAACATTTATATGAATTCATTAAAGAAGCTAACCGAATAAAAAATAAGTTAGAGAAAAAATAATCGATGATTTATTAGCTTCAGTTTTCTAAATTTTATTTTTTCAAAAACTTTTATTAAGTTAATAATTTCATAGCCAATTACTAGTGAATGAAACAGTTAAATAACTAAATATTACTAACAATTTTTTATTCCAGTCAGTACTTTTTTGAAATTTTAAATTATAATTTTTTCTTTTTGAAAATAGGAACAGTACTACAAGCCTCTCCAAACATTAAGGAAGAAGCTATAGGCTTAAGTTTTTGTATAAGTTGTAAATAAGCATTTTGTGGTACAGGTTTACGTGAGCAGCCTTTAATAATAATTTTTTTATCTTTATAACTATCCACCTCCATTTTATCTATGATTTCAGTAAATATGTCTCTTTCCAAATCCTCTAAAGTGCCGAATGAAATCAACTTTGCCACACCTGTTAAATAATTAGCAATTAATAGATATGACCAGGAAGGCACAATAGCATCTGAAGTACAAGTTACTGCTACATAAGCATTTTCATACATTTTCCAATCCAATTTTGAAAGATTCTCACGAAACTCTTTTTCTCTTAAAACTAAACCTTCATATAAATAGTCTTTTAAATCAAACAGTATTCTGGGTTCTTTAGGATAAAAATCTTCTAAATCTAAAGTAATGAGTCCGCTTTTTTCGACTTTATTAATTATTTCATCCATAATTTTTAATTAATAGTGGTATTAATTTTCATTTAGTAAATCGGGTCTTCTCTCTTGTGTATGTTTGTAAGACATTTCCTGTCTCCATTCATCTATCTTTGCAAAATTACCACTTAAAAGTATATCCGGAACTTTCATATTTTTATATTCTTCCGGACGGGTATATACCGGAGGTGCAAGTAAATTATCTTGAAATGAATCGTATAAGGCAGATGTCTCATCACTTAAAACCCCGGGTATCAGCCTGACTATGGCATCAACCAGTACACAAGCTCCTAATTCTCCACCGCTTAATACATAATCACCAATAGATATTTCACGGGTAATATATAAATCTCGTACCCTTTGATCTACACCTTTATAATGCCCACAAAGTATAATTATATTTTCTTTTAGTGAAAGTGTATTGCAGGTTTTCTGATTTAAAGTATCTCCATCAGGAGTCATATAGATAATTTCGTCGTATGATCTCTGGGATAATAGTTGGGAAATACATTTATCAATCGGTTCTATCATTAAAACCATTCCTGCTCCTCCTCCATATTGTGTATCATCAATCTGCCTATAATTTCCCTGTCCATATTCCCGTAAATCATGGAAATATAGTTGTACTAATCCTTTGTCTTGAGCCCTTTTCATAATTGATTCCTCTAAAGGACTTTTTAGTAATTTGGGCACAGCACTTATAATATCTATTCTCATACATTTTTTATTAGACAATGATTGAAATACAAAAGTAACGCTTAATGATTAATTATATCAACCGGCGATGTTAACTAAGTCTTTATTATTCTAATTTAGTTATTAAAAAAATTCTCAGTATTTTATGGCTTTTTTATTTATTCGAATATCTGCATAGTTTAATTTCAGCCGATTATGACCTTTAGATCATTTGGAATTTTTGTATATATAGAAAAGAATTATATATTACAATTATAATTAATTTATAGGATTACCGAATATTAGAACTATATAGCTATAAATTAATTGAATTTGTTATATGGGCTAAATGATGATTTCCATGCCATGTAATTAAACCGATTACTTGCTCTATGGTAAATACTTTATTATATCCCGGATGTGTAAATTTCTTTTTTAAATCATCCTCAGTAAGATTTTCAAATAAATAGGCTAATCTTTCATGAATTCCTTCTAAAATTTTTAAAGAGGGCTCTATGGGATAATTCAAAGAATCCGATAATTCTACCCAAGCATCTTGTTGAAAAGGTTTAATAATGGGATGGTCTTCTGTTAAAGTCAGTTTTACTCTTATAAATATATTCATATGAGTATCTGCCAAATGATGAATTACCTGTCTAATAGTCCACCCTCCCGGTCTGTAAGGCGTATCTAACTGCGTGTCTGATAGTGGAAGTACTGCTTGTTTTAATCTTTCCGGAAAAGATTTTAATTGAGTAATCCATAAAGTTATATCTTCTTTAGAGATGTTTTCAGGAATTTTAAAAGTACCAATGGGATATTTTAATTTTTCAATATTTTGCATGACGTTTAATTTAGTTAAAAAATTTCCATCGAGGTATTATGGGAACTAAAGCAAAACCTATAAATAAATATAAGCCGTTAATTGCATCAAGCTCTTCAAATCCTAACGATAAATGAAATAAAATATCTATAAATAAGGTCAGGCCAAAAAGAAAAACTCCCCATTTTTTAAAATAATATGTACCGATCGATCCGATAATCATTACTATTCCTAAAATGATATTTAGAATAAAAAACCAAGCGGGAGCACCGGGAAAATAAATTTTCATAAAGCCAAGAATACCGAGAAAGATAGGTATAAATCCCATAAAGCCCATGTAAATACATGAAAGAATAAAAGGTATTGATTTTTTTTCTTTTACTTCAAAATATTCTTTTGGGCGCTTTCCGAAAATTTCTTCATCACTACTCATATATTTTTATTTAGTAACTTAAGTAAATATACAACATTTATAATGGTATATAAAAAATACAGGAGGAATAATATTCCTCCTGTTCATCTAATTTATGAAGTATTTTTTGATAATTTTAAAATAAAAAATCGTATCCTTTTAAGCTAAGTTTCTGATATTTTTCTTCATCAAATTTATACAATTTTGCTGATTTTCTTGACGAGGAATTATCTGTTAAACCTGTTTCTAAAATCAATTGAGAATTAACAATTTTTTTTCTAAAATTCCTTTTATCCATTTCTCGATTTAATGCGGTTTCATACAACTTTTGTAATTGCGAAATGGTAAAATGTTCCGGTAATAGATAAAAACCTATGGGTCTTCTTTTAACTCTCCGTTTCAACCGTTCTTTTGCATAATCAATGATTTCATTATGATCAAATGCTAAGTCCGGGATTTTTGAGTATTCAACCCATTCTTCACCTCTTTTTTTAGTGTATTGCAATAGTTCTTCATCTAATTTTACCGTTGCGTAGTAAGCAATGTTTACTACCCTTCCTAGTGGATTTCTAAAAACTTTTGCAAAAGCTTTTAGTTGTTCAACAAATATGTGGTCTTTTTGTGTATGTAAGAATAATAATTTTTCTACATTTGAATCAATGCCCTCATGGGCTTTCACATAAACTGAGGGAAGTCGCGGAGCTCCTTGAAAAGGTCCATTTTTTGTATCATTACTTAATAAAATACGCAGCATTTCCCCATCAAACCCAAATAAAACCAAAGATACAGAAATTGCTACTTTAAAATAAATTTCTTTTTCTTCAGGAAGCATTATTTTTATTTAAACAAAGCATCCATTAATCGGTTTTGATCATTGATGCTTTCTTCTAAAGAAATCATACTTTCTGTTCTTAAAACGTCATCAATATCATCTATTTTATAAATAACATTTTTTGCATCTTCAGCATCTTTTGCGCTGATTTTACAATAAATATTGTATTTACCTGAAATTACATTAGCGGTTGTTACGTTTGGTATTGCTGCTAATTTTTCTAAAACACTTTGAGTTTTGCTTGATTTAGTTAATAAAATCCCAACATAAGCTATAAAACTATAACCTAAAATATTATAATCAATATTTAAACATGTTCCTTTTATAACTCCTACATCTTCCATCTTTTTAACTCTTACGTGTATTGTTCCAGCGGATACATCCATTTTTTTTGCAATCTCGGTAAAAGGCATTCTGGTATTAATAGATAAAAATTGTAAAATTTTCTTATCAGTTTCATCTATATAAAATTTCTCTTTCATGGTAAAAAACTTTATTGTTTGTTAATTTAATTTATCTTTATTTTACAAATATATAAAATTAATCTTCAACCTATACATGTTTTTATATAAATTCTTTAAAATATAAACAAATTCGCTACTAAATGAACAATTCAGGGTATTCATTTTAAGTATAATTAATTTTATTTTTATCTTTGTTATCATATTAATTAATAATAAGATAATTTTTTTACTATTAATAATTTAGTTGTGAAAAAAATTGTAAAAGAAATAAAATTATTTTTTATAGGTAAGACACCGGAATGTAAAAAAGGAACTGCCATTTGGAAGGCTGAACTTCACGACATTATTTTTGAGTCTGATACGGTGAAAGGTAAAATATTTGACATCATTCTTCTCTTTTTCATCACTTTAAGCACTCTAATTATTATGTTGGAAAGTGTTCCTGGTATTAGTTCAAAAATCGGATTTTGGCTTTATATACTGGATTGGTGGGTTACTATTTCTTTTACCGTAGAGTATATTTTAAGAATATCCAGTGCCAAAAAAGCAAAAAAATATTCGACCAGCTTTTATGGAATTATTGATTTATTATCTATCATCCCAACCTATTTAAGTATTTTTTTCGTTCAATCGCATTATTTAGCCATCATACGTATACTAAGGCTTTTGCGAATTTTTAGGATTTTTAAAATGGGGACTTATATCGATGAAAGTAATTCTCTTCTAATATCATTACGACGTAGTAAACGTAAAATTTTTGTATTCTTATATTTTATCATAATTACTACGTTAATCTTAGGATCTTTAATGTATGTAATTGAAGGAGGAAGAAATCGAGAAAGTTTTTCCAGTATTCCTCAATCTATGTATTGGGCCGTAGTTACTTTGACAACTGTTGGTTATGGAGACGTAGCTCCTGTAACGGTCTTAGGGAAAATTATTGCATCAGGAATTATGATTTTAGGATATTCTATTATTTCCGTTCCGGCAGGTTTGTTATCTGCTGAATATACCAGACATAAAAAAAATCAATTAAACAGTAAAAAGTGTAATTTTTGTAATACCATAAATAATGAAGCGGATGCTATATACTGTAAGCATTGCGGTCATATTTTAAATTCTCCCACTAACAATAATGATTTAAGCAGCTGATTTAAAATTTTATAATTGATCATGTTTACCGATGAATACTATATGAAGATAGCCTTACAACAAGCTAAAGAAGCTATGTATAAGGATGAAGTACCGGTGGGTGCCATTATAGTCAATAATAACAAAATTTTAGCTAAATCATATAATTTAACTGAACTGTTAGTTGATGTTACGGCTCATGCCGAGATGCAAGCTATTACCGCTGCCAGTAATTTACTGGGTGCAAAATATCTTACTAACTGTACTTTGTATGTTACCTTAGAGCCTTGTACTATGTGCGCCGGAGCTTTGTATTGGTCTCAAATAAGCAGAGTAGTTGTAGGAGCATCAGATGAAAAAAGAGGCTTTCAGTCTAAAGGCTTATCTCTTCACCCTCAAACGGAATACGTATCGGGGATTTTAAAAGATGAATGTTCTTTATTGTTAAAAAATTTTTTTTCGTCTAAAAGATAGGGCTTATTAGTATTACATAAAGAGTTTAACTATAGAATAAACAATCATTGCTAATACTGCACTTACCGGAATAGTTAGAACCCATGCCCACAATAATTTAATGGTAATTCCCCAGCGTACGGCAGATACTCTTTTAACTAATCCTACTCCAATTATTGAACCTGTTATAGTATGGGTTGTACTAACCGGAATTCCCCAATGTTCACTAAGAAATAAAGTAATTGCACCGGATATTTCTGCTGTTACCCCTTCTAAAGGAGTTACTTTCGTAATACGAGTTCCCATTGTTTTAATAATTTTCCATCCTCCTGACATAGTTCCTAAAGCAATTGCTATAAAACTGCTTATGGGTACCCACCAATAATCGGTTGTAAAATGCTGAAATCTTTCGGCTGTCGTTAGATTAACATATTCTGCAGAATGGGCAATATTCACTTCATAGAAGATAAAGGCTGCACCAATAATTCCCATTACTTTTTGAGCATCATTACCTCCATGACCGATACTAAAAGCTGCAGAAGACACTAATTGTAATTTTTTAAACCATTTATCTGCTTTGTAAGGATTGGCATTTCTACAGATATTCATGATTATTATTGTAATAATGGAAGAGACGATCATTCCAATTATCGGAGCTATGAAAATAAATAAAATGATGGGGATAACTACGGGATAATTGACTACTGTTTCTCCTGCTTTGCTGAAACCGCCAACATGAGCAACAGCTGCTCCTATAAATCCTCCTATTAATGTATGGGATGAAGAAGAAGGAATACCCGCCCACCAGGTAAATAAATTCCATATGATTGCAGCTACCAGTCCTGAAAAGATAACTTCGAGAGTAATAAAATTCTCATGAACAGACTTTGCTATCGTATTTCCTATTTTAAATTCTCCTACGATATATAAAGAAACAAAATAGGCAACAAAATTAAAAAATGCTGCCCACAATACTGCCTGGAATGGCGTTAATACTTTTGTCGATACAATCGTGGCTATTGAATTTGCCGAATCGTGAAAACCATTAATATAATCAAATATTAATGCTAATATGACGATGGTTATAAGTAGAGTCATGAAAAAAGGTTATGAATATTTAACTAAAATAGATTCTATAATATTTGCGGAATCTTCACATTTATCTGTGACATCTTCTAAATATTCTAATACATTTTTCAGTTTTATAATATCTAATACATCTCTTTTGCTTTCAAATAAATCTCCAATTTCTTTGCTAAAAAAGTCATCGGCAACATTTTCAATTCTATTAATTTCAACACATGAAGCCAATACCTCTTTGGGTTTCTTAAAGTTTCTTAAATTATAAATTGCTTTTTGCAGCTCTAATACGCAATCATGTATCAAATTTGCAAAAGTAAAATATGCCGGTATATACGGAGATTTATACAGTAATATGTATTTACAGGATGCGAACAAGATATCAGCAATATCATCAAGTGCAGAAGTTAACTGATGTATATCTTCTCGATCAAAAGGGGTAATGAAATTTTTACCTAATTCTATAAAAATATGGTGAGACAACTTATCATTAGCATGTTCATAATCTTCCATTTTTTTATAAAATGCTTCTGTTATAGTTTCTTGTGATTTCATTCCTTCTACCATATCCTTGGACATGGCAGCCAGATTATCAACAACTTGTTCGAATAAAGTATAGAAAACCTTATCTTTTGGTTGAAATAATCTAAAAAATGCACTAATACCCATAGCTTGCTTTTTAGTTTACTTTATGTAAGCAAATATATCGAATTTTAAATTAACCTAAATATCTTTTTTTAAATTACCCGATTTTCCAGCTTATGTATTTGTTTTAGAAGCTTATCTAAGGTTATAATCTGATTAAAAATTTCTAATCTTCTTTCTTCTGATATATTCCCCGAACTTAATTCTTTAGCTAAATTTTTGTTCATTTCCGCAATTCTTATCGCTTTGTATTTAAGTATAACATCTTTTGTGTTTTTTGCAAGATTTTGCTCTAATGTTGGAACATATATTTCTTTGAGTTCCCAATTATTGCTAATCGAGTATTTTTTTAATAATTTTCCTACGGCAAATTCGGTGATGTCGACTTCTTTGGATTTAACAAAATATTCTCCGGTTCTCAATTGATTGTTTTCAATACCTTCCATGATTTCCAAATAAATTCTATTGTAAAAATCTACGGTAAATTGTAAATCATCTTCTTTTAAGCGATGAACAATTTCTTCTATTACAGTAGTTTTATAGGGTTCTTCTTCTTCCACATAGTTTATTAAAATTTCATGGTCTCCATAGGATAGCATTAATTCTAAAATATCTTCTTCAATTTTATAGGTAAAGTCAATTTCTTCTTGTTGAGATGTAGTTACAGGTTGTAAAGCAACTTGTTTTCTTGTATTCCGATCTCTAGAATGTATATTTTGTTGTGTTAATTGAGCCAATTCACTAAAAAGAACTTGCTCCGAGATATCCAATATTCTTGAACATTCTTTTACATAAATCTCTTTTTGAATAAGATTTTTTATTAAGGCTATACTCCCAACTATATCTCTAATTAAACCGGCCTTTTTTATGGGATCGCCGTTCGTTTCTTTTAATAAAACATCTGTTTTGAATTGAATAAAATCTTTACTGTTTTCTTTAAAAAATGCTTCTATTTCATCGGCAGTATGTTTTCTTGCAAAACTATCCGGATCTTCTCCATCCGGAAACAGCAATACTTTAACATTCATTTCTTGCTCAAGGATCATATCTATACTTCTGAATGAAGCTTTAATTCCTGCTTGATCCCCATCATATAAAACAGTAATGTTGTTGGTTAATCTTTTTATTAGTCTAATTTGCTCAACAGTTAATGAAGTTCCTGAAGAGGCTACAACATTTTTAATACCATTTTGATAAAGGGATATTACATCCATATATCCTTCTACCAAATAACAATTATCTTCTTTAATTATAAAAGATTTTGCATGAAATAAACCATATAAAACTTGGCTTTTATGATAGATTTCACTTTCAGGGGAATTAACATATTTAGCCGTTTTTGCATTATTTTGCAAAATTCGACCTCCAAATCCCAATACTCTTCCCGAAAAACTATGAATGGGAAATAGTACTCGCTCTCTAAATCGATCGAACCCTTTATCTGACCCTTCTTTAAAAATACTTAAACCGGATTGCTCTAGTATTTCTTTTTTATACCCTTTTTCAAATGCAAAATGTGTAAATGAATCCCACTCTTTCGGTGAATATCCTAATTGGAATTGTTTAATAATATCATCCCGTATGCTTCTTTCTCTAAAATAAGATATTCCTATGGTATTGCCTTCTTCAGTTTTCCAAAGTTGGTTTTGAAAATATTCATTGGCAACCTCAGATAATTGATATAGGCTTTCTTTATTTAATTGTAATTCTTTTTGACTTTCAGACAGTTCATTACTGTCTTCTTCAATTTCAATATTATACTTTTTTGCCAAATAGCGTAAGGCCTCCGGATAGGTATAATGTTCTTGTTCCATTATAAAAGTAACCACATTACCGCCTTTACCGGATGAAAAATCTTTCCAAATTTGTTTGGATGGGGAAACCATAAATGACGGCGTTTTTTCATCTACAAAAGGACTTAAGCCTTTATAATTACTCCCTGATTTTTTCAGATTTATAAAATCCGATATTACTTCTTCCACTCTTGCCGTAGAAAAAATCTTATCTATGGTCTCTTTAGAAATCATAAGTACAAAAATACGTTAATTTAAATTTCAATTTTTGAAAAAATCTTCACATGTTTCTTTTTAAATTTAATTATATATATCAGTACTCAGGAGTAAAATAGAATTTTAATGGTATAATAAAAACATTACCCTGCGCAATATCTTTAGAAATCTTATGTTTTGATGATTTTATACTATTAAATAAAGATCAATTTAGATTTTATAAAATAAAAAAACACCTGATTTACATCAGGTGCTTATTTAAACTATTTTTTCAAAACTACTTTTTTCTTGATGATTTATCTTCGTCTGAAGAATTCCATATTTTAATTTGATCTTTCAGTGAAATACCTTGAACTTCAACAAATATTCCGTCTGATAATCCTAGTTTTACATAAACTTTTTTGAATTTTCCATCAGGCTGTTGTACTTCAACGAAAGGTCTCTCTCCATCATATTGCATTAAAGCTTCTCTCATTGCTAAAATATTTTTCCTCTCACTTAATATTACTTCTGCATTGGCACTATATCCGGCGCGGATGGAAACCCCTTCCGGAATAATTATATCTGCTTTAATTTCATATTTAACAGCCCCGTTTTCTTCTTTACCTTGAGGAGAAATAAAGGTTAATATACCATTTATATCTTTGTCTTGAAGCGCTCCGATTATTATTTTTAATTTCATTCCCTCATGCATTTTCCCTGCATCTGACTCGTCCACTTTACCCTCAAATATCATTTTGCTGACATCGGCAATGCTTGCAATAGTTGTTCCTGCATTAAAAGTATTGGCTTCAATTACCTGATCCCCTACTTCTACGGGTACTTCCAGTGCCTGTCCATTTGCAGTAGAACGAACTTGAATACTCGCTAAATCTTCTAATCCTGAAGTAATACCTGTTTTAGCAATATCATAATCTTTCTGTGCTTGAATTAGATTTTGTTTTGCTATTTTATATTCCGTTTCAGCACTTTCATAATCCTGCTTAGAAATTACTCCTTGCTCATATAATAATTTTTGACGTTCAAAAATTCTTTTTTGATTATTTAACTTAATTTCTGCTGAATTTATATTCTGCATAGCAGTATTTACTGTAGAAACGACCGGAACCACTTTAATCGTAGCCAATAATTGTCCTACTTTTACTTCATCTCCTTCTTTAATATAAATCTCCTTGATAATCCCGGAAATATTAGGTTTGATTTCTATCTTTTCTTTTGGATTAATTTTACCGGTTGCCACAGCTTTTTGCTGAATAGTCATAGTAACCGGAGACTCTGTCTCAAACTTATCATTAGATCGTGTATTGGTTATAATTACGTACCATATACAATACAATAAAAGTGCAATAAAAGCAACAGATAAAACTATTTTAAGAACCTTATTATTCATGACAACTTATTTCACTATAATTTGTATTATCTTAACAAATTTTGTTACGTTAAAATCACTTTTTTTAAGTATTTTTTTTATTACTTGTTTATACTACCTGTAAATATATAATTCTTTTTTAATTTATCTTACATAAAATCAACACCAAACAATTGGGTCAATTCAAATTAGGATAATTTTTTCTTTTATATATTTGTTACATGCCAATAAAAATTCTAGTCTAAATGGACTTTTCATTACCAAATAAAATTCTTGAATCTTACTGGGGGTATAAAGAATTCAGACCTCTTCAAAAAGAGATCATTCTTACTATATTGGAAAGTAAAGATACTATTGCTCTTTTACCTACAGGAGCAGGAAAATCTATTTGCTATCAAGTCCCCGCTCTTTTGGTTCAAGGCACTTGTATCGTTATTTCTCCATTATTGGCTCTTATAAAGGATCAAGTGTATTCATTAAAAAAGAAATTAATTCCGGCCGAGTATATTTCTTCGGATCAAACAGCGGATCAACATCTTTCCGTATTTAATAAATTGCGAAATAATGAATTGAAATTATTATATGTATCTCCGGAACGATTGTTAAATAAAACTTTTCTAGAGATCATTAAAGATACTGAAATTTCGTTTATCGCAGTTGATGAAGCCCATTGTATTTCTGAATGGGGTAATGATTTTCGTCCATCGTATCAACAAATTATAAAATTTAGAGAATATATCGGGGTTCAAATTCCTTGCATGGCACTTACTGCAACCGCAACTGAAAAGGTCTTAATTGAAATAATAAAAAAACTCGACTTACATAATGTTCAGGTATTTAAAAGATCATTTAATAGAGAAAATCTTTATTTACAAGTTTTAAATGCCGGAGATAAATTTGGGGAAATTGAAAGAATTTTACATAGGTATAAAGGTTCGGGAATTATTTATTGTAGAACTCGAAATGAAACTAAAACTTTGTCTGAAACTTTAAAAAGAAAGGGATTTGAGGTTGAATTTTTTCATGCAGGATTATCCCCTAGTGAAAAAATACAAAGACAGAAAAATTGGACAGAAAGTACCAACCAAATTCTAATTTCAACTAATGCTTTTGGAATGGGAATAGATAAGAAAGACGTTCGTGTGATCATTCATCTTTCTCCTCCTTATTCATTAGAAAACTATTATCAGGAAGTTGGTCGTGCTGGAAGGGACGGACTTTTATCACATACATTTTTATTGTGGAATGAATCGGAACTTTCAGATATATACTCGTCACTCATACAAACTATATCTTCAAAATCTGAATATGAAAAAATTATCCGTTATTTATATTCAATGTTTTGTATTGTTCCTAATGAGTTACCTGATACAATTTTTGATTTCGACTTGAAATTATTTCAACAACGTACAAAAATTAATAAAAGTAAGATTATACCTATTTTAGAATTTCTTCATAATAGCTCAGTTCTTCAATGGAAATATGAGCCTTCAGATAGTCTGCTTAAAATTAACTTTCCTATAGAAAGACTTGACACTAATTTTTACGGCAATGATTCCTTTTTATTTGAAAAAATTGCCAGAAAAATAACAGGTGTTTTTTCTTATCAGATAAAATTTGATGAAAAAAAATTAGCCGATAGCCTTTTAATTCCTTTTTCCGTATTACATTCCAAATTCATTAAATATAACCAATCAGGTGATATTTCTTACGTTGATGGTAATAAGCAAAAAATTTACTTTTTAGAACCACGAAACGATCAAAAACTTTTAGGAAGCTTTTGGAATGAATTTCAACTTATACAACAAAATAAATTAGTTAAATATAAAGAGTTGGAATTTTTTATCAGAAATTCAAAATATTGCCGAATGAAATTAATCCTTGGATATTTTGGTGAAAAAACTAATCATACATGCGGTAAGTGTGATGTGTGTTGTAAATCCAAATTGGATGAACAATCTTATCTGAAAGATATATTATCTTACATAAAAGAACAGCCTAGAAGCAGAGAGGATATTTATGCCGAATTTAGGAATGTTTCTTTTGAAAAAATTCATGAATGCTTACAAGATCTAATTTCAGAAAATAAAATTAAAGCATTAAATTTCAACACATATTCTGCTTAATATTTGTCTTATTTCCAACTATTTTTATATTTATTTTTACCTTTACTAAATGAATATAAATATTGAAGAATCATGGAAAAATTTATTAAAGCCTGAATTTGAAAAGCCTTATTTTTCATCTTTAATAAATTTTGTTAAGCAAGAATATAAAGAACATACTTGCTATCCAAAAGGTAAAAATATTTTTAAGGCCTTTGAATTGACTCCCTTTGATCAAGTAAAAGTGGTTTTACTGGGACAGGATCCATATCATGGAGAAGGACAAGCTATGGGATTATGTTTTTCTGTTCCCAATGGAATAGTATATCCGCCTTCTTTAAGGAATATTATTATTGAATTAAAAAATGATACCGGCATTGAATTAAAGTCGGGGGATTTAACTCCGTGGGCAAAACAGGGTGTTTTTTTGCTCAATGCTACTTTAACGGTACGAGCGCATCAAGCGGGTTCTCACCAAAAAAAAGGATGGGAAACGTTCACTGATTCTGTAATCCATAAAATATCTGAAGAAAAAGAACATGTTGTATTTATTTTATGGGGAAGCTATGCACAACAAAAAATTAATTTAATAGATACTCGAAAACACTATATAATTAAATCGGTACACCCCTCTCCTTTATCCGCACATAGAGGCTTTTTCGGTTCAAAACCTTTTAGTCTTACAAATGAATACTTAACCTCAAAAAAAATTGAACCTATTCAGTGGTAGACCGAATAGGTTCATTTATTATATTAAATTTTATATCTATTAATTTTTAAGTTCTTTTTCTAATTGCTTCATTAATTTTTTTTCATTCTTTTTATATAATTTTTTTTCCTTTCTAGACATGTCTTCATAATTTTTTTCAAACATATTAGACACATCTCCTACTTCTCCATCAATCACTTGAATTTCTTCAATTCCATCATCTCCTATAGTAGAAATTATAGTTTTATCTTCCTCCGGGGCATCTTCTTCTAAAATAATTTTTTCTTCTGATGGTACTGAAACTTCTGAATTAGCTTCCTGACTAGGAATAGATTCGATTTCTACTGTTTCTGCTTCTTCAATTTGTGGAGTTGGGGTCGAAATTTCTTCTACATTTTTTGATTCATTTTCATCTATAACTATGCTAGAAGCACTAGGTACTGTTTCAACTTCTTCTGTTGCAGATGGAGTAGGAATAGCGATTGACTCTGCTTGTTCAGTCTCAGATACATCATCTGAATCTTGTTCATTTATAAATTGAGCTTCCGGTATTAGTGTTTCCTCTTCAGGTTTTTCTTCAGCTATGTCTGCCTCTTCAATTTCTATTTCTATTTCTTTTTCCGGTAAAGCATTTACTGTTTCCGGCGTTTCAATTACTTTTTCTTCAACAACTTCTATAGGAACTTCTTTAATTACTGTTTCAACCGGAACTTCATTTACTACTGCATTATTTTCTTCTTTTCTGATTACAGAAACTTCCTTAGCAGCCGCAGATTTTGATACTTCTCCCGCTAATTCTGTTTTTACAATAGTTCCATCAATCAATTTCCAATATCGATTTCCCGCAGCATCTTGAACTATTACCACATCATTGGGTGATTTAAATGTAGGAGCAGATGCTTTTCCTTTTACTTCTAATGTTCCATCTTTTCCATAAGTGAATGTATAGCTACTATTAGCTTTACCTTCCTTTGATCCCCTATAAACTAAAATCATTTCCCCATTCTGTTCAAAATAAACTCCTTTTTCAGAAGTTTCTTTTACTTTTCCTTCTTGAGCATAAACAGAAAGCGTAAGTATTAAAAGAAAAACAGTATACTTTTTTTTCATTGTTCGCTATTTTTATTAAAAATATAAATTTTGAAGCTACTAATATACATCTTTATTTAATAATTTCATATTTTATTTGTAAATAACATTTATATTATTTTTATTCAAAATAAAATTTATTTGCTATCTGTTTTTAAATCATTTGCATAGGGCAAAGTACCTGTGTTTTTTTTCAGTTTAAAATTCTTAAAGTCTTCTGAAGATTCGATTCCATGAACAGAAATATTCGTAGTTACCCCGTCTGCCCTGTAGATTTTAACGGTATCGTTTGAAAAAATTTTTCTTTCTTTCTTATTCCAAAAAATCTGATTGGTTTTTAATGTGTCTTTATCCGAATTAATAATAACTACATTTTTCCTTGCTTCATACCATCCTGCATTTTCAATTATCTTGGCATAATCTGCTTTCAAATGCCCGGGATCTTTACCTTTTTGGTAGAAATCCATATCTAAGCCTTTAGGAAAAACTGTATACGGTGTCTCTACAAATTCATATTCTTCCATAAGTGGAGTCCTTAATCTAATAATAGCATACACTGAATCTGTTAAAGTTATATTAGCATTATAGATTCTCCTGGAAGCAAAGTTGGTTTTTTTTTCTCCTAAATTATCCCCTTTTTCATCGGAACATGAAATGGAAATAATCGCAAAAAAAATAAGATATAAATAGATTTTTATTATTTTTATAGTCACCATCTTTCCATGGATAAAAAATGATAGTTATAAATTTTAATCGTACTGTCTCTTTCTAAACCAAAGATCATCAAAATTAAATCCAACTTTAAAATTTACAAAATTCTCTTTGATTAAACCGTTTGATTTTGAACCTCTTTGTCCTAATTCAATTCCTAAATTAAGCATGGAAGGATCATGTTTACCGGATTTACCCAAAGGCAGACCTAGACCGGCGGTTACCCCGTATTGGTCAATGGTTTTATTGTTCACATTAAGCCCTGTATTTTCATAATACAGCCCATATCGATAAATAATTTTTTCAAAATAAGATCTGAAACCGTTTATATTAGGCAAATACCAACCTCCTACGGCTACGCGATACTTATTTTTGTAATCAAAATTATCTTCCGGTATCTTTAGTTTAAATTGATCTGTAAATTTAAAATCTGCTCCTAAGGACCATTTATGCTCTTTTCCATAGGCTACTCCTATTGAGTATGATGAAGGTAATTTTGCATCATGCGTTCCCTTAACATAGTTTAAGGTATCCATTGAAACTTTTTCATTATTATTATTATAATAATAGGTTGAATACAAATAATTTACATCAGCATCTATGGTATGCCCTATATTATAAGTTGCTCCGATTTTAAGTAAATGATTATTAGTTAATTTTTTTCGATAGGCTACTCCTAAAGTATAATCGAAAAAACCATATTCTTGCTTATTAAATATACCGGAAATCAAATTAGCATTCTGTAAAGATGTTTCTTGATCTTTTTTCAAATCGCCCCAAACATATCCGATTTTTGCTCCTAAGGAAAACTCATTGGATATATTATATGAATACATACCGCTGAAAGCATTAAGTCCTCCCCTTCCCTTAAATAAAGATTTTTGATTTACAACATCTGAATTATCTGTATTTATATCATATCCTATGTTGGTGTAGGGTTGTAAATTTACTCCTACTCTGGACTTAGTTCCGATTGGAAAGGCTAATGACAAATTAGCTAAATAAGTAGTTGATCGATCACTGCTTACGTTAGAAGTTTTAGCATTGGTATAATCGGTATTGATCACGATGTTATAACTGGTATATCGCAAGTTTCTATTCGCTGCCGGATTTACAAAATTGGCTTCATTGGTAAAATCTGAAATATATGAAGTTCCCAATCCTCCCATAGAAGAAATTACTATATCGGAATTGGTTTTACTTTCTCCTAAGCCAAATGAAGAATAAGGAGAGGTAGAAGTTTGCTGGGCATAAGCTGCATTCAGAAATATGATAAATGATGATATTATGGAGAAAAATCTAATTTTCATTCAGTGTGTTTTATATACAAAGTACAAATATGTTAATAATGTACCGATTATAAAAATAATTATAAGTAAAAATTCTTAGTCAAATTTTATAGCCGAAAAAAAAATTCAATTTTTTTTTAAAAATATTTTGTGATTTAAAAATATGCCCTATATTTGCAATCCCAAACGAGGGTACCTTAGCTCAGTTGGTAGAGCAAAGGACTGAAAATCCTTGTGTCCTTGGTTCGATTCCAAGAGGTACCACTTCAAAAATCCATAATCAATTCAATAAGAAAAGATTGTGGATTTTTTGTTTTTTTTAAGTGATATATTCCTTAAGAATTCCTATAAAAAAGCATTTGATTTTATAAAATGAAATATTTTTTACTGTTGAAGTTTCTAATACATTAGCATTTTTTCCTTATATAATATTATATAATCCCATGTAAAAAATCAGAAAATTTTCTTTTTTCCTGCCGCAAAACATATACTTTCAAAAACTATCGTTGAATAAAGTCAATGCTTTTAGGCAGTGGTTCATGATTAATATTATCTTTTTTCATTGCTTTATAGGCATTTTTATCCAATAAACAAATGGTAAATTTAATTAATATGAAAGGGGGATTTATGTTTTATTCCAATTAAAACCCTGTATATATCTAGTTAGCATTTTTTAAAATCAATAAATTACTGTTGTTAAAAATCTTGATATAAAAAGCCTCTTTTGTCTCTTATTTACCTAGTAATATGCTTACATTAATTTACACAATTACATATTACCTCTATTTCTTAAACATCGAATATTTAATATTTTTTGTTTGATTGTTTAAATCTTGGAATAAAATTAGATTATTAAAAATGTAACACTATTAATTTCTTTTACTTAAATATATCATTTAGAAATTAAAGAAAACATCTTATACATAATAAGCATTTTTTAAATTTAATTTTAATAAATTATGAATAACGTCAGTATTTTCGTGTTTTTAGCAGGTATAGTTATTTTAAATCTAATAGCTTTCTTGCTTGGCAATTTATATTGTTTTGTACCTTCCTGGCTAAACTATACTATGGTCGGTGTTGAATTATTCTGTCTCCTGCTTAGTATCTATGCCCGTATTAAAGATTTTAAAAATATTGATGCTTCTGTAGGAGTTATACTCAATGTTTTTCTAACTATTTTGCTGGTTTGTCATATGATATTATATAAATCATCAAACTAATACCCAAATTGACTTTTTATAAAATAATTTAGAAAGCGTATTTTTGCTTTTCTATATATACCCTATGAATTATCTTTCAGTTGAAAACATCAGTAAGTCTTTTGGCATAAGAACTTTATTTTCCAATGTTTCTTTTCATATAAATGAAGGAGATCAAATTGCTTTAGTTGCTAAAAACGGTAGTGGAAAAAGTACTTTATTAAAAATCCTGTCCGGATTAGAATCTGCCGATTCCGGATCGGTTACGCTCAATAAAGACATAAAAGTAGTTATGTTTGAACAATCTGAAATATTTAATAATGATTTAACTGCTGAAGATTATATATTTACCCATACTAACCCTGTATTGGATATCGTTCATCAATACGATACCATGGTTCATAATGATCCTTCCAATCCTGAATTATTAGGATTAATAGAAAAAATGGATCAATGGGATGGATGGAAAGTTGAACCTGTAATTCAAGAAATTATCAATAAATTAAAAATTGATTTCCTTAATCAAAAGATAAAAAATTTATCGGGTGGACAACAAAAAAGAATTTCTCTTGCCAAATTCCTGATCGATATAAGCTTTGAAAAAGGCACTGTATTATTAATTTTGGATGAACCAACTAATCATTTAGATATTGAAATGGTTGAATGGTTGGAATTTTTTCTTAACAAAGAAAACAAAACCCTTATTTTAGTTACTCATGACCGTTATTTTTTAGATGCTATTTGCACTCGAATCTTAGAAATGGAAGACGGAACCTTATATTCGCATAATGGCGATTATGAGACCTATGTAACCAATAAATCTCTGAGAATTGAAAATCAGATAGCTCAAACCGATAAAGCTAAAAATTTATATCGAAAAGAGCTGGAATGGATGCGCAGACAACCTCAGGCTAGAACATCCAAGTCAAAAAGCAGAATTGAAAGTTTTTATAAAACGGAAGAGCTTGCTAAAAAAAGCATCTCTGATGCTCAAGTTCAATTGGACATGCAAATGACTCGTTTGGGAAAAAAAATCATTGAATTAGAACATGTTTCCAAAAATTTTGGAAATAAAATAATCTTGGACAACTTTTCTCATACTTTTGCCAGAGGATCAAAAATCGGGATCATCGGTAAAAATGGAGTAGGTAAAACAACTTTTTTGAAGATACTTGAAAGAAAGGAAGAATTTGATTCAGGAACTATTGAATGGGGCGAAACTTTACAAATAGGGCATTTTAAACAGGAAGGCCTCGCATACAAAGAAGATCAACGAGTTATTGATTTTGTAAAAGAAATAGCAGATTATTTTCCTCTATCCAATGGAAAACAAATTACTGCCGGTCAATTCTTAGAAATGTTTCTTTTTACGCCTGAATCTCAATATACTTATATATCTAAATTAAGCGGCGGAGAGAAAAAGAGATTACAATTGCTATCTATTTTATTTAGCAATCCCAATTTTTTAATACTTGATGAGCCTACAAATGACTTAGATTTACCAACCTTAACTGTTCTAGAAAATTTTTTAAATGAATATCAAGGCTGTGTTTTGATTGTAAGCCATGACCGATATTTTATGGACAAAGTGGTAGATGAATTGATGATTTTTGAGGGCAACGGTAAAATTTCCTGGTTTATAGGTAATTATACCGATTTTTATTTAAAATCAAAGGAAAAAGAAAATGAAATCATCAAAGACGTTTCTAAAAAGGAAATAAAAAATAATAATCCAACTAATGGAAACAAATCTCCTAAACTTTCTTTCAAGGAAAAAAGAGAATTAGAAATGCTAGAAAAAGAAATTCCTCAGTTAGAAGAAGAAAAAAATAAATTAACTGAACAATTATCCTCTTCGAATTTAAGTTTTGATGAAATACAAGAAATTAGCAATAAGCTGGAAAATCTTATTCAAAGTTTAGATTACAAAGAATCTAGATGGCTGGAACTCAGCGAGCTCAACGTTTAAATTTAAAATTTATAATTTTTATGACGTAATATGCCCTAGTCGGGACAATTTTTGATGATTAAGAATTTTTATTCTTCGTCCCTCCACTTCTATAAGCTCATCATTTTTAAATTCAGAAATTAATCGTATCGCACTTTCTGTTGCTGTACCGATTAAATTTGCCATTTCTTCACGAGTAAGAGTAATTTTAATGAAGCCTTCATGATCAACATCAAGTTTTTTCTCTAAAAGAAGTAAAACGGCAGCCAATCTTTCTCTCACCGTATTTTGAGCTAACCAAGTGATGGTTTTTCCTGCTTCTCCTAAGTCTTGGGATATTTTTTTTAATACATCAAAAGAAACTCTGGAACTTATTTCTAACAGTCGATGAAAAATAATTTCAGGGATATATACTGCAGTAATATCTTCTAGAACGGTACAAGAAGCACTAAAACTTTCTCCCCCTAATAAAGAACGGTATCCTACAATTTCTCCTTTTTTTACTAAACGCAGTATTTGATCTTTACCATTATATCCTTTTCTGTTAATTTTACCCGTACCGCTTATAACTCCAAATATTCCGGTAGGTTTATAACCTTCATGTATAATTTCTTGACCTCTTTCAAAACGAATCTCCTTCATTTCTTTATCCAATATACTATGTTCTTCTTTTGTAAATTGGCTTAAAACATCTTTATTTTTTAATTCTGATATTATTAAATCTACTGAATTTTTAGGCATGATATTACTCATATTTTTAATAATTTACGGACAAAAATAATACTTTAATTTTAAATAAAAGGATATAACTTTGCAGGTTTAGTGATAGTACAAATATATGAGTGAGCATTGTTATCATTGCGGACAGATCATTGAGGACACTCCAATTGATTTTGATAATAAATTATTTTGCTGTAACGGATGTAAATCTGTATACGAAATTTTAAATCAAAATAAATTGGAAAATTACTATAATTTAAACTCCAAAGCCGGAATAAAACCTGAAAAGGGGCAAAATTATTTTGAATTTTTAGACACCACTCAAATTTTTGATAAAATTATTGATTATTCGGAAGGGGGATTAACTCTTATAACTTTTAAAATACCCGTTATTCATTGTAGTGCTTGTATTTGGTTATTGGAAAGTTTAAAAAATATTAATACTAATATTACATATTCTACTGTTAATTTTTCTTCTAAAACGGTACAAATTGCCTACAAAAATGAATTCTATAAATTAAGTGAATTAGCTAATTTTCTAACAGATTTAGGCTATAAGCCGGTCATTAATTTTGAAACTACTGAAAAAAAACCTGAAAAAGTAGATCACACCCTACTTGTAAAAATAGGGATAGCCGGATTTGCTTTCGGAAACATTATGCTTTTTGCCTTTCCGGAATTTCTCGAAACTGAAAAAGACCCTTGGCTTCAACAATACAGTTATTTTTTCAGAATCCTTATGTTCCTTTTCTCATTACCCGTAGTTTTTTATTGCGCTTCAGATTATTATAAATCTGCATGGGGAGCTTTAAAACACGGAGTATTAAATATTGATTTGCCCATTGTTATCGGTATATTTGCCTTATTTTTCCGTAGTTGCTTTGAAGCGTATACGGGAATGAGTAACGGTTATTTCGATTCTCTAAGCGGACTTTTATTTTTTATGCTTTTAGGTAAGTATTTTCAGCAAAGAACTTATAAAACTTTAGCTTTTGATAGGGATTACAAATCCTTTTATCCCATAGCCGTAACTAAAATTACTTCCAATAAAACTCATGAAAATGTTCTGATCTCAAATTTAAAAATTGGTGACAGAATACTAATACGCAATCAAGAAATTATTCCTGCCGATTCTATTCTTATTCATGGGGATGCTTTTATTGATAACAGCTTTATTACCGGAGAATCCAAACTAATAGAAAAGACGACAGGAGAAAAAATATTTGCCGGAGGAAAACAATCCGGCACTACTATAGAACTCGAGATCATTAAAGAAGTTAATCAAAGCTATCTTACCCGACTATGGAATAATGAAGCATTTAAAAAAGATACTTCAACTATTGATTCAATCACCAATAATATAAGTAAATATTTTGTGATGGTAATACTGATCATCACAATTATAAGCGGATTATACTGGTATTTCATTGAAAAAAACACTTCGCAAATGTACCAAGTAATCACGGCTATATTAATTGTTGCCTGTCCCTGTGCATTAGCTCTTTCCGCACCTTTTACCATTGGAAATATCATGAGAATTTTCGGTAAAGAGAAATTTTACGTAAAAGATGCTCTCACAGTTGAAAAACTGGCAAAAATAGACCATATAGTTTTTGATAAAACCGGCACTTTGACGATTAATAAAGTCAACAAAATCAATTATGAAGGAGAAAAACTTTCTATTGAAGAGTTAAAAAACTTAAAAGCTATACTTCAAAATTCCAATCACCCTTTAAGCAGATCACTTTATGAATCTATATCCATACCTATTGATCATATACCTATTAAGGACTATGAAGAAATAATAGGTAAAGGAATAAAAGGGTTTATTAAAGGTATTGAATACAAAATAGGCTCATCCGACTTTGTAGGAAATAAAAAAAATATTAATTCCGAAACTTCTGTTTATATTTCCATCAATGGCATATACAAAGGGTTATATAAAATTAAAAATCAATACAGAAAAGATTTAAAAGAAATTATTAGATCACTTAACCATTATAAAATATCATTAGTAAGTGGAGATAATAATTCCGAAAAGCATAATTTAGAAAAAATATTTTCCACAGACACGGTTATTAAATTTAATCAGTCTCCTCAAGATAAGCTCGATTATATTAAAAATTTACAAGATCAAGGGCATACAGTTTTAATGCTTGGCGACGGACTCAATGATGCAGGAGCTTTAAAACAATCTAATGTGGGTATTGCAATTTCAGATGATATAAACAGTTTCACTCCTTCGTCAGATGCCATATTAGACGGAAATAATTTTGCTTATTTACCTAAATATTTAAAATTATCAAAAAAAGCCTTAGTTATAGTTTCCATTTGTTTCATTATTAGTTTTTGCTATAATATAATCGGATTAAGTTTTGCAGTTTCTAACAGGCTTTCCCCCTTAGTAGCAGCCATACTTATGCCTGTAAGTTCCATTTCAGTAGTACTATTCACCACCGTGGTAAGTAAAGTTATTGGATATGAAACATTTAAAAAAAGATAAGGTAATTTTTATACTAAAAAATACATCAATGAACCCAATTTATACCTCAATTTAGAAATATTCTAAATTAAAGATGCAATGTAAAAATATGTTACAAATCATTATCATTCATATCAAATAAAATGTATTTTTGTTCAGTCAGTATGGAAATATTATATTTAATGATATTATGCAGTGTTTCATTAGCTGTTATATTTTTGATCCTTTTTATCTATGGAATCAAGAAAGGACAATTTGATGATGATGAATCACCTGCGGTAAGAATTTTATTTGATTCCAACGATGGCAATTCAAAAGAATCCAAAAACGATAAGAAAGAAAAATAATAAAGTAACTACATAACACCAATGGAAACACAAAAATTTTCATATGATAATAAAATTACAAAAGCGTTTGCCTATGCCACTATACTTTGGGGTATTGTTGGTTTTATAGTCGGACTTACTGTAGCCTCATTATTATTCATACCGACATTACCTGAATTTTTCTTTGGTACTGAGGGAGCCGATTTAGCCAGATCTCAAGGCTTTTTAGGATATGGTAGATTGAGAATGCTTCACACCAGCGCCGTTATTTATGCGTTTGTAGGTAATGGTTTTTTTACAGGGTTTTATTATGCTACCCAGCGATTATTAAAATCTCGAACCAATGATCTGTTAAGTTGGATTCATTTTTGGGGATGGCAATTAATTATCGTTTCTGTAGTAATAACCTTCTTAATGGGAATAAATACATCCAAAGAATATGCAGAGCATGAATGGCCGATTGATATTATGGTAGCCGTTATCTGGATATTATTTGGATTGAACATGTTTATTACCATTGCCAAAAGAAGAATCAGCCATATGTATGTTGCCATTTGGTTTTTTATAGCTACTTGGGGTGGAATTACCCTGTTGTGGGTATTTAATAACTTGGCAATTCCGTTAGATTCAAATATTTTACGAGCAAAAAGTTATTCTATATATTCAGGAGTTCAAGATGCCATGGTGCAATGGTGGTTCGGCCACAATGCAGTAGCATTCTTCTTGACTACTCCTATCTTAGGATTAATGTATTATTATTTACCTAAAGCTGCCAATAGACCGGTGTTTTCTTACAAATTATCTATTATACACTTTTGGTCCTTAATATTTGTCTACATGTGGGCCGGTCCTCACCACCTACTATATACCTCTTTACCTGCATGGGCTCAAATGCTGGGAACCGCATTTTCCATTATGCTAATAGCTCCTTCTTGGGGAGGTATGCTTAACGGGTTATTAACCCTACGAGGTGCATGGGACAAAGTACGAGAAGATCCTATTCTTAAAATGTTTGTTGTGGCAGTAACCTGCTACGGTATGGCTACTTTTGAAGGTCCTTTATTAGCTACTAAAACATTAAACAAAATCGGACATTTTACAGATTGGGTTATAGGACACGTACATTTAGGAGCTTTAGGATGGAACGGTTTCATCATTTTTGGAGTTATTTATTATATCATCCCAAGAATATATAAAACCAATCTATATTCTGTAAAATTAGCCAACTGGCATTTTTGGTTAGGAACTATGGGAATCATCTTATATGTTATCCCAATGTACATGAGTGGTTTTACTCAAGGCTTAATGTGGAAACAATTTAATCCGGATGGAACTCTTGTTACGAAGAATTTCCTTGAAACCGTTACATCGCTTAGATATTTCTTTATATTTAGATTTATTGGAGGGATACTTTATCTTTCTGGAGCCATATTATTAGTTATAAACATTATTGCAACTGTTAGAAAAGGTACATTTGTAGCTAACGAAGAGGCAGAAGCCCCTGCTTTACATGTTTCTCCGGCAAAAGGCCCGAACGAAAAAACGCATTCCTGGTTAGAAAGAATGCCTCTTTTCTTCTCTGTTTTAGCAATAATTGCTTTGGCAGTTGGTGGAGCCGTGGAAATTTTACCAACCATTTTCGTTAAATCCAATATACCACAAATAACAAGTGTAAAACCTTATACACCTTTAGAATTGGAAGGAAGAGACTTATACATCCGTGAGGGTTGTAATGCCTGTCATTCCCAAATGATACGTCCATTTAGAGATGAAGTAGTTCGATACGGAGAATATTCTAAAGCAGGAGAATACGTATACGATAGACCTTTCCTTTGGGGATCTAAAAGAACCGGGCCTGATTTACACAGAGAAGGAGGAAAAAATCCGGATTCGTGGCATTTTACTCACTTATTCGACCCTAGAGAAACTTCTCCCGGATCCATTATGCCCAGATATCCGTGGTTAATTTATAACGAATTAAACGTCTCCAAAACTAAAGAAAAGTTAGAATTAATGAAAAATTGGTTCAATGTTCCTTACGAACAAAAGGATATTGACAATTATAAATCAAATATGGAGGCCCAAGCAAAAGAAATTGCAGCAAGTATATTTACAGACAGACCTGACTATAAGGCCGGTTTTGATGCCTCTGCAAAGGCTGAGGGTGCTAACTTTGTTCCATTGGAAAAAAGGGAAATTGTAGCTATAATTGCTTATTTACAAAGACTTGGTGTTGATATCAAAAAAACACAGGTAGAAACGGCAAATAATTAGAAAAATGCTCAAATTTTATAATAAAATAATTGCAGGAGTAGATAATGCCATAATTTATCAAAGCTTAGCTCTTCTGCTTTTTGTCTTATTTTTTCTTGGAGTAACTTTTATGGTAATGAACAAACCAAAAAATTACTATAACGAAATGAGCAATCTACCCTTGGATGATAATGAAAAAAGAACTAATAATATAAATACTAAATGATCATATGAAACCTAGAACACCCTTTGTCATAAATGCTATCTTATCGGTATTTTTAATTACCGGTGCATTTTACATGTTCTTGCAAAACTTTGATTTCATCACAAATCCTATATTTTTAGCCACTATTGCCATTTCTTTTGTGTTATTACTTATTAACAATTCTTTAAATGCTTTAATAGATGCTGAAAAATTTAAGTTACTTTCTGACAGTGAAAAAAAGGACTATTTAGATCTTTTAAAAACCCCTTATTTCACTAGACTTTGGAGAGATGCATTTAAACAAAGTAAAGCAGAAGAAACCGGTGAGATTAAATTAATAGATCATGGGTATGACAATATAAAAGAATTGGATAATCAATTGCCTAGATGGTATATAGGTTTATTTGCCGTAACTATTACATACGGTGTTGTATATCTTTTTTCCTATGCATTTACCAGTTTTGCGCATCCGTATGTTGAATATGAAGAAGAATATAAAACTCAGATGGCTGAAATTGCCGAATACGAAAAGATAGCTCCTCAAGCCACTATAGAAACCGCTCAATTTAATCCGGATGCTGTAGCAGATGGGAAGGTAATTTATGAACAAATTTGTAAAACTTGTCATGGAGAGGGAGCTAAAGGACTTTCCGGACCTAACCAAACGGATGATTATTGGATTAATATTCAAGAAGAATACAATAACGCAAAAGAAGACTCTGAATTTAAAAATATTTTTTATACAGTATGGAACGGTAGTAAAAATAATCCTACCATGAGAGCATTCGGAGCGACCGGAGAAATAAAAGGAAATGATATTGTTAAAGTGGCAAGTTACTTGTACCAACTTAACAAAAATTCTCCTAAAGATTCTGAAGGCCGTTCAGTTGATAAAACCGCCAAAGAACCTCAAGGTAATTTAGCCCCTTGGTCCAAAGCATATAAAGGGGGATCCGGTACAGCTGCAGCACCAACTGAAACTACTCCCCCGGCTGCAACTACGCAAAACTCATCAAACTCAGAGAAGTAAAATAAAAATTATATAAAAGTCTGTTTAGTTTCAATTGGAGATTAACAGACTTTTGCTTTTTAAATATAATTTTACTCTTTTTTATAAATGTAGAATTTAATAAAATAAAGTATAATTATAGATATCAAACTTAATAATTAACTAAATAAACAAAACATCATGTCTCAGGAAACGGAGGATAAAAATATTCCTGACCTTGAACAACAAAAGGAAGAATTCAGAGAGAACCTTGCTACTGCAGACGTATCAGGAGAAAGAAAATGGGTTTATGTCCGAAAGCCTCATGGCAAATTCACAAAATACAGAGATATAGTAAGTGCATTCCTTCTCATCATTTTGTTTATATTTCCATTTGTTAAAATCAATGGAAATCCTATTTTCCTATTTGATATATTAAACAGACAATTCTATATCTTCGGAGCTTATTTTTCCCCATCCGATTTTTATCTTTTTGGTATAGGTTTAGTTACAACCACGGTTTTCATCATTGTATTTACCGTGACTTATGGGAGAATTTTTTGCGGTTGGATATGTCCACAAACTATATTTATGGAACATGTTTTCAGGAAAATTGAATTTCTTATCGATGGAGACAGAAATATGCAAATTCGCCTCGACAAACAAGAATGGAACGGACAAAAAATTAAAAAGAGAATATTAAAATGGTCCATCTTTTTAATTGTTTCTTTACTAATATGTGCTGTATTATTTTCCTACGTTTTAGGCACTGATGAGATACTAAAAATTTTCAAAGAAGGTATTTCAAAAAATGTCACCGTATTTATAGTATATATCATATTTACCACTCTATTTTATTTTGTATTTGCTTGGTTCAGAGAACAGGCATGTACTTTTGTTTGTCCATACGGCAGACTTCAAGGGGTACTAATTGATAAAGACACGATAAATATTGCTTATGATTTCGTGAGAGGAGAAGGTACTGCCGGGAGAGCAAGTTGGAGGAAAAATGAAGACAGAAAAGCTTTAGGAAAAGGAGATTGTATAGATTGTAAACAATGTGTTGAAGTTTGTCCAACGGGTATTGATATAAGAAACGGAAGTCAATTGGAGTGCGTCAACTGTACCGCATGTATTGATGCTTGTGATATGGTAATGACCCGAATGAAAATGCCAACAGGTCTAATTAGGTACGCTTCGGAAAATATGATTGAAAAAAGAACGGATTTCAAATTTACTCCGAGACTAATTGCCTACACTATAGCTTTATTGGTTTTAACATCGGTTTGTATATCATTATTATTCATTAGATCAAGTGTGGAAACTAAATTTTTAAAAATTGTAGGTACTCAGTTTACTATAGAAGAACAATTGATTGTTGATGAATATCAATTTATATTTTCTAATAAAACTACCGAAAAGAAAAAACTAAACGTAAAAATACTTAAACCCAATCATGCAAGTATAACTTTAGTAGGATATGGTACACAGTTTATCATTCAACCTAAACAAACTCTCAAAGGTACAGCCACTATTAAAATTCCTCAGTCTGATTTAATTAAAACCAAGGAAGAAGTAATTATTGGTATCTTTGATGAAAATGGTAAAAAAGTAGATGAGTATAAAACTAATTTTATTGGTCCATCTAAAATCCGATTTTAATTATGAAATTTAAATTTACTTGGGGGCACGGGGTTATTTTAGCACTTGCCTTCTTTATTATATTTATTTGTACATTGATATTCACCATAGAATTTTCAAAGAATACTTTTGACCTGGTAACAGATAATTATTATGAAGAAGAAATAAATTATCAAAAAGAGATTGATGCTACCAACCATGCTGCTTTATTACAAGAAAAACCTAAAATTGAAATAATACCTGAAACCGGCATTAAAATAATCTTTCCAAAAGAATTTAATTATACTAATACCACCGGAAAATTTAAACTTTTCAGAGCCAATTCTCAAGCTTTAGATATTAATAAGAAAGAACTTGATTTATCTCCTTCTAATACCATATTAATACCGTCTAAAGTCTTAGTAAAAGGAAATTATACATTAAAATTATATTGGGAAAAAGAAAAAACTAACTACCAGATGGAAATACCTTTAACATGGAATTAGATATCGTTTACTTATATACAGCACTTAGTTTAGGGCTATTGGGGGGATTTCATTGCATAGGCATGTGTGGCCCGATCGCTTTTTCCATTGGTCTGGATGCTACTAATAAATTTAAATTCTATACTCAGAATATTTTATATCAATTGGGAAGAATAACTACTTATTCTTTATTAGGAGGCATTTTAGGAATTGTAGGTAAAAGCTTTAATATAGCCGGATATCAAAAATACATATCTATCTTTGCCGGTATTCTATTAATTCTCATGGTATTATTGCCGGGAAAAACCACTGAAATCGGAGATAATTTCAGACCGATAAATAAGTTCATGATTAAAATTAAACTATTTTTAGGTAGATTTCTTCAAAGGAAAGACAATACTTCCCGATATCTTACCGGAGTACTTAATGGATTTCTTCCTTGTGGAGCAGTTTATGTGGCTTTAACCTCTTCGATTGCTGCCGGTGGAATTATTCAAGGTATGCTATTTATGGCCGTTTTTGGATTAGGGACATTTCCTTTCATGTTCATAACAACATTAACCGGTAAATTTATTGGAGCTAAAGTTAGATTCAAGATTCTAAAAATATTTCCCTACTTTATAGTTTTAATAGGCATTTTATTCATACTAAGAGGGTTGGGTTTAGGTATTCATCTATTGTCACCCTCAGATAAAGCTTTAAAATTGGAACAAAGATCGCATGCGAAAAGTTGTTGCCATTAAAACGGTTTCCTTTAAAAATAATCTTTCTTTTTTTAAAAATAAAAAAATAGTAACTTCGCACCATTATGGGGATGATTTCGAATATTGGAGCATATTCTTTCTTAATGGCAAGGGTTTTTAAAAAACCCCAAAAAAGAAAAATTTTCAGAAAAAATTTACTTAGAGAAATAAATGATTTAGGAGTTAATTCCGTGGGTTTGGTTGCTTTCACCTCTTTTTTTGTGGGTGCAGTAGTTGCCATTCAAATGTATAATAATTTCAAGACATCATCTTTCCCTATTCCTGATTATTATGTGGGATATGCTACCAAAGTGGTTCTTATACTGGAATTTTGTCCTACAATAATTAGTGTTGTATTAGCCGGAAAAGTGGGTTCTTTTATTGCATCGAGCATCGGTACTATGAGAGTAACCGAACAGATTGATGCTTTGGAAATCATGGGAGTAAACAGCCCATCGTATCTAATTCTTCCAAAAGTGGTTGCTTCTTTATTTTTTAATGTAATCTTAATCATGATTAGCCTTTTGATGGGTATTCTGGGAGGTTATTTTGCGGGAAGTTTTTCAGGAAGCTGGGCCCCTGTAGATTATGTTCAAGGACTTCAAATGGCATCACCTGATTTCTTTATTTACTATTGTTTTATAAAAACTATCGTATTTGCCTTTATCATAGCAACAGTACCTTCTTATTATGGTTATACCGTAAAAGGCGGTTCATTGGAAGTTGGGCGTAATAGTACTTCAGCTGTTGTATGGACAACAGTCCTTATCATCATCACAAATTTAATGTTAACTCAACTTTTACTAGATTAAACAATGATTTCAGCAATAAACGTTACTAAATCATTTGATGGTGTAGAAGTCCTTAAAGGGATTACTACTACTTTTAAAAAAGGAAAAACAAATTTAATTATCGGACAAAGTGGTTCCGGAAAAACTGTTTTTCTTAAATGTCTTCTTGGCTTATTTGAACCTACTTCCGGACAAATTCTATACGAAAATACAGATGCATCCAAATTATCTGTATCTGAAAGGCAAAATTTACGAAGTGAAATAGGAACCGTGTTTCAAGGGAGTGCCCTGTTTGATTCCATGACGGTTGAACAAAATGTAAAGTTTCCTCTTGAAATGTTTGCAAATATATCTGAAAAAGATATGAGGGAACGGGTAGATCAAGTATTAGAACGAGTAAATCTAACGAATGCGCGTAAGAAATTTCCATCTGAAATTTCCGGAGGAATGCAAAAAAGAGTAGCTATTGCACGTGCTATTGTTAATAATCCAAAATATTTATTTTGCGATGAGCCAAATTCAGGTTTAGACCCTCAGACTTCTCAAATAATAGATAAACTTATTCATGAAATTACTCGTGAATACGACACAACTACTATTATAAATACTCACGATATGAATTCTGTTCTTGAAATAGGTGAAAATATAGTTTACTTAAAAAACGGAGTTAAAGAATGGGAAGGAGATAAAAACTCTATCGTAACTTCTGATAATCAAGCTTTATTAGATTTCGTATTCTCTTCAAAAATATTTAAAATGGCTCGTGAAGCCATGCTATATCATCAAAATAATAAAAAGTAAGAAACGAAGAAATATTATTCTTTTGAAGATTTCTTACTTTCTTCCAATTTTTTAATATTTTCTAAATAATCCTTAATTTTTTGATCATTATTTCGGGGACATATTAATAGTGCTTCTGAAGTATCCACTATTATAAAATCTGTTAGTCCATCAATAATATATATTTTATTCGAGAGGTCTGTTTTTATAATGGTATTACTGGTATCGTATGTATAAATATTGTTACCGTGTACTGCATTCCCTTCTTCATTTTTGTTAAAGTTCTCATATAATGCACTCCATGTTCCTAAATCACTCCACCCGAAAGTAGAAGGAATCACCCAAACATTATCAGATTTCTCTAAAATGCCATAATCAATTGAAATTTTTTCAATTTTAGAATAAATTTTTTCTACAGCCTCTGGTTCTTTATCTGTGTTATATTCAGGGATTATAGATTCAAAAGATCGATACATATCCGGAAGATATTTTTGATAAGAACTTAAAATACTTCGACTTGACCAGATAAAAATTCCTGAATTCCATAAAAAATTCTTACTTTTTAAGAACTCTTTAGCCGTTTCTAGATTCGGTTTTTCTTTAAAAGATTTCACTTGATAAAGCCCCTCTTTGCCTTCCTTAATGTACTCAATATATCCATATCCGGTGTCAGGTCTTGTCGGAGCAATACCTAAAGTTACCAATATATTATCATGACTAGCATGTTTTAAAGCGTTTAATACATTAGTAACAAATTGATTCTCATTGATAATTAAGTGATCTGAAGGAGCAACGATAATACTTGCATCCGGATTTAATTTATGGATTTTTTCTGCCATATAAATGTTACAGGCAGCTGTATTCATCATTTTGGGTTCACCGATAATTTGGTTTTTTGAAATATCGGGTAATTGACTCAATGTAAGATCAACGTATTCTTGATTAGTGATAACAAAAATATTTTCTTTTAAGATAATTTTACTTAATCTTTCAAATGTTTGCTGAATTAATGTTTTCCCTGTACCTAAAATATCATGAAACTGCTTTGGGAACTTTGTGGTGCTTATTGGCCAAAAACGACTACCTATACCTCCGGCCATAATTACACAATAATAATTCTTATTCTTTGTCATAAAACATTTATTTCAGTAACCGGAGCATTCTCCGCAATCAAATATCTTTTACCTGTATTTTTTTCAATGCAAATATAGCGAGTTTTTGATTTCTTTAATTTATAAAAAAATTTATTGTTAATTTTAAATAAAGCATTTACATGTAAATCTTTCAATAACAACGCATTCGGATCTTGTTTTCTTATAAAATATTCAGATAATTTTTTATCTGCATAAAAACTTGCTTTGGGATTCTGCATAAAAACTTTCAATATCACTTTTAATTCTTCTTCATATACATCAATACTTTCAGAAATCATTTCAGAAAATGTTTTTTTCCACTCTTTACCATGAGGTTGAATTCTTCTAGAATACAAATCAAAAGCTCTTAAATGTGCTATTTCATGGGTTAAAGTTAAAAAACATAACGATTTTAACATACCCGAATTTACTGTTATTATATGAGGATTACCTTCTTGTGGAACTCTATAATCTCCTAATTTAGTTGATCGTGGTTTTTTTATAACCAAATGAAACCAATATGGTTCCAGCCATTTTTCAATATAAACTATTGCTTCTTTAGGGATATGGGGATTTAATTTTGAATAATCTACTTTTTTAGAAGTTTCCACTATATTTTTAAATATTTCTGTAAATTTTCTTCAAAAGTAAGCCTTTTATATTAAATAATGGAATATAACGACTATATACCTTTCTTGAGAAAGGTAATTGTAAAAAATATTTTTAAGACTTATAACTTTAAAAATATCTATCTTTGTGAATTAGATTAATATCAAAATATGGAAACATGCAGTTCTTGTGGTTCGGGAGAACTACCTAAAGGATGTAAAAATAATGGAGCTTGTGGAACTGGAAATTGCAACAGTAAACTTTCTGTATTCAATTGGTTATCCGACATACACCCCCCTACTCAAAAAAATCAACCCCAATATATTGAAGTACGATTTAAAGACGATAGAAAAGATTTTTATCTAAATGATTCCCATTTACCCCTATCAATTGGTGACATAGTTGCTGTGGAAGCTAATTCAGGACATGATGTAGGGATTGTATCTTTAACCGGAGAGTTAGTCAAAATCCAAATGAGGAAAAAAAAGGCTAAAATTGATGAACTGTTTAAAGTTTATAGGAAAGCTTCTCAAAAAGATATTGAAATTTGGCAAAGCTATAAAAACAAAGAGCACGCGGTTATGCTTGATGCGAGACAAATTGCCAGGAGTTTGGGACTTCAAATGAAAATTTGTGATGTAGAATTCCAAGGTGACGGATCGAAAGTTACCTTATATTATACGGCTGAGAGCAGAGTAGATTTTAGACAGTTAATTAAAGATTATGCTATGACCTTTCGCTCAAAAATCGATATGCGGCAAATTGGTTACAGGCAGGAAAGTGCCAAAGTGGGAGGAATTGGATCCTGTGGGCGAGAGTTGTGTTGCTCTACTTGGCTGACAGATTTCAGATCTGTTAACACTGCGGCGGCAAGATATCAACAATTATCCATCAATCCGCAAAAATTAGCCGGACAATGTGGTAAATTGAAATGTTGTCTTAATTTTGAATTAGACACCTATGTGGACGCCTTAGCTGATTTCCCTTCCAGCCAAACTGTATTAGAAACTGAAAAGGGAAAAGCATATTGCATTAAAGTGGATGTATTCAGAAATCAAATGTGGTTTACTTATACTGATAATTCTATTTCTTGGTATCCTGTAAATATTTATGAGGTTAAAAAATTAGTTGAACTTAATAAAAAAGGTGTAACTATTAAACCATTAGATGAACTTCAGGAAAAAGAAGATTTAAAAGTTGATTTAATTGAAGAAAATAATTTGAATCGATTTGAAAAAAAATCGAAATCAAATACTAAACGGAAATCCAAAAATAAAAATCAACAGCGAACCAATTCAAAAAATACAACTGAAAAGCCTAAACCAAAAGCTAAAGCTAATACTAACGTTCAATCAAATTCTAATCAACCTAAAAAAAGAACCCCTAAAAAACCTAAATAATTTTTTTAGAACAATTTTAAATGAAAAAATTTCTTTTTATATCTCTTTGCTCAACGCTTCTTTTCATAAATTGTAATCATAAGTATGAATACTCACAAATGAAAAGTATCAATAATTCTTGGAGTAAAAAAGATACTTTAAATTTTAATTTTACCATTAAAAATGCTTCCGACAAAAAAAATATAAACTTTATAGTAAGGAATAATGAGGATTATCAGTTTAGTAATCTTTATTTATTTATTAAATTAAAAGAAGGAAAAAAAATTATTAGTACCGATACCTTAAATTATATATTAGCTGATAAAACAGGAAAATGGCTTGGTTCGGGCATGGGATCCATTAAAGAAATTTATTTTCAATATAAAAAAGATTTCTCATTTACTAAAAACGGGGACTATACTCTTTCCGTTGTTCAAGGAATGAGGAAAGACACTTTAAAAGGTATTGTAGACTTTGGAGTAACTATTGAATAAACTTACCATAGAATATATATTATGGCATTAACAAATAAAAATAAGAATAAGACCAATACTATAAATAAAATAAATAAATCTAATTCCACTAAAAAATTTATAAGAAAATTTTTTATATGGTTTTGGGGATTATTTTTTGCCGGAATTTTATCATTTGCTTTACTTTTCTTATTAACGATTTATGGCTTTTTTGGAGAAATGCCCAATGTTAGAGATTTGGAAAATCCGGATATATTTGTTGCCTCTGAAATTATATCTGCAGATGGTGTTGTAATTCAAAAGTTTGAAAAAGAAAAAAGAATCCCGGTAGAATATCAAGATTTACCACCATACCTTATTTATGCTTTAATGTCTAAAGAAGACGAACGTTTTCCTTACCATTCAGGGGTTGATAAAAAAGCTTTATTCAGGGCTGTTTTTTATGGTGGAAAAAGAGGGGGTGGTAGTACTATAACCCAGCAGTTAGCGAAACTTCTTTTTACGCAAAAAGATGATGACGAAGGTAACTTTTCTTACAAAGGGGTATCGCAAAATAAATTTCAACGAGCTTTCCAAAAAATAAAGGAAATTATAATCGCGGTTCAACTCGAAAAATTATATACTAAAGATGAAATCTTAACTCTTTACTTAAATAAATTCGATTTTTTATTTAATGCTAATGGTATTGCAACTGCATCCAAGGTATATTTTAATAAAAATGTTAAAGATTTGGATCTATCACAAAGTGCCACATTGGTTGCTATGTTGGAAAATCCGGTAGTAAACAATCCTAAAATTAATCCTGAAAATGCTAAAAAAAGAAGAAATGTTGTCTTGGGCTTGATGAAGGACCAAGGTTACATTACTGAAGCAGAATTCAATTCTATTAAAGAAACTCCTATTGAGCTTAACTACAGACCGGTAAAAGAAATTGGTGAAGGATATTCCGCTTATTTTAAACATGCTTTAAAAAAGGAAGTAAATGCCGTTTTAAATGATTATGAAAACCAAACAGGAAAAAAATATAATCTTTATAAAGACGGACTAAAAATATATGTAACTCTAGATTCTAGAATGCAAAAATATGCTGAAGAAGCGATTGAAAAGCATTTAAAAAATCTTCAAAAATCTTTTTTCAGAGAGCAAAAACAAAGGAAATACGCTCCTTTTTACACTTATCCGGGAGATCCCAAAATTGATTTTTTATACAATAAACTCATGACAGATGCCATGAAAAGAACCGGAAGGTATAAAAACCTAAAAAATAAGGGTTTATCTGATGAGGAAATTTTAACGGAATTCAAAAAACCAATCAACTTACAAATTTTTACTTGGAAAGGCGATAAAGATACTTTAATATCTCCCTGGGATTCTATAAGATATCATAAACATATTATTCAAGCAGGGCTAATGGCAATGGAGCCTCATTCGGGAAATATAAAGGCATGGGTTGGAGGTATCAACTGGAAACATTTTCAATACGATCATGTTAAACAAGCACGTAGACAGGTAGGTTCCACATTCAAACCTTTTGTATATGCCACAGCCATTAAAAACCTAAATTACACCCCTTGTACACAAGTTTCAAATGCAACTTATACCAAAGGTAAATGGACTGTTGCCGGAAATGGCGCTTCTATGCCTTTAAAAACTGCACTTGCCTATTCCAAAAATGCGGTAACAGCAAGACTAATTGATGCTACCGGATATGATGCGGTTATAAAAATGGCCAGAGATTTAGGAGTTGAAAGTCCTATACCCAGAAACAATACTATTGCCTTAGGTTCTGCAGACTTAACCATTTATGAAATGGTTGGAGCCTATAGCACTTTTGCAAATTTTGGGAATTATACCAAACCTGAAATGGTTTGGCGTATTGAAGACAGCAACAATAAAGTAATTAAAGAATATCAACTACAGGTAAGAGAAGTTATGAATGAAATATACGCTTACACTATGATTGAATTAATGAAAGGGGTTATTGATCAAGGTACAGGCCGAAGAGTCAGGAGTATGGGTATTGATGCTGAAATTGCAGGTAAAACAGGAACGACCAATAAAAATGCCGATGGATGGTTTATAGGAATTGCTCCTAAATTAGCTACCGGCATATGGGTTGGATGGGAAGACAGATATGCGCATTTTGAGTCAACTTCCATTGGTCAAGGAGCAAGTATGGCTTTACCTATTTGGGCCTATTTTATGCAAAAAATATATGCTGATCCTAAATTGGAAATAACCCAAAAAGATAAATTTGCCAGACCGGAAACTATGAATGATAATTTTAGTTGTGATGATTTAGCTTCATACGGTGCTTACGACGGAAGTTATTCTTCAGATGAGGATGGAGGGTATTATAATTCATCGAACGAAAACCATGGTTCTATTAAAACGGAAAATATAAATCGAGATACCAGAAAAAAAGATTCGGTAAATTTTGATAAATAAATAATAAATAAGTTAATTCACTCTTTATTTTACATTAAAAATAAGCAGATAAACTTTATTATTATAAATAGCATTTTTTTTATTTTTTTTTGTATTTGAGATAAAAATTAAGGATTACACTCAAATAAACATGATAAACTATCCATAAAATAATCTCATCTAACTAATATCTGTCACATTATGTTAACACAAAATTACGTACCTTGCAAATTATTATAATAATTTAATGATTTCTCTAATCACATCTGCAATTTTACTTGGGCTAATTCTCAGTCTTGTTTTAATAGGTCCCGTATTTTTTCTTCTGATTGAAACCAGTCTTACTAAAGGAATAAAACCTTCCATAGCTCTCGAAGCCGGTGTAATCTCTGCAGATATACTTTGTATATATGTTTCGCATACAGGTAGTAAAGGTTTACTAAAGTTTATAGACACTCATCCATCAGTTTACATGATTGCCGGTTTTGTAATTTTTATTTACGGATTATACAATATTCTTTCAAAAGGTAATTTGCATATTAAAACAGATGCTAATATTGCGACTACCAATTATTTTAAAACCTATATGAATGGTTTTTTACTTAATTTGGTTAATATTGGTGTTATCGTATTTTGGCTGACTACAGTTGTATTAATATCCGCACAATATTCAAAACCCTCCGATTTTTATTTATACATAACCATTCTATTAATTACTATGGTGTCTGTTGATATGTTAAAAATATTTTTAGCTTCCAAGTTTAAGCACCAGCTGACCGATCAACTTGCCTATAAAATAAAAAAAATTGTAGGTATTGCCCTTATCGTATTTGGTATTATTATCTTTGGTAAAAGCTTTATAAAAACTAAAACAGAAAATCCTTTTGAATTAATTGAAAACAATAACTTCCGAAAGAAAAAGTAACACTAAAAAAATAACTTTTCTTATTTACTTTACGATGTAACCTTTCAGTTTTAGCTTTGTCTATACTGAAAATAAAATTAATAAATGACTTCAAGTAAATCCATACTATCAACATTTTGTTTAGTACTATACACCTTTATATTTTCACAAAACATTGTTATAACAGGAACCATAATTACAGATAATAACCGTCCCGTACCCTACAGCAGCATTACTTTAACCAATTTAGAAGATACTTCTAAAGTATTTGGTGGGTTGGCTGACGAAAAAGGTAAATTTTCAGTTAAAGTAACAACGGGAGAATATGAATTGGTGATAGATCAGGCGGGATTTGATTCATATGTCGATCAAAAGTCACTTCTTCAATCAACTTCCTTAGGAAATATAAAGATTGAACAAACGGCTAAAGAATTGGAGGGAATTGTTGTAGAAGGAAAAAAGCCCTTATATAAAGTTGAGTTGGATAAAAAAATATATGATGTATCTCAAGATTTAACTGCCAAGTCAGGAACTCTTTCAGATGTTATGCAAAATGTTCCATCGGTGACTGTAGATGTAGATGGAACGGTTAGTTTACGAGGTAATGACAATGTTAAAATTTTAGTTGACGGTAAACCTTCTGCCATGTTAGGAATTAATGATACTGCCGAAGCTTTAAAATCCATACCGGCTGATATGGTTGAAAAAATCGAAGTAGTTACCAATGCTTCTGCTCGTTATGAATCTTCAGGAACTGCAGGTATTATAAATATAATTACCAAAAAAAATAGAAAAAAAGGTGTTACCGGAAGTATTCAAATGTCCGGAGGATCTCCACAATCGTACGGTACATCCATTAATTTAGGATACGGCAAAAAAAAATGGAACTGGTTTACCAATATCGGTTTTAGGTATGGTAAAAATAAAGGTAAAGAGAAAAAAAATTACATTGGTTATGATATGAACCACCTTATGGATGAAAATTCCCTACAAGATTCTAAAAGGAATAGAGAAAGAACTTCCCTAAATGCAAGTACGGGATTTAATTTTACTTTTGACGAACATAACTCATTATCTACATCTATAGGATATAATTATAATACCAGCAATTATTTAAGCACCACCCACTATAATACCACATTATATCCCTCACTTATACAAAGCTTTACAGAAAGAAAAGAACGAGAAAACAGAAATAATTACGGAATCGACGGAAATTTAAATTTTACGCATAATTTTTTAAAAAAAGGAAATGTACTAACCGTTGACGGATTCTACTCCTATAATCTAAAAGATTCCGATTCTAAAATTTTTGATCGAATTCCCGGTTTAAATACCAATGATAATACGCAAACCAAAATAATGTTGAAATCTGATTATGTATTGCCTTTTAAAGAAGGTTCTCAATTAGAAGCCGGAATGAGAGCTGATTATTCTAAAATTAAATCAGATTTTTCTTTAAATGAATTTAAAAATAATTCGTGGGTTGTGAATCCTGACCAAACAGACAATACAGTTTATCAAGAAAACATTTTATCTTCTTATTTACAATATGGAAATAAATGGGGGGGATTTTCATTTTTAGCAGGATTAAGAGAAGAAACGTCAATTATCAAGGTTGTTTCTCGTCAAGCTAATTCAACCATTACTAAAAATTATACGGACTTATTTCCTACTCTTCATCTAAATTATGATCTAACGGAAAAAAGCCAATTACAAATCAGTTACAGTCGAAGGATATTTCGTCCGGACAGCAGAATGCTTATCCCTTATAAAAACATTTCTGATGACAGGAATACTCGTCAAGGAAATCCGGACTTAGACCCGTCTTACACCAATTCGTTTGAATTGGGATATAACCTTCAACAAAGTAATTGGGGAATTACTCCATCTTTGTATTATCAACGAACTCAAGATCCTTTACAATTCATAACTACATCAGACCCTTTAGGAAATTTAAATACCATGCCTACCAATTTAGGACATGAAAATCGATACGGTGGTGAATTATCATATTCTGTAAATCCTTACAAATGGTGGAAAATTTTTGGAGATGTAAATTTATTTCAATACAAAAGCTATGGTAATTATTCGTATGAAAAAATTAATACTATAACCGGAAGTACCACTTTAGTTACCGAAAATTTAGATAAAAAAGGATTTACATGGAGAACTCGTATGAATATGACAGTAAAACTTCCTGAAAATTTTAATTTTCAATTACAAGGAAATTACATGGCACCTTTTAAAAATGGGCAAAATAAAAGTAAAGAAATGTACGGAATGGATTTAGGAATCAGCAAAGATATATTAAAAGGCCAAGGTACATTCCTTTTCAATATACAGGATGTTTTTGATTCTAAAAAAAGGAAATTTAAAACATACGGAGATGATTTTTACAGATATTCGGAAATGCAATGGCGCCCTAGACAGTTTACCCTATCTTTTACTTATAGATTCAACAAGGAAAAACGAAACGAAAAAAAGAACCGTACGCAAAACAACAACTCAGATTCTGAATTTATGGATTTATAATTTAAAATTTGTTGGTATTTCATAATGCATTGAAAAACATATCACTTACCCATTAAAAACACGTTTATCCATTTTTAGTGCTAGTCAATGCAGTTTTTAAAAACTAACTGATTTAATTGTGTTTGTACTAGTTAATTTATTTTTATTTTATTTAAAATAACTTTCAATAATTTGGACAAATAATCTCTAACTCATTGTTATATTGTTATAATACTTGATGAAAATAATTCTTTATTTTTTTTATTGTTCATAAGGAAGTAAACAACCTTTTGTCGTATAACTATATTTCGCATGTTATGCTTTAATTAACTTTCTTAGAAAATTAAAATTTTTCTTCATTACTTTATAAAGCAGTTCCCTAAATATAATTACAGCTTGTAATAAAATTAATCTTTAACTTGCGTTAAATTAATTTTAATGAAAAGAATATTTTTTATTTGCTTCCTACTTATAGGACTCATATCTAATTCACAAATAAATAAATACTATCAACAACAGGCAGATTATAAAATGAATATTGATGTTGATGTTAAAAATTACCAATATAAGGGTCATCAACAAATTACTTATACAAACAATTCCGAAGACACACTTTCTGTTTTTTATTTCCATTTATATTGGAATGCATTTCAACCAAATTCTATGATGGATCAGAAATTACAGGAACTAAATAAAACTGCTGACAAACGAATGATTACCAGTGATGGGAAATCACGAATCTCATCGTTGAAGTCTAATGAAATAGGATATCAAAAAATTAAATCCTTAAAACAAGAAGGTATACCGGTTACGTTTACTGTTGAAGAAACTATTTTAAAAGTACAATTGGCTAAACCTATATTACCTCATACCACCACTCATTTTGAAATGGAATGGACCTCACAGATTCCACCGGTAATTCGAAGAGCCGGAAGAAATAATTCCGAAGGCATTGATTTAACCATGACCCAATGGTACCCGAAAGTAGTAGAATACGATTATGAAGGTTGGCATACCTTTGATTATATCGCAAGAGAATTTCAAGGTGTTTTTGGAAATTATGATGTAACGATAGCAATTGATAAAAATTATATTATTGGAGCCGGTGGAGTTCTCCAAAACCCCAAAGATGTTAAAGGATATCTTGCAGATGCTCAACCGGTTGTTAAAAAAAATAAAACATTCTGGCATTTTAAAGCAGAAAATATTCATGATTTTGCCTGGGCTGCCGATCCTGATTATACAGTTGATTCAATCTCCATAAAAAACGGACCTTTGGTTTATTTGATTTATCAGAAGTCTGAGCAAACCAATTATTGGGAAGAATCTAAACCTTATATCAAGGAATACTTTTCTCTTATGAAAGAAAAGTTTGGCGCCTATCCCTATCCGACCTATTCTTTTATTCAAGGAGGAGATGGTGGCATGGAATATGGGATGTGTACTATGATTATGGGAAATGCAAAATCTTTGGAAGGACTTGCCGATTTGATGTTTCATGAAGCCTCTCATTCTTGGTTTCAGCATATACTTGCTTCCAATGAAAGTATGAGAGCTTGGATGGATGAAGGGTTTACTTCGTATGCAGAACATTTAATGATGGCTAAAATATTTCCTGATTATGTAAAAAATTATCCAAACCCTCATTATAATAGTGTTGAATTTTACACAGAATTTATAAAAACTAGACAGGAAGAAGTTATGGGTATATTTTCCGATCATTTTTTAACTAATAATGGCTATAGTGTTGCTGCCTATATTAAAGGCGAGTTGTTTTTAGTGCAATTAGAATATATTGTTGGTAGACAAACTTTTTTCAAAATAATGAAAAATTACTTTGAAACATGGAAATTTAAACACCCTACCGACAGGGATTTTATACATATTGCTCAAAAAATATCAGGCATGGATTTAAAATGGTATTGGAATTATATGACTTATACCACTCGAACTATTGATTATGCTATCAAAAGCGTAGGAAAAGAAGGAAAAACCACTAAAGTAACACTTGAAAATCTGGGTAATTTTCCGATGCCGATAGATGTTAATGTAACATATACAGATGGTTCTAAACAAATATATAATATTCCTTTGAATATGATGCATAATTATAAGAAACAAGAATCTGATGTTAATCAGAAAAATCTACCTTATTGGAAATGGACACAAAAGGAATATGAATTTAGTCTGAATGTATCACCTGAAAAAATTAAATCTATTGAAATTGACGCGACCTATCGAATGGCAGACATCAATAGAGAAAACAATATTTATCCTAAATAAAATATACATATGCTTTTAGTAGTAAACATCGGAAATAGTAATATACGTTTTGGAATATTTCAGGAAGAAGAGTGTATTAATTCATGGGTAATGAATACTAAACCTTATAAGAGTGAAGATGAGCTATTTTCTCAATTTAAAATGACTTATCAAAACTATGGGATTAATCCTAATGATATCACCGAAATAGCAGTAGGTTCCGTTGTTCCCCATTTAACATATCCTGTAAGAAAATCGCTAACCCGTCTTCATAATATAAAAACAGTTCAGGTAACCAGAAATACCCCTACAGAGCTAACGTCCAGTACCCCGCAAATGGGTACCGATCTTTATGCCAATGCATATTATGCTTATAAAAAATATAAGGGGACAAAAATTATCGTAGATTTCGGGACTGCATTAACTTTAACTTGTGTCGACAAAACCGGAGATATAAAAGGGGTAATTATTGCTGCCGGTGTCATAACTTCTTTAAATTCTCTAATTGGAGCAACTGCTCAACTTTCAGATATTGAAATGCGCACTCCTAAAAGCGTACTTGGTAAAACCACGGAAGAATCTATGCAAAGTGGAATGGTGTTTGGTTTTTTAAGTATGGTTGAAGGATTAATTGATCGGATTAATAAAGAATTAGGGGAAGACACTTTTGTAATAGCTACCGGAGGACTCGGCCATCTATTTGCTCCCTTAACAACTAAAATTCATATTTATGATCGTTTCCATACCATAAAAGGGTTACGGGAACTATACTTAAAACAAACCCTAGAAAATGAAAATTCTAAATTTTAGCTACCCATTTTGTATGTATAATTATAGATAGTAATGGATACTTTTTTTACTATTATAAACTTTTTAATATCATAAATTTAAAAATACACACATTATACATAATAGTTGTATTATCATTTTATGAAAATATTTACATAAATAAAATTATAAGTTATCCCCTTTTTACAGCTACTATTTTTATTAATTAATTGATTCTTAAAATATCAATAATTTTTACCCCAATATTATTTGGCAAAATAGGTAAAGCTGTATCGGCTCGAAACATAATCTTATATCCTTGACTAATTGAATTTGAATCGGAAAGTGTAGGAAAAGCTATTTGAAATTTTACACTACTGCCGACATTAGTTCCTGCGGGAACAATAATTGCATCTGAATAAACCGTTTCTCCGGTAGCATTTGATACAATTGAGACATAAAATATACCATTTGTAATCGGTTGTCTGTTTAAAATTTGATATTCAAAATTAATACGGAAAAAATTGGCTTGATCAGTCATTTTGTTTTCAAAGAGTAGTGTTCCAGAATCGCCATTTTTAGGACTGAGAATATCTGTCGGTGAATTTGATGGTGAGGGCCAAGTACCATTTACAAATTTAGGATTTACTGTGACTGAATTATTTTGAATTAATAATCCGAACGATTGAGTTCCTGAAAGTGGAACATACCCCGATTGATTAATACTTATTTTTACACCTACTAAATTTTTACCATCTGAAGGTGAAATACTATTGTTGTTATTACTGGAATAGAGGCGTTGCCATTCATGTCCATTAAACATATAAACTCCGGCTTCTCTTGTATAAACCTGGTTATTAATTGTTTCTGTAAATCCATCCGGTTCATAAATAATTAAACCGTTTGCAGGATTTTTAATTGTAACAGTATCTTTTATAGATGTAATATTTACTCTTGGAGGTAAAAACCCTTTATTAGATGATTTTATGTCTAAAATGGAAGAGCTGTCCGGAGTTTCTGTACCTATACCTACTTGTCCAAAAAGAATAATTGCATGCACAACGAAAGCGAAAATTGATAAAATTTTCTTCATAAAATTAAATTTAAAAATGTTATTTTGGGTAAAAATTGAGAACTTTAAATCTTCTCAGACAGATAATTTAGATGTAGAGGCATTTAAATAATTTACAAATATCATGCCCATATAGTGCTATGTATGAATTATTTACAATTTAGTAACTATACAATTTGAAGTAAAAATCATTTCGTTGTAGGATAGATGCAATACCGCTGATTTTTATTCAATGAAATATATTTTTTCTTAAAGATATAACTATGAAGTTATGTAAAAACTAATTATTATTTAAGTAATATACTTATTTCTACGTTTTATTGCTATTCTTTAAATTCAACAATTGCCTTAATAAAAGCTTCAGCATTTTCTAAAGGGACATTGGGTAAAATTCCGTGACCTAAATTGGCTATATATCGTTGAACACCAAAATCACGGATCATTTGTTGTGCTTCAGAATAAATTTTTTCAGGAGAAGACAATAATTTAGCCGGATCAAAATTTCCTTGCAATGTAATTGCATCCCCCGTAAATGCTCTGGCTTGTTGAGGCGTAATCGTCCAATCTACTCCTAAAGCAGAAGCCTTAGATCGGGACATGGTTTGTAATGCATACCAACAGCCTTTTCCATATACTATAACTGGAACTTTGGGTGCTAAAGATTCAACAATCTGATTTATATATTTCCATGAAAATTTATCATAATCTTTAGGAGAAAGCAAGCCTCCCCAACTATCAAAAATTTGTACGGCATCTACACCATATTCAACTTTTTTTAATAAATACCGGATGGTATAATCTGTAATTTTTTGCAGTAATACATGAGCCTGTTTTGGATTTTTAAAACAAAACGATTTAGCCTTATCAAATGTTTTAGAACCTTTACCTTCAATAGCATAGCATAAAATCGTCCATGGGCTTCCTGAAAAACCGATTAAGGGAATTTGATTATCTAGAAGTTTTTTAGTAAGGGTTATAGCATCCAATACATATCCTAAACTTTCTTCAATCGGAGGATTTTTCAATCTATCAATATCAGATTCAGAAGTGATAGGATTTTCCAAATAGGGGCCTACGGATTCCTTCATTTCAAAGTTCAATCCCATAGCTTGAGGAACTACTAAAATATCTGAGAATAAAATAGCCGCATCTATAGGAAACCTTTTTACAGGCATTAGAGTTATTTCTGCTGCCAATTCAGGAGTTTGACAACGGGTAAAAAAATCATACTTATCTCGTAAAGCTCTAAATTCAGGTAAAAATCTACCAGCTTGACGCATCATCCATACCGGTGGACGTTCGACATGTTTACCTTTTAAAGCTTCCAGAAATAAAGTATTTTTAATCATTTATTTTCTTTTTTTATTAGTTCAAGTAAGGATTCCTTTGTTGTATCTTCCGGATAATATATTTTGTATTCTCCCAATGTACTAACCGTTTCTGCGGTGGTTTTACCGCTTGTAAATATAATGGTTTCCTGCGGAATCTCATTCATGGAACTAAAGGATCTTACTGCAGAAGGACTTGTAAAAACAATAGCATCATATTGTTTATCTATTTTATGAGGAGTTAAAAGGGTTTTATAACATTCTATTCCAACAACTTCCACTCCATTTTTACGTAAAGCATCCGGTAAAATAGTAAGCGACAAATTTCCTTTAAAAAAAACATATTTTTTTATATCTGTTTCCAGCATTCTTTCCAACAAATCTTCAGCATAATTGGTTATAAATGCAATATCTCTGTTCTGTCCGTATAATTCTTTTGCAGTACTTTTACCTACTACAAAAAATTTACCTTCCAATTCTATATCCTTGATTGCTTTTGCAGAATTTTTACTGGTTACAATAAACGAATCAACATCTAAAGGTATTTGCTTAATAAATTCGTAATAAGGATAGATTTCTACATATATAAAAGGAATATAATCAATTTCATATTCCTGCTCATAATCATCCGGAATTGAGAAAGATGAAGTAAATAATATTCTTTTCATATTAAATTGATTTATACAAATATACTGTTATTAAATGCACCTAAAAAATCAACAACTTAAAATATCATCATTTTGTAACAAAATTCATACATTTTATCATTTTTTTATCCTTATTACCGAGTTTTTAAAACAATATTGCTTTAAGAATCATTATTTTTAAAGTATAATTAATAGGAAATTCAACCTATTATACTAAGTGACTATTCATAACGATTATTTGATTATTTGGTAAGTCGTTAGAGAGTTTTTGAACTATTAGTTAATTAAATTTATTATCCAATAATTTCTGATATTCATAAAATTGTAACAAACATCCTTTGCCAATCGGTAATGATTCATCACTAATAAACCAAAATCTTTTAAATTTTGAAATACTTTCCACGAGATAATGACTGCCCATAAAATAGCTTCTTATTACTTTTACAGGAATACCCGATTGAGAAATTATAAATTGATGCGGATAAATTAAAATTTCATCTTCTACTAAATCTTCAAACAGGTTTGGAAAATCTGCCCTTTTTAAAATGGTATTTTCACCAAATAAATTGGCAACATAAGTATTTTCGGGATTTCGATATATATCATGAGGATTGCCTTGTCGTATAATTTTACCTTCTTTAATAATCATCATTTCATCTGCATACGCCAAAGCGTCTTCTATTTCATGGGTGGCTAAAATAATGGAAATATTATTTTCTTTAGCAAAATCAAAAACAGCTCTTTTTAGTATATTTTTCTTAAAAGTATCGACTTGAGAAAATGGTTCGTCTAATAACAACACTGAAGGAGTTTGAGCTAAGGCTTTCGCCAATGCTACTCTTTGTTTCTGTCCTCCACTTAGTGAAATAGGTTTTTCATCTACATAATCCGCCATGCCCACTAAATCGAGCAAAAACATAATTCTGTTTTGCTTTTCTTTCAAATCTATATTAGAGAGAAATTTACCCACATTTTCGCCAACGGTTGCATAGGGCATAAGCCCGAAATCTTGTTCCAAATATTTAAATTCAGGTTCTCCGGGAACTAAATTTCCTTTAAATCCTGCTAATTTTTTTCCTCTATAAATAACTTCTCCACTCTCCCATTCCAACAAACCATAAACTAACTTTAAAATGGTACTTTTACCGCTTCCACTTTCTCCTACAAGTGCCAGCATATTTCCTTGCTTTAAAGTAAAAGAAAGAGATTCAATTATTTTTTTATCTTTAGTGTATGAAAAACATAGATTCTTAACTTCTAACATATAGACTTATTTGTAAAATTCTCTGATTATGATTCAATGCTACAAATGATACTGGATTAAGCATAATTTCACAAATTTAAACTATTAATGCTAAAAACATCTTTTAAACTTTTATTTATTTTACTATAAATTTAATGCGGTTTTAACTGTTCTTTGGACAAAATTTTGAATATAATTTTTGTAATTAGTATCAAATATTGTTTTCAAATCATATATTATTCAAATGCTTATCCAACCTTTTTTAAAAGATCAATTACTTATTATACTTAAAAAATTGCAATTTTGCAGGAAAAATCCTTCCATCTGTAATGATTGTATGTATAGCTGAAAAACCAAGCGTCGCTAAAGATATTGCTCAAATTGTAGGGGCAAAAGAGAGAAAAGACGGATTTTACCAGGGAAACGGTTATCAAGTTACCTGGACTTTTGGTCATTTGTGTACGTTAAAAGAGCCTCATGATTATAACCCAAACTGGAAGTATTGGTATTTGGAAGACCTTCCTATCATTCCGTCTAATTTTGGAATTAAACTTATTTCCAATAAAGGGGTGGAAAAACAATTCAAAGTAATAGAAAGCCTGGTTGCTGAATGTGAAGAGGTAATCAATTGCGGGGATGCCGGACAGGAAGGTGAATTGATCCAACGGTGGGTATTGCTTAAAGCAAAATGTAAAGTTCCCGTAAAACGATTATGGATATCATCTCTTACAGAACAGTCTATAAAAGAGGGATTTGAAAACCTTAAGGATTCTTCCCAATATGAAAATTTATATGCTGCCGGAAGTGCCCGCGCAATCGGCGATTGGCTTTTGGGAATAAATGCTACCCGACTTTTTACTAAAAAATTTGCCATAAATAAAACTTTGTTATCAATTGGTAGAGTTCAAACGCCAACATTGGCAATGATAGTACAACGACAAAAAGAAATTGATTCTTTTGTTATTGAGGAATACTGGGAATTAAAAACCATGTATAAGAATGTGGAATTCATTGCCGATATCGACCGATTGAAAAGCGAAGACCGAGCTAAAAAAGGATTAGAATATTTACAGAAATATCCTTTTGAAATAGTTTCTTTTGAGAAGAAAGAGGGAAAAGAAAAGAATCCTCGTTTATTTGATTTGACTTCTCTACAAGTAGAGGCAAATAAAAAGTACGGTTATTCTGCTGATCATACTTTAAAGTACATTCAAAGCCTCTATGAAAAGAAATTCGTTACCTATCCTCGGGTTGATACCACTTATCTTTCGGAAGACTTATATCCTAAGATCTACGGAATTCTTTCAAGCATGAAATATTATGAAAATCTTATTTCTCCTCTTTTAGAAAATCCGATACCAAAATCGAAAGCTGTTTTCGATGACACTAAAGTTACGGATCATCATGCTATTATACCTACCGATATTTTACCCGAAGGTATCTCGACTGATGAAAAAAAGATTTACGATCTTGTTGCCCGAAGATTTATTGCCGTATTTTATCCTGAATGTAAAATTTCCAATACTTTGGTAACTTCAAAAGTTGGTGAAGTACCCTTTAAAGCAAGCGGTAAACAAATTTTGGAACCGGGATGGAGAATCATCTATGAAAAAGATAAAAAAAATGAAAAAGAGGAAAATTTAATTCCGGTTTTTGAGGTTGGAGAAAGCGGTCCTCACGATCCATTCATTCATCAAGGAAAAACTACACCTCCTAAGTATTTTACCGAGGCTACTTTATTAAGAAGCATGGAAACCGCAGGTAAACAAGTAGATAATGAGGAGATGAGGGAAGTAATGAAGGATAATGGTATTGGACGCCCTTCTACTCGAGCAAATATTATTGAAACTTTACTACATAGAAAGTATATCGAGAAAAAAAGAAAAAATATTTATGCCACCTCAACGGGAATGGATCTGATCGACACGATACAAAGCGAAATTTTAAAAAGCGTTGAGCTTACAGGTCTCTGGGAAAAAAAACTCAGACTCATTGAAAAAGGGGAATATTCTTCCGATCTATTTAAAAAGGAACTTATCGAAATGGTAACCGACCTGACCCAAGAAGTTAAAAACAGTCAATACAGACGAATATCCATACAAGAGAAAGAAAATACTCAAATAAACGAAAAATCTAAAAAGCAAACCACAGCCCTACGACCTGTAGAAGATTTATTCTGTCCAAAATGTAAAACTCATAAATTGATCAAAGGAAAATCTGCTTACGGCTGTTCCGATTTTAAAAATTGCAGTTTTACTATACCTTTTGAAATATTCGGCAAAAAATTAACTTTAAAACAAATATCCGATTTAATAGGTAAAGGTAAGACAACAAAAATAAAAGGATTTACAGTTCCTGAATCTAAGGAGAAAAGGGACGGTATTTTATTATTTGATGAAAATTTCGGAATAGTATTTGAAACCTAACCAAATCAGCATATATTATGTTAATTTGAAATTTAATTTATTTTTGCAATTATAATTAAAATTATTATTTATGAGTTTAATAAAAGAATTTAAAGAATTTGCCCTAAGGGGAAATGTGGTTGACATGGCTGTCGGTGTAATTATCGGGGGCGCATTTAACCAGATTATCACATCTTTAGTTGAAGATATCATTACCCCTCTTGTTCTCACTCCTGCATTAAAGATGGCTGATTTGACCGATTTGGCTAAATTAACTATTCCGGGAACAGCTATTAAATATGGTAACTTTTTATCCACTTGTCTATCATTTTTAATTATTGCTTTTTGTTTATTTATGATGATAAAAGTTATCAATAGACTTAATAAGAAAGACGAAGAGAATAAAGAACAAGATAACACGCCTAAACCACCTTCACAAGAAGAATTATTAACTGAAATCAGAGATTTACTCAAAAATAAATAAAAAAAAAATCCTAACAGAAGTTAGGATTTTTTATTGTGAATATATTTTTAAAACCTCATACCCAAAGTTAATACAAAATTATTTTGGATATTATTAACTTTTCCTAAATAGGGTTTATCTAAACTTATTGCAAGATTGGATCCACCTACCGTATAAAAATCGCCGGAAAGAGTCGTGCGATAATCTGTTTTAATATATTGATATCCAAGGTCCACAAAAAATTGACCAATATCATATCCGGCTCCAAAAGATAATTTATTTTTTTCACCTGCCAAGTAATTTTTCACAAATACAGGATCGCTGTTTGTATCCCATATTCCTGATATAGAGTTACTTTTCACAGGTGAAGAAGCATAAGCGTAACCGGCGCGTAATTTAAGTTCTCTAAACCTGTACTCAATACCGGCGCGGTATTCTTGGGAATTTCTTACGTAATCATTAACAAAATTATTATTTAACCTATAGTCAACATCTCCTTTAAATTCCATGTCTTTATTAAAGTAATTAATAAAATCAAAATTGAAGGCCAACGAATTATCATCATCAACGATATTGGAAGCAAAGGCTCCACTTAATACCAATTTTCCGGGCGATACATTTTTATAATGATCATAATATACATAATCTTCTACGAATTGTCCTTTATCATCATATCCATATATCCATCGGTAATCATCCATATCAGACCACCAAATAGGAGAATGATAGGCAGCCCCTAAACGAATTTCAGGTGTAATTTTACCGATTACCCCAACATTTAATCCGAAACCGTTGGCTTCTTGACTATAAGGCGTTAATTGCTCATTGAATCTCATATATTCCCCATCTACTGTATTTCTATGACCATATTCAGAATTGCGATCAATATTTAAATAATGCCAATCTAATCCAATACCGAAATATAATCTATCCATGTAATTGGTTGCCAAACTGAATTTCATTTTTGATTTATATCCATTGGTATACTGATCATAATTGACCATTTCATAAAGTTGATCTACATTATCTTTATTAGGATATAAATAATTTAATTTGGTATTTCTGGAAAAGTTTACGTCGTTATCTACTCTTTGATAAGAAAAGTTTACTCCAACGTTTACTTTAAATACGTCTGCTTCATCACCTAAAGCCAATGCAACTCCGGCACCGGGAACATTAAAATTGGTATCGGTATTGGAATTTACTCCGTTGCCCATAGTAGCTTTATTTTTATTCGATAAGATACTCATTGAAATATTCGCTACAGAATTTCTAAAAATACCTAGACCGGCAGGGTTTGTTTCTACGGCACTAAGATCACCTCCTAAAGCCCCCATAGATCCTCCCATACCTATATATCTGGCAGTACCTGTTGTATTATTGGAATTATCACCAAAAATACTAAAAGCATCAGATATATCATTGGGATAAAATCTATTGGTTTGTGATTTACCTATCAAAACCATGGATGAAAGGATAAAACCGTATAATAATTTCTTGTTCATAATTTGAGTTATATTATTATATATTATCTTCTACCACCTATTACGCCTCCGCGACCACCTCCCAGGGAGCCTCCTCCAAAGCCGCCACGGCTGCCACTACTTATGGAACCTCCTCCAAAGCCTCGATTACCTCCTCCAATTATAGATCCGCGAGAACTTTCACGACTGCTTGAACTTGGGGTTTGATAGTTTGGTGAAGATATTCTAGAAGAACCTGATTCGTAATTTCTGGATCCACCTATAATTCCCGTACTGTTTCTAGACCCTCTTATTGTTCCTGAATTGGATGATTCTCTTCCGTTTCCGGAATTTCCAATCCCCACTTGATTTCTTGATCCTTCCAATGTACCTATACTATTTCTGGAACCTCTAATTACTCCGGTGGATCTAGAGCCTTCTGAATTAGTTATCGTATTATTTCTTGAGCCTCCAATTACAGCTCCGGAATTATTTCTTGAATTTTCGGGAGTAACAACTGCGGCATTAGCTCTTGAGCCGCCTATAATTGAACCGTTTCTTCCACTTTCATTGTTTCTTGAAATGGTGGATGTAGAACCTCTATTTATTCTTGAATTACTTATCCCATTGCTTCGGCTTCCCGAAATGATAGTATTTCTACTATTTTGTCTTTGAATGTCTTGTATTTGTCTTGAACGAGACGTTCCGTAAGATCTTGAAATATATGAGTTTCCTCTTGAACTATTCAAATAGGAAGACCTTGATCCGTAATTGGCGTAATATCTTGAACAACACCAACCATTATCCCAATAATGGTGATGAGGTCTCCAATAACCCGGATAGTTCCAGCCCCAGGATGGGCCCCAATATGAAGGATAATCCCAGCCCCAACCGGACCAACCCCAGCCCCAGCCTACTGAAACGCCCCAATTCCATCCATAATAAGGACTCCAATAACTTCTCCATCCCCAATAGGGTGCGCCCCAATAATAGGAATAATAAGGACTGTAACCTCCGTAATAATAATTATTAACTACGGTTCCGCCATCATCTCCCCAACCGTCTCTGCTATTATTATTGGAATAAGATTGATTGATTTCATCACTGTAGCGATAAACAGTATTGGAAGAAGCATCACTATGGTTAGAATCATCATCGTATAATAAATCACTGGCATTAGAAGTTGGGTCAATATATTTTTTACCTATCCTTACTTGATTGTCTGAATATGAATTGGATGAGCTTGTACCTTCATCATATACGTAATCATAAGACTTTTGTTTATTATTTTTTCGAGTCTTGTTTGAATAATATACACTATCCTCACCGGCATATGAAGATTGGCCGACATAACATGATGTTAAAAAAACCGACACCCATAAGAGAGTACCAACTTTCATGAAAACTCGTCCTAAATTACAACTGATATTCTTCATGATATTTTTTTAGTAGTTTATATATTTATTATAATTTTGTTCTTGAATCATTTTAAATTCGCAAAAGTCGTACCAATTAAGAAATACCTATTTTGCTGCAATAGTAATGTGACAAAGTATCTTAAGAATTATGACAGTTATAATTACAGAAAAGTTTAAAAACAGTAGAAAAGCATTATGGCAACACTTACATCAAGAGAAGAAGATTACAGTAAATGGTATAACGAACTGGTAATAAAAGCCGATATGGCTGAAAATTCCGGGGTTAGAGGATGTATGGTTATAAAACCTTATGGATATGCTATTTGGGAAAAAATGCAACGTCAATTGGATCAGATGTTTAAAGATACCGGACATGAAAATGCCTATTTTCCTTTGTTTATTCCTAAATCTTATCTGTCAAAAGAATCGGATCATGTGGAGGGTTTTGCCAAAGAATGTGCTGTAGTTACTCATTATCGATTAAAAAATTCTCCTGACGGAAAGGGAGTGATTGTTGACCCGGATGCCAAATTGGAGGAAGAATTGATTGTTCGGCCAACTTCTGAAACCATAATTTGGAATACTTATAAAAACTGGATTAAATCTCATAGGGATTTACCTATTTTAATTAATCAATGGGCTAATGTAGTTCGTTGGGAAATGAGAACCCGATTGTTTTTAAGAACTGCTGAATTTTTATGGCAAGAAGGACACACTGCCCATGTATCCAAAGAAGAGGCTATTGAAGAAGCTGAAAGAATGTTAAATGTTTATACCGATTTTGTTGAAAACTTTATGGGTATTCCTGTAATTCAAGGGGTAAAATCTCCTGCGGAAAGATTTGCAGGTGCTGAAGAAACTTATTGTATTGAAGCTATGATGCAAGACGGCAAAGCATTACAAGCCGGAACTTCTCATTTTTTAGGTCAGAATTTTGCTAAAGCATTTGATGTGAAATATCAATCCAAAGAGGGTAAACAAGAATATGTTTGGGCTACCTCTTGGGGAGTATCTACCCGTCTTATCGGAGCTTTAATCATGTCTCATTCCGATGACCATGGATTAGTACTTCCTCCCAATATAGCTCCAATCCAAGTAGTTATTGTACCTATTCATAGAAATGACGAACAATTAAATGCAATTTCTGAATTAGCAGATACACTTATCTTTCAACTTAAAAAATTGGGAATTAGTGTTAAATTTGATGATAGAACTGAATATAAACCGGGTTGGAAATTTAATGAATATGAGTTAAAAGGCATACCGGTTCGGGTTACCATTGGCCCTAAGGATCTTGAAAATAAACAAGTTGAAATAGCTAGAAGAGATACTTTAGAAAAGCATCAACATTCTGTAGATGGTTTAGCTGAACACATTCAAGATTTATTGAAAGAAATTCAACAAAATATTTTCAATAAAGCAAAATCACACAGAGATTCTTTAATTACCGAAGTAAATTCTTACGAGGAATTTAAAAAAGTATTGGACGAAAAAGGCGGATTTATTTCTGCTCATTGGGATGGTTCGTTAGAAGTAGAAGAAAAAATAAAAGCTGAAACGAAAGCAACCATTCGTTGCATCCCTTTAGATGCTAAAGAGGAAGAGGGAGTATGTATATATTCAGGGAATCCTTCCAAAAGAAGAGTCTTATTTGCGAGAGCTTACTAACCAATAGTACTTTTTATCGAAAAGATATTTGTACTATTTCCAAATATTAATTTATTTTTAAACTCAAATATGAATAAAAATTGCCTTAATTGAATTAAGGCAATTCTTTGTTAAACTAGAGTCTTGAAAAAAGTTAAATTTTAAATAACAGTAACAGAAAAATTTTGAATTCATTTTTATATTCTTTCGGCATTAAACTTATGGGAGCAGGAATGAAGATTGCTTCTTTATTTCTTCCTAAAGCAAGACTTTGGGTACAAGGAAGGACTCATGTCTTCTCGGAAATACAAAATAAAATTTCACCAACGGATCAAGTGATTTGGATGCATGCATCATCTCTTGGTGAATATGAACAAGGACTTCCTGTGTTAACTGCTTTAAAGAAAAAATTTCCAAAACATAAATTTGCTCTTAGTTTTTTTTCTCCTTCCGGATATGAAGTGGTTAAAAATAATTGCATAGCAGATCTTATATTTTACATTCCCTTAGATACTCCATCAAATGCCAATCAGTTAATTGAACTCTTACATCCAAGCTATGCTATTTTTGTAAAATATGATTTCTGGTATCATATATTGCAAGCACTTGCGGCAAAAAAAATACCTACTTTATTTATCTCAAGTATTTTTCGTCAAGAACAGATATATTTTAAGCCTAACGGGAAATGGTTTGTATCGATTTTAAAGAAAGTAACTCATTTTTTTGTACAGGATGAAAATTCAAAAAAGTTATTAAATTCTATCGGCATTCAACAAGTAACGGTTTCAGGGGATACACGTTTTGACAGAGTTAAAATGTTAAGTAAACAGAATAACCACTTAAGCTGGTTGTCTTTGTTTAAAGGAACCAATACCTTAATTGTTGCAGGAAGTACGTGGAAAGAAGATGATACGCTGTTAAAAAACTTTATTAATTCTTCTTTCTTTATGAATTGTAAGATACTTATCGCTCCACATAATATGAATCATGAATATTTTCAGAAATTAAAAGCGGAGTTATTACCTAAAACGGTATTATTTTCAGAATTAAGTCACACCCATCCTGCAGACTATCAAGTCCTAATTTTAGATACGGTTGGTATATTGACAAAAGTTTATTCCTATGCCGATATTTCTTATGTGGGAGGTGCATTTGGTAAAGAAGGAGTACACAATGTATTGGAGCCGGCTGTTTTTGCTTCTCCTGTTTTATTCGGACCCATTTATGATAAATTTATCGAGGCCGTAGAATTAATCCAGTATGGAGGAGCAAAAGTAATTCACAATCAAAATGAATTTAATGAAGTACTCGTTGAATTACTTACAGATACAAATAAAAGTTATAGAATGGGTAAAAGGGCTCGCGAATATGTTTTTAGTAAACCTGATTCGGTTCAAGTTATTGTTGATTATTTGGTTCACTTACAATAATCGACTTAAAACTTGATTTTACTTGATTTTATAGGTTATAACATTTTATTTAATATTATAGTCAATAAAAAATTGATCATATAAATTTTAATGATTCCGTTTATGGTTGGTTGTGAAAAAAATAATAACTGGAGGCAATGAAAATTCCGGCAGTTTCTGTCCTCAAACGATTCTCTCCTAAACTAACCCCTATAGAGCCTAAAGAATAAAGTTCTTCTACTTCTTTTTTAGAAAAATCTCCTTCCGGTCCAACCATCAAGGTTATATCTTTTTCTCTGTTAAACGTCTCGTTTAAAGTGATCTTCTCATATTCTTTATAACAATGGGTAAGGTATAATTTTGTTTTCGAAGATTGTATAAAATCCTTCAAAGGAGTTAAAGGATAGAGTTCAGGAAAATTTATTCTCAAAGATTGTTTACAGGCGGTTTCAATTTGTTTCTTGATTTTTTCCGTATTTAAAACCTTTCTCTCTGAATTAGTACATAAAAGTGGGGTAATTTTAGATATTCCTAATTCCACTGCTTTTTCTACAAAAAACTCAAATCTGTCTATATTTTTAGTTGGAGCAATAGCAATATGTAATCCATTTTGCCCTCTATTTGAATGGGGAAAAGTTTCAATTATTTTAACCTTAACTTTCTTTCCTGTTATTTGTAATTGTCCTTTTATTAATGCTCCTTTTCCATTAGTCACATAGACCATATCTCCTTCTTTCATTCGCAACACTCGTACTATATGGTGTTCTTCTTCTTCCCTTAGTTGTACTTCATTCGGATATATCTCTCCTATAAATAATCTCATGAGATCAATCTTATATTTAACAAATGTAATTATTTACCGGTGAATTGAGATGATAGTTTTTATTGAGTTAAAGTTGTATAAATCTTTCAACCATTTGCTTCAATTTTAACATAATCTCAAATTTCACTTTTCTATTATCACTTAAATTTATTCAAGTCCACTACTTTTTAAATTTAGGAAAAAAGGACAGATTAATACAATTAAATCTGTCCTTTACTATCATTAATTAAAGTTTAATTACTTAGCTTTTGTCTAATAATGCTATAAAAGTCCTAAATTAAATTTAGCTTCTTCGCTCATCATATCTTTATCCCAAGTTGGTTCGAAAGTAATTTTTACATTTACTTCTTTTACTTCATCTATAGCACCGATTTTTTCTTCTACTTCCATGGGTAATGTTTCTGCCACGGGACAATTAGGGGTTGTCAAGGTCATCAATATTTCCACATCTCCCTCTGTACTAATCTGAATATCATAAATTAATCCTAGTTCATAAACATCCACGGGAATTTCAGGATCGTAAACCGTTTTTAATTTTTCAACGATTTTTTCTGACAGGGATTGTATTTGTTCTTCGTTTAAAGACATGTTAGCAAAATTCAGTATATGCTTGTTTTAAATTTTCAGCAATTATTTCCGGAGAATGACCTTCAATATGATGTCTTTCTAGAAAATGAACCAATTCTCCATCTTTAAAAAGTGCTATGGACGGAGATGAAGGTGGAAAAGGGGCAAGATGTTCTCTAGCGGTTTTAACTGCATCCACATCAAATCCTGCAAATGAAGTAGTTAAATAATCCGGTTTTTTTCCTTCGCCTTCTACAGATAATATTACTCCGGGACGAGCTCCTCCGGCAGCACATCCACAAACAGAATTAATTATTAATAGGGTTGTACCGGGTCTTTTTAATGCTTCTTCTACTTTTTCTGATGTGTTTAAATCTTCAAAACCTTTATTTGTTAATTGCGCTTTCATTGGCGCAACCATTTCTTCTGGATACATATTTTATATTAGTTTTTATTGTTATACAAAATTAATTAATGTTTATGATTATTACAAATGCCCTATCTTTGACAAAACATTTCTTGAAATTTTATGTAATCAAAAGTCTCAATAATATCATCTTTGGGAATAGTATTGTGATGAAATGCATATTAGATGAACCAAAAGTATACGAAAGAAGAACATTTAAAAGGATATAAGCTTATTAAATATTTGTTTGAAAAAGGGACGTGGAATAAAAAATATCCTTTAGCTATGGTTTATTGTCCTTCTCCTGAATTTTTGGAAACCCATAAGGTTGGAGTGTCCGTTTCTAAAAAAATTTTTAAACATGCAGTGGATAGAAATCGGGTAAAAAGACTTTTGCGTGAATGTTTCCGTTTGCATAAAAATGAGCTAAACAACACTTTTACAACATCTCATTTACTAATGATTGTCTATAATGGTAAAGACAAAAAAATACCTGCCTATAAAGAATTGGAGAGTTGTTATTTAAAATTGCTTGAAAAAATTAAATCTTCTGATTAATTTATTTGGTTTGGGATAATTTTTTTAGTCCTTTAATTATGAATATTATTAAAATGCCTACAATAGCAAATAAAATTGAATAAAAATATTTATCGTTTGGATCGGTAGTTATCCCATAACTATAATTTATTCGCGTTGCATTAAAAATTATTAAGAGGACAAAAGCTAAAAGAGTAAGATTTAAAAAATATTTCATCTTTATATTTTTACAAATATACAAAATGAGATCTTATTTTTTAAGGAGATACTTTTTCTAACAAAGAGGTTATGTTTGCAGTAAATAACTTAATGGAAATAGCTAATAAGATAATACCGAAAACTTTTTTCATAATTGAAATTACTCCTTGTCCTAAAATTTGTTCTAATTTACCCGAATATCTTAATACTAAATATACGACTACCATATTAAGAAGTATGGCTATGATAATATTTTCAGTATGATATTCTGCTTTTAAAGCCAATACGGCGGTTAAAGCTCCTGCTCCTGCTATTAAAGGAAATGCCAAAGGAATTATGGAAGCGGAATGCGGCTCATCGATTTTATTAATTTCAATGCCCAAAATCATTTCCAGTGCAATAACAAATAAAACTAAAGCACCTGCTACAGCAAATGAATAAACATCAATTCCTATAAGTTTTAGTAATTTATCACCAACGAACAAAAAGGATATCATAATTGCACAAGCAACCAATGTTGTTTTTTTAGCCTGAAGATAACCGACTTTACTTTTTATGCTTACTATTACGGGAACACTGCCAAAAATATCTATAATGGCAAATAAAACCATAAAACAACTTGCTATTTCCTGGATAGAAAAATGTAAAGGCATAGTAAAATTATATTTTTAAAGAATTTTGTTAATTAAATTTCCTAAAAAGTTTTTAGGCGCTCTATTTTTTTATATTTAATTTCTTAATTAAGTCTTTAGCTTTTGTATACACAGATTCTAGGGATTCTTGTTCTGTTACGCTTGAATATCGTTCAATTTGAGATTGAATAACCATATTCTTCCATTCTTCTGAAATTTCATCTCCTAATCTCTGAGCTAATTCATCTTCTAAGTCTGAAGTAGAAACAAAACTATCTTTTTCTAAATTTAAAAATTGTTTTGCTGCTTCTATCAAAGTCTTTTCTAAAAAAATGTAAAATTCTTTTTTATCTGTTCCTTCTTGTGCTAAATGATTTAATTGTGATAATTCATTTTTAAAATCATTAGTAATGTTAGAGCTTGTATAAGGCAAATTACGTGATGTAAATTTTTTTTCTTTATTTAATGAATCAAACGATTGTTCTTCTTCTTGTTTTTTTAACTTATTATTTTTATTTCTTTTTATTACTAGTATACAAATTCCAAGGATAACAATAATTGATAAAACTCCTGAAAATAATATAATTATCAATATTTTTCCTAACCTTCTATGATCTCTTTTCAATACTTCGGTGACCTTATTTTTAATAGCAGATTTGGGATCATATTGGTCGACATCACTCGTGTCCTTTTTGATGACCGTACCGGTTTTTTCATCATTTTTTGCTAAAGTATTAGCTGATACTTTAATAGGAATTGGCTGTACTATTAAACTTTTATATTTTTCATCTATGGGATCAAAATAGCTAACTGATTCTACATTTATATTATAAGTACCCTCTTTTTGAGGAACTAATATGGTAGACGTATTTAATTTTCCTTTGATGCCATGTACGGTTGCCTCTGAATCAAATTTACTTTTAGGGGTATATTGTTCTATATCATCAGACATTAGAAGTCTTGGAGATTTAAGAAGCGTAAGATTTCCCTTACCATTTATTTCTACATTTACAGTTACTGCTTCTTCTGCTTGTAAATCTTTTTTGTTTGCTGAAGCTTTCATAGTAAATTGACCAACCAACCCATGAAAATCTTTTGGAGCATTATCAGGAAGTTTTTTAACTTGTAATGTAACCGGTGCAGATTTTATATTTAAATCGTGTTCATCAAAAAATCCATCTGGAATTGTTAATGTTAAAGTAAATGGATTAATGACAAGGGTTCCCGATTGAGTTGGAAACATAACATAAGTCCCTATAACTCTTGAAAAATAGGATTCACCATTAATTATTTCCTGTTCGTAGGTATTGCTTCTTTCTTTTACCGGTTGTACAAATAATCCCTGCCAATCCGGAGAAACCAGATTGGTCATACTATTGAGTAATTCAATCCTTCGAGTATAAAATTTTAAATTCGCAACTATCCCTTCATTTTGATACGGATTTTTTTCTGATACTTTAAATTTAAGAAATACTTCATCCAATTTTGAATTAAAAGCTGTGTCATCTTCACTTCCACTAGGATTTCCTGACACAGTTATTACGGTGGGCTTGGTCTCATATTTCCTATTATTAACAGTTATTTGTGCGGCGTCTATACGGATATTCCCTTTTTTAACAGCTCTTAATATAATTTCAATTCCATATTCGAAAACACTGTTCCCTTCATCATCAAAGCTTTGGTTCTGAATAACCTGCCTGCCAATTACCTGCGTATTTGAAAAAGAAGGTAATTTTAAACGCCCCATATTTTTAATTTCTTCATTTTTAATGGAAAGTAAAAATTGTAGGCGTACAGGCTCATTGACTCCTACCTCATTTTTTTGGGGTATGAGTTGAAAAGAAACCTGAGCTTTTGCCCAAATTCCGCTTAAAAAGATAAGTAAAAAGAGTATTACATATTTCTTCATCACCAATCTTTGCTACTTTGTCCTTGATTTGAATTAGCTCTTTTATTAATAATCTTTTGATGCGCTCTTTTTTCTTGTTCTTCCATTGCTCCTAAAATATTATCATAATGTTGATTAGAGGCATCTGACAGATTAGCATTATTTGTATCAGCTTGTGATTTCTGATTGTTTATTGAATTTTTTTCATTTTTATTGGGCCGTGTTTCATTATGATTTAGAGAATTATCTTTATCTTTTTTATCGGTTGAATTATCAGTTTTATCTTCTTTAGCATTGGATGAATTCTGCTGATCTTTTCCATTTTGCTGAGAATTATCCTTTTTATCTTCTTTATCTCCTTGGTTCTTATCTTGATCTTTTGAATTTTGCTTTTCTTGTTTTTGTTGAGCTTCTTTTACTTTTTGTTTTGACATCGTATAATTATACCTCGCCTTATCATCATTCGGATTTAATTTTAAAGTATTTTTAAACGCTTCGGCTGCTCTTTCATATTCTCCTTTTTGAAAATAGCTGTTTCCCATATTGAATAAAACGTTGGCTTTTTCCGACTGATTTGCCGCCAATTGGAGTGATTTTTCATATTGAATCAATGCGTCATCATATTTTTTTAGTTTATACATGGCATTTCCTAAATTGTAATTAGATCTATATGAATCTTCTCCGTCTTGTATCGAATTTAAATAATTAGCTGCTGCATCTTTATAAGATTCAGCCAAATATTTATTATTACCCTCTAATAAATGCTTTCTTGATGCTTTCGTCTGAGCTTGAAAAATATTTATTAGTGAAATAAAAATTATAACTAAATATTTATTTTTTAAATACATTTTAACAAAGATACTAAGATTAAATCATAAAATCTCTCCTATAATTTGTTAAAGAAACAATAAAAATAACTAAAAATGCGGCTCCTATAAAATAATGAAAATACTGTTTTGTGTCGTAATTAATACTTACGGATTGGTTAGTTTTGTCTAAGGTGGACATGGATTTAAATAGCTTAGTAACAACATCTTTTGTATTATGACCGCCATAGAAATATTTACCTCCGGTTCCTGCTGCCAATTGTTTTAATGTACTTTCTTGCAATTTCGTTAATACAATATCTCCATTATCATCTTTTTTATATTCTGAATATTTACCATCATAAAATAGTGGTATGGGAGCTCCTTGAGTTGTACCTACCCCTACGGAAAATATGGAAATTTTATTTTTCTTTGCCGTATTTATTGCCCGTTTAACGTCTCCTTCATGGGCTTCTCCATCAGATATTATAAAAATTACTTTGGATGTATTGGATGTTTGAGATAAAAGAGTGGAAGCTTTTAAAACGGCATCTGCTATATTTGTTCCCTGAGTTGTAATAAGATTGGTATCAATACCATTTAAGTAAAGCTGAGCAACGCTATAATCACTAGATAAAGGCATAATGGGATAGGAATTTCCTGCAAATGCTACTATTCCTACTCGATCCCCCCCTAGTTTAGATAAAAAATCACAAACAATTTTTTTGGTTTTTTCCAATCTTGAAGGAGCTATATCTTCTGCATTCATGGATTTGGAAACATCTATTACAAAAACCAAATCAATTCCTTCGCTCTTTACTTCTTTTTTCTCTGTTCCTCCTAAAAAGTTAGCTAATCCTAAAATCATCAGGATATAGGCTATAATTATTCCTATATTACTTAAAATAAATTTTGAATAATTTACCTTTCCAAAAATCATTTTTTGAAAACTTGGTTCTGCAAATTGATTTATTTTAGACTTTTTCCATTTTATGAGATATAGTAATCTCCATAATAGAAAGGGTATGAATAACAATAAATAAAAATATGATATTTTCTCAAACTGCCAATTCATAATATCTTTTTAATTTATACTTCTAATTACAAAGCCTCTTAAGAATAATTCTAGTAACAAAAGTATTAATGCAGGAAATAGAAATATTCTATATTTCTCTTTATAATTATAATATTTTAAATCATTTATATCTGATTTTTCTAATTTATTTATTCTATTGTAAATATTTTGAAGACTTTCCACATCAGTAGCTCTAAAATAGGCTCCGCCTGTTTTTTGGGCTATTTTCTTTAATAAATCTTCATCAATTTCCACTTTTTGTTTTTCAAAATAAATTTTTCCGGTAAAGCGGTCTATTTGAGTAGGAAATAATGCGTAGCCATTAGTACCGATACCTATGGTATAGACTTTAATCCCTTCAGCAGCTGCAATATCTGCTGCAACAATTGGCTCTACATATCCGTCATTATTTACTCCATCTGTCATTAAAATAACTACTTTACTTTTTGCCTTACTTTTTTTAAGATGATTGACAGCTGTAGCTAAGCCCACCCCTATAGCCGTTCCTCCTTCAAGTGTCTGCGTCCTTAGATTTTCAATTTGTTGAATAAGAATTTTTCTGTCTACCGTAAGAGGAACCATAGTAAGTGCTTCCCCGGAATAAGCAATTAACCCGATTCGGTCAACATATCTTTCTAATGCAAATTTCTGCGCTACTTTTTTAAGTGCTGATAATCTATCCGGATTCAAATCCTTTGCTAACATACTTAAAGAAACATCAACAGTCAGCATGATATCTATCCCCTTATCGCTCTGGTAAACTTGCGAGGTGCCTATAACTTTAGGCCTTGCCATGGCAAATATTAAGAGCGCTAGGATAAGCAATCGTATCCAAAATAATAAAGGCCTTAAATATGTTTTATAATTTTTTTCAGATTTAAAAGCAGAGACATTCGGTATCGATACGACCTTTGTCTTAGCTTTCGTTCTAAATTTTAAATATATAAAAATGGGTATTACCAGTAAAAGAAGCAACATCCAAGGATAACCAAACAGTATATTATGATTCATCTTGCAGCTTTATTTTAGGTGAATCTGTTTTAGTAAGATTTATGAAATTAATTGCCTTTTCCATATGTAATTTCGTTTCTTCCGGAGTTGGTTTATATTTCGCAAACTTTGCCAAGTCTGAAGTTTTGAAAATACCGCTTAGATTTTCAATTTCATTTTCATCTATCCATTTTTCTTTTTTTAAATACTCCAACAAATCATCAGATAAAAGTTTGGTTGCCGGAAAATTCCACCGAGCTTCCATATATTCTTTTATTATGGATGTTAATTCTGAATAATATTTTTTATATAAATCTTTAGCTATGTAATTAGACTTCTTGAGCTTTTTCAATCTTTTAATGGCTAATACATCCGGTTCGCTTTTATGGGTTTCCGATTTTTTCTTTTTTCTTCTTATAAAATATATGATTACACAAACTAGGATTACAAGTAATATTAGTACATACCCTAGGTAAGGCTGTATATAATCCCATACATTTTTAGGAATCTGTACAATACTTTTAATATCGAATAAAGGAGTTTTTACGCTATCCGTAACAACAGGAGCTACTGTGACTTTATAGGAAGGGGTAAAATATTCTTTTGAATTGACTAAAATTCTTTGAGGCGGAACCGAAAAAGTTCCTTCTTCATAAGCTGAAAAAATTATACTGTCACTTATAAAAATAGAGTTGTTTTTACTTAACGTATCTTTTTTTTGTCTTAAAACTTCAAATTTTTCACTAAGTGTATCTGTAATTGTTGGAAAAATTATGGTATCCTTTTGACCGGTTTTAACTGTTATTTTTAAAACAATAGGTTCTCCAAATTTTATATAATCTTTAGAAATTTTGGAAACAGGGATTTGTGCATGAAGAAGTATTGCTGCTATAAAAAAATATACTATGAAAATTTTAAACTTCACAATTAATGATGTCCTCTAAAATAATTAAACAATATTTTTATATAATCACCTTCGGCAGGAATATTTAGAAAACCGGCGCCATTTTTAATAAAAGCATTTTCTGTTGTAGTAGTTAATCGCTGATAATATGCTGAATATTTATCTCGAACAGTTTTTGAAGAAGTATCCACCCATTGCAATTTTCCTGTCTCTAAATCTTCAAGATAAATTAAGCCCATATCGGGAAATATTTTCTCCCAACGATCGTAAACTCTAATCCCTGTAATATCGTGCTTTTTAGTCAATATCCGTAAATTTCTTTCAAAATAGGTGACATCAAAATCAGATATGAGAAAAATGGTGGATTTTCTTTTAATAGTTTTTATAATAAAATCAAAAACTACCGATAAATCTGTTTTAGTATGTTTAGGCTCTGCTTCTAAAATCGTTTTTATGATTCTTACAATGTGAGCATTTCCTTTTTTCGGAGCAATAAAATAATCAATTTTATCCGAAAATAAAACTAACCCTACTTTATCATTATTTTTAATGGCAGAAAGAGCAAGAGTTGCTCCTATTTCAGCAACCAATTCTTTTTTTAATTCTTTTTTGGTCCCAAAATTCATCGAGGCACTAATATCTATTAAAATCATAGATACCATTTCTCTTTCCTCTTCAAATATTTTTACAAAAGGTTCATTAAAACGGGCTGTTTTATTCCAATCAATTTTTCTTACATCGTCTCCAAATTGGTATTGACGAACTTCTGAAAATGTCATTCCTATGCCCTTAAAAGAACTGTGATATTCCCCTAAGAATATTGAATTAATTCTTCTTTTAGACTTTAGCTCTATAAGCCTTACCTTTTTTAGAAGTTCTTCTGTCGTCAATTTTTTTGTTTTTTTATAATACTACGGAGCTTTTACTGAACTGAGAATTTGATCAATAATATCCTCAGAAGTTATATTTTCTGCTTCTGCTTCATAGGTTATTCCGACGCGATGACGAAGGACATCTTTGGCAACGGATTTAACATCTTCTGGTACTACAAAACCTCTTTGGTTTAGAAAAGCATTTGCTTTTGCCGCCAATGCCATACTTATGCTACCTCGGGGAGAAGAGCCGAAAAGTATGTAAGGTTTAAGATTAGGCATATTATATTTTTCGGGATAACGGGTAGCAAATATCACATTTAGGATATAACTTTCGATCTTTTCATCCATGTAAATTTCTTTCACCAACTCCCTCGCTTCAAATATTTTTTCTAAAGTGATAATTTTCTTAACCTCATGTTTTTCTCCTGAAATATTTTGTCTAAGGATTGTTCTTTCTTGTTCAAAATCAGGATAAGAAACAACACATTTTAATATAAATCTATCGACTTGAGCTTCAGGGAGTGGATAAGTACCTTCTTGATCGATAGGGTTTTGTGTTGCCAAAACCAAGAACGGTTCTTTCAATTTAAATGTTTCATCTCCAATGGTTACCTGTTTTTCCTGCATGGCTTCCAACAGAGCTGATTGAACTTTAGCCGGAGAACGATTAATTTCATCTGCCAAAATAAAATTAGCAAAGATAGGCCCCTTTTTAATTGAAAAATCGTTTTCTTTCATATTATAAATTAAGGTTCCTAAAACATCCGCAGGTAATAAATCAGGCGTAAATTGAATTCGAGAAAATTCTCCATCAAGAGCCTCTGCAAGTGTTTTTATTGCCAATGTCTTTGCTAATCCGGGAACTCCTTCCAATAAAACATGACCGTTACTTAATAAACCAATTAACAGGCGGTTAATCATGTATTTTTGACCAACGATCACCTGATTTATTTCTTTACTTAGTAAACTAAAATCTTTACTTTTTTCCCGTACTTTTTCAATAATAATTTTTATATCTTCGGAAGTCGATGTATACTCCATGCTTTCTAAAAATTAGCTAGCTGCAAAGTTCACTATTTTATTCTAATTGTGCTGCTAATAAATCGTTAAAATTTATATTAAAACTCCTAATTTTATGTATTTATAGCAGTATAATTATATAATTATATTTTTTTTATATTTATAGCTTAAATAATTATCCGTAATAAAGTTACTAACTTTGTACGATAAAAATTTGTTTTATGGACTCGTCAACAATAACAAAACCTAAATGGATTCGGGTTAAGCTGCCTTCCGGTAAGAATTATAAAGAACTTAGGGGAATTGTAGATAAATATAAGCTTAATACGATTTGCCAAAGTGGAAGCTGTCCAAATATGGGAGAATGTTGGGGTGAAGGCACGGCGACATTTATGATTTTGGGTAATATCTGTACCAGAAGTTGTGGGTTTTGTGGTGTTAAAACAGGGCGACCTTCCGAAATTGATTGGGAGGAACCCGAAAAAGTTGCGCGTTCTATTAAATTAATGAAAATTAAACATGCGGTATTAACTTCCGTTGACCGTGATGATCTTAAAGATATGGGATCTATTATTTGGGCAGAAACCATAAAAGCGGTACGCAGAATTAGTCCCGGCACAACCATGGAAACTTTAATTCCTGATTTCCAAGGAATTCACAGGCATATAAATAGAATTTTGGAAGCTGCCCCTGAAGTCATATCCCATAATATGGAAACGGTTAGAAGATTAACCCGTGAAGTACGTATACAAGCAAAATATGATCGAAGTTTGGAAGTTCTCCGATATATGAAAGAACAGGGGCAACGAAGAACGAAAACTGGAATTATGCTAGGTCTTGGAGAGAAACCTTCTGAAGTTTATGAATCTATTAGAGAAATACATGACGCCCAAGTTGATGTAATCACGATCGGTCAATATTTACAACCTAGTAAAAAGCATCTTCCTGTAAAGGAATTTATTTCGTTGGAACAGTTTAAAGATTATGAAGATTACGCTAAAAGTTTAGGAAATTTCAGACATATTGAAAGCAGCCCGCTAGTTCGCTCATCTTATCATGCTGAAAAACATGTAAATTAAACTATTCCTTAAGTTAATGTATATAGAGAATGGAAATGGTGTTTTTTTTCTAAAATTATATTTTAGCTATAATCACGATCCACTAGAAAAATTATTTCACTTACTTCGTAAATTCAACTTTGTAAATTTTAGACCATAGTTTTCCAGTAATTAAGAAAGTATCTCCATCAACATAGGCAATCCCATTCAAAACAGCTTCCTCATTGGATTGATTCATTTTAACTAAATCCGAAAAATCTGCTTTAGCAACCACAATTCCTGTACTAGGATCAATTTTTAAAATGATTGGTTCATCGAAAACATTGGCATAAATATATCCGTTAGCGTACTCCAATTCATTAATTCTAGAATAAATATTTTCATAACCAATCACTGAAATACTCTTTTTTAAATTAAAATCTTTATCATAAAACTTTAATTCAGAAGACCCGTCAGAAACAACCATTTCATCTCCTATGGTTGTTGCTCCCCAACCTTCATATAAAGTCCCCGGATAGTTGAATTCTTTTAAAAGTTTAAAATCTGATGCATTGTAAATGAATCCTTTTTTTTCTCTCCAAGTAAGTAAATATAATTTCTCATTTAGCAAGGCAAACCCTTCTGCGAAAAATTTAGGGTCTATTTTAACGCTTTGAGAGTAAGAAGTTGAACCTAATTTATATTTAACTAATAATGATTTCCCATAAAGTCCTGAACTTTCCGTAATCCATCCGTCTTTATAGGTAAATCCTTGTGTAAATAATTCAGGATTGTGTGGAAATTCTTGGATCAATTTATAATGTAGATCCTTTTCTTTTTCGTTTGGAAACACGGTAAAAGTTGCATCAATTTCTTTTTTATATTTTCCATTATAATTGATTGTTAGTACTATATAATTTGTTCCCAACTTGGCATTGGATTCATCTAAAGTAATATTTTTTTTATCGTATGTTTGATTATTCAATTTAATACTATACGAATCAATAATTCCATCTTGTGTATTAAATTCTAAAGGTAATTTATCTCCTATGTGTAAGGGTTTATCATCTAATTTATCGAAATTGGTACTAATACTTATATTCTTAGGATCTTTACAACCCACTATACTTATAACAATCAGCAAACATAGTATTAGTTTTGTTATTAGATTTTTCATTTTATATTGCTTTTGATGTATAAATCCTGTTTTTTGCAGTAACTAGTATGCAAATTCCTGCGATAATAAAGGGTACACTTAACCATTGTCCGGTATTTAATCCCAGCCAATTAATATATTCTTCTCCCTGCGGTTCCTTAAAAAATTCTACGATAAACCTGATACCGAAAAGTACAATTAAAAAATATCCAAATATCCAACCCGAATATTTCTTTTTATCGGTTTTTAAATAGATAAACATCAGGGATATAAACAAAAGTAAATAGCCAAAGGCTTCGTATAATTGAGAGGGATGTCGTGGAACAATACTTCCGTATTCATCGGTATCCTGTTGAATAAAAAGTACTGCCCATGGAAGTGAAGAAGGTTTTCCAATAATTTCCGAATTAAAAAAATTTCCAAAACGTATAAACATTCCTCCTATGGAAACCGGAATAACTATTCTGTCTAATATCCAATAAAAAGTTCGTTTTAAATATTTTCTTGTAAATAGATATAAAGAAATTAGAATTCCTATAGCAGCTCCATGACTGGCTAAGCCTGAATAACCCGTAAATTCAAAATGAGGTTTAGTTCGTATGGGTAAGAAAACTGCTAATGGATCTTGTATAAATAATTGTTTTTGATAAAAGAGTACATGCCCCAATCTAGCTCCAATTATTACGGCTAGAAACATATAGATGAACAAAGGATCTAATAATTTTTTATCTTCCTTATCTTTTTTAAAAATAAATTCCATGAGATAAAAACCTAAACCAAAAGCAATAACATACATCAAGCTGTAGTATCTTAAGGTAAAGCTGCCTATATGTATACCTAAACTCGGATCCCAGGTAATATATAAAAATTGATTCATCTAGTTTTAATTATGTTTTTTATGTGGCACCGGATCATACCCCTCTCCTCCCCAAGGATGACAACGAAAAATACGTTTACTTCCCAACCAAAATCCATAGAACAGTCCATGAATTTTTAATGCTTTCAACATATATGCGGAACAGGTGGGAGTAAATCTGCAATTATTTCCCATCCAAGGAGATATAGCGATCTGATAAAAGCGTATTAATACAACTAATGGGAATATTGCTATTTTCCTTATCATTATATCAATTTCTTTACAAAGATACGGTTTTCTCTAAGATGATTTTATGCGTTAATAAATATTTAACAGGCTAAAATTAACCGTGAAAAATTGAAAGGTTGTAATCATGGTTTACCAACCTAAATAAAGGCTTCTTTTTATATAGGTTATATTTATTATTTTTGCGTAAAATTTTAATTCAGTAATGACAGAAAGTGGAAAGATAGAATTGATGTGTCCGGCAGGTAATTTTGAATCATTGCAAGCAGCTTTGGATAATGGTGCAGATTCAATTTATTTTGGAGTCGAGCAATTAAATATGCGTGCGCGTTCATCTGTTAATTTTACTTTAGACGATTTGGAAGAAATTTCCAAAAGATGTTCTCAAAAAGGGGTACGAACCTACTTGACCTTGAACACAATTATTTATGATCACGATTTATCCATAATAAAAACAGTCTTGGATCGAGCAAAATCTGCTTCTATAACAGCAGTTATTGCCATGGATCAAGCGGTTATTGCTTATGCGAGACAAATTGGAATGGAGGTTCATATTTCAACTCAAATAAACATTACCAACATTGAAACGGTAAAATTTTATTCTTTATTTGCCGATACTATGGTTTTAAGCAGAGAATTGAGCTTAAGTCAAGTTAAAAAGATCACTTCTCAAATTAATAAAGAACAAATTAAAGGCCCGGGTGGAAAATTAGTTGAAATTGAAATTTTTGGACATGGCGCTTTGTGCATGGCTGTATCGGGAAAATGTTATTTAAGTCTACATTCTCATAATTCTTCTGCTAATCGAGGAGCTTGTAAACAAAATTGCAGAAAAAAATACACCGTTATCGATCAAGAATCCGGTTTTGAGATTGAAATCGATAATGAATATATGATGTCCCCTAAAGATTTATGTACTATTGATTTTCTTGATCAAGTTATTGACTCCGGGGTAAAAGTATTGAAAATAGAAGGTAGAGGAAGAGCACCGGAATACGTGGCTACTGTAACTAAATGCTATCGTGAAGCCATTGATGCCATTGCTTCCGGATCTTTTACTAAAGAAGCAGTAGCCGAATGGATGAAAAAATTAGAAACTGTTTATAACCGAGGATTTTGGAGCGGTTATTATCTTGGGCAAAAATTAGGAGAATGGTCTGATAATCCGGGATCTAACGCTACACAAAAAAAGGTTTATATTGGAAAAGGTCGACATTTTTACCCTAAAACAAAAATCGGTGAATTTGAGATTGAGGCTTATAGTCTAAATGTTGGAGATAAAATATTAATTCAGGGACCTACTACCGGTTCACAAGAGGCTGAAGTTTCTTCAATGATGGTCGATGATATACCCGCTCAGGAAGCTAAAAAGGGAGATATATTGACTTTACCTATTGGTTTTAAAATACGTCCGTCCGATAAATTATATAAAGTTGTTAAAGCTTAGATTTTCGAATTTTTTTATTAAAATATGGTAATCATTACATTGCAAAGAGATAAATGCATAGGATGCAATTATTGTTCGGAGTTTGATCCTGAAAATTTCCGCATGTCTAAAAAAGATGGAAAATCTGTTTTACTAAGGTCTACTGAAAAAAAGGGTTTTTTCACTTTAAAAAATCCTGATAATAATTGTTTTGAGGCTGCAGATAAAGCGGCTAAAGCCTGTCCTGTTAAAATTATTTCCGTAAAAAAAATATGATTCATGTTAAAAAAAGAGGCTCGTAAGAATTTTCTTATCTTAAGATCTTTGCTTACGAAAAAGCAGGTATTATCTAAATCTGAGCAAATTTTTTTACAGTGGAAAAAATCTATTTTATCCGACTACAATTCATACCATATTTTCTTAACTATTTCTGACAAAAAGGAGGTTGATACTTCTTTCATACTAAATTATTTGTGGGCTAATCAAAAAAAGGTTTATTGCTCCAAAGTCCATCATAATTCTTTATTACATTTTGAACTTACTCCTGAAACTAAACTTGAAAAAAATCTGTGGGGAATCCCTGAACCGATAGATCAAGATAATATACAAATTAAGAATATAGATTGCATATTTACTCCTTTATTGGCTTATGATATTTTAGGAAACCGCGTAGGATATGGAAAAGGATATTATGACAACTTCCTTAAAAACCACCTTTCTTCTACTAAAATTGGACTTTCTTTTTTTGAACCCTTGGATTCAATTAACGATATTTCAAGATCGGATATACCTTTGGATTATATTATAACTCCCAATTATTGCTCGGGGTTTCCAATTGAGGTAAAGTAAAATTTAAATTCTGATTTAAACTTTTCCGGATTTTTCTTTAAAATATAATTTGCTTGGGATTTTTGAGTAGAGAAATATTTTTTCTTATTATTATAATAATGAACCTTATAATGTACTACTCCTATTGAATCATTAAGAATCGTAGTGGTATCTGATTTTTTCTTTTCAAGTTCAATTGTAACATATTTTACCTTTAAAGAATCCAAATTATTTACAATTTTACTCACATACACCGTGTCTTTTTTAGGAAAATACCCTTTTAATTGTGAAACTATAAGAGTATCAATCTCTTTGTTTGATTTATTTTCGGTTGCTAAAATAGCTAAATCATAAACTTCTTGTAACTTTTGTTCTGTAATATGTGATATTACTGCCAATGAATCCATTTTTTCAGAAGCATAATAATTTTTATTGTTATATTCTTTTATTTTAGTGGGATCTTTTTCTCCTTCGTAATATTTTTCCTTCTTACAAGCTACAAAACCTATTATCAGAAAAACTATAATAATTTGAATTATATGCTTATTTTTCATTTTTTTGTATTTTGAATTTAATTAAATCTATTTTTTTGTTCTTATTAATCTGACTGTTAATCAGAATATAATTTTTGAGTGAGGTAGTAGGAGTAGTCATAAAGTCAATGTATTTTTTCTTATCCAGCACTTCAACACCAAATATTTCATTATCGTATACTTGATAAATAAGTGCATCATCAGCGATTAGTTTATTTAATTCTTCTTTTCTTTGTTTTATTAATTGCGATTTTTTATTTTCATCTGCATCGTTTACACCTGTTGAATAATAATATAACATAATAGCATAATCATCAGGTCTCAATTTGAAGTTTCTATTATTCTCTTCTCCCTTATCTCTTATTTCTTTAAGTCCGACTACAAAAGATTCCTTTTTATACATAGGTGAGCTAATAGTCATTTTGAGAGTATCTGTTGATGATCGATAGGTAAAACAACCGTTAGAAACAGTATAATATTCAGGAGATACTCCATTTTTTTGGATAATTATTTCTAATTTGGATTTTATTAAAGAGCTTCTATCGGCATCATAAAAACAAAACTTGAAGGTATTTCTATATTCATAATATTTATCTATTGAAAAAACTACAACTAATAATGTGATCAATCCTAACAGTATATATATTAATTTTTTAATGCCAAACGAATGATTTTTATTTTTAGTTACGTTTATGCCTAAAGATTCTGTTTGTATAGCTTCATCATCATAACCATTAATTTTTACCTCTACATTATCTAAAAAAATTTTTTTATCATCGCCAACAGTTTTGTTTATCAATGGCCCATTCGTCACATGTGAAGTTGGATTGTCTTGAGATATTTTAGATTGATATTTTTCCTGAAATTCTGTCCATCCCCTCTTATATCCACAATATTGAGTTAATAAATTGAGCATATCAATTCTGGGTAATTTTTCAAATGAAGATTTAAAATAGGTATAGAACCATTTTTCGCTAACGTTTCCTCTAACTTTCTGTCTTAAATGTTCTTGAAAATATATAATGTCTAATCCTTTCCATTTTGAAATGTCAGGATTTAAGGTAGGAAAATCTTCTAAAAAGGTTTGGGTAACCTCCTTTTTTAATTGCTCAAAAAGTATTTTTTCCTGACCCTTCATTTGTAAAATAATTTTAACACACTGATAATCAGTATATATTTTTTGTAAAATCCAAAAAACAGTTTTTACAAAAATATTACAAGCATTTGAATCTTGCAACAAAGTTTAACTCTCCTATATTTGTTTCTCTAATTTAAATTATATATAATTAAAAAAACTAAAAAATGAAAAAACTAATCTTAAACATTGCAGCTGTAACTGTTATTGCAACAACTTCTTTCATCGCATGTGATAAAAAACAAGCTAGTAGTGATGCTGCTGCTACAACTGATTCTACTGCAACTACTGCTCCAGCTGTTGATTCTACTGCGGTTGAAGAAGCTCCTCAAACTCAAGCTCCTGCAACAGACACAGTTAAAGCTGAAGCTCCTAAAGCTGAAGAAGCTGCTGCTCCTAAAGCTGAGGAAGCTGAAAAAGCAAAATAATTTGTTTAAATTAAACAAAATTCACAAAAGGTTACAACTTTTTTGTAGCCTTTTTTCTGAAAGTAAATTTTTACTTTTTTAAAACTTAACAAAAACCTCAAGTGATGAATAAAAATTTATTGAATTTTACTGCCATCACGTTACTTAGTATAACTAGCTCCTTCATTGCATGTGAAAATAATCATAAAAATAAAACCAATGAAAATGAATTAAATTCCGTGCAAGGTCTAAATGCTCAACCTCAGCAAGAAATTGCGCCGGCTCCTCCTATAGACAGTTCTGCTAACCTTAAGAACAATAACAATCCTGCTATCCCGGGCATGAATGCTCAACCACAGCAAGAAATTGCTCCCGGCTCAGCATTAGATGATAGCAACTAAAAATAAATTAAATTTTAAAAAAAAATCATTTAAAAATTTATCGTTATGAAAAAAACAATTTTAAACATCTTAACTATCGCTACTATTACTTCTATTTCTTTTATTGCTTGTGAAAAAAAACAAGTTAATCATGTAGATGCCTCTAGTTCAACTGCTGATTCTCTTGCAAAAGATACAGCGACTTTAGGTGAAAAAATTGGAAATTTTACCGATTCCGCTACCACTCATATAAAAGAAACAGCTCATGAAGCTAAAGAAAGCTTAGAAAAGACTGTAGATAAAGTTAAGGAAGAAGCAAACGATCAAAACCATAATATCAAAGAAACAGCTAATAACGCTAAAGAAGGCGTAAAAAATGCTGCTGAAGATTCTAAAAATGATATTAAGGAGGCCACTAAAAAATAATTTTTGGATAAATATCTAATATATTTTCATAAAAAAGAGGCATTGGAAATCAATGCCTCTTTTTTATATTCTTTAATTAATTTTATTACAAGGATCGTTTATCATTTAATTGATCGCTAACTTTTTGTGAAGCTACAAAAGAAGTAATTGTATTAGTTAACATATCACTTGCTGCACTCGGATTATTAGGTAGCAATATTAAATTAGATCGAGAACTGGCTCCTATAGAGCTTAATGTATCGTAATGTTGAGTAACCACAATTAAAGAAGAGGCCTCTTGTGAGTTTATATTTACTCCGTTTAATACTTTAACAGATTCCTCTAAACCTCGAGCGATTTCTCTCCTTTGATCAGCAATACCTTTTCCTTGTAATTGTTTACTTTCTGCTTCTGCTTTGGCTTTAGCTACAATTTTTATACGCTCTGCTTCTGCTTCATATTCTGCAGCAACCTTTTCTCTTTCTGCTGAATTTATACGATTCATTGCTTGTTTAACTTGCTCATCCGGATCTATATCTGTAACTAAGGCTTTTACAATGCTGTGCCCATAGCTCTGCATCGCTTCTTGCAATTCACTTTTAACAGCAATTGCTATGTCATCTTTTCTTTCAAATACATCATCTAACCGTAATTTAGGAACTTCAGCACGTACTACATCAAAAACATAAGAAGTGATTTGTTCGTATGGATTTTGTAATTTGTAAAATGCATCATACACAGCTGTTTGAACTACATGATATTGGACTGAAACTTTAAGGTGAACAAATACATTATCTTTTGTTTTTGTTTCAATCATTACATCCAATTGCTGGATTTTTAAATTAACTCTTCCTGCGATCTTATCTATGAAAGGAACTTTAAAATTAATCCCCGCATTTCGTGAGGAATTAAATTTTCCAAATCTTTCAATTATTACTGATGTTTGTTGCTTTACAACAAATATAGGCGCGCCTAAAAAAAATAATATAAATAGAACAAATAGTAGTATAATACCCATAATTTATCAAATATTTTTATTTTTATTAAAAACAAATATAAATAATTTTATTTTATCGTATCTTATTGAGGTCTCTGTCCCATCAACATTAAATAGGACTTTAAAAAATCATCTATATTACCATTCATAACTGAGTCAACATCTGAAGTTTCAGTACCTGTTCGAACATCTTTAATCAATCGATAGGGCTGCATTACATAATTTCTTATCTGACTTCCCCATTCTATCTTCATTTTACCCGCCTCTATTTCGTCGCGTTTCGCATTTCTTTTTTCAAGTTCAATTTCAAATAAGCGTGATTTTAATAATTGCAATGCTTTTTCCTTATTTTGTAGTTGGGATCTACTTTCTGTATTTTCAATGATGATCTCTTTTTCTTCTGCTGTGTCATCATCTTTATATTTATAGCGTAATCTAACTCCTGTTTCCACTTTATTAACATTTTGTCCACCGGCTCCACTGGAACGAAACGTATCCCATGAAAGCGAAGCTTGATTAATCTGAATCTCAATGGATTCATCTACTAAAGGATACACATACACAGAAGCAAAAGAGGTATGTCTTTTTGCATTGGAATCGAACGGTGAAATTCGAACCAATCGATGCACTCCGTTTTCTCCTTTTAAATAACCAAAGGCATAGTCTCCTTCAATCTCTAATGTTACAGTTTTTACACCTGCTACATCTCCAGCCTGATAATTAAGCTCTTTCACTTTAAAATTATGTTTTTCTGCCCACATAATATACATACGCATGAGCATACTCGCCCAATCACAGCTTTCGGTACCACCTGCTCCTGCTGTTATTTGTATTACAGCGTTTAAATCGTCTCCTTCAGATGATAACATATTTTTAAATTCTATATTTTCAAGCAAAGTAACAACTGTCTGATAATGAGAATTTATTTCATCTTCGGAAACATCTCCTGATTTAAAAAAATCGTATAAAACCACTAAGTCTTCATATTGTGCGTGGATTTCCTGGTACTCTTCAACCCATTTTTTTTTGGCTCTTAATTGTTTTAATATTTTTTCTGCTTCTTTTGGATCTTCCCAAAATGAAGGATCTGCAGATTTTTCTTCTTCATTTTGTATTTCTACTTGCTTTTTTTCTATTTCTAAGTATTCATACAAATCGTTTATCCTTGTCTGTAATTCTTTTAGATTTTCTTGAGTAATCATAAGTAGTACAAAAATACAATGTAAAATTTTATAATTAAAATACCGTATGAAATAATATAATTCAATATATCCCGGTATTAAATTTTTATAATCTGATAAATTAGTTCTAAATTAAATAAAAATTGATGAATTTTGTTTGTAAATTTGCCTTCGTTTTAACAGAGTTCATAATAATCATATACTATAATGCCGAACATATCATTAATAATAAATAATGTATTGTAAATAAGACATTTCATCTTAGGAGAATTTTTCCTTTTTAAATGATCTTTAAAACTTATGTGTATATATGAAATAAGCTAAACATTTTTTTCTAAAAAAGTAGTATTGATTTTTTTATTTCGAGAAAAAATGTCTTTCCAACAGCATACAACTAGTTTACAAAGAATATTTAAAAACAAAATAAACGATATAATATAAAATGGAATTATTAAGTAAATTTTTTAAAGATTATCACCTTCAATTAATAGCTACTATAATTGTTATTATGGGGATATATTTTTTAAAACTTATTATAAATAAAATAATTTTAAAATATGGTAATCATACCCATATTAAAGAATTACGAACACGAGTAGTGATTAAATATTCAAGTATATTAATTAATATTTTGGGCTTTGTTCTTCTTATAACCATATGGGGAGTTACTCCGGAATGGATATTTGCTACATTTGCCTCTTTTTTTGCAATTGTAGGTGTCGCCTTTTTTGCCCAATGGTCATTATTAAGCAATGTAACTGCGGGTTTTATCATCTATTTCACAGTTCCATTTCGGATAGGAGACATTATAAAAATTATTGATAAAGATAATCCAATCACCGCAACTGTTGAAGATATTAAGGCTTTCTATGTTGTGCTACGTACCGATGATGGATTTCCGGTAACTTTTCCGAATAACTTAATTTTACAAAAAGCCATATTAACTTTAAAAGCTTCCTAATGAAATCTTTAAAAACCTTTAAATATGAAAAACTTTTTAAATCAATTAATTGTATTTACCCTTTTTGTTACCGGGGTTACATCTGCTCAAAATTTTAATAATTCCGGATTCCAAAATTTGAAAATCGGTGATATTCAAGGAGTATTACTTACCGATGGTTACTTTTATAATCCCTCGGTACAACCTGAAATAGCACCTGTAGCAAAAGCCGAAGATGTTAATAAAATACTTTTAGACAATTATTTACCTACCGATAAATTAAAATTGGCCTTAAATGTATTATTATTAAAAAAGGATAACCATTTAATTTTATTTGACACCGGAACGGGAGAGATTAATAGTAATGGTGGAAAATTGCTTAACGCCCTATCTGGGGTCGGTATTAAACCGGAACAAATTACAGATATTGTGATTACTCATGCTCATTTAGATCATATTGGAGGATTAGTTGCCGATAATAAACCGGTTTTTCCGAATGCCACTATTTATTTAACTAAAAAAGAATATGATTTCTGGACGGGTAAAAAACAGGATTTTTCAAAGTCTAAACGATCAGGAAATGAAGCTGAATTAAAAGAAAGTATTAAAGCAATCAGTACTAAATTAAAATCGATAAAATCGAAAATTAAATTTATTAAGGATAAGGAAACCATTTTAAATTGCATTACATTTTCATTAGCTCCGGGACATACTCCGGGACATATTATTTCAACAATTTATTCCAACAATGAATCATTGGTCCATATTGCTGATTTAGTTCATTATGGAGCATTGTTATTCCCACATCCTGAATGGGGAACATCTTTTGACTGGAATTTTGATTTGGCAGTTAAAACACGTATTTCCGTTCTTGATACTTTAAGCAGGGATAAAACCCTTGTTTTTGGTTATCATCTTCCTTATCCGGGTATTGGCTATGTCAAAAAAACAAATTCCAATAGCTTTCAATGGTTAACTTATCCCTTTTTGACTCCTTTACAATAATAATAAAGAAAGGCTATCCAATGATAGCCTTTTTTACTATTTATTTTTAAGATTATGCTAAAGCTTTTGTAACCTCATTTGCCGCATCTTCTAAGGTAATAGCAGATATAACTTTTACTCCACTTTCATCAATCATTTTTTTAGCTATTTCTGCATTAGTTCCCTGTAATCGTACTATGATTGGTACTTTTATAAAATCACTCATATTTTTATAGGCATCTAAAATGCCTTGCGCTACTCGATCGCAACGAACAATACCTCCAAATATATTTACGAGTATCGCTTGTACTCTATCATCCGCTAAAATTATTCTAAATGCTTTTTCTACTCTTTCAGCATCAGCAGTTCCCCCAACATCTAAAAAATTTGCCGGGTCTCCTCCTGAAAGTTTAATGATATCCATCGTTGCCATAGCTAATCCGGCACCGTTTACCATACATCCTACATTGCCTTCTAGTTTTACGAAATTTAATCCTGCCTCTCCTGCTAGTACTTCAGTTGGATCTTCTTCTCTTATATCTCTTAATTTCACATATTCTGGATGCCTGAAAAGAGCGTTGCTATCAATGGTAACTTTTGCGTCTACTGCCGCAATTTGATTATCTGATGTTTTTAAAACTGGATTTATCTCGAATAAGGTAGCATCGCTTTTTATATAAGCTTTATATAATGCAGTCACAAATGTTACCATATTTTTAAACGCCTCTCCGAACAATCCGAGATTAAAAGCAATTTTTCTTGCTTGAAAATTTTGTAAACCAACCGATGGGTCTATTTCTTCATTAAATATAAGTGACGGAGTTTTTTCTGCTACCGTTTCAATGTCCATACCTCCTTCTGTAGAATATATAATTACATTTTTTCCTTTCACTCTGTCTAATAAAACAGACATATAAAATTCTTCAATTTTACCCTCTCCGGGATAATACATATCTTCCGCAATAAATACCTGATGAACTTTCTTACCTTTTTTAGGTGTTTGGGGAGTGATTAGATTCATTCCTATGATTTCGGAGGTGATTTCTTTAACTTCATCCAAAGATTTTGCCAATTTAACTCCTCCTCCTTTTCCTCTTCCTCCTGCATGAATCTGAGCTTTTACCACCCACCATTTGGTACCTGTTTGATCATTCATTTCTTTAGCTGCTTCTACAGCTTTCTCCGGTGTAGTAGCAACTATTCCCCTTTGGACTCTTACTCCAAATGATGCAAGTATTTCTTTTCCTTGATATTCATGTAAATTCATGGCTTATTACTTTAGATTTATATTAATCTACTTCAATTTTTAAATGCTATAAGGACAAATATACAGATTTTTTAAATGAGATATTTTATTAATTAGTAATGCAGTGATATAAATAAAATTTCAAACATTTTCATTACAAATCTATATAGTTTTTTATAGCAAAAAGCGTTTCCTTTAGGTTATTGGGAAACGCTTATTTATATATTAAATTTTATGAATTATTTTTTAATAAACTTATATTTCATTATTTCTTTTGACGTTTTAATTTTTAAAATGTAAGCCCCTGAACTTAATGAGCTCACATTTAACTCATTAGAAGAATCTATATTGCTACGCAATAATTCTTTACCTGATAAATCAAAAATTGAAATGGATTTAATTTGTTGTTCTGAATCAGATTTGATATATAAAATATCTTTAACCGGATTAGGATAGATTACAAATTCATTTTTTTCATTTTTCATCTCTTCTATTCCCAATTTGCCATTTACAATGGTAAGGGGAAGATAATTAACGGTTACTCCTTCCAAGAATTGCCATTGTTGACCATCATTTTCACGTGCAAAGATCCTGATTCGATACGCTCCATTAGCTATATCATCCGGTATGTAACCTGAAATTATATATGATCCATAGTAATGACCCTCTCCGAAATTATTTACTGAATTTTCTCTAAGTATATATAGCAATTCATCCTTCTCATTAGCCAAAGCTAAAGCTATTGTTCCATTAAAAGGTTTACATCGATTATTTTCAAATGAAAATTCTACTCTAAGATATTCTTTAGGTTTAGCTTGTCTTATGTTGGCCGTAAGATCTTTATTATTTAATAAATTAAGATTATGTGATTTAACACCATCCAATAATTCTATTATACTTGTATCATCTACATTTTGAGCCGTTTTAATTGGTATATACGCATCTCCTTTCTTTTCCACTACTTTTAAACGATACTTCCCTGCTTTAATAGTACTGTTTAGCGTATAATAATTATTATTAAAATTATACGGATGATTACTTTCATTAAGTAGGGTTACCATTGTATTGTTAAGATCATATAAGGCCATATATTGATTTTTATATATAATGGTATCTTCTATACTTATGTTGTATAAATCATGTTTTTCTACAAAACATTCATCTTTATATACTTTATTTTTAGAAATCGTAAGCTTATTTACAAAATATCTATTGACTTTTTCTCCTCCTTCATTGGGTTTTATATTTATGCCTATACTTTGACCATATTTATATTCTAATGGGGCATTTGAATTGTAATATCCATCTTGATATCCTCCCCATCCAAAATTAAAATGCAAGAGTCCGTTGGAATCGTATCCATCACAAACAAATGCATGTCCCGATCTATTTTCCGTATTTCCTGAATAATAGACGGGTCTACCTTCATTTAATTCTTTTATTATTATCTCCTCCCATTCTTCATCACTGATAGGTATTTCATTAAAATTACCATTATAATATCGACCTCTTATTATATAATCTATACTTTTATCATAACCAAAATAAGTATACAATGATTTTAATGCTTTCTCACTAGAAGTTCCACTTGCTTTTACTCCATATTTCATTTGAGCACTTGCCCCTATATGATACATTAAAAGCCCTACAGCCTTTGTTTGCTCATTAGTATAATTGGGAGTGGGTGAATTATGATACTCATTTAACATATTAGACCAATCATATTCGTATTGTTGTAAATCTATCTGTGGAATGTTATAGATTGCATTGTTACTAGGGTCTGTGGTCTGATAGGCCGGAATGATACCAATTCCTTTGTTAGGGTATTGATAAAATTTCATAATCTGCGCGGTAGCCGTTGCTACACAACCGGTATAAACTTTATAAGGTATTTGACTATTATAAGGCTCATCTTGATTCCATTTTGTTTTTACAAGCGGTTCTAGTGCGGTAAGTCTGGTTTGGATGCTTTTTTTTGAACTTCTATATAATTCCCATTCCTTTTGAATTTCTTTGGTAGGTTTGGTGGAATTATCAAAAGCTTGTTGCATACCCAATTCTATGGTTTTCATCCAAGATTGGAAATTTTCCGGAAGATTAGCTGCATCATAATATCCGGAATTGGAATATCCTATGATCGGATAATTTATATCGTCTGCTGAAATGATTATAAAGCCTTGATTTGCTCCAATGTTGTAAACATAGTAATATTTTTGAGAATGATTTTTCTTTAAGTTACTTATTTCATTCTCTGCCGTATAAACTAATTGTAATTGGAATCTTTGACTTTTTTTTAGGTTAGAAAATTGATTATTAATAAAATTTTCTGCAATACGTTTTGCTTCTTCTTGATCTATTTGTTTTGACCATAAATGTAAATTACTAAATATAAATAATAGTAAAATAGATAATAAAAGTTTTCTCATAATAAAATTTTTCAGTTATCTTCAAATTTAATAAAATAAATAATTATTTATTGAATTATTTTTAAAAAAAATATATATTATGATTATTTATTATATAATTACATAATAATATACTTAAATTTTAATTAATTTTCATTTTATAAAATTAATTTTTTTTAACTACTAAAAAAGGGTGAAGAAAATTCTTCACCCTTTTTTAAATTTTAAATGTTTTACTGATAATTTAAGTAAAATTTATATTTTAATAAATTTATATTTCTTTATTTCTTTAGACGTTTTAATTTTTATTATGTAAGCTCCTGAACTTAATGAGCTAACATTTACTCCGTTAGTAGGATCTATATTGCTTTGCAATACTTCTTTACCTGAAAAATCAAAAATTGAAATGGATTTAATTTGTTGTTCCGAGTCAGATTTGATATATAAGATATTTTTAACCGGATTAGGGTAGATTACAAATTCATTCGTTTCATTTTTCAGTTCTTCTATCCCCAGCTTTCCATTTACAACGGCTAGAGGAAGATAATTAACGGCTGCTCCATCCAGCAACTGCCATTCTTGACCATCATTTTCACGTGCAAAAACCCTTATTCGATATGTTCCATTAGCAATATCATCCGGTATATAACCTGAAATTATATATGATCCATAGTAATAACCCTCTCTTAAATTATTTATTAAATCTTTTCCAAGAATATAGATCAATTTATCCTCCTCATTAGTCAAAGCTAAAGCTATCGTTCCATTAAAAGGTTTACATCGATTATTTCCAAATGAAAATTCTACTTGCAGAAGATCTTTAGGACTGACTTGGTTTGCATTAGCGGATAATGGTGTATAATCGTATAAATTTAGATTATGTGAATTTGTAAATTCTTTAACTTCAATTATATTATTATCTCCAATACTATTATCTGATTTTATAACAACATATTCATCCCCTCTTTTTTGAACTAATGTCAATCGATATTTTCCGGCAGTGATATCTGTTCCAATTGAAAAATATTTTGCACCATAATTTCCTAAAATTGAATTTATTTTACTTCCATCTAAATCAACTAAAGCAATATATATATCACCAAGACTTGAATCGTGTAATCCAATGGTGGCTATATTATACTTCACTTCAAAGCATTCATTCTTTGATACTTTATTTTTAGGAATTGATAATTCTGTTACTAAATATCTAGCTATTCCTTGACCTCCTTCATTGGGTTTTATATTTATACCTATCCCTTGACCATATTTATATTCTAATGGGGCATTTGAATTGTAATATCCATCTTGATATCCTCCCCATCCAAAATTAAAATGTAAGAGTCCGTTGGAATCGTATCCATCACAAACAAATGCATGTCCCGATCTATTTTCCGTACTTCCTGAATAATAGACGGGTCTACCTTCATTTAATTCTTTTATTATTATCTCCTCCCATTCTTCATCAGTTATAAATATATTTAGATTAGTATAATAATTTCCTCTTACGATTAAATCTAAGCTTTTATCATAATCAAAGCACGTAAATAATGATTTAAGCGCATCATTGCTAGAAGCTCCACTTTCTTTAACTCCATACTTCATTTTTACGCTTGCTCCAATATGATACATTAAGAGCCCTACAGCCTTTTCTTGTTCTTTTGTATAAGTTGGAGTGGGTTTATTAATATACTCATCCAACATATTAGACCAATCATACTCGTATTGCTTTAAATCTATCTGCGGTATATTATAGGTTACATTGTTACTGGGGTCTACGGTCTGATAAGCCGGAATGACACCAATTCCTTTTTTAGGGTGTTGATGGTATTTCATAATCTGCGCTGTAGCTGTTGCTACACAACCGGTAAGAACTTCATAAGGAATTTGACTATTATAAGGTGTTCTTTGATTCCATTTTGTTTTAATAAGCGGTTCTAGTGCGGTAAGTCTGGTTTGGATGCTTTTTTTTGAACTTCTATATAATTCCCATTCCTTTTCAATTTCTTTGGTAGGCTTGGTTGAGTTATCAAAAGCTTGTTGCATACCCAATTCTACGGTTTTCATCCAAGATTGGAAATTCTCCGGAAGATTAGCTGCATCATAATATCCTGAATTGGAATATCCTATAATCGGATAATTTATATCATCTGCTGAAATAATTATAAAACCTTGCTTTGTTCCAATGTTGTAAACATAATAGTACTTTTCTGAATGATTTTTCTTTAAGTTACTTATTTCATTCTCTGCCGTATAAACTAATTGTAATTGGAATCCTTGACTTCTCTTTAGATTGGTAAATTGATTATTTATAAAATTTTCTGCTATTTGTTTTGCTTCCTCCTGATCTATTTGTTTAGACCATACCGGCAGACTATTAAATATAAATAATAATAAAAATAAAAAATTTCTCATAGTGATTTGTTTATAAATTATATTCAAATGTAATAAATAAATGAATTTGTTATGTGATTTCATTTAATTTTAATAAGCCAATCTAAGCCTTTATATTTTAAAAATACACTTAACATTCACATCTTTAATGGAATAAAATATTACCATAAATTGAAAACAATCTTGCCTTCTTTAATTTTTATAAACAAGTTTGATTAAAAGTTTTTTTATACATATAAAAAAAGGTTGAAAAATATCTTCCAACCTTTTTTTAGACCATTATTTATATATTTTAATTTTGTAATAGGTATAATAAAATATTATTATATTGAATGGATTATTAAAACTAGAGTGTTTCTTTTAACCATTTAAAAAATTCTTTTTGCCAGATTATACCATTTTGAGGTTGTTGAACCCAATGGCTTTCTTCCGGAAAATACAAAAGTCGGCTCTTTATGCCCTTTAACTGCGCTGCTTGAAAAGCTTCCAGCCCTTGAGTATAAGGAACTCGATAATCTCTTCCCCCGTGAATAATCAATATAGGAGTATCCCAATTAGAAACTAATTTAATAGGATTAAATTCTTTGTAAGCTTTGGGTTGAGGATTTTCCCAATAAGATCCTCCAATATCATAATTGGGAAAGAATATTTCTTCGGTTGATCCATACATGGATTCTAAGTCAAATACCCCACAATGTGAAATAAAAGTTTTAAATCTTTTCTTATGAATACCTGCTAAATAATAAACCGAATAACCGCCATAACTGGCTCCTACAGCACCTAAACGATTTTTGTCCACATAGGACTCTTTAGAAACTTCATCAATAGCTGATAAATAGTCTTTCATAGGTTGTCCACCCCAGTCACCTGATATCTCTTCGTTCCATTTTACCCCGAAAGAAGGCAATCCTCTTCGATTTGGGGCTACAACAATATAACCATTAGATGCCATAATCTGAAAGTTCCAACGGAAACTGTAAAATTGAGATACCGTACTTTGAGGCCCTCCCTGGCAGTATAATAAAGTCGGGTATTTTTTATTTTTATCAAAATCGGGAGGAAATATTACCCAAACCAACATTTTTTTTCCGTCGGTGGTATTAATCCACCTTTCTTCAACTCTACAACTTTTTATCTTTCGATAGAGGTCATCATTTACTGAAGTTAACTTAGTTTCTACTCCGGTTTTAATATTTACTTTATAAATTTCAGACGCATGATTCATGTCTTGACGCTCTCCAACCAAATAATCACCGGTGATACGTATACTAACATAATCATGCTGACCGTTAGTAATTTGTCTAATTTTTTTTGTTTTAATATCTAACTCAAAAAATTGTTTAGTAGCGTTGATACCGGCCAAAAAATAAATTTTCTTTCCATTTTTAGCCCAAACATAGTCTATTACCGTATTATCCCAAGTTGAAGTTAAATTTATAGTTTTCTGAGTAGCCAAATCATAAATTTTCAGATCATTCTTATCTGCCTCATATCCATCTGTCTTCATTGACAACCACGTCAACATTCCACCTTGTGGACTAAACTTAGGGTTAGTATCATAACCTTTATTTTCAACAGTTAAATTTTGCGTTTGTTGTGAAAATATATCATAAAGGTATATATTCGTATTGGTTGAAATTGCATCTTGAGTTCCGAAAAGTTTTTTGGATTGGTAAACTAAATATTTACTATCCGGAGAAAATGAATAATCTTCGGAAATATATTTTTCATCCTTATTGATATCCACCAAACTTCCGTTTGTACTACCAATGAATATATGTTTAAATTTTCCGTCTTTCCAGGTATCCCAATGTCTATACATTAAATGATCATACACTTTCACATCTGATTTTTCCATTGTTGGATATATATCTGTGCCTAAAACTTCTTCTAATTTCACCGATTTTGATATGGCAAAATGGTTGGAATTATTCGCATAAAGTAACCCGGAAAGAATTTCGTTTTCTTTATTTATTTTTTCTGTTTTCTTAGTTTTTAGATTATAAGAATAAATATCATCTCCCACCGAATATATAAATTCATTTTGTGAATGAAAAGACAACGCTTTTTCCTTGTCTTTACTTTCAGTAAGTCTGATAATTTGCCCATCTAGATTTAGATGATATAAATCTCTGGTACTGCTGTTTTCATCAACATTATAATATTGAACTCCATAAATAATGTCTCCGGTATCGTTTACAGCGTCTATAGATACCCTACCTAAACTCCAAAGTAATTCAGGAGTCAAATTTTGTTTTTGTGCCATAGTAAAAATCCCAATTAGAATTGATACAAGTAAACTACTTTTTCTCATTACTAACTCTTTCCGTTTTTTGAAATAATTTCAAAATTAACATTTTCTTAAACACTTATTTCATTACTTCTTAACTTTAATCAGATTTATGGGTAAATTAATAGTCATTATTTTTATATTGGCACAATTATTTCAAGATAATATAGTTAATATAAATATTTTGTAATCATGGCAATTTTAGTATTACTGAGACACGGTCAGAGTGTTTGGAATCTGGAAAATAAATTTACCGGTTGGGTTGATGTAGAATTATCCGACAAAGGAAAAGAAGAGGCTAAAAAAGCCGGCGATCAGCTTAAAGGTTTACATTTTGATTATGCGTATTCATCTGCTTTGAAAAGAGCTCAAGAAACATTAAAAATCGCGTTGAATGAAGCCGGAATAAAAAATGTACCCACGAAATTTGATAAGGCGTTAAATGAAAGAATGTATGGAGATCTGCAAGGTCTAAATAAGGCTGAGACAGCTAAGAAATTCGGAGATGAACAAGTTCATATTTGGCGAAGAAGTTACGATGTCGCTCCACCTAATGGAGAGAGCCTTAAAGATACTGCAGAAAGAGTAATTCCTTATTTTGAAAGTGAGATAGTTCCAAAAATTAAGGCCGGAAAAAATATAATAATAGCGGCACATGGAAATAGTTTACGTGCATTAGTTATGTATTTAGAAAAAATGACTCCCGACGAAATTATAAAATTTGAATTAGCTACAGGAGCGCCCAGACTCTATGAATTAGATTCCAATTTACATGTTTTAAAGGTTAAAAACCTCTAATATGTGTAAACTTCTTATGAAATTAACAAAATTATATTTTTTAAGCTAGCTTAAAATAAAAATATTAAAAAAAGTTCTTTTCATAGTAAGTTATTCTCTTCGAATAGCTTTTCTCAAATATTTAACTAAACATATGGTCCTGATTTCAATTGAAATCAGGACTTTTATATTATGAATTTTTTATTTATAATTATTTCATCAATAAACTATTCAAATTAAAAGCTTTTATATATATTTTTCTAATTAAAAATCTCAAGATTTACTTAATCATGTAATTAGTTATTATATACTAATATTTATATTGTTATTAATTTTATTATTATATATATTTTTTTATTCAATATATATTTGCAAGTTACTATATCTTTTTATATATTTATAAAATATAAAAACTTTATCATACTACAATAGATCACATACTTTTGAATAACCTAATATTGTCTAATTAGGTGTTTCCAACAATTACTTAGTAAAAAACGAAAATCCTATCTTATAACCATTTAATTCACCTCCTTATCATAGTTGAAATTTATAATTATTGCATTGACTGTGTACTTTTTAGTGATTGATATGAATTGACTATGGTAATAATTGGATTAGACACGTAAACAACTAGTTACGAATTTCTGATGATATTCTGTGTCTTTGAATAAAAATAATCATTTTATTAATGATATAGTTAAAATTAGAGGTATCATAAATTTAATAAACATGGTTGATCATAAATTACAATTATTTTTAGAGAAAGTTTTATTATCCCAATGGGAGAATAAAATACAATTTAAACCTGAAATGAAATTATATGAAGATTTTGGATTAATTGGACATGATGCAAATGATTTTCTTACATATTTTACGAAAGAATTTAATGTATCGATTAGCAATGAATTTAAATTTAACGAAAGGTTTTATCCTGAAACCTATTCTGCGTTAGATATATTAAAAAGTATATTTAATAAAATCGTAAATATCTTTCTTTATCAACGATTAATTTATGAAAAAGAATTAAAGGATCTTAGTATAAAAGAATTAGAATTAGCTATTGAAAGTGGGGTGCTATTATAATACAATTGATTTTACCAATAACTATATAATATTAAAAAATGATATTTTGCTTCATTTATAGTTATTCTAAACTTTTTAAATAACAAAAGGTCTCTATATTAAAAAGATTTGAGCATTGAAGAATTATAAGAGGTCATTAAATCGAATAGCAAATAAACATTATAAGATTTTACAATTAATTTATTCATAATTTTTTCTTACTTTCTGAAATGACAATTAATTTACATAAAAAAAGGCTTAAATTACTAAAAGTAACTTAAGCCTTAGATTAGTAGCCCGTAGGGGAGTCGAACCCCTCTTGCCAGAATGAAAATCTGAAGTCCTAACCGATAGACGAACGGGCCTACTATTATTTTTATTTACGCTAATGCGTTAACGTGCTTGTTTAATTTAGATTTCAAGTTAGAGGCTTTATTCTTATGAATAATGTTTCTTTTTGCTAACTTATCAATCTGAGAAAAAACAGCCGGTAATTTACCTACCGCTACAGTTTTATCTGTTTCAGCTCTTAATTCTTTAATAGCTGTACGAGCTGATTTATGATAATACTTATTACGTAATCTTCTTACGTGATTCTGTCTTATTCTTTTTATTGCTGACTTATGATTTGCCATTTTAATTCTTTCTTTTCATTATCTATTTGCGGTGCAAATGTAATTATTTTTTACAATCCTACAAATATACTTTTTCATTTAATTTGTTGTAGACCCACAGGGATTCGAACCCCGACAAACGGTACCAAAAACCGGTGTGCTACCGTTACACCATGGGTCTGTACCAACAAAAAAACCTTAACTGAAAAAAATCAAGGCTTTTCTTGTTGTGGGCGATGCAGGATTCGAACCTGCGACCCCCTGCTTGTAAGGCAGGTGCTCTGAACCAGCTGAGCTAATCGCCCCTTTAAAACAAAGACATTTAAGAGCTTTTCTTTATTACTTTGTTCCGTAATTGGATTGCAAATATACGCTCATTTTTTATACTTGCAAATATTTTTTTAAAAAATTTCTGCTACTACAAAATTACTTCCTCCTATAAAAATCAAATCTTCTTTGTCAGACTGGGTTTTAGCGGCATCAAATCCTTTTGCAACACTATCGAATTTTTGATAATTTTTGAAGTATAAATCTATTTTTTCGGAATATTCATTGGGATGTAGTCCTCTTTGAATAGCCGGTTTAACAAAATAATAGATGGCATCAACCGGCAATAGTGGAAATATTTTATCTAAATCTTTACCTTTTACAAAGCCGATTACAATTCTCAGTTTTTTATAGGTTACCCGTTTAAATTGTTCGGCCAATTGTTTAAAGCCATCCTCATTATGGGCCGTATCGCAGATAATCACCGGATTTTCCCATTGCAAAATCTCCCATCTTCCTCTAAAGTTCATTGAATCTTTTACATGCAAAAGGCCCTTTTTAACCTGATCAACAGATATTGTAAATCCTTTATCATTTAAAACATTGATGATACTTACTACCGTTTTTTTATTTTTTTCTTGATATATACCTTTTAAATCTGATGGATAGTTTACCTTATTTTTTGTCGCATCTATATATTCGGCATTACGCTCTTGAGCAATATGTACTAGTAATTTTTTAACTTCTTCCTTATCTTCTCCAATAACTACAGGAATTCCGGGTTTAATAATCCCCGCTTTTTCTGTGGCTATTTTTTCAAGTGTATCTCCCAATAAATCCACATGATCCATCGATATACTGGTTATTGCACATACTTCGGGAGTGATAATATTTGTTGAATCTAACCTTCCGCCTATTCCAACCTCTATTACAGCTATATCAACTTTTTCTTTAGCAAAATAGCTAAAAGCCATAGCGGTCGTTAATTCAAAGAAGGAAGGATTAAAATCCTTAGTAAAATGATCTCTAATATTAATTAAAAAATTATATACAAACTCTGCGGGGCATTCTTTTCCGTCAACCCTTATCCGTTCAGTGAAATTTTTAAGATGGGGAGAAGTAAATAATCCCACTTTATACCCGGCTTCTTTTAAAATGGAGGCGGTCATATTGGAAACACTTCCTTTTCCATTAGTTCCCGCTATATGTATGGATTTAAATTTTCTGTGCGGATTTCCTAAAATCTCACTCAGTTTTATTATATTTTCAAATCCGGGCTTATATGCAGAATTCCCAACATTTTGATAATTTGAAACTTGGGTATACAACCATTCTAAAATTTCTTCATATGTCTGCATGACTAAAAATAATACGATTTATATTATTATAAATTAAAATACACTTAAAGTAATCCGTAAAATTTTAAATAACCATTTTTTAATAAAGAAATTATTTTTCTATACTTTTTTTACAATTCCCACATACTTTCCTTCAAATTCAACAATTATGGTTTGTAAATGATTTTGATTTACCCAATCCATAAAAGCAGAATTATCTCCAATATCATCACTGATAAAAAAGCCGTTTTTTTCTATTCTTTCCCATAGTAAAGGATAGGCCCACATTCTACCTTTATAACTTTTATCGCTATCATAATGAGCTATCTCAAAAGTCTGTTGTTCTTTGAATATTTTAGGCAGGGATTCTTTATCTGCTTGTCTAAATAATTTCCAATAGTTTCTAAGATTATCAGGAACTACACATCCAACAAATTTATCATTATTCCTGTCCAAATAAGGCATATCTGAACTATACAAATTTCCACCTCTTTTTTGTAAAGACAATAAAGCCGCCAAAGAGCTCCACCCGTAAGCTACTCCGGTTTCTATAACATTTTTAGCCTGAGTATATTCACATAGTGCGTAGATAAGATCTAATGCTCCGGCTCCGCCCATTTTAACCGGACAAGCCGCCTCAATTTTTTTTGACTCCTCCATTGGTCCTGCAAAATCTTTATATAAAGAGTATTCATTTTTTGTAATCTGGTAAATTGCATCTTGCTGACTGATTGCTCTTTCTGCACACCATAATTCGGATTCTTTTTTTCCTTGAACCGCGCTCCCTCTGTCGAAAATATTTTTATAAATTTTTCTTACTAATTCCGGATATAATTGTGGTCTGGCTAAATAACCGAATAATGTTCTTAAAACTGATTGCATTTAGATTTTACTTTTTATTATACTGATATGATGCAAATGTAGTTAAAATACTTATACCATTAGATTGCTAACTATTTTGGACATATAGAGTGTTAATTCCCATGAAAAGGTTCGTTTTATCTTTTTCTCAATTTTTATAATTAAATAATTAATAGTATACCGTTTGATTTATAAGTGAACATAAATTTAAAAATTATATTTTAGCTATATATATATTATCCTCGATAATTCAAATCTTAATAATTCAATACAGTAATTAGCAATAAATGAGTATAATGCGAAAAACGATTAAAGATTTTATGAATAATGAGAAGTCCGTAGGAATACTTCTTATCTTGTGTACAATCTTTTCTATAATATTGTCAAATTCAACTTTTCACACTTTCTATCATAATTTTTGGGAAACATCGGTTTCTTTCAAATTAGGAAACGAATATCTTTTTAGCACCCAGGGGAAGCCTTTAACTGTATCTGAGCTAATAAATGATGGGTTAATGAGTATATTTTTTTTAATGGTGGGATTAGAACTTATTCGTGAAATACATATTGGAAAACTTTCCAATCGTTCGCAAGCCCTTTTACCTGTTTTGGGTGCTATAGGCGGAATGATTATTCCTGCGGGAATATATGCATATTTAAATTTCGGAAAAGACACTATTTCAGGTGCAGGAATTCCTATGGCAACCGATATAGCATTTGCGTTGGGGGTATTGAGTTTATTAGGAAAAAAAATTCCCTTGTCTCTCCGTGTTTTTCTTACTGCCTTAGCTGTAATTGACGACTTAGGGGCTATTTTGGTTATAGCCTTTTTTTACACTAAAAAACTTTCTTGGGTCTTTTTATTTCTTGCCTTATTCATATGGACGATACTATTACTTTTTAAAAAACTAAAGATCAATCATTTATATTTATATATAATCGGCGGTATAGGAATTTGGTATTGCTTACTTAATTCCGGTGTACATGCAACCCTTGCGGGTATATTACTGGCATTTACCATACCCTTTGAAGGTGGTGATCCCCATGGCCAAGCCATGAAATTACTGACTATACTCCAATTACCTGTCAATTTTATAATACTTCCTCTTTTTGCACTTGCCAACACAGCCTTATCTATTCAATTAAACATTCAAGAGCTTTTCTCTCAATCGTACACACTTGGAATATTTTTTGGCTTAATCGTTGGGAAACCTTTAGGAATTATTTTATTTACTTATCTGGCTTGTGCTTTGAAATTTTGCAGGCTTCCTTCGGAAACAGATTGGAAGCAAATGATAGGAATCGGTTTTTTAGGTGGAATTGGATTTACTATGTCTATTTTTATTACCTTATTGGCTTTTAATCCGGCTATACATGCCGACTATATAACTCATGCTAAAATTATGATTCTATTTTCCTCCCTATGTTCTGCTTTAATTGGATATATATACTTATATTTTATATTCCGAAAAAATAAAATCTAACAAAAATCTTTTGTATTTTCACACCTTTAAACCTAATAATAATATGAAAAAAATATTTTTATTACTTGTATTAACATTTTTTATAATGACCACGAACGCACAAATCTATAAAACTAAAACAGTAACAGATTCAAAGGGGTATACTTATGAAACGGTAACGAACGATCCCTCCAATTCAAGAATTTATACGCTGAAAAATGGTTTAAAAGTATATTTATCCCGAAATAATGATGAACCAAGAATTCAAACATACATTCCGGTACGTACCGGATCTGCTAATGATCCGTCCGAGAATACCGGCCTTGCTCATTATCTAGAGCATATGATGTTTAAGGGAACCAGTAAACTCGGAACTTCTGATTGGGATAAAGAATCTGTATTATTAAACCGTATTTCAGATTTATACGAACAACATAAAGCCGAAAAAAATCCAAAAAAGAAAAAGGAAATTTATAAAAAAATAGATGAAGTATCCCAAGAAGCATCCAAATACGCCATTGCTAACGAATACGACAAGTTAATTTCAGAATTGGGCGCTACCGGAACCAATGCGCATACTTGGCTAGATGAAACGGTTTATAAAAACAACATTCCATCCAACGAATTAGAAAGATGGTTATTTGTTGAAAAAGAACGATTTTCCGAATTAGTTTTACGTCTCTTTCACACAGAATTGGAAGCTGTTTATGAAGAATTTAATCGAGCTCAAGATAACGATATGCGTTTAGTTAATTATGAATTGATGGATGCTCTATTTCCTACCCATCCTTATGGACAACAAACCACTATAGGAACATCCGAGCATTTGAAAAATCCATCCATGAAAGCAATTCATGAATATTATGAAACTTATTATGTTCCCAATAATATGGCAATTGTATTGGTGGGCGACTTAAATTTTGATGAAACCATACAATTAGTAGATACCTATTTCGGCAATTTCAAATATAAAGAATTGCCTGTTTTGAAAAAACCCATTGAACAGCCGTTGACATCTGTTGTTAAAAGAGTAGTAAAAAGTCCATCTTCAGAAAGAATCCAATTAGCTTTTAGATGTAGTGGAGCCGGAAGCAAAGAGGCTCTTTACGTTAAAATGGTTAATATGATTTTGAATAATTCCGGTGCGGGGTTAATCGATATAAATATCAATCAAAAACAATTAGCTCAAGGGGCAGGATCGTATATATCTATTTTTAAAGACTATGGTCTTCATTCCTTATATGGAGCTCCTAGAGAAGGACAATCTTTGGAACAAGTACAAAAACTTTTACTAGATCAGTTAGAAATCATAAAAAAAGGAAATTTTGATGATTGGTTGATTAAAGCTATTGTCAATGATTTAAAAACGCAACGCATCAGCAGCTGGGACACAGCTAACGGGGTAGCAACTCAAATGTATAATGCTTTTATCCAAAATTTATCTTGGCAACAAATTTTAGATGAATTTAATGAGTTGGATAAAATGAATAAAGAGAGTATTGTAAAATTTGCCAATGAATTTTATAAGGATAATTATGTTGTGGTCTATAAAGAAAAAGGAATCAATGATAAACTGGTCCGCGTTGAAAATCCGGGAATAACTCCAATAACTTTAAATCGTACGGAACAATCAGATTTTTATAAAAAATTCTCGCAACTTCCCGAAAAAGAAATTCAACCTCAATTTATAGACTATAAGAAATTAATAACTTTTGATCATGTAAAAAATATTCCTCTTTCCTATATTAAAAATTCAAATAACGAATTAGGAAACTTATATTATATATTTGACTTTGGATCAGATAACAATGAAGAATTAGATCTTGCCCTAAATTATCTTTCCCTTCTGGGCACTGATAAGTATACAAAATCCAATCTTGAAAAAGAGTTCTATAAAATAGGAATCAGTTATACTATTCAGGTTCAAAATGAACAAATATTCCTAAACCTGCAAGGTTTAGAAAAAAATATTCCAAAAGGTATAGAATTATTTGAACATTTTTTGCAAAATGCTAATCCTGATTCAGAAACATATCAAAAATATGTACAAACTATACTTAAAGCCAGAAAAAATTCTAAATTAAATAAACAGGCAATATTTAATGCTTTAGCTTTGTATGCCCGTTATGGAGAAAATAACAGATTAAGAAATTCTATTTCTGAAGCGGATTTATTAAACAAAAAACCTGCGGACTTAGTTAAGATATGTAAAAGTTTATTCGATTACAAACATGAAATATTTTACTATGGACCGAATGAATCTGTTATTAAAAAAGCGGTTCAAAAATATCATAATTTCGGAAGCGGAAAAGAGTATAATTCTCCTATAACTTATAAGGAACTTGCAGCTGACGGCAGCTTGTTTTTTGCTCCTTACGACATGGTACAAGCCGAAATACTTTTCCAATCAAGAGGAAATAAATTTGATATAGCTAAAATGCCTTATGCAAAAGTATTTGGTGAGTATTTTGGCAGAGGTCTGTCTTCCATTGTTTTTCAAGAAATTCGTGAAAGTAAATCATTAGCTTATTCTGCTTACGCCAGTTATACCATCGCCTCTGATAAGGATAAATACGATTATGTTTCTTCCTATATTGGAACTCAAGCCAATAAATTACCACAAGCAGTTGATGCAATGAAAGATTTAATGAACAATATGCCTGAAATTACTAAACAATTTGACAATGCTAAAAAAAGTGCTTTGAAACAAATTGCTTCAGACCGTATAACTAAATCTGCAATTTATTGGTCCTATCTTGCCGCCAAAAAAAGAGGAATTGATTATGATTTAAGAAAAGATATGTATTCTCAAATACAAACATTGCAACTTAAGGATCTTAAAGATTTTTTTAATCGTGAAATCAAGGGAAAAACCTATAATGTATCTTTAATTGGAAAAAAGGAAAATCTTAATTGGAATTCGGTTAAAAAATTAGGAACAGTTCATGAATTGTCTATTGATGAATTATTTAATTATTAATACATCTTATTCTATATGAATTGTTTAAATTAATATTCTATTAAATTAAAAAAGAAAATTTTCTAACTTTTATAAGAAAAGAACCGAATATAATTATTCGGTTCTTTTTTACTTTTTATGTAAACTGACTTTTTCGATTAGAAATAGTAAATGTAAATAGAGATTAAATATACAGATCTAAATCTCCTTTTCCCCGGCGGAGTATTTCCGGACTCCCGGAAGTTAAATCTACAACCGTAGAAGGAGTATAACCTCCCGCACCGCTATCAATAACTATATCTACTAATTTATCATATTTCTCGGCTATTAATTCGGGATCTGTAATATATTCTAAAATCTCGTCATCATCATGCGTTGAAGTAGATGCTATGGGATTGCCTAATTTTTCAACGATAATTCTTGGAATATTATGATCGGGAATTCTAATTCCTACTGTTTTTTTATTCTTATAATAAGAGGGCAGCGTATTGGAAGCTGCAAGAATATATGTAAAAGGCCCCGGCAAAGTTCTTTTCAGAAGTTTAAATAGATTCGTTTCAATGGGCTTAGTGTACTGAGATAAATTTCTTAAATCATTACAAACAAAGGAAAAGTTTGTTTTTTCCAGTTTAACATTTTTAATTCTGGAAAGCTTTTCCATGGCTTTGTGATTAAAGATATCACAACCCAATCCATAAACCGTATCGGTAGGATAAACAATTATTCCTCCCTTTTTTAACACCTCAACTATTTCATTAATTGCTTTCTCTGAAGGATTTTCCGGATAAATTCTTAGGATTTTGGCCATAATGTTAATTCTTACAATTGGTAAACAATGTATTATTCTTTTACAAAATCCAGTGAAGCAGAATTAACACAATATCTCAATCCGGTTTTTGTAGGGCCATCGTTGAACACATGTCCCAAATGACTCCCACAATTAGCACAAAGGATTTCCATTCGAGTCATCCCATGAGAAGTATCTAATTTTTCGATAATTCGGCCTTTGGCTATTTCATGATCAAAGCTGGGCCATCCGCAATGCGAATCAAATTTAGAATCACTATCAAACAGAACCGCACCACAAGCTTTACAAGTATACACTCCTTTTTCAAAATGCATATTGAATTTTCCACTGTAAGGAGCCTCTGTTCCTTTTTCTCTCAAAATGTAATATTCTTCGGGAGAAAGCTGCTTTTTCCACTCTTCTTCTGATTTTGTTACCTTCATTTTTGTTTCTTTTTTTGTTACTTCTAATCTGTCTTTAGAAATGCAAGATAGTATGAGTAATCCCAAACCTATACTAACTGCCGACTGAAACAGCTTATTGAATTTATTCATGGTAAAAAACAAAATTCATTCCAATAGTAGAACTACATTTTCTTAAGGATTATCGCTAAATTCGTTATTGTAAACATCTAAAAGCAGGAAAAAGCCGGATAATAATATAGGACCGAAAATTAATCCGATAAATCCAAAAATATTCATTCCTAATATTACCCCAAAGATGGTAATTAACGGATGAACATCGTCCAGTTTTTTAAGTAATGTAAACCTCACGATATTGTCCGATGTTCCAATAATTATAATGCCGTACAATAAAATAAATACAGATTGCCAGGTTTCTCCGGAAGTGAACAATAAAATGGCAACCGGAACATAGGCCAATGCAGAACCTACGATAGGCAACATGGAAGTAAAAGTTGTAACCGCAAACCAAAACCATAAATTATCCAATCCTACAATGGCATAGCCGACAGCTCCTACCATTCCTTGAACAACAGCAACTAATGGGATGCCGATGGCATTGGATTGAATCATTTTTTTCAACCTTTGCCCTAGCCTTTCGGTATTTTGTTTTTTTAAAGGAGACCATTTTAAAAAGGTGCTTTCAATTTTCCTGATATTCATAATCATAAAATAGAATAAAACAAAAGAAAAGAAAAAAACAACTACAGAGTTTACCGTTGAATTTAATATTTTAGGCACGACCTTGCCTACCCAGGTGGTCGCTTGAATGATATTGTCTTTGCTAAGTATATTTAGTCCATATTTTGTTTGTAAATCATTTACAATACTGACCAGAGAATTATTTATTTTATCAAAATAAGTTATAGCCGTATGTACCTGTGAATAGGTTAATTCAATAATAAAATAAACAGGAATCGAAATGATCAATAAGGCAAGAAGAAAAACTATACTAATTGATATCCATTTTTTCAATCCCTTTTTTTCTGTCAGATATAAGAAAAAATCTTTGGATAAGGCATATAATGTAATTGCTCCTAAAAAGCTGGGAAGAAATATAGCCAACTGACTTATAATAAGGATAAAAAGAGATATTATTATAATCAAAAACAATATCTGATGTATTACTTTTCCACTTATTTTTTCATTCATTTATACTATCAATTACTTATTATTTATACTCGCTAGTTAAGGTTGCTTCATTTTTATTAAATATTCAATAGCTTCTTCATAACCGGGTAATCCTTTGCCTTTAATCTGATGTACACAAGCATCTTTAATGACTGAAATTTTTCTAAATTCTTCTCTTTTTTCAATATCGGAAATATGAACTTCAATAGCCGGTGCGGTTACTGATTTTATAGCATCGTGTATTGCATAGGAATAATGGGTATATGCTCCCGGATTAATTACAATACCTTCACATTTAAAACCTTTTTCATGAATCTTATCAATAATCGAGCCCTCATGGTTGGTTTGATAGTATTCTAATTCCACATCAATAAATTTTTTTTGCAAATGTTTAAAATAATCTTCAAAAGAATAATGACCGTAAATATCTGTTTCTCTTTGTCCAAGCAGGTTTAAATTAGGACCATTTATAATTAATATTTTCATAATCTTTTTTTACGAATATAAGGAAGAATGAATGAAATAAAAACATAAATTTTGGCGAAAAAGAATATTTAAGTATATTTGCACACCTGAAAAAAATGCCCAGGTGGCGGAATTGGTAGACGCGCTGGACTCAAAATCCAGTGGTAGCAATATCGTGCGGGTTCGATTCCCGCCCTGGGTACATGCAAATCGCAACATGTTTATTTATAAACAGTTGCGATTTTTTTTATATAATATACCTATTTGATTTCTTTAACTTTTACCTAAACCTTTTTAGCAAACCCGAGCTTTACCGCCTGGTTTTTACTATTTTTTCGATCTCACTGATTTTTATCGAATTTCTTTAAAATTAGCTAATTTTATTTTTTATTACTCCCGTTGCAACAGCAATATCTTTGGTTAATTTAGCTAAGGGTCTTTTAGTAAATTCTTTTTCATCATAAAAATTGCCATAAGCTAATTGATAGGCCTCTTCTAAGGTCAGATGAATATCGGGAAATGCTTGCTGTAAGGTTTCTATATATTTATCATTAAATATACATCTTTTCTTTATAATCTCTTGTACAATATCTCTGTGTTCATTAGCTATTTTATTATATTCAAAAACTTTGATATTTCCCTTTACTTTTTCTTGTAAACGTTGATCTTCATTTTCCTCATTTATCTTAGTGAAAACCTTTATTTCGTCAGTTTTCCCGATAGCACCCAAATAGGTTTCCGGTTTGTAATCATATTTAATTAATTGGTGCTTAGGATTGGATTCATAGGGTGACAAATATTTTTCATAAGAAAAATCAACAGTTCCTTTGCAGTCTCTATTGCAAACACTGCATGAAGGAATCAAATTAAAAAAATTTAATGCTAATAAAGGATGTTTACTTTTGGGCAAGAAATGATCAAGTTCGGGCCTGGTTATTTTTTTTACCCCTTTAGATAAGGTAAACGTATATTGGCGATTGCAATAGCAACATACTTGTATTCCTAGTTTTTTAGTCAGTTGATAGGGGCCCCATTCCTTCTCCGGTGTAATTTTCTGAAACCAGTTTTCATAATCAAAAATCTTATTTAGCAAGATTTTATAATTCCTATATTTTTCTTCATATTTTTTATATAGAACGATGTCTTCTTCATTTGAACTTAAATCCAAACCTAAAATTCGACGACAATTAGTATGTAAATCATTAAGTATCTTTAAAACCTTCTTGAAATCTTTAAGTTCTTCACGGAATAAGGATTTATTTTTTAATTTTTTATATTTTTTATCAACACTTTTATTGTCTTTAAAGATTACTTTAATAAAAGAATCATATTGTGAATGATGCAACCTAATTTTTTTTATATTATTCTCAACATCATCGTCTTCTATTTTTCCTTGATGGATTAAATGTATCGTTTCAAATAAATTTTTATAAAAATCAACTCTTTTTTTAACTTCTTCAGAAATAAATGCAATGTGTTGATCTCTGGCAGTTAACAAATCAGATTCTGAAATACATTCTCGTATACTAATCATGAGTTTTGTTTTTAAGATTTTTAAGATAATTTAGTCTTTCTTCCAATTCATGTATTTCATTTTCTATGGATGGCCCAAAAACTTCATTATACATTTTAATGAGCTTACTTTGGATTATATGTTCGTCAACCATACTGATTAATTTTCTAATCCTTAGTTGTTCTTCGTCTGAAATGTCAATGTGTTGATTATTGTTTTTATTTTCAATCATCTTATTCAAAACATGGATCATTTCTTCAATTTTCTTTTTAGCAAAATCTCCCACTAATCCATCTTCTAAAAAAAAGGAATCTGCCAATAAATTTGAAATATTAGCGCCAAAAGTTTTTCTTTTGTTTGTTAATACTTTTGTATAATTTTCACCTTTTCCCAAAAAAAGTATATTTTGATGAGGTATATCTGAAAGAGTTAAAGAGTCATGGGTGGTAAAAATGATTTGAAGCTTTTTATTAACAAAAATTAATGGTAGAACCTCCAAAAGCATGTTAATGTATTTCTTTTTCCACAAAGGGTGAAAGCATACATCTGCTTCATCCAGTAAAATTAAATATTCGTCTATATTATTCAATTTGTCCCTCTTTTTTTCAATATGATAAATTTGTTCATTGAAAATTGAAAATTGTTCGTACATCAATTTTTCACCACTGCTTAACTCTCTATCTGTAGAAAAATTAAATAAAGGCTCATCAGTAACTTTAAAATGTTTTTTAAATTCTTTGGTAAAATCCTGATATGCATCTATAATTTCTAATGTATTTAAATTACTAGCGTTGAAGTTGAAATAGTAATCGTGACGAATATCAAATTCATTTGATTTTTCTAATGTTGATAACAAAACATCAATTAATTTTTTTATTTCTTGTACAGGTAATTGAAATTCTATATTATTAACTTTGATATAGGCATTATCTAAATACCAAAAAAAAGCATCTTTAAGACCATAAATTTTTTTAGTTTTTAAATATTCCACGGTTTTACCTCCTCTTATAAAACCTTCACGTATGTATATGTTACCCGTTTCCTCAAAAATTAAATGTATTCTCTTTATTACAGCCTTTATAATATTTTCTTTTAATAAATGTTTTTCAAATGACTTTCTTACATAAAGCTTTTTTTCATAAAACTCTTTTTCACTATTAATTGAATTATATTTTCTCTCAAATATTCTTTCTTCTTCTTTTCGTTTTCTTTCTCTATCGTCTTTAAAATATTGAAAAAAAGGCTTAAATGTATCCGGTATATTATAATAATCTTTATTGGAATGATTTATTTTTATTTTTATATTATTTATCGTAGGCAGTCCCAGTTCTAATAATTTAGTATATACTTTTTTGTTTTTAATTAACCTAAAAATTCTTTCTAACATTGCATTATTATGAATTTTCAAGAACCTTGAAAATTCCGGGTCAGCATACTCACTATCTTTTTTTAATATTGAATATTTTGAAAGTGTTAGAACATTTTGGAGGGGTGAGCTGGTATTCGGATTATCATCATATCCAAGAATTGAATTATAATAAAATATTAATTTGGAATTATGGGGTATTTTTTTACCATCCGTTCCTATAAATTGGCAGTTACCATCTCTTATGGCTTTTAGCAAAGTGGATTTACCCGCACCGTTATTTCCTACAATAGCGGATACCGATTGAATATTTTCTCCCCAAAAATTTGAAATGTACTTAGGCTCTTTTTTTGAACCGGATGAATTTTTATTTTCAATATAATTTAAATCTGTATCCATCGCCTCGTTAACCAGATTTAGTTTTAACTCCTCATGATCAGAGCCGAAAATATAAGGCAAGGTCCCTTTAGGGATATGTATTTTAGAAATCATAATAAATTAGTTTTTTCAGATAATAAAGTTAAAAATTTGTCTTGATTGAAATAAATTTTTTTAATCTTTATTTTTTTATTTATCTGCCATATATTTTACATTCTAAATTCCTTAAAACTTTTTTATATCTATAAACAGTTTTACTTAATGTTTCGATTATTTTTAGGGATTATATACATATATCGTAAATTTTGTATCCGTTAAGTTCCTATACGTTCTATACTTATTAACAACGAAGGTATACCTCGGAAACAATAGGTATAACTTATCCTCCGGGCATACCCTCTTCCCCTAATTAGTTTCCGATGGCTATTTCATTACTTTTTAACTACTTAACTGTAATTTTTAGATTTTCATACTCATCCAAAAAAATAAGAGAACTTTAATAATAAAGCCTCTTATTGTTTTTAATGATTAAAAATTTTGTGTAAACTAAGTTTTTCTCTAAACTATTTTAATTAAAAAATCTTTTTTAGGGTGTCTAACTTTTGGATAATTAACTAACCAATCATTCTCTTCATCTCGGTAACCCAAAGGAAGCATAACAACACTTCTTAAACCCAGTTCCCGTAATTGTAAAAGTTCGTCTAAAGCCTGATTATCGAATCCCTCCATCGGAGTAGTATCAACTTTTAATTCTGCAGCAGCAGCAATCGATAATCCAAAAGCTATGTACGCTTGACGTGCTGCATGCTCAAAATTATTTTCAGCAGCTGAATTCAGATATACTCCTTTAATACGATCCGTATAGCTCTGATAAGCATCAGACGGCTGATTGCGTTCTCTTGTTATATGTCCGTAAATGGTATCGATTCTTTCTTCTGTATAATTATCCCAAGCAGCAAAAACTAAAATATGTGAACAATCTTCCACTTGTTTTTGGTCCTTAGACAGGGAAACCATCTTTTGCTTTAATTTCTGATTAGTAATTTCTATAACCTTAAACGGTTGTAATCCGGAAGAAGTGGGAGCTAGCCAAGCTGCTTCAATGATTTGATCTACCAACGATTGTTCAACTTTTTTTGAGGCATCGAATTTTTTTGTTGCATACCTCCATTTAAGTGAGTCTATTAATTCCATATAATTAATTTTAATATATTATTTTGATTCTGATTTATCCTTGCATTTATTCTTACATTTTGCCGTAACAATAGATAATAACTTATAAAATTCTTTCTGAAGTTCTGATAACTCATTTTCCTCCATATCCAATTCCGTCTTAAGAGTGTGAGGAATTATCCATGCTTCTTCTTTCATTTTCCTCCCTTGATCTGAAAGATGAATCAACATATGCCTTTCATCTCTAGTAGAACGACATCTTTTTATAAGTCCGTTTTCCTCCATTCTTTTAAGCAATGGAGTTAAGGTTCCGCTATCTAACCACAACATTTCTCCTATATCTCTCACGCATATTTCTTCATTTTCCCATAAAACTAACATCACTAAATACTGAGGATAGGTTACCCCTAATTTTTCTAAATGTGGCCTATAAAGCGTTGTAATCAGTCGGGACAACGCATAGATGGGAAAACATAATTGATCTTTTAATTGTAAACTTTCCATACCGTTTTTAGATTGAGTAAAATTAAATTGTACACAATTAATATGCAAGTTTTTTAGTTTATTTTATTAATAAATTTATTTTCAAGAGTTCTTACTTGGTTTAATTATATACTATTTCATTTTTATAAAATTTATACCTCCCAAAAAACTAATTTATTATAAACTTATAATGGTTCGCATGATTTAAAATGTTCTCCATGCAGTAAATGTTGTAATTTAATATGAGTTTCTATATACTATTTGTACCTTTGCACAAATCCTAATCGTATAAAGACTTAAAAAATTTAATCAATTAAATGATTGAGTTAAAAAATATTACTAAAACATTCGAACATAAAGGCAAAAAAAACATAGCCCTTTCCAATATTTCTCTTTCGGTTTCCGAAGGAAAAATAGTTGGTGTTATTGGTGAATCCGGTGCAGGAAAAAGCACACTGATAAGATGTGTTAATCTACTGGAAAGGCCTAATTCAGGAGAGGTTTGGATTGATGGTCAAAATTTGATGGAATTATCTCCTTCCAAATTAACCTCTGCCCGTAGAAATATAGGAATGATTTTTCAGCATTTTAATCTTCTTTCCTCCCGAACTGTATTTGATAACATTGCTTTTCCCTTGGAATTAAATCATACTCCCAAGACTAAAATAAAAAATAGAGTTTATGAATTGGTTGAACTGGTAGGACTTACGGATAAATTAGACAGTTATCCGGCGAACCTTTCCGGAGGACAAAAACAGAGAGTTGCTATTGCCAGAACGTTAGCCAACAACCCTAAAGTTTTATTATCCGACGAAGCAACCAGTGCCTTAGATCCCTCCACTACTCGCTCCATTTTATCTTTACTCAAAGATTTAAATAAAGAGTTGGGAATCACTATTTTATTGATTACTCATGAAATGGATGTGGTAAAACAAATTTGTGATGATATAGCTGTCATGAACGGTGGAAAACTAATTGAGCAAGGAAGTGTTTCTGAAATTTTTTCAAATCCTAAAACGGAATTAGCTCAGCGTTTTATATCTTCATCTTTACATTTAGAAATACCGGTAGATTATCAAAAACGCATTACCCATATGCCGGAAGAAGGAAAACATCCTTTACTAAAACTACAGATATCTGGTAATACGGTAGATGAACCGGTATTATCCGAAATTTCCAGATTATTTGATATTAACAACAATATTATAAGTGCTCAAATGGATTATGCGGGGGGCGTTAAATTCGGGGTCATGCTAACGGAAATTATCGGTACGATTTCTAAAGAAATGGCTGCCATTGAGTATTTAAAAAGTAAAAACATTAAAGTAACTTTATTAGGATATGTCTAATTCAATTATTGATCTCTTAGCAAAAGGAACTTGGGAAACCATAGTCATGACTTTTGTCTCCGGCTTTTTCGGTTATTTGATAGGATTGCCTGTCGGAATCCTTCTATTTATCACTCGCAAAGGTCAATTTAAAGAAAGTCTTGTTTTCAATCAAACGGTTTCTACCTTAGTAAATATATTCCGCGCCATTCCTTTTATTATTTTAATTGTTTGGATGATTCCTTTTACGCGGATGATTGTAGGAACTTCCATAGGAGTACCTGCAGCCTTAGTTCCTCTAAGTTTGGGAATTGCCCCGTTTATCGCCAGAATGGTTGAAAACAGCCTGCTGGAAGTACCTAACGGTTTAGTTGAAGCTTCTAAAGCTATGGGAGCAACTCCTTTTCAAATTATTAAAAAAGTATTGCTACCCGAAGCATTGCCTTCATTAATTAATTGCGCTACCATTTCATTAATTACTTTAGTCGGTTATTCGGCTATGGGAGGAACTGTTGGAGCCGGTGGATTGGGAAAAATTGGATATCAAGAAGGATACGTAAACAAGAATATGGAAATTATGAATTTTGTTTTATTATTATTAGTTTTACTTGTTTTTGCGATCCAATTTGTCGGAGATTATCTTTCAAAAAAAGTGGATCATCGTTAAAAATTTAAAAAAAGTCTAAAATAATATGATAATGAGAAAACTAATAGTATTTACCTTACTTGCTTCTGTTTTTTTTCTAAGTTCTTGCAAAAAAGATCGGGCAAATAATCCTAATTTTATTAAGGTTGGAGTTGAATCGGGGCCGGAGTTTGTGGTTGCTCAAACCGCTCAAAAAGTTGCTAAAGAAAAATACGGGCTAGATGTTGAATTGGTAGAATTCAATGATTATATTTTACCGAATACGGCACTTAATGATGGGGATATTGATATTAATATTATTCAACATAAACCATTTTTGGATAATATTATCAAACAAAGAGGATATAAACTTGCCATAGTAGGAAATACTTTTATTTATCCATTGGCCGGATATTCTAAAAAAATAAAATCGCTTGATCAATTACAACCCGGCAGTACGATAGGAATTCCAAATGATGCCACTAACAGAGGAAGAGCATTATTGCTTCTTCAAAAAGAAGGATTAATCAAATTAAAAGACCCTAAAAGCCTTATTTCCAGCGCTTCTGATATAATTGAAAATCCTAAAAATTTAAAGATAGTCGATATGGATCCTGCTATTTTAACTGAAATTCTAAATGATGATAAAGTAGCTGTTGCCATTATCAATAATACATTTGCAGCCAAAGACGGTTTTACATTAAAAGATGGTCTTTTCGTTGAAGACAAAGATTCCCCTTATATGAATGTAATCGTTTCAAGAGAAGATAATAAAGATGCTGAAAATGTAAAAACATTTGTTAAAGCTTATCAATCGGATGAAGTTGCAGAAACTACCGATCGAGAATTCAAGGGAGGAGCTGTTAAAGGCTGGTAATTCATCCTTTTTTAATCAATCAAATTTTAATGAAGATTTTTAGATGGATTAAATGGATTTTTATTGGTTTATGGGTACTTTCTATTGTAATGGTTTTTGTATACAAATGGTTGCCTGTTCCATACACTGAACTTATGTTAAAAAGATTTTTTGTGAATGGCTCAACCATTGAAAAAAGATGGATTCCGATAGAACGTATGAATAATTCCATAAAACTTGCGGTAATTTCCAGTGAAGATCAAAATTTTTTTAAACACGGCGGATTTGATTTTAAAGAGATTCAAAAAATAATAGAAAAACAAGGATCTCCCAAAAGAGGAGGAAGCACCATTTCACAACAAACCGCAAAAAATGTTTTTTTATGGGAGGGTAGAAATTATGTCAGAAAGGGTCTGGAAGTATATTTCACTTCTCTCATTGAGTGGATTTGGGGTAAAAAAAGAATATTGGAAGTATATTTAAATGTTATAGAATTCGGTGACGGAATTTATGGCATAGAAGCCGCTTCTCAACATTATTTTCACAAATCGGCTTCTCAGCTTACAAAAAGTGAGGCTGCAACTTTAGCCGCTCTTTTACCCAATCCTCGTGAATATGGAAAAAAAATTAATGGAAAGTTCATTCAAAAAAGAAAACTATGGATCATGCGACAAATGTCTAATTTACAAGGCTCTGTAAATTTTCTGTAGTATATATAAATTAAAAAAAACTAAAAATGCTTAAAAAGATTCTCTTCTTCTGCTTACTTTCTCAACTCTGTTTTTCTCAACAGGCTTTAGAAAAAGTATACAGCTCATCCGTTAACGGTATACAATTATTCAATCCCGATACGAATGATGAAACTCCTTTTATATCCATGAACAAAGGTATGTTTGTGCTTACTTTTGATCTGTTAGATAAAGGCTACGAAAAAATTTACTATACTATTAAGCATTACGACAGAAATTGGAATGAAGACCATCTTTTTGAATCAGAATATATCGACGGATATACCTTACCTCAACTATACGATTATCAACCTTCCTTTAATACGAGACAAAATTACACTCATTATACCTTAGAATTTCCAAATAAAGACATGCAACCTAAGGTATCCGGAAATTATCTTCTAACTGTTTTTACTGATAACCACAAACCTTTATTCAGTAAGAGAATTGCGTTTTACGACGATTTTGCTCATATTAATGTTGGATATGAGAGGTATTCTACATCTAAAAACCCGAACATAACACAGCGAGTAAAAGCACAAGCTGTCATTTCGGGAATAAATTCAATCTCCACCCGACAACTTTCTTTATGTTTACTTCAAAATAACAATTGGCAAACTGCGATCTATAATATAGAACCACAGTTTGTAAACGGTAATTCTTTCACTTTCGGACAACTTACCAATGCTTTTGAAGGAGGTAATGAATTTTATACTTTCGATACCAAAAATATTTCCATCCCCGGTTACGGAGTTTTTAAATCGGAAGAAAATAATCCACTTTATCTTACCTATTTATATTCCATTGCTCCTTATCCGCTTGACTATGCCTATAATCCTGATGTCAATGGTGCTTATTATTTCAGGAGATTTGATCTTAACCAGGAAAGGGATGCCCGAACTGAAGGCGATTATACTCCGGTAACTTTTTCTTTGGAACTTAAACAGCCTTTAGAAAATAAAGATTTGTATGTTGTAGGATTATTCAATAATTATGAACTTTCCGATTCTAATCGGATGATTTACGATGAAAATCAAGGTTTATACGTAAAAACAATGCTATTAAAACAAGGGTATTATAATTACACTATTGCAACCGTTGATAAAAAAAACAACCATTTTAGCATTTCAGAAATTCCCGGTTCATTTTGGCAAACAGAAAACCTATATCAAGGTTTGTTATATTATACTCCTTTTGGTGGCACTTATGATGCACTTATAGGCTACGGAGAAATTAGAGCCAACAGATTATAATTCTTATCTAGTTATACGGTATTTAAAATTTGAATAAAAATGATTAAAATACCCTTATATTTCTATAGGTTTACTATTTTTGTTACATATTAAAATGAAATAGAATCAAATTTATGTATATCCTTTTTAAAAACATACACCATTATGTAGGTATGATTACCCTTGTTTTTGTATTATTACTTACTGTTGTATCGTTTATTTATTATTTACAGGAAAGACCTGTCAGTGGTCAGGTGAAAAGAATCTCTCTTATAACTTTGATATTCACACATACACAGATACTCCTTGGAATACTATTATTTTTCAGCTCTCCTATCTTTCAAAATGCCGGCATGAAAGATATTATGGGAATTGCTGCAATACGAAGAAATTATATAGAACATCCTTTCTCTATGGTTTTGGTTGGAGTTTTAATTACTATTGTAAATGCAAAAATTAAAAAAGCACCTAAAATTTCAGTTTGGACGCTTCTTATGTCTGTCGTCTCACTTGCTTTAGTACTCGGAATGATTCCTAGAGCATTTTGGAACAGTTTATTACCCTAAAAGATAAATAATTAAAAATCATTAAAGTATATATTTATGAAAATTGCAATTGTTGGAGTAAGCGGAGCTGTTGGGCAAGAGCTTCTCAAAGTTTTAGACCAAAGAAATTTTCCTTTAACTGAATTAATACTTTTCGGATCCAAGAGAAGTGCAGGACAAGTTTATAAATTTAAGGACAAGGAATATACAGTCAAGGAACTTCAACATAATGACGATTTTAAAGGGGTAGATATTGCTTTAGTTTCTGCAGGAGGAGGTACTTCGTTAAATTTTGCGGAAACCATCACTAAATATGGTGCGATCATGATTGATAATTCATCTGCGTTTAGAATGGATGATGATGTACCTTTAGTAGTACCGGAAGTAAATGCGGAAGATGCATTGAATACTCCCAAAAATATTATTGCAAATCCCAATTGTACAACCATTCAAATGGTGGTATCTTTAAAACCAATTGAACAATTATCACATATAAAAAGGGTGCATGTTTCTTCATATCAATCAGCATCCGGAGCGGGTGCTTCTGCAATGAAAGAATTGATTGAACAAGCAAAACAATCAACTGCCGGAGAGGAGGTTCTAGTTGAAAAATTTGCTCATCAATTGGCTTTTAATTTGATCCCTCATATTGATGTGTTTACTGAAAACGGATATACTAAAGAAGAAATGAAAATGTATAATGAAACTCGTAAAATTATGCATTCCGATATACAGGTATCTGCTACCTGCGTTCGTGTTCCTGTTATGCGCGCACATTCTGAAAGCATATGGGTGGAAACTGAGGACGAATTAACTGTTGAACAAGTTAGAAACGCTTTTGAAAAATTCAATGGGATAATTGTTGAAGATATTCCTTCAGAAAAAAAATATCCTATGCCTTTATTCTTATCAGGAAGAGACGAAGTATTTGTTGGAAGAATAAGAAAAGACCTTACCAATCCTAAAGGTATTGCTTTCTGGAGTGTAAGTGATCAGATACGTAAAGGGGCCGCTTTAAATGCTGTTCAAATTGCAGAATATTTGATTAAACATAAAAAAAGATAAATCGCAATCTATACCATATATGATAAAGTGTATCCGATTTAATCCAATCAGATACACTTTTTTAGTTTATACGAAATAAAAACTACAAGTTTTGTAACTTTGCTTTTATGAGTGCCTTAAAAACTTTAAATCCATATTTTTTAAAACACAAAAAACTCCTTCTGTATGGAGTTGTATTTATTATACTTTCCAATTTTTTAACTATTTACCCTGTAAAATTTATTGGAAAGGCCATTAATATTATTGCTCAATCTCTTACCCATTCAAATTCACTAGATAAAAAGCAATTAATGAAGCAGCTTCTTCTTTATGGAGGAATTATCGTACTGGCTCCAATTACTTCCGGAATCATGAAGTTTTATATGAGGCAAACCATAATCGTTGCTTCCAGAAGAATCGAATTTGAACTTAAAAATAATATATATAAACATTATCAAACGCTTTCTTTCAGTTTTTATAAAAAATCTAAAATAGGAGACCTTATGAATCGCATCAGCGAAGATGTGGTAAATGTCCGTCAATATTTAGGACCCGGAATTATGTATAGCGCCAACTTATTTATAATGCTTATATTGATTCTCGGATATATGCTGGCTTCTGATCCGGTGATGACTTTTTATGCTATTCTACCCTTGCCGTTTCTTTCTTATTTTATATACAACCAAAGTACCATTATTAATAAGAAAACTAAAATTGTACAAGGCAAACAATCGGAACTTTCTTCATTTGTTCAAGACTCTTTTTCCGGGATAAGAGTTATTAAATCGTTCACTAAAGAAGACTATATCATATCAAAATATATAAATCAATCGAATCAATATAGAAATGAATCCCTTTCTCTTTCTACTACAGAAGCCATTTTTTCTCCTTTAATGGTTTTAATCATCGGATTAAGCAACTTATTTATACTCTATATTGGGGGCCAAAGATATATAGACGGTAAAATAAACGTCGGGACTATTACAGATTTTTTTCTTTACCTTAATGTTTTAATATGGCCATTTACAGCTTTAGGATGGGTTATATCTATGGTCCGAAGAGCTGAAGCCTCCATGGAAAGAATTAATGATTTCTTGAACGTTAAAGAAGAGATTAAAAATACCAACTTTAATGTTTATCCTATAAAGGGTAAAATCAGATTTGAAAATGTTTCTTACACCTATCCGAATACAGGAATACAAGCTCTTAACCGTGTATCTTTTGAAATACAACCCGGAGAAACGATTGTGTTTATGGGAAAGACCGGATCGGGAAAAACAACTATTGCTCTGTTATTGGAACGTCTTATTGAGCCGGATTCAGGAGCAATTTATATTGATGATGAACCTTTGTCCCAACATAATTTAAATGTAATTCGAGATAAAATCGGGTACGTACCTCAGGAAAGTTTTCTTTTTTCGGATACCATTTTTAATAACATTTCTTACGGGGTTGAAAATGCGACATTGGAACAAGTTGAAAAATATGCTAAAAAAGCAGAAATTCATTCCAATATCATGGAATTTAAAGATAAGTATCAAACGGAAGTAGGTGAACGGGGGGTAACCCTATCGGGAGGTCAAAAACAGCGTATATCGATTTCAAGAGCATTGATTAAAGATCCTACCATATTTTTATTTGATGACAGTTTATCTGCCGTTGATACTGAAACAGAAGAAAAAATATTATCTAATATTGAAAATGACATTGATATTAAAACAACAGTGATTATTACTCACCGCGTCTCATCCGCTAAACATTCAGATAAAATTATTGTGCTGGATCAAGGACAAATAAATGAGATAGGAACTCATGCAGATCTTATTTTAAATCAAGGTTTTTATTCTGAACTTTATAAAAAACAAATTACGCAAAAACTATCATAAAAACAATTGTAATATTAAGAGTATTTTTTATATTTTTGCTCTGTTTAAACAAAAAAAATTAAATTTTATTATCCCTTAAAAGATATAATTTAAGGCAATAAAAAACAAAACACATATATGATGAATGATTTTGAAAATGTAGAGAAGAAAGAAAATGAAATTTTCTCTAAAGTATTAAGAGCAGGAAAAAGAACTTATTTTTTCGATGTAAGAGAAACCAAAGCAGGTGATTACTATCTAACAATTACTGAGAGCAAAAAGAATATTTCTGAAGAAGGCGCTTTAGGTTTCAAGAAATTTAAAATCTATTTATATAAAGAAGATTTTAAAAATTTCAAAGATATCTTTGAAGAAACTACTGCTTTCATTATTAAAGAAACCGGAGAAAAAGTTATTTCCGAAAGACATAGAGACGATTTCCATCTTCAATCCGAAGAAAATAAAGACAATGCAAATTCAGCAAATATTTCAAATTATACTAACGTTGAATTCGATGACATTTAGATAATATTTTTTAAAAATCTAAATTTATACGATATAAAAAAACAGATATTTATCTTGAAAATATCTGTTTTTTATTACACCTATTTCATTAACTTTTATTTAACATATTCTAAACATTGTGTTAAATATATATAAAAAAAGTTAAATTGATCGTATAAATATGTATATGATTCTTATTTTTGATCAACATAAATTAGTTGTATCATCTTTGAATATATGAAGTCTTTAATAAAAATACTCTCTGTAATTATAGTAATTTCAACTTCTGCTACCTCATGTGTATCTAATTACGTAGCAAGTAATAATGATACTTATAAATATCCTACCACTAACGAAATGCTGGTTTATCATCCTAAAACTGTTAAACTTTACAGTACGGCATCGGTTAGTGATGAAAATTATTCTACAACATTAAGAAATGATGTTGCTTTATTGGAAAACAGCAATATCTATGCCGAAAGCAGATTTTCAAAAAGAGCTTATAATTTACTAAGTGAAGCCAGAACTTATTTAGGAACTCCTTATAAATACGGAGGAACTACTAGAAGAGGTATAGATTGCTCTTCTTTTGTTCAGCATGTGTTTGCTGCATTAAACATTTCTTTGCCTCGTACATCAATTGAACAATCGCATAGAGGAACTTTTGTTTCTAAACATAATCTAAAAAAAGGAGACCTTATTTTCTTTGCTCATACTCCTAAAAGCAGAATTTCTCATGTAGGGATTGTTGAAAGCGTAAGCCCAACCGGGGAAATATTTTTTATTCACGCGTCTTCGTCCAAAGGAGTAACTATTTCTTCTCTGGATACTGCTTATTGGAGCGCGAAATTTAGAACAGGTAAAAGAATTTTAGATTCTGATATAGACATTCAAAAAATACATGAAGAAGCTCAAAATGATACTAGCCTAGCTAAAGCTTCTGTATAAAAATTAATTTTAACACTACGAAGGGGTGCTGTTTATAACGGCTGAGATTATACCCTAAGAACCTGGACAAGTAATGTTGTCAAGGGAAATCTTAGATAAAGATTTCAAATTATTGAAATCTTATTTTTTTTAGTCCTGTAACATATCCCTGAAATTTATTTATTATGAAAAAAAGGGATTGGTTTTATTTATTAGTTATCGCTCTTTTTAGTTTAAGCCTACAAGGACAGATTAAGAAAGATTCTTTAATTGAATTAAAAGAAATTATTGTTTCAGGAAATGCTCCCATTACTAAAGAACGTATTACCTCAAAACAACTGGAAGCCAAAAATTTAGGCCAAGATATCCCCTACTTGTTAAAAAATAATCTTTCGGTAGTTTCCACTTCAGATGCCGGAGCAGGAGTGGGTTATACCAGTTTAAGAATAAGAGGCAGTGACCAGACACGAATAAATGTTACTTTAAATGGAGTTCCTATCAACAATGCAGAGTCTCAAGGTCCTTTTTGGGTAAATATGCCCGATATTGCCTCTTCATTATCTAACCTTACCATACAACGGGGAGTAGGTACATCAACGGAAGGAACGGGATCTTTTGGCGCTAGTATTAATGCTAAAACTCAAACACCGTCCAAAACACCATATTTCCAATCAGATCAATCTGTAGGTTCGTTTAAAACACATAAGCACACCTTTGGATTGGGGACGGGTAAATTTTTTAATGACGCACTTACTTTAGATGCCAAAGTATCTTTTATAAAGTCTGATGGATATATAGACCGTGCTTTTTCTGATCTTTTTTCTTATTATGTCCATGGTTTGTACGAAAAAAATAAGACATCTATCGGGTTAATGACATTTGGCGGACAAGAAAAAACCTATCAAGCTTGGAATGGTGTTAATGAAGAAATGATGAAGAAAAGAAGGACTTTTAATTCATGCGGAGCCATTTATGATCAAGATGGAAATATTATCCGATATTATACTAATGAAACCGATAATTATAATCAAGATCATTATCATTTATATTTTAAACAAAGGTTTACTAATTCTTGGGTATTAAATTCCACGCTTTTTTATACTCGTGGTAAAGGATATTATGAAGAGTATAAACAAGATTCCAAATTATCCAATTATAAATTAAATGACCTTATAATAGGTAATGAAACTATTTCGCGTTCAGATTTGATTCGAAGACAATGGCTGGATAATAATTTTTACGGAATATTAAATCGTGTAACCGGAACGATTAATAATTGGAATCTTGAAATTGGAATGGGTGCAAATACCTATAAAGGATATCATTACGGAAATGTTATTTGGGCTCAATATTTTTCAAATGGCTTGAAAGATCATGAATATTACAGAAATAAAGCAGATAAAGACGAATATTCAGGCTTTTTTAAAGCTATAGTAACTCTTACACCCAACTTAGACTTATTTGGAGATATTCAATATCGATCCATACAATATAAAGGTCATGACCTCCCGGGTGGAGAAAGTGTTTACAAGAATGGTGGACCTATAAAATTTGATAAAAACTATAATTTTATCAATCCCAAAATCGGTACATCGTATAAAATTGATAAAGGATCTATCTATGTAACCTATGGATTAGCTCAACGAGAACCCAGCCGAAACGATATATTGGAAAACAAAAATGTAAAAGCAGAACTCCTTCATAATGTGGAGTTAGGAATTCAACAAAATTTCCGTGAATTTTCATATTCCGCAAACTGGTACGGAATGTATTACATCAACCAATTAGTGTTAAGCGGTAAAATAAATGATGTAGGAAGTTTTATACGAGAAAACAGCGGTAAAAGTTATCGAACCGGAATTGAACTTTCGGCAGCCTATCAATTTTCTGCCCAATTTTCACTTTCTGCTAATTCAACCTTAAGCATCAATAAAAATATAAATTTTAAAAAGGAAACTGATTCTGAAATAAAAAAACTAGGAAATACAACAATCGCTTTCTCTCCCTCGTATATTGGAAATGTTATAGCAGAATGGAAACCTATAAAAAATTTAAATTGCAAATGGATGAACCAATACGTTAGCAGTCAATATCTGACCAATGAAGAGCCTAAAAATGGAAAATTAAACGGTTATTTTATTTCTGACATGGTATTTGAATTTTCCCCAGCATTTTTTTCAATGAAATCTTTTAATTTAAAACTTGCCTTAAATAATATTTTCAACACAAAATATGAAAATAACGGATATTATTATGATAATACTCCTTTTTATTATCCTCAAGCCGGATTTAATTTTTTAACAGGCATCAGCTTTAAATTCTAACCATATGCTTTTGTGAAAACCTCGGATAAAAATTTTATTTTAGTTGACTGATTCTATTTAAATATATATTTTTGTATTAAAGATTTAATATGAAAAATCTGTTTATTTTATTTTTTTCCTTATCGATTATAAGCTTAACTGCACAAGATAAAAAATTAATCCAGTGGAAAAATTTATCAGAGGGTGACAGTCTTCAAGTACATGGAGATAATAGGTTGTTGTTTGTAGATATTTTTACTGACTGGTGCGGTCCTTGTAAATTTTTAGATAAATATACATTCCAAAATCAAGAAGTGGCTTCTTATATTAATGAGAATTTTATTCCGGTTAAATTCAATGCAGAATCTAAAGAATCCATAACTTTTAAAGGAAATACGTTCGATTACATTACAAACGGACAAGCCGGAATACAATCTTGGGCTTATTATGCATTAGGAGGAAATTTAAGATATCCTTCCATGGTATTAATAAATGAAAGAGGGGAAACAGTTTCTGTAATTTCAGGATTTATGCAGCCCGAAGAGTTTTTGAATACTATAAAAAATGTAAAATCTCAATTAGACCAAAATTTAGTCAAAGACAACTAATAAAAGCTCCTTGCCTTGATGTATACCAATATTTTGAAGAATTATTGTTGTATCGACTATGCTTATTATTGTTTCCTGTAATTATAATTGTACCGTCGGAAACTATTTCACATTCAATTAATGGATTATTTACAATCAGATAATCAACGGAATACTTATAATTTTTTGAAGATTTATTTAATATTTGAATTTTTTTACCTTCCCATTTATAAATTTTATCTTCCTTAGAAGGTCTTATTTGTATCTCATTGATTCTTTCTCCTATGCTGTAAGGATCTATAATATATCGCTTTACTAGTTCCCAATTTTCAGTTGAATCTCCTACGACTAGCAATTTCTTGCCATCCCTGAATCCCAATAAAGAATTTTTATGATTGAATACTATAAAATTTTTCTCTCCGGATAAATGATAATCATTATATAAAATACTCAACTGAAAGAGAATTATGCATAATAAAGGCGGAATTAGATGGTTCAATTTTAATCCTGAAAGATAATTTTTTAAAAAAATCAAAGAAAATGAGACAAAAAACAATTCCCATAAATTTAATGGAATATTTTTTAACATTAGTGGTTCTACCGAAGATATATAATAGGTAGAATCCACCAAAAGCTTAACTAAAAAATCATAAATAAATGAAAAATATTCCTGATACTCCCATGGTAAGAAAACCAAAAATAACTCTACTATTGATGAATAAGTAATTATAAATGTATAAGGTATTATCAAAATATTGATAGGAATCGATAACAATGAAAATTGATGAAAATAAAATAATACAAAAGGAAGCGTTCCTACCTGCGCAGCTAAAGTAACCGCCAATGGATTTACGATCCATTTATTAATTTTTTTATTCTTACTTTTCATATGATAAATCAAGATGGGGGACAACCAGACAATAAAAAATACGGCTATATAACTTAATTGAAAACCCACGGAATATATTTCATTCGGATCGCATAAAAGAATAATAAAAGCAGATAAGGCCATACTGTGATAGATAGAACCGGTACGTTTCAACAATTCAAAACAATAATAAATCGTTATCATTAAACATGATCGGAAAACAGAAGAGGTAAGTCCGACCAAACATCCAAAAAACCATACAAACAGTAATGAAATGATAATAATGGTTTTTCTGTTTCCACTTTTCATTAATAGGGTTAATAGGTTGAAAATAATACCAAATAACAGAGCAATATGCATTCCTGATATGGCTATTAAATGCATAATTCCGGATTTAGAATAAACATCAATAGATTCTTTTTTCATTTCCGACCGATCACCCAATAAATATGCTTTTAAAAATTCTTTTGAATCTTCTCCTAATGTTGAACTTTCAATTTTTTTAACTAAATACTGATTAAAATTTTTAATCGAATAAATTAGTGATGCATGCGGTGATTCTGAAATAATCTCATCTACTCTGCCCGTCTGCAAAATATAATTTCTTTTTAGATAATTCGAATAATCAAATTGATGAGGATTTAAAGCCCCTGTCGGATCAGTAATTGTAAGTTTCAAAATATATTCATTGCCAAGAGTTAAAACCGAATTATATTTTTGTTTATCAACAAAGATCAAAATAGATCCATTAGTTTGAAACTGTTTGTTTTTATATATAATAGTTGTAACCTCTGCAGTATATTTTCGAAAATTTTTACTTGAATTATTTTGCTCTTTTAATATAACTGTTAGTACTTGAGCTTTTCCATTTTCTTTATAATTTATATAATGATCATCTAATAAACAATTATTTAATTCAACTACAACCATTCCAACTAAACTCCAGCTTACTAAAGTTAAAATTGAAAATATGCCTTTGTAATCAGATTTATTAACTATAAATCCTAAGAACACTAAGAGTAACCCCAATAAAATTAATACATAAGGTATCGGAATGAAAATGAGATCACATAAAAAAATCCCCATTATCAAAGCCAAAAAATAATATACATAAGGATTTTTTGAAAAATTCATAGAAGTTTATTTAGCTAAAAATAGAAAATTTAGAGTTGATAGTATATAAAATCTCACAATTTATTACATTTTTTTTCAATATAGATTTTAGTATTTTATTTAATACTATTATATTTACTACTGTAAAAGAGTACAAAAACAAACTAATTAAATTAATATTTATGAATCTAAAGTATAAAGCATTAGACCTGTTTTGCTTTTTAAGCATTATGGCTCCTACGGCTATTGGTTTTGCACAAAACATATCTCCGGATTCAACTCAAATTTCAGAAAAAGAAATTGACGATGTTGTAGTCATTGGAAAAGGAGTTATAGATGTTGTAAAGGAAAGAGAAACCCCTATTGCTGTCTCTATTATTAAAAAACAAGAAATCAGGGACAAAGGAGGAAATCAGGAATTTCCTGCACTTATGAAAAATGCACCTTCCATTTATGTTAATGATGCCACCGGATATGGGGACTCAAAGATGATTACAAGAGGATTTAATCAATCCAATACCGCTGTTTTGATAAATGGTCAGCCTGTTAATGGTATGGAAAGCGGAAGTGTATATTGGACCAATTGGACCGGATTAATAGACATTGCCAACACCATCCAAGTACAAAGAGGTCTTGGGTCTTCTAAACTTGCTATATCTTCCGTTGGCGGCACCATAAATATTGTAACTAAAGCCACCGAAAAAAAAGCCGGTTCAACGGCTCGATTTTTAACGGGCAATGACGGTTTTTGGAGAACTACCTATGAATACAACAGCGGTTTACAGGGAAAATGGGGAGTATCTTTTTCAACCTCAACGTGGAGAGGCGACGGGTACAACAGAGGAACTAAAGGTTATGGTCAAAATTACTTTTTATCAATTGGCTTTCAACCCAATGAAAAGCATAATTTCAATTTTATAATTTTTGGAGCACCTCAAAATCATGATCAAAATTATTATACAAAAATATCTGATTTTAAAAGATATGGTTACCGATATAATGTAAATCAAGGGTGGTTAAACGGAAAAGAACTTTTATTACGAACTAATTATTATCATAAATCAGTAGCCAATTTAAATTGGGATTGGAAAATCAATGAAAAAAGTACTTTGTCTACCGTGTTCTACGGCTCTTTAGGAAGAGGTGGAGGAACCGGGGGATATGGCTCTAAATACATTGAAAGTCAAAACATTTCTACTCCACAAAGTCCCAACGCCATACCCGGAAGCAGAAATCAGGAAAATGGAACCATCAGTTGGGATGCAATTTTCGATTATAATTCTACACATAATACCGATGGAATAGGAACAGGTAGTGATAATTTCATCATACGATCTTCGGTAAACAATCATCAATGGTACGGACTGGTATCCAACTTTAATCATAAATTTAAAAAACATTTTGAGTTTAATGTCGGAATTGATGGGAGAGCTTATACGGGTACTCATTTTCAACAAGCCAATAATTTTTTAGGATTATCCGGAATTACCGACAATATCTCAACCAATGTAAACGGTACTCATACAGCAACTAAAAACTATAATATTAATCCCTGGAGTTCCTTATTTAGAAATGTAAGTAGGGGGCAAAGATTGAGTTTTGATTACGATGAAACCATTCAATATATTGGAGCATTCGGACAATTTGAATATGTTAATCATTTTATGAGCGCCTTTATACAAGGAGTAATTTCCGAACAATATAATTCCAGAAAAGATCGATTTAATTACACTCCCAACCATCAAAAATCTAAAACACTAAATAATACCGGTTACAATATCAAAGGAGGAGTAAATTTTAAAATTAATGAAAATCACAATATTTTCGGTAATGCCGGATATTATTCCAGACAGCCTTTTCAGAATAATTTATTTTTAAATTGGAAAAATGATGTCAACCCACTGGCTGATAATGAGGAAATCATTGGATTTGAAATCGGATATGAACTTCATTATAACTTTTTGGATTTAAGTATAAATTTATACAGAACCAGTTGGAATAACAGAGTAGAAACTATTTCAAATGAAAGCATCAATCAAATAGAAAATCGATCAGGCATCGATGAACTCCATCAGGGAATAGAAGTGGAATTTCTTGCCAAGCCTATCAGAAAATTACATTTTAAAGGGCATTTATCTTTAGGCAATTGGAAATATAATGGTAATGCGCATTCTACAACGTACGATTCCAATAATCTGTCCAATATTTTGAGTGAAAAGGATATTTTATTGGATGATGTTAAAACTTCAAACGCTCCCCAATTCAGTTATGGAGTTGGTTTAGTGTATAAAGCATTTAAAAATTTCACTTTTGATGCTGACTTAAACAGATATGAAAAATTATATTCGGATTTTGATGTAACCCGGGCGGCTACAAATACAAAAATCGATTTAATTGAGCTTCCCAATTATTTTACGTTAGATATGGGAGCTTCATATACTTTATATTTCGACAAAGCCTCATTACGTTTTAGAGCCAATGTCAACAATGCATTAAATGATGTATTTATGACCTATTCTAAAACCAATATAAAATCCGGTGATAAAGGAGCAGAAAACGTGAAATTTAAAGGAATCGATACCGCGAATCAGGTCTATTTCGGCAACGGAAGAACTTGGAATTTCGGTGTTACCTACAATTTTTAGTTGATAAGTTAACGATAAATAATCCTACATACTCATAAGATGTTATGTTTGATTATTTGGATCTAATTCATACGTGATTAAATTCTAAAATATTTTGGTAATTACTTGATAATTACAATAAATAGTAGAGTAAAATAGTAATTATTTTACTCTATTTTTATTATTTTTGTTTGAATAGCATTAACATTATGGATGTAATTAAAGATCAAATTATTAATAAATCAATTGAGCTGTTTACTCAAATAGGAGTTAAAGTGGTCACCATGGACATGATCAGTAAAGATTTATGCATGTCCAAAAAAACTATCTATGAACATTTTTCCAGCAAAGAAGATTTAATAAAAAATACATTCAGTAAATGCATTACCGCTGCTATTCAAGAACTTGAAAATAAAATTAAAAATTGCCCGAATATCATTCAACAAAAATTTATTATTCTTGAAGACAGCAGCCATTTTATTTTTTTTAAAGAAAACCAAACCTTATTTCAACTAAAAAATTTCTACCCGGATATTTATACCGAAATGATTTCTTTACAAAACAATTCCTTAAAAACGTTAATTAAAACAAATATTATTTTAGGCATTGAGGATGGATTATACAGATCTAAAATCAATAAAAAATTAACGGTTGAATATTTTTACCTGATTGAAAAGATTATAGCCATTGATGATAAACTTTCAGAAGTTAACGTAAATGATAACGTTGTGAAAAAATATTTTATAGAGTTATTAATACGTTCAATTGCTACCAAAAAAGGTTGTAAAGAACTTGAAAAATATATTTCTAAAAATTAAGAAGGAATTACCGAAACTGTTTTAAGTCCGAAAAAAGATGAAATGGAAATGATATGCTCAAAGACCTCTGCTTGAACTTCTTCATATTCATTCAAATCCGAAGTATTGGTAAAGCAATAAACCTCTAAAGGAACCCCATAAATCGTTGGATCCAAAAGCCTTATCAAAATTGTATCCATTTGAGATATGCGCAAGTTTTTTTTAAGATAAACTTGTACATACTTTCTAAATATTCCCATATTCGTATGACTTACGCCTTCATCCAATGTAATAGTGGTAAAATATTCTTTGAGAAGGCTACTATTTTTCAGCTCTTCAAACTCTTTTTTTCCTAAAAACTCAATGGATTGGCTATTGAAAACAATTGACCTTTTTATTCTTCGAGTATGTGAAGTTTTCATAGGGTCATAGTTTCTAACTTCTGTGGATATCAAATCATAAGTGGGTATGGTAGACACAGTTTTGTCTTTATTTAAAATTTTAGTGGTAATTAAATTAATGTCCACAATGCTTCCTTCTAAATTATATTTGGAGATAGAAATGTAGTCGCCCGATTTTAATTGTTTGGAGTTCGAAATATTAACTCCTGCCACAAATCCTAATATAGGATCTTTGAATACCAGAATTATAACAGCCATGGTAGCCCCTATAAAGGTAATAATATTAGAGCTTGTTAAATCAAATACAATCGAAATAATAATAAAGCTGGATAATACTATAATTAACATTTTAAGAAGTTCCAAAAATGTATTTAATCCAACGGTAACATAGCTTCTGTCTCTATTTTTTACTTGAGCATAGGAATTGATAACACTAATTAGAAATTTAGCAATAAACGTTATTAAAAATATACTGAATGCTAAATCTAAAATATGGAAACTCTGAGGATGAGGGTAAAAAATAACAGGCACTAATAAATAACATATTCCCAAAGGTAAGAGACGAAAGAAACTGGTAAATACATTTTTCTCAATAAAAGTATTCATCCATATATTTTTTGTATTGGGAACAATTTTCAATACGATTTTTAATAATACTTTACGCTGTAAAAAATCTAAAATCAAAAAAATAACCAGTATTATTAAAACTTTACTTGCAATTTGAGTGATTAAAACCACTTCATCGGGAAAATGATTCGAAATATATCGATCCAACTGATCGATTATCGTATTTTGGTTTTTTTGCCTTAATGTATTTGCCTCATTCATTAATCCGCTAAGTTTATATCAATTTATTAGAGATAAAGAGAAAAGTTTATAATTTATTAAGTATCTTTATAGTTACTTTTAATGTATCATATTTTATGCCTGACTTAATTTGGATAATTTTAATATTTATTCTCATACTTATTGGAATTATAGGCTCTGTTTTACCTGCATTACCGGGAACACCTATAGCATTTATAGGTTTATTAGTTTATAAGTTATGCCCTCTTGGCGAAAATCTAAGTTGGTGGTGGATTTCTTTTTGTGCGATTTTAACCATACTAGGAATGGTCATTAACTATTTTATGCCTATTCTTACTGTTAAAAAATTCGGAGGTTCCAAATACGGTGCTATCGGAGCTACTATTGGAACATTAATAGGTTTTATCGTACCCTATGGTTTTCTGTACGGACCTTTTTTAGGAGCCTTTGTTGGAGAATTGATTTATGATTTTATGAATAAAAGAGGGGCTTTAAAAGCCTCTTTGGGTGCTTTGCTGAGTTATTTTCTTTGTATGGGAGTTAATATAATTATATGCGGAATCATGATGACCATTTTTATTATCCATCTCACCTTTACTTATTTTAGCGTTAATTGATAAATAAACTTTATATTTAAAGTATCAAATACAATACTTTATGAAATTATATCCGATTGAAACCGGAAATTTTAAACTCGATGGAGGTGCTATGTTCGGCATTGTACCTAAATCTATCTGGCAAAAAACACATCCTGCAGATTCTAATAATTTGGTCGATTTAGCTATGAGATGTCTTCTTATTGAAGATGGCAAAAGACTAATATTAATTGATACGGGTATTGGAAACAAACAAAATAAAAAATTTTTTGGATATTATTATTTATGGGGCGATTTTTCTTTAGAAAAATCCTTAGCTCGATATGGCTTTACCTGTGATGATATTACTGATGTTTTTCTTACTCATTTACATTTAGATCATTGCGGGGGCGCCATCAAATGGAATAAAAGCAAAACGGGTTATAAACCAACATTCAAAAATGCTATTTATTGGAGCAATGAAGATCATTGGAATTGGGCCGTCCAACCTAATTTAAGAGAAAAAGCCTCTTTTTTAAAAGAAAACATTCTTCCCATTAAAGAAAGTGGTCAATTACAATATGTATCCATTCCTAAAGATAATTTTCTAAAAAATTCACCCTTAGGCTTTGATATATATTTTGTTAATGGACATACAGATAAGCAAATGTTACCCGTAATAATTTATGAGGGAAAAACAATAATTTATGCTGCTGATTTGTTACCTACTATCGGACATATTCCAATTCCTTATATTGCGGGATATGATACCCGCCCCCTACTCACTATACCCGAAAAGGAACAAATTTTAAATCTTGCCGAATCTCAAAATTATTTTTTCTTTTTTGAACATGATGCCGTTCATGAACTGTGTACAGTTAAAAAAACAGAAAAAGGAATCAGGCTCGATCAAACGTTTAGCTTTCTGGATATTTTTGGAAAATAAAAAACTCTATCAATCGTAATCAATGATAGAGTTTTTTACTTCTTTAAATACTATCTATTTTAATTGTCGTTGGCTGCTTGTATAGCTGTAATTACAACCGTATTGTAAATATCTTCTATTTTTGCGCCTCTACTTAAATCATTGATTGGTTTTCTCAATCCTTGAAGTACAGGCCCCAGCGCTAGTCCTCCGGATTCCCTTTGCACTGCTTTGTATGTATTATTACCGGTATTTAAATCCGGGAAAATCAATACATTTGCCTTTCCTGCAACTAAAGATCCCGGCATTTTACTGCTACCTACACTTGGAACTACCGCCGCATCATATTGAATCGGTCCTTCAATTAATAAGTCAGGACGCAAAGATTTTACCAGCTCTGTTGCTTTTCTAACTTTATCCACATCTACTCCCGCTCCTGAATATCCGGATGAATAAGAAAGCATGGCTATTTTCGGCTCAATTCCAAATTCTTTTGCAGTTCCTGCAGCAGAAATTGCTATATCTGCCAACTGTTCGTAAGTAGGATTAGGAACAATCGCACAATCACCGTAAACTAGTACCCTATCTTGCAAGAGCATGAAAAATACGGAAGAAACGGTTTTAATTCCCGGTTTTGTTTTAACAAATTGTAATGCAGGACGTATTGTGTGAGCAGTAGTATTTTGAGCTCCCGACACCATTCCATCTGCATCTCCTTTATACACCATCATGGTCCCAAAATAGGAGGCATCCAACATTAAATCTTTAGCCTGAGCATGTTCCATACCCTTATCTTTTCTAAGTTCATATAAGGTATCAACATAATCATTTAACTTATCGTTTTCTGTATTATCTAAAACAGAAATCAGATCCGTATTCCAACTTAGTCCCAGTTGGTTAACTTTTTGTATTATTTCATCCGGTTTACCTAAAATTGTGATTTTTACAATTTCATCATCCGCTAACATGGAAGCGGCGCGTAGAATTCTCTCATCTCCTCCTTCCGGTAAAACTATATGTTTGTGGGCTGCTTTTGCTTCTTTCAATAAATTATACTGGAACATTCTTGGGGTAATTCCTTCAATTTTAAATGAAGAAATCCTCTTATCAAGCTCCGGCACATCTACATATTGTTCAAACAGGTCAATATTACGTTTAATTTTTGCCGTGTTTTCAGGATAAATTGTTGATTTAATATTATCAATAGCTGTTGCTGCTTCAAATGTTCCCATATCAACAAGCATAATAGGCATGTTTACACTCGATCCATCAATCATTTTCATAATTGAAGCATCAGGACCTATTCCTGCAGTTAGTATTATTCCTGAAATTCTTTTAAAATTAGATAAGTTGGAAAGTAAAGTTCCAACGATTAAATCGGATCGATCACCGGGAAGTATTACAACGCAATCTTCTTCAACATAGTTAATGAATTGAGATAGTAACATACCTCCAATCATAAACTTAGTGATGGATCGATTTAAATTTTCACTTCCATGAAGTACTTTAGCTCCTAAAACATCAGCCACTTCTTTTAGTGTAGGAAAGCTTAAAGGTTTATCGTTAGGAATTATAGATAATAAAACGGAATCACCAATGCGTTTCTTACTTTTAGTAATAACTTCTTCTATATCTTTATCACATTTATTAACAATTACCGCAATAACTTTATTATCCTTCTTTAAAAAATTGTTTAATTCCAGACTTATATTTTTAGCTAAATCGTGTGAATTTTTAAATGAATCTTTTACAACAAGAACAACCGGAATATTTAATGATTTAGCAATGATAACATTTAAATCATATTCTAATGAAGTACTTCCTGCTGATATATCAGTACCATCAATTAGTACAAAGTCAAATCTATCTTCTAATGCTTTATACTTTTGAATAATACTATCGTATGCCTCATTTAATCTGCCACTATTTTGAAGATCAATAATTTCACTTTTAGTAAAAGCGTACGCATCTTCATAACTCTGATTAAGATTAAAATAAGAAATCATAGTTTCAATATGGTTATCTTTTATCCCATCATCTAAATCATCAATAATAGGACGAAAATAACCAATATTCGGTGTTCTTCTCATTACCATTTGCAATATCCCCAAGCTAATTAAAGATTTTCCGCTATAAGGACATGTAGCCGCTACATATACTGATCTATTGTTCATTTAATATTATAATTGTAAGTATTGCAAAAGTACAAAATTGAGGAATATACATTTAATTAAATTTATAAATTAAAATATATCTAAATAATGTCATTTATTTATTATAAAATATGATTTTTAGTAAAAAAATATGCATTCTTATTAAAATTCAACTTTCAATCCGTCATAAGCTAAAAAAACATGATTAGGCAATGTTTTTTCCACCTCTTCATGAAACCCTAATTGATAGCTGATGTGTGTTAAATAAGCCTTTTTAGGCTTAACTTTCTCAATGATTTCCAATGCATCAAACAAAGTAAAATGGGAAGCATGAGCTTCCTTTCTTAAAGCATTGATAACTAATACTTCTGAAAATTTAATTTTTTCTATTTCTTCTTCAGAAATGGAGGAAGCATCAGTGATATATGATAATCCCCCTATTTTATATCCTAAAATGGGCAACTTACCGTGTAAAATATGTATGGACTGAATAGAAACATTTTGAAAAGAGATATCACCATTCACTGAATGTAATTCAAAACCGGGAGCACCCGGATATTTCACTTCTGCAAAAGCATAAGAAAATCTTCTTTTTATATCTTCTAATACCCTTTCCTTTCCAAAAATAGGAATATCATGTCCTTTCAAAAAATTGATGGGACGTAAATCATCTAATCCTCCAATATGGTCTGTGTGTTCATGCGTTATTAATACGGCATCTACATTGGATTTATTTTCTCGCAACATTTGCTGTCTGAAATCAGGACCGCAGTCAATTAATAAATCCAATCCTTTATATTGAACCAGTGCAGAAGTCCGTAATCTTTTATCTTTTACATCTTGAGACTTACATACCGGATCATTTGAACCTATTACCGGAATTCCTTGAGAAGTTCCTGTCCCTAAGAATGTTATATTACTTTTTTGTAGTACCATAATTTTTGTAAATTTACGAACAAAAGTTGAAAATATGCTCTCTCATAAACAAGTACTAACCCCTAGGCAAAAAGCTCTTCAGATTAATTTAAACAAAGACATTTATGGGACTTTTTCTGAAATAGGAGCAGGTCAGGAAACCGTACGCTATTTTTTTAGAGCGGGCGCAGCTTCTAAAACTATTGCCAAAGCAATTTCTGCCTATGATAAAGAAGTAAGTGATTCTATTTATGGAAAAGAACCGGATAATAGATATGTTTCTCAAGCACGATTGCATAAAATGCTTGACCATGAAATTGAATTAATTGAGGAACGAATCGATAGAAGCAATTGTTCAGGCAGAAAATTTTTTTCTTATGCCAACACAGTTACTACCATCAATTTTAATAAAACTTTTAAAGGGCATGGTTGGGTTGGAATCCGATTTCAATTACACGAATTAGAACCGTATAATGAAATTATTTTACATGTTCGTTTCCATGAAAACGACACTAAATTACAACAGGAAACCTTAGGCATTTTAGGAGTAAATTTAATCTATGGTTCTTTTTTTTACAGCGATAATCCCAAAAAAATAATTTCATCTCTTTATGATGAACTCAGCACCGATCAGATTGAAATTGATATGATTAATTTCAGCGGACCGGATTATGCTGCTGTGGACAATCGTTTAATGAGCTTACAGTTAGTTAAAAACGGAATGGCGGATGCAGCTGTTTTTGAGCCTAACGGAAAAAATGTTCTTCCCGCGGATGAATTATATAATAAAAATATTTTCGCTTTAAGAGGAAGTTTCCGTCCGGTTACCCATGTAAACATTGATATGTGTAATCAAGGATTGAAAATGTTTATGAATGAAAAAAAGGTAAATAAAGAAAATACTAAGGTACTATTTGAAATTACTTTATCTAACCTGCTTGCTTCCGGAGAGATCAATGAACAAGATTTTCTAGATCGGGCGGATGTTTTAGGAAAATTAGGATATACTGTTTTAATTTCTAATTTTTCCGAATATTATCGTTTAGTAGATTATTTCAGCAGATTTACTACGGAACGAATCGGTATTTCAATGGGCGTTAATAATTTATTGGACATTTTTAAAGAAGGATATTATAACCACTTAAGCGGTGGTATTATGGAAGCTTTTGGAAAGCTGTTTAAGCAGCATATGCGAATTTATCTTTATCCTTATGTTGATCAAGAAACAGGACAGTTTCTCAATTCTGAAAATTTAAAAGTTAATGAAAGCCTTAAAGATTTATACAAATATTTCAAAAAAAATAAGAGAATTGTAGATATTAAAGATTATAATGAATCCTATCTCAGAATTTATGGAAAGCAAATTCTTACTCAGATTGCTTCCGGTAAAAACGGTTGGGAAATTAATATGCCCAATGAAGTCGCCGATATGATTAAAGAAAAGGGTATGTTCGGATACTCAGTGGATTATGCTATTAATTAATGTTTTAATGAAATGATTATATATTCAGAAAGTTTTCACGTTGAATATCCTTTAGAAAAGGAATGGATCGATTGGGTTAAAAATACTTTAATCCCTGAAATGTATGAAATTCAAATATTTACTAAGGTTATATTTTCAAAAGTTATTTCTCATCCGGATGAATCAGGAAGTACCTATTCTCTCCAATATTATGCCGCTAACAAAAAAGATTTAGAAGACTATTATAAAAACCATTCCGATCGATTTGCTCAATTATTATTTCATAAGTTTGGAACCCGAGTTTTGTCCTTTAAAACTGAATTAGAGCTACTTGAAAGTTTCGAATTTTAATATACCATTTCTTCTATATAAAAAGAAAATACACTATACAAAGTAATTTATTATTTTCCAATCAAAGAGATGATATAAATTTTTTTGTATAATCCAATGTTTTTTCAATTTCAATATCTTTTATACAATCAGAAATAAACCATGTTTCATAACCTGAAGGCGGCAAATATATTCCGTGGTTTAGTAGATAATGAAAATATTTGTTAAACATTTCATGATCAGCTTTTGTTGCATCATCAAAGTTTGAAACTTCTGATATACCAAAAAATACGGTCATCATCGATGAACATTGATTAATACATATGGGTATACCGGCGTTTTTAAAAATAGTTCTTAATTCATCGGATAGGATTTTTGTAGTTTGTGTAATTCTATGGAAAATATCTAAATCATCTTTCAGTAGGGATAAGGTTGTATATCCGGCCCTCATAGCAATTGGATTTCCGGATAAAGTTCCCGCTTGATAAACCTTACCAACCGGAGATAAACAATCCATTATTTCCTTTCGAGCGGCAAATGCTCCGACGGGCATTCCACCTCCAATAATTTTACCATAAGTTACTATATCTGCCTGAATGTTAAAAAACTCTTGAGCTCCCCCCATCTTTGCTCGAAAACCTGTCATGACTTCGTCAAAAATCAGTAATGACTGATTCTCTTCACATAGTTGCTTTAACTTAACAAGAAAATCTCCTTTAGGAGATATACATCCCATATTACCTGCTATAGGTTCTAGTATAACTGCTGCAATTTCGCCCTTATTCTTTTCGAAAACAGATTTTACAGATTCGATATCGTTATATTTAGCCAACAAAGTATCCTTTGCCGTTCCTTCCGTTACCCCCGGACTATTAGGATTTCCAAAGGTAACAGCACCACTTCCGGCTTTTATAAGAAAGGAGTCGGAATGTCCATGATAGCACCCTTCAAACTTAATAAATTTATTTCTTGATGTAAAACCTCTTGCTAATCGAATTGCAGACATACAGGCTTCCGTACCTGAATTAACCATTCTTATTTTATCAATAGAAGGCACAGAAGAGGTAATCAATTTAGCAATTTCTGTTTCTAATTCCGTAGGAGTTCCAAATGAAAACCCATTTTTCATTTGCTCTTTTACTGCTTCTACTACTTGGGGATGATTATGACCTAGAATCATAGGGCCCCATGAGTTTATATAATCTATATATGTGTTTCCGTCTTCATCTGTAAGATATGCCCCTTTTGCCGATTTCATAAAAACAGGAACTCCTCCGACAGATTTAAATGCTCTTACGGGCGAATTTACTCCTCCGGGTATATATTGTTGTGCCTCTTGAAATAAAGCCTTACTTCTTTTAAATAACATCTACCAACCCTATTTTAACTTTTTCTCCCTTTTAATAAAATTCTATCTCCTTGTTTAGGCTCATCTCCCGGAAACATTAAATTTCTTTTGTATAATTCAATTAAAGAAATACCATTTTCTTGGGCTATATCGTACATTTTCTCTCCTTCCTTTACAATATGTTCTTTGTTGATTCCTTTTTTCTTTTTAGGATCTAAAAAGATTTTTTGGTTAATTACTAAACTATCTTGAAAGAGTAAATCATTATAAGATTTTAATTGATTTAATGAGATGTGATAGGCTTTTGAAATATCTTCCAACGTATCTCCTTTCCTTAATATAATATATCTTACTTTTCCATTGGGATGAATTCTAATTCTAGAGCTAGGGAATTCAAAATTATTGGTTTTAACGACAGCAATTTTCTTTACATTTTCTACTTTTTTATCCGTTACTTTAACCGGAGTTGTTTTTTGGGGAATATCAATTTTTACTGTTTTTGTATTAGCATCTGCCAACAAAATTGATGATTCATCTACCTTTTCAATACTATTATTGGATTTATATGTATCCGGATATAACTCTGCTAACTTTTTATCTACATTATCAGAGGTTAAAGAATCAAACTGGTATAATTTATATCTTTCAATTAAATTGATTAACATATATGCGTACTTGGGATTAGTAGCATATCCTGCTTTTCTTAAACCATGTGCCCATGCTTTATAATCTTTTCTATCTAATTGAAACAGTTTTTTATAATAGGGTCTTTCTGCTAAAAATAAAGAATGGTCTCTGTAAGATTCTTTTGCAGAGGTATATTTTCTAAAACATTCTCCTCTGGCATCATCATCATGATACATTCTCCCTCCGGTCCAATCATTTTTACATTTAATGCCAAAATGATTATTTCCTACCTGTGCTAAAATACTCTGCCCGTTACCTGTTTCTAAAATTCCTTGTGCTAAGGTAATACTTGCAGGAATTTGATACATTTCCATTTCTTCTACCGCAATTTTAGCATAAGTTTGAATGTATAATTCATCTTTTTTTACAGATTCTTGAGCCAGAATGAAATTTCCTAAAACTATCGCTATTAGAAATATTCCAAATTTTTTCATGTTACAATTATAGGTTTATTTTTCTTCTTTAAGTACTTATTCATTTCTTTAATTCCTTGTAAACCTCCTGTGTGTATTGCTAAAATTTTTTTGTCCTTATGGATTTGCCCCTTTTTTATCATGTCTCTTAATCCGAACATCATTTTTCCTGTATATATAGGATCAAGGGGAATATGATTGAGATAATAAAATTCGTTAATAAAATCGATTAATTCGGTCGTAATTTTAGCGTATCCTCCAAAGTGGTACTCCAAATTTACTATAAAATTTTCTTTGTTAGTATGTTTTAATAATTCTTTAACTAAAAAATGAGCGTTTTTTAATACCGGAAATCCGATTATTTGTTGGTGAGGAAGTGCTCCTACAGATAATCCCGAAACAGTTCCTCCGGTACCCATTGCAGAAGTAATTATGTCATAAGAAGAGGTTTTTTCTGATAGTATTTCTGCTGCTCCTTTTACAGCCAATGAATTTGTTCCGCCCTCAGGTACTAAATAATGATTAGGAATGGTATTAAGTATATTCTGTATATAACTCGACTGTTCTTTTAATCTATATTCATGCCTAGGTACAAAAATAAATTCCATGCCATAAGCGGAAGCTTCTGTTAGTGTTAAATTATCTTTCCATTTATCAACAATTTCTTCTCCTCGAATTATACCTATAGATTGGAAACCATTCTCATTAGCTGCTGCCGCACAGGCTACAATATGGTTAGACATTGCTCCGCCAAAAGTTACCAATATTTTCTTTCCTAATTCTTTAGCTTTTTGAATATTATATTTTAATTTCCAAAATTTATTTCCTGAAATGACGGGATGAATCAGATCTTCTCTCTTTATATGAAGAACTTGATCTGTTTGTAAGCCCGGAAATTGAAAAGTTTGTATAGGTACATTCATTTTATTTTCATGAATTTATTTTTATATGAATATATCTAATGATTTAATAAACATTCCATAAACAACTAAAGCATATTCATTTATACTAATTTAAATAAAGAATATGCTTTAGTGATATAATTTTTTAATTATTTTTAATCTTATCTTACTCCATGCATCATTTTTACTAGTACTTTATTTAATGCGATCATCAATACTCCACAAATGATTACAAATAATGAAATATATAAAAATATTTTACCTGCTCCTAATGTTTCGACTGTAGAAGCTAAAAAGCCTCCTACTATATTCGCAATAAAGGATGCCATTAGCCATACTCCCATTAATAGAGATGCTAATTTAGGAGGTGCCAATTTTGTTACTACGGAAAGTCCGACAGGCGATAAACATAATTCCCCTATGGTATGAACAAGATACGTTAAAATTAACCACCATATACTCGCTTTAATGGTAACATCGGCTATATCGCCCCCTCGTTCTGCAACTGCTCCTAACATAAAGAAAAATCCAACTCCTAAAATTATCATTCCTAATCCCATTTTTAACGGAGTTGTTAGTTTCTGCCCTAATTTAGTATTCCAAAAATATGCAAAGATTGGAGCTAAAACTACTATAAAAAATGGATTTACCGATTGGAATAATGAAGTGGGTATATTGTATTCTCCAATAAAAGGCAAGTTTACATTTCTGTCGATAAATTTATCTGTATACAATGATAAAGATGAACCGGCTTGCTCAAATCCTGCAAAAAAGAAAATAGCAAAAAAGAAATAAATAAATATAACAGCAACTCTTTGTTTTTCATTCTTAGTTAGTGGAACGTTTGGATCAACATCACTATTCGTATCGTTTTTGGTGACTTTTCCTTGAGGTTTCAACCCTAGATCTCCTAAATATTTTTTCGCCAACGTATTATAGGTAATTTGTCCAAAAAACATTCCGACTGCAGCTGCAAGGAAACCATATTTATACCCATATGATATTATTTTTCCTGCGGCATCTCTTGTAGAGAAAATATCATCGGTTAATATTCCTACAATAATGGGAGCAATCAATGCTCCTAAATTTATGCCCATATAAAAAATAGAAAATGCTGAGTCTCTTTTAGGATCGCCATCTGCATATAAACCACCTACCAAAGTTGATATATTGGGTTTAAAAAATCCATTTCCTATAATTAGAAGGAATAACCCTACATACAGTCCACTTTGGGTATTTAATGAAAATAATGCCAGTTGCCCACACATCATTATAATTCCTCCTATTGTAATGGAATGTCTTTGCCCTAAATATTTATCTGCCAACCATCCTCCAATTAATGGAGTAAAATAAACAAACCCCGTAAAGAAACCATATATTAAGCTGGCTGTTTGAGCATCTATACCTAAACCTCCTTCTAAATAAGATTTTGTAAGATATAGTATTAAAATTCCTCTCATCCCATAATACGAAAATCGTTCCCACATTTCTGTTAAAAACAGTAGGTATAACCCTTTAGGATGCCCTTTTTTAACTTGAGTTTCTGTCATAATATAATTTATACTTAGTTTTACTTATTATTATTATTATTTAACTTCTTGCATTAATTTCCTTATCAAAGGAGAAAATAGAATTAAAGCAATACCGGTAATTAATGCATAATTGGCCAATTGTCCGAATCCTGTAGTATATGAATATAATTTAGTTACTAAAGATGCATTTTCATCCGGAGAAGACATTTCTGCCCCTAAAAGACCTGCTACATATTGTGCATAAGAACTGGCTAAGAACCACATTCCCATCATCATTCCTGATAAATTTTTGGGAGATAATTTGGTAACTATAGATAAGCCTACCGGAGATAAACAAAGTTCTGCGAACGTCATAACCAAATAGGCTATAGTAAAGATATTTAAAGATGTCATTCCGTTGGAATCGGCAAAATATCTTGTACTATATAAAATATAAAAAGAGCCGGAAAGAAATAAAAATCCCAATCCAAATTTTATTACCGTATTGGGTTCTAATTTTATTTTTGCCAACCATAGCCATAATAATCCAAACAAAGGACTTAAGATTATTACAAATAAAGCATTGGAGCTATTATTTACAATATTGGGGTCAATATTAAAAAACAGTAATTTATGACTTAGGTTTCCTTCGGCAAAAATAGCCAGAGCTCCTCCACTTTGTTCAAAAAATGCAAAAAAAAGTATTGAAAAAATAATTAAAATCATCGCTGCAACAAGTTTTTTTCTTATTTGTGCGCTTTTTATTTTAATAAGTTCTATAATAAACAAAGCTATTGCCAACGGACCAATGGTATACATAAAATAATCGGTATATCGAGTATTATGTATCATGGCATAAATAATAGGTACGCATAACAATACTCCTAAGTACACAAACATCTCACGTGTTCTCCTGGTTGAAGGTTTCATATCTATCAATGGTGAGTCACCAATAGGACCTAAATATTTTTTGGTTGCTAGGAAGATTAAAATACCTATTAGCATTACTATCGCTGCGGCTAAAAAGCATAAATTCCAGGAATGATATTTTCCTAAATAAACACATAAAACCCCACCAAACAAGGCTCCTAAATTTATACCCGAATAAAAAAGCCCGAATCCTGCATCTCTTCGTGGATCTTTTTCACTGTATAAATCTCCAACCATTGTGGAAATGTTAGGCTTAAAAAACCCGGTTCCAATTATTGATAATGTTATTCCAAAATAAAAAAAATCATGTGGAGAATAAGCGATAATTAAATTACCTAAAACCATGGTTAAACCTCCAATGAAAAGAGATTTTTTAAATCCTAATATTTTATCTGCCAATATCCCCCCAATAAAAGTAAAAGCATAAATAAATGCTTGTATTGCTCCGTATTTAAGGTTAGAATCTTTATCAGTAACTCCTAATTGACCGACCATAAAAATTGTAAGAACTCCTCTCATACCGTAGAAGCAGAAACGTTCCCACATTTCAATCAAAAATAGATATATTAGCTGTTTTGGATATTTTCCGCGAAAATTATGAATTTCTTCTAAAGTAAGTTCTTTATTTTTTTGGATATTGTCATTCATATTATTATCACTGTTAGTAGTATTAATCGTTTTAAATTCATAAATGCTTAAAAATCAATTATTTATATTTTTTAATTGATTTTTTACTATCAAAAATACTAAAAATTCCTAAAATCAAATAGAAGTATAAGCAATAATCTTAAAAATAATATAATTTTTGAATAAAAAATAGAGCTTATTTATTTTATTATCTTAAATTTTTTTTACTTAATAATGAAATAATTTTAAGCTATAATTACTAACAATAAATATAAAGACGTATTTTTTTAATGATTTATTAAACTAATTGGTATAAATATTTACTACGAACTATCACGTAAAATAATTTTCTAATCAGATTAATTTATTATTAATTATTTAATTCATTAGATAATTACTTTTAAGTAGTAGTTATTGTATTATGAAATTTAAATACTATAAGCTAAAAAAAACATCGAAAAATTAGTTACAAAAGAAATAGAATCAATAAAACCTATTTCATTAATTTATGATTTCAAAAACTATTTAGATTTACTATTTTTAAATAAGAAGGTCCTTATCGGGATTGAGATTGTTTTTAATAACGTCGATGAGTATACCAAACCACTCCAAACAAAAACAAAAAAAGCCTTGTATATTACCTATACAAAGCTTTCTTTTTTAAAAAACCGGCGGCTACCTACTCTCCCGCGTTTGCAGTACCATCAGCGCAAGTAGGCTTAACTTCTGTGTTCGAAATGGGAACAGGTGAGCCCTACCGCTATAACCACCCTAAATATCTTAATGGGATTTTATATAAATTTGTAAACGCTTACGGCCAATTATATTAA